>NZ_JAIZAP010000001.1 GCF_020404745.1 Aquibacillus saliphilus
TGATCTCGAACCTCTGTTTCATATTTATTCATCCAACTTCGAAGCGTTTTGCGGTCAACTCCAGCAGCTTGTGCTGTGCTCGCATATTTGTTCGTTTCTAACGCCATTCGGACATAACGTTTTTTTAAATCCTCAATGATTTCTGCTTCTCTTGGCATCTTATCACCACCTTTATCGATTGATTTTTTATTAAAATCATTCTACTCTTAATCGATTTAGGTGTCCAAAGGAATAAGGGGGCTTAAAAGAAAGAGTAAAGATTCGCCCCAAACACGCACTTTTTCGCCTTTATAGTAGTCGGTGGCCACTGATTAGTTATACATTATTCTAGCTTGGTAACACCATCCGACGAGTTACCGCAGTCCCAAATTTTTCAGAAAACAGATTTTTGTTTAAAGTAAGCTTAAACTTAGCTAGTAGACTTTTACTCCTCTAATTCAAGGAAATTTAGAGAAAAAATAGGCTATCCAGCATTCACCCATTTGTTAATTGTTGAATAAGAAAACATAGGGAGAAAAACCCGAAAACAAAAAAAGGTGAGGAGTGGGTTATTTGTTTTATCATGTAAAAGAACTTCAATACAGAGCAAAACCAGAGAGACCAGATGCGCTTTATGCCAAGAAATTACAAGAAATATTAGGGGGACAATTTGGTGAAATTTCTGTTGCCTTGCAATATTTATTTCAAGGTTGGGGAACACGAGGTGATGGAAAGTATAAAGATTTATTGATGGATACTGGTGCAGAGGAATTAGCACACGTTGAAATGCTAGCTACTATGATTGCCAGATTATTAGAAGATGCCCCTGTTGGCGATTTAGATGTGGCAGCTAAAGACCCTGTAATTGGTGCTGTTTTAGGCGGAATGAACCCTCAGCATGCAATTGTGTCAGGTCTGGGTGCAATGCCAGTAGATAGTGTTGGTAATCCTTGGACGGCGAGCTACATTAATGCAAGCGGAAATTTACTAGCAGATTTTCGAATGAATTTAACATATGAATCTCATGGTAGATTACAAGCGGTTCGTTTATATGAACAAACAACAGACCGCGGTGTTAAAGATATGCTTTCCTGGTTAATCGCACGTGACACGATGCACCAAAACCAATGGTTAGCAGCAATCGCAGAACTAGAAGCGAAGGAAAATGTGGTTGTACCAAGTACATTCCCGAGAGAGCTTGAAAAACAAGAAGTATCCTACACATTGTTCAACTACTCAGCGGGTAATGAGAGTGCAAAGGGCCGTTGGGCTTATGGAACAAGCATGGATGGTTGTGGTGTGTTTAATTATGTAGATAACCCAGTACCGTTCGGCAAAAAACCAAAACTTAAGCCAGCACCTCCATATATTCATGATACTCCACTTAGTGTATTGCGCACTTCCAACGTTCATCCAGACCCAGATATGAAATAGCAATAACAAACGGGTGTCCAAATTTAATGGACGCTCGTTTTTTCATTTCTTAGGAAATTATAAAATTGGTTTCTTGTAGACAATTAATTCCTAAGCTTTGCCACATCCAGCTCCGGCGCCTACCCGGAAATAAGCGGTTTGCTTATTTCAAATGCACCCGCCAGAGGTCTTAAATCAATCCTCTATGTTGCAAAGATGTAAAAAGGCGCCGAGGCTCGTCTTATTGCCCTAGGGTGAGTAAGGTGCCTGCGTCTCAATAAATTAGATTAAATAAGTCTTATTAATCCATAGGTTGAATACTATTAGACTAGGACGAGTAGTTAGATAGAGAGTTTTAACGGAATTAGTAATACCAAAGGTTTAAAATACTGATGCCCAATTAGGAGGGACTGCTTTGTTTAAACCATATAAAACAGCACCTTTTTTTGATGAAATGTTGAAATTAGATGGAACGCCAAGAACTCATTATTCTAAATTCCATCGAATTCTGAGTGATTTTAACGAAGAAGAACTAAAGAAAAAGCATGAAACTGCTCAACTATCTTTTTTAAGGCAAGGAATTACTTTCACTGTTTATAACAAAAACGAGAGTAAAGAGCAGATAATGCCTTTTGACTTTGTGCCAATCATTATTCCGGACGAGGAATGGAGAAAAGTGGAAAGAGGTATGATTCAAAGGACTGAGGCTTTAAATTTATTTTTAGAGGATATTTATCGGGAACAGAATATAGTAAAAGATGGGATTGTTCCAAAAGAATTAGTAGAGGGAAATCCATATTTTTACTACAAACAAGTCCAAGGTATTGATATTCCTTTGAAAAACCACATTTTTCTGGCTGGTATTGATTTAATCAAAGATGAAAACGGTCAATACCTTGTCCTAGAGGATAATTTGCGCAATCCATCGGGGATGTCCTATGTCTATCAAAACCGTTACGTAATGCGTCAAGTATATCCTGAATTTTTTTCGAAGCATTCGCTGTTCACTTTAGAGCATCAGATCTCCTACTTACATGATGCAGTCTTAGCACATAGACCTCCAACACTTAAAAAAGGGACTGACCCTAGAGCTGTATTGCTGACTCCCGGTATATTTAATTCCGCTTACTACGACCATGTTTTTTTAGCGCAACAAATGGGGTTAGAGTTAGTTGAAGGGCGGGATTTACTTGTCAGAAATGATAAGGTGTACATGAAAACTATCAAAGGTTTAGAGCAGGTGGATATTATCTATCGAAGGATCGATGATGATTTTCTTGATCCTAAAGCATTTAATGAAGAATCAACATTAGGTGTTCCAGATTTACTCCAAGCTTACAGAAAAGGAAATGTTTCTATTTTAAATGGTATAGGAAATGGTGTGGCAGATGATAAAGCAACTTATGCATATGTCCCAGATATTATTCGGTACTACTTAGATGAGGAACCAATAATTCCTAATGTTGAGACATATCGACTAAGGGATAAGGAACAAAGGGAATGGGTTCTTGATCACCTAGATCAATTAGTAATTAAAAATGTAGGTGCTTCAGGTGGCTATGATATGTTGATTGGACCACATGCTTCAGCAGAAGAAATCGAAATTTTTCGGCAAAAAATATTGGAAGCGCCTCATCAATATATTGCTCAACCAACTATTAAGCTATCCCGTGCTCCGGCTTATCAAGGTGACCAATTTTATCCTTGTCATGTTGACCTCCGTGTTTTTGTTATGAGAGGAAATGAAACGTACGTTCTTCCAGGTGGGCTATCACGTGTAGCATTAAAACAAGGTTCACTGGTAGTTAATTCTTCTCAAGGCGGCGGAGGGAAAGATACATGGGTATTAAAAGGAAAGGGAAGTGATACTTAATGCTTAGTAGGGTTGCAGATTGTTTATTCTGGATGTCACGTAACATTGAACGAGCAGAAAATAACGCAAGAATACTGAGTGTCCAATTAATTCAAATTTTAGAAGCTTCAGACGAAGAGATATTAGCAAATCATGATTGGGAAGTTGTGATTGAAATATGCGGTTCTTTGTCAGAATTTAAACAGACAGGGCGTTCCCTTACACAAGAAAGAGATATTATCGATTACTTGTTGTTTTCTACTGAAAATGAAAATTCGATTACAAATTGTGTTTGGGCAGCTAGAGAAAATGCCAAAACAACAAGAGATCACCTTCCAGACGATTTATGGGAAATATGGAATGACTTTTGTTTATCTTTTCGCGATTTTAATACAAGCGATTGGACAAAAGATGACATACAAAAATTATTAAAGCAAATTAAACTGACTGCATTAACTGTCCAGGGGATTGTGGAATCGTCGATGCCTCGGGGTGGTGTTGCCTATCGATTTATTAAGATTGGAAAGTGGCTTGAACGGGCCGAAAAAACAACGCGAATATTAAATGTAGTATGCAATAACACAGTTTCAGCAGAGACTAAATATAATTACCATGGTCAATATTATTATTATTGGAGGTCAGCTTTACAGCTCGTTAACGGATATGAAGCCTATTTAAAACAAAACCCACCTCAGATGAATCCAAAAGCAGTGCTTACTTTTCTAATTTCAAATAAGGAGTTTCCTCGGTCGATACTGTATTGTATCAACCATGTAAGACAAGCGGTTTATGAAATGGAAGGCGGTAAAGTTTCTCACTATTCGTGGAAAATGTATGCATCACTTGATCAATTGGCGGAAGAGTTTAATCAAGTGAAAATCAATGATTTAGAATTAAAGGAATTAAGTGCATTCTTAGATAATTTTCAGAATAGATGTAACGAAATTGGAATTATTTTTTCGAAAACATACTATTTGATTGAGCCCGATATAGACTTTAAAACGAATACTAAACAAACTTTTCAAAGCCAACAACAAAATACGGAGAGTAGATCAAGCATGAAATACCAAATTATTCACACAAATCGTTTTGATTATGAATCACCTGTTAACCAGAGTATGAACACGATAAGACTGAAACCGAGGACAGATGAGTGTCAGAGGTTGCTATCCTATCGAAATGAGATTCAACCTTCTTCTCTAACAAAAGAACATTTGGATTTGTGGGGAAACCATGTGGAGACATTTTTCATCCCTGAACAACACAACCATTTAGAAGTAACCACAACTTCTATCGTCAGTATTCAAAAAAGTCCGTTTATCCACCGGGTAGAATACTCGCCGGAAATGAAAGCCATCTTTCATTCCGATTTGTTTCATAATCATTATTTATCTTTCTTAAATGAAACGGAGTACACGTATCTCAAACCAGGACAAATAGAGGAGGTAATTAATGAAGTCGGTGAGATAGAGAATCCAGTCCAATTTTCAATTGCTATCATGCAGTATTTACATGAAAGATTTAACTACAATGGAGACGCTACACATGTAAATACAAAAGCATATGAATCCTTTGAACTTAAAAATGGTGTATGTCAGGATATTACTCATGTGATGCTTGGAATTGTTCGAGCCAAAAATATACCAGCTCGCTATGTGAGTGGTTACTTATATGTAGGTGACAATTCTGCTTTGGTTGGTGATTCTGCAACACACGCATGGGTAGAGATAATGGTGCCGGGAATCGGCTGGGTAGGACTTGATCCTACTAATAATGTCGAAGCGTTGGAAAATCACATCCGTGTTGGTACTGGCCGAGATTATGCAGATGTTAGTCCACTACAGGGTGTTTACCGAGGTGGAGGTCATACACTTGATGTTCGTGTTACGGTTACTTTAATAGATCAATAAAATACATGACTGACTTCTTGTTCTTGCTTAGGAAATTATAAATTTGGTTTCGTGTGGATAATTAATTTCTAAGTTAACCACATCCAGCTACCGCCTGAGGTCTTAAGTCAATCCTCTATGCCTGCTAAGAACTTAGGCGCCGAGGCTCGTCTTATTCCCTAGGGTGAGCATGTTGCCTGCACTTTAGTTGTTGTAAAACTTAAAACATTTTTAAGGGTAGCGACACTAAAAGGCTCCTTGATTTCAATTATAGAAATAAGAATGTGGGAGGAGGGAGCAAGTGAAACCTATTTTAATTATAGATCCAGGGCATGGCGGTGCTGATCCAGGAGGGGGTTCTAATCAGTACTGGATAGAAAAGGATATGAATTTAAAAATTTCTATCTATCAATATCGTCGCTTTCAGCAGTTGAATTTTCCAGTTGCGATAACTAGATCTAACGATACAACCCTTACCAATGAAAAACGAACGAAGATAGTACGTGACAGTGGAGCTGCTTACTGTATTTCTAATCACATTAACGCAGGAGGTGGAGATGGAGGAGAGATTATTCACTCCATCTATAGTAATGGGAAATTAGCAAAAGTACTTGCTGGAAAATTACAAAAAAGCGGGCAAAATGTGAGACGAATATTTACTAGAACTCTTCCTTCTGGTATAGGACAAGACTATTATTTTATGATACGAGAAACTGGTAAAGTACAAACCAACATTATCGAGTATGGATTTGCAGATTCAGAAATGGATGATATCAAACAACTAAGAAATCATTGGCAGGATTATGCTGAAGCAGTCGTACTTGGGATCTGTCAATATTGTGGATATAGTTACTTCGCACCAAGAGGTAGAGCATCTGTAATCAATCAAACTAAAACCTTTCAATCCATGAAAGACCAACAATTTATTGGTAAGCGTGTGGAAAGTAAAGTAGACGGATTAAGGTTTTATAATAAACCATCATGGGGTGATAATGCTTTAGTTAATACAATTAATAAAGGAATTGGCTTTCCGAAAATTTTAGCACGGGTCAGAGTAGGGGAAGGATTTCAATATCAAGTAGAAAACTCCAATGGTCAACTATTTTATCTTACCGCAAATGAAAAATTCGTTCGTATTACTTAGTGGTTAGTAGGCTGTTTCTCGAACTTGGAACAGTCTTTTTATTTTTTGAGAAATTATAAAATGAACTGCTATAGATAATTCATTCTTAATTTTGCCACGTCCAGATCCGGCTCCTTCTCATTTGTTCCTTGTAAGAGACTAAACTTATATGTTTTAAAGTTTAAGTCGATGGGAAAAAGAGAATAAGGCATTTCTAAATCAAAATCTGTTATAATTTACTAGAGATATTTTGTAGATATCTTTAAAAATTAGAAAAGCGTCAATTGCCATTGCGAGGAGAGATACAAATGAACAGCCAATATACAATGGAATGGAACTTAGATTCACTGTTTTCTGGAGGAAGCAGTTCTAAAGAATTACATAATTATATATCTGAACTCAAAAAAAATATGGATGTGTTATTAAGTGCTGTAAACAAGTTTATTATTCCTGAACATTCTAATGATTCCAAGGATTTGGAAGATGTTATCCAATTACTAGAGAAAGCAACTAAACAATTGAGTGAGTTTTCCTCCTTTGTGAGCTGCTTATCCGCTCAGGACGTTGGTGACAAAGAAGCTAAGCTACTAGTAGGTAAAAGAAGTCAACTTTCATCATTATATGCTACCACCATATCTAAATTTGATCAGAAATTGGTCCAAATTGAAGAAAATGTTTGGGAACACCTAATAGAACAACAAACACTCATCGCGTTTAAGTTTGTACTTAATGAAAGAAGGAAATTAGCAAAGGAAAAACTTCCAATAGAGCAAGAAATCCTACTAAATGACCTATCCGTTGATGGCTATCATGCTTGGGGAGAGATGTATGATACTATTGTCGGCAAGATGAGCGTGGAACTAACTAATGGTGATGAGTCTGAGCATCTTTCTGTAGGACAGGCAGCTAATCGATTAAGTGATCCAAGCCGTTTGAAACGTAAAGAAGCATTTACAGAATTAGAGAAAGAGTGGAAGAAGAACTCAGAGCTATTTGCTGAAACAATTAATCATTTGGCTGGATTTCGTCTACAAACCTATAACCATCGCGGCTGGGCTCACGTGCTCAAAGAGCCACTCGATTATAACCGGATGAGTGATGAGACGTTACATGCAATGTGGGAAGCAATAGCTAATAATAAAACCCCTTTTGTATCTTATTTAAAAAGAAAGGCGGAACTACTTGGTTTAGAGAAACTAAGTTGGTTTGATTTAGAGGCTCCAATTGCTACTTCCACTAAAACAATTAACTTTGATGAAGCTGCCAGGACGATTATTGAACAGTTTAGTCGATTTAGTACAAATATGGCTGAGTTTGCTCAAACTGCTTTTGATAAAGGGTGGATCGAAGCGGAAGATAGAGCAGGCAAACGACCGGGTGGATTTTGTACTAGCTTTCCAGATAGCGGTGAAACTAGAATATTTATGACTTATTCTGGTACAGCATCCAATGTCGCGACATTAGCTCATGAACTCGGTCATGGATATCATCAGCATGTAATGGATGAATTAAGTGTGTTGAATCAGGACTATGCTATGAATGTAGCGGAAACAGCTTCAACCTTAGCTGAAATGGTTATTGCCGATGCAGCTGTACGAAATGCGACAACTCAAGATGAGAAAATATCGTTACTCGAAGAAAAAATCCAGCGTAGCGTAGCATTTTTTATGAATATACATTCACGTTTTCTTTTTGAAAATAAGTTTTACCTAGAACGTCGAAACGGAATTGTTTCAGCTGAGAGACTAAGTGAGTTAATGGTTGAAGCACAAAAAGAAGCATACTGTAATGAACTTGAATCTTATGATCCAACGTTCTGGGCGTCCAAGTTGCATTTTCATATTACAGATGTTCCATTTTACAATTTCCCATATACGTTTGGTTATCTATTTAGTCTAGGAATTTATGCGAATGCAGTTGAATCAGATGGAAACTTTGAAGAGTCATATAAAGAATTATTAAGGGACACTGGAATTATGACTGTTGAAGATTTGGCTAAAAAACATCTAAATGTAGATCTTGGAGGATTAGATTTCTGGGAAAAAGGCATTGAGTTATGTATTGCTGATGTCGAGGAATTTTTGCGGTTAACGGAAAATAAAATTAGATAAAAACTTTAGAAATTTAAGAGGTTTTCCCAAGCTTGGGAAAACCTCTTTTAAAAGTGGCTAATAAATTAGTGTTGATTACTTTTTTTGGTTTTCAGGAATTCTCTTTTTAATTCATCTGGAGATGATTTTACGTTAAAAGTGAATACACCTTGGTTAGTATGCAAGTATAATAAACAATAATTAGATGATGTGAGTAGCTTATAAGAAACATCAAGCACTTCATCTAGATAAAATTGATGCATAGGTGTTGTTATTCGGTCTATATAGAGGTTAATGTATTTTTCTGATTCAAAATAAAACTGTTGGTTATTACTTATTTCACGATTTACTATGAAAAACGGTTGAGAATATACAATATTCAAACTTGAACCTCCCTGCATGAATACCTCTAAATTATGACACATAATTAGATGATGCTCAACTTGTGTTACTTCGAAGAATTTTGAAGCGCGAGAATATGGTTGTGTTAACTTTTCAGTATAAACAAATCAATTTCATAAAACCTATTTACTACTATATCTCAAATAAAAAAAATCATCCTAAAATTATTTTATGGTACGTATTTCACTACTTGCTGAATAGTATAAAGCAGAGGTGATTCGTGTGAAGAATATATTGCTAGTTGCAATTGACGATTCAGAGCAATCTCTATTAGCTATAGATTATGCTGTAAAATTAGCGCGTACATCAGGCTATACAATTGAATTATTTCATGTTCAACAGAGAGTAAATACACATTATGCAAATAAAAAAATTGGTAAGAAACAGCTACAGGAATATAAAAAAGAAGAAGCAATTAAAGTGCTTAATAAGGGTAGGAACCGAGTTGGAAAAAATATCGATTTAAAAGTGAAATGGCGTCTAGGAATTACATCACAAGAAATATGTAATGAAGCAAAGAATATTCAGGCACTTGGTATCATTATGGGAACAACAAGTATGAAGAAAGTAAAAGGAAGACTACTAGGTAGCACGTGTTATAGTGTAATAAAAAATGCTCCGTGCCCAGTGACAGTTGTGTCTTAACAAGGAATGAGTATAGTCTTTCTATATTGCTTATTTAGCGAGTTTTAAGTTATAATATCTATTAGCAATCAAAGTATAGAAGTGAAGCCTTCAGGGGGAGCCATTATGGCTGAGAGTGAACATTTGTTCAGACCCTTTGAACCTGTTAGTTAATTCTAGCGTAGGGATGGTGGCTTTTCTGGTGTCCGGTATGCAATAAAGCATATTTTCCATCAGGAAGCTTCCCCTTGGCATTGCTTTTTTTATTGCCAAAATTCGAGGGGAGGAAATTTAAAGTGAATTCGAAACGAACATTATTTCTAATTGAGGTAGCAATTTTTACAGCTTTAGCGTTAGTACTTGATCTTTTGCCATTTTTATCGTTTAAATTATGGGCACAGGGTGGTTCGATTTCATTTGCAATGATTCCAGTCTTTATTGTCGCTTTTCGTTGGGGACTTAAGGGTGGTTTAGTATCCGGTTTTTTATTTGGAGTGTTACAAGTTGCTTTAGGAACAGCTTGGATTATGCATCCTGTTCAAGGCTTTATTGATTATGGATTGGCATTTACTGTTTTAGGGTTTGCTGGGTTATTTGCTAATAAAGTCAAACAAAATGTAAAAGATGGAAACACTTCTGGATTTATTTCAGCTATCACGTTAGGCGTATTATTAGCATGTACATTACGTTTCGCGGCACATTTTATTGCTGGAATTGTGTTCTTCGATTCACTAATCGACGGTATGAATGTTTGGGTTTACTCATTAGTATATAACGGTTCTTATTTAATACCATCATTTATTATCAATACCATTGTTGTTGGTTTCTTGTTTAATAAACGCCCTAAACTTATTACAGCGACTAATTAAATAGTTTTAGTGTATTATTATAACGATAAAAAATCCTTTCGTCTTTGACGAGAGGATTTTTTTTATGTATAGGAAATTACAAAATGGATTACTCTGTCGGTAATTGGTTACTAAGTTAGCCACATCCAGCTCCAGCGCTTACCCGGAAATAAGCGGTTTGCTTATTTCGAATGCCCCTTGCGCTTTTGTTCTATGGAGTGACTTCTTGCGTCATGCGTTTGCTTACCACGTCACCATTAAATCCGTTTTGCATAGGCTATTATCACAGTTAATAAATAACTGAATAAGGAGGCAATGTGACGTGGAATTAACAATTTCCCACTGGATATATGGATTGTTTACATTGTTAATTATTATCACGATGGTATTTCGCAAGGGCGTGGTTCTTCCTACTTTACTTGGAACATTTGTAGTTGCTTGGATATATCAAGGAAATGTTATTGATGGTTTTACTGCAGTTTTTAATGCAAATCTAGTAGCTGCTAAAGAATTGTTCAATATCTTCTTAATTATTACATTTATGGTTGCTTTATTACATTCACTAAAAGATTTAGGTGCTGATAAGCGGATGATACAGCCTATTGAAAAGTTTATGGTTAATGGGCATGTAGCTTACTTTGTTTTAATTGGCGTAACCTATCTTATTTCATTATTCTTTTGGCCAACTCCAGCAGTACCACTAATTTGTGCACTATTAGTTCCTGCTGCTATTCGCGCAGGTTTACCAGCAATGGTAGCGGCTATGGCGGTTGCCCTTGCAGGTCAAGGGATGGCTTTATCATCTGACTATGTTATTCAAGTTGCTCCAGGATTATCTGCTAAATCCGCAGGTGTAGAGACCTCTGTTTTGTCAGATCAAGCACTAGTTTTATCATTAATTACTGGAGGAATCGCAATAGCATTGGCGTATTTTTTCAATAGAAAATCTATACGTCAAAAAAATGATCCTCAAATTGAAAAAGAATTAGCAACTATGCAAGGATTAAAAGAAGAAAGTCACAAGAAATCAGAAACTAAAAATTTATCGCTTTGGAGTAAAATTTTCGCGGTTTTAGTACCAGTTTCGATGTTAGCGGTCATGATTTACATGGTCTCAACTAAATTGTCTGCAGGTCGAATGGGTGGATTTGAAGGTGGAGATGGTGCGGCATTTATTGGTGGGGTAGCAATTGTTTTACTACTACTTTCAACCTTCGTATTTGGTAAGCATCGTGCACTTGATTATATTAGTGAACACATTGTCGATGGTTTCACTTTTGCCTTTAAAGCGATGGGACCAGTTATCCCTATTGCTGGTTTCTTTTTCTTAGGTAGCTCAGATTTTGCAGGTGGCATCTTACCTATCGGTGAAGAAAATCCACCGGCGTTATTATTCGATCTTGTACAATCAACACAAGAATTTTTACCGCAAAGCGCCTTTTTAGCAGCTTTTAGTATATTGATCATTGGTATTATTACTGGTTTAGATGGATCCGGATTTTCCGGTTTGCCACTCACGGGTGCGTTATCTGGTGCGCTTGCTGATGGATCTATTGACGCAACAACACTTGCTGCAATTGGTCAAATGGGATCGATTTGGACTGGAGGAGGCACGATTATCGCATGGTCCTCGCTGGTGGCTGTTGCTGGTTTCTGTGGAGTTCCTGTAATGGAACTAGTTAGGAAAAACTTTGGTCCTGTTATGATTGGTTTAGTAGCATCAACACTGTTAGCTTTATTTTTATTCTAGAATTCACTAAAATGCCCCCAAAAAATAAGCTGAGTGCTCCACCGGGGTAATCAGCTTATTTTCTGTTGCTATCATTTGTATCAATTATTTAGAAGAACGCTTTGAATATGATACGATATATTTTACAGTTGTTGGCTTTAAACATACATACCAACAAGATAAATTTGATGAGAGGATGATAACTAGTGAAGGCATTTATTCATGTTGGAAAAGAGCTGAAATATGCTGAAATAAAAGAGCCATCTGTAAGTGTAGGGCAAGTGAAAATTAAATTGAAGGTTGCAGGATTAAATCACAGAGATATAAATATTCCAAAAAGACGCGGGGAATCTACCGAAGCACTTGTGTTAGGTTCAGATGGTGCTGGAATTATTGAAGAAATAGGAGAGGGTGTAAATAACTTTCATGTTGGAGACGAGGTTATACTAAATCCTGGGATCGGTTGGCATCAAAATAGTGATGCACCGCCAGAGGGTTTTCAAATAGTAGGAATGCCAGATGATGGTACATTTGCAGAAAAAATAATTACTTCAGTAGAACATATTGAAAAGAAGCCTTCGTATTTAACTTGGGAAGAGGCAGGCGTACTGGCATTACCAGCTTTAACTGGTTACCGAGCTTTATTTACAAAAGCTAAGGTGAAAGCTTCAGATACCGTATTTATTCCTGGTGCTGGTAGCGGTGTTGCGACCTTTTTAATTCAGTTTGCCAAAGCAACTGGGGCAAGGGTCATTGTTACATCAAGAAGTAAGGAAAAAAGAGATCGAGCAAAAGAAATAGGTGCAGATATTGCTCTTGATACCAATAGCGATTGGGAAATAGAATTGAAAAATGAACAAATTGATATTGTAATCGACAGTATTGGTAAAGCAACATTTAATCGGTCATTAGCCGTCCTCAAAAAGGGAGGAAAGCTTGTAACTTTCGGTGCCACTACTGAGGATGAGATTACGATTAATATTCGTCAGTTTTTCTATGGACAATATCAATTGCTTGGATCGACAATGGGAAGCAGAGAAGAGTTAAGAGAGATGCTAGCATTTATTGAGAGTCATTCTATTCATCCAGTAGTGGGTAAAGTATTTAGTCTAGAAAATACGCAAGCAGCTTTTGATTATTTAGGTGATGCAAAGCAATTTGGAAAAATAGCTATTAGCATTCAATAGTTTAAATTAAATCCAGTATTTTTAACTGTTGGGTTAAGTCAATCTTGTAGATAGATGGTTAGCTTATCTACCGCCGTTTGTAACTTTTGACTGTTTTTTGAGTACATTTTTTTTGCTGCTTGATTTTCAGTCGAAAGTGCAAATAGTTCTAAATCAGCTTGGCACTTCTTCATTGTTGCCAAAAGCAGTGGCTTCTCTTGTGGTGAAGGTACTTGTAGCTTGTCGTCAAATAAATCTACGTTTAATTGACCATAAGAGTCCACTTGTGCCAAGTAAACATTTTCAACACTAACACCGAGCTTATCTAATTCTGTTTCGAGCCAATTCAAACTCAGTCCAACTGTCGACAGTGGTTCATAAAGGACTTCACCATCCATAATTACCGCTTGTGGTTCTTTTATTGGAGCAACCTTAATAGCTAAGTCCTTCGGTGTTAGTGGCTGATTTTCTTTTTTTGGTAATACACTTAAGTCACCATCAGCCTCTAGAACAGCAAATTCAACATCAGCAGCTTGAAAAACGTTTTTCGCTCTTAATTTTTCTAACAGGTCATCAGAACTAAAACGTTCTTTTTTTAAATTATCTTCCATTATTTTTCCGTCTTTAATAAAGATCGTACCTTTTCCCTCAACTAAATCTCGGACTGGTTTGCTTTTTAGAGCTAATAAACCAAGAAGAACGGGTATTAGAAACCAAATACTCAAGCTTAAAAGGCCATGGGCAAAGGAGATTCCAAGACCAATGGAAACGTTCGCTGCAATAACAGCTACAACGATTCCTGAGATGAATTCAAATACACTTAACTGCCCTAATTGCCGTTTTCCAAATAGTTTAGAAACAACGAAAACAATAATCACTAATCCAACTGATCTTATTATAACTTCTACCCATTCCGGCATTTTTAAAAAGCTCCTGACATTTGAAGGTTAGTTAAAATCCTTTATATTGTTCTTCTTCGCGTTCTAATTCTCCGACTCGTTTTTGTAAATCGATACAAACTTCATCCATTATCATCATGGTTTCGTGAAATACTCGTTTCGCTTCCTCATTTTGCGAACGCATAGATAAGCTAGATAAACTTGATTGTAGACTTTTTATACTTGATAAACTTGTTTTCACTTGGGATCCGATTGTCATTGTATCTTCTCCTTGTTATCCTTTTGGTTTAAAAAATATAGCTCCAATCGTACCAAAAATAATTGCTGCAGAAATACCTGAACTGGTTACTTGAAACATTCCTGTGATAACACCAATAATTCCATGTTTTTCTGCTTGTTCCATTGCGCCAATCACAAGTTGATTTCCAAAACTTGTAATCGGTACTGTTGCTCCAGCACCAGCAAAATCAACTAATTTTTCATACCAACCTAGGCCGCTTAATACAGCTCCACTTACAACTAAAGTGGTTAGGGTATGTCCAGGAGTTAGTTTAAATACATCAAACATAATTTGACCAATTACACAAATTAATCCTCCGACAACAAAAGCCCAAAAGAATACCATCTTAAGCACCTCCATTTTCTATCGAAACAGCATGTGCAATGCAGGGAATCGTTTCTTTTTGTTGAGAAGAAAGAGGAGAGAGTAATGCGCCTGTTGCCACTACCAGTATGCGATTTAGTTCTCCTTTTTTCATTCTGTTTAAAAAATGACCATAGGCTACCACTGCTGAACATGCGGCACCACTGGCACCAGCTAGCACAGGCTGTCCCTCGCGGTAAATAGTTAAGCCGCAGTCAACAAATTGATCCTCGTTGATCGTAGTGCCGTGCTTTTTAAATAAATCAATGGCTACCTCACGGCCAACATGAGCCAAGTCGCCAGTTATAATTAGATCATAATACGTGGCATCAACACCACGTTCTTTAAAATGCGCTTCAATTGTATCTACTGCCGCTGGTGCCATTGCACCACCCATATTGAAAGGGTCTGACATACCCATATCAACGATTTTGCCAATTGTAGCAGAAGTAACCTTTGGCCCATCTCCTTGATTACTAAGAAGGGCCACACCACCTCCTGTAACTGTCCACTGAGAAGTAGCGGGTTTTTGACCACCATACTCAGTTGGATAACGAAACTGCTTTTCAACAGCTGCATTGTGACTAGAAGCACCAGTTAAGACATAATTCGCTCCTTTACTGTTTACTATTAGTGCACTTAAAGCTAATCCTTCCATAGATGTGGAACAAGCGCTAAATAATCCTAAATATGGCGCACCTAATTGTGATGCTGAGAAGCTAGTAGGGGTAATTTGGTTGATAAGATCTCCAGCTAAAAAAAATTGGATCTGTTCTTTTTGTACGCCGGCTTTTTCGATAGCTTTTTGACAGGCTTCATCGAGTAATATCTTATGTGCTTTTTCAAATGAATCTTGTCCGATCCACATATCGGAGTGTAATAAATCAAAATCTTCAGGAATACTTCCATCTGCTTCAAATGGTCCGCCAACAGTACCTGTTGAAATGATTACCGGTTTATTTTCAAAAATCCATGTACGATGTCCTGCTAACATTTATAATCCACCCCATTGTATTAAAATCGTTTTAATTAACGCGACGATAAATGCCGAGAAAACACCAAATACAATAACTGGACCAGCAAGTTTAAAGATATTTCCACCTACACCTAATACAAATCCTTCCGTACGATGTTCTATGGCTGCCGAAATAACAGCATTACCAAATCCGGTAACGGGTACGGCTGAACCAGCTCCAGCAAATTGTGCCAGCCGGTCATACACTCCAAAACCAGTTAAGAGCATTGTGATAAAAATTAATGTGGCAACGGTTGGATTGCCGACGTTTTGTTCGGTGAATTTAAAGAAATACATATAAAAAGTAGATATTAACTGGCCAATCACGCAAATGATACCTCCGACTAAAAATGCTTTGATACAATTTTTTAAAAGAGGGCGTTTAACTACTTCTCGATTGTTTGCAAATTGCTGATATTCTTGCTGAGTTGGAGTTAGTTTTTTTTTCTTATTGTTCGACATTTTTATACCTCACTTGTTACGCTTCATCATTCAATAGTTTTTCAAGTTCATCAAACTTTTTAGTTAATTTTTCTCTTTTGATGTTGTTATTTTGAACCTGCTTTTCTAATTCATCTAACTCGAAAAATAGCTTTTGATCAGAAGAAACTTCAACTTTCTTGTTAGAGTATTTTTTTTGTAATTCTTTTTTTATTTCTTTTCCAATATCCTGTTCATTGAATTGTTCTAGTTGTGCTATCTCAACAGCTATAAATAGTCGAGTAGCTGTGTTTACACCTCTGACACCTGTAACGTTGTCTTTATTTAATACAAATTCTTTAGCATCATTAGAGAGTGATTGATCTACTTGAGAAGTTTTACTAATCTTTGTAATATTATTATCTAAATCATCACTAACAATTCGTTTATCTTCCTCGGTATTACAACCAGCTAGAACAAAAAATGAAAAAGCGAGGCTTATAATTACTGGAATCTTAAATTTATTCACTGTTATCACCTTTATTTTTAAAGTATGAAAAAGGGTAGATTGAATCCACCTTCATAAATACCCGGTGCAGCAAGTAACTGCTGACACCGAGTGTGATTTTTAAAATTGGAGGTCAAATGGTGCCTCTATTCTTGTTTATATTGCGGTTCTTCATTTTCTATTTCTAGTACTCGTGGTTCTAAAGATTGAACTACAGTTTCAGTTTGTTGCGCAGCATTTTGGTACATTTGCTTTGCTTGTTCATTTTGGGTTTGAAGCGCAAATGTTTCCAAACTAGCTTGTGCACTTTTTAGACCTGCCACAGCTTGCTTTACTTGGCTAGATACAGTCATTCGAATTCCTCCTTAACGATTAATTAACCATCAAAATGAATTGGTTAGTCACAACGCATTCAAGGGTATATATTTATATTGCAACTCTTAAATGTTATTTATTCGTGTTTTACTTTTTTTAGGAATACGAATTAAAGACATTACATTTAAGTAGTAATAAGTATTTATGTAGTAAAATACGGATGACTTGAGCAACAAAAAGGGTAGTCTAGAGATCGTCAAACTTAGTTATAACTGTAAATAATAGTATAAAATTTCCAAATTTAGTGAAACCTTTTGCCGTACCTATTCGTCTATATTATATATAGATACATAATAGCGTGAGGAGGGGATAAAAATGAAAAAAATTATTATTCTAATATTACTTATAGTATTGACAATCTCCGGAACAATTTACTGGTTAAATGAGACATCAAGCGCTAAATTGATTGAAACTTATAAAATTAGAGAGCAAAAGGATGACTTCATTGTACATATAAGAGTTGAAAGAAATGGGGACGGTTTTCAAATACTTCGATCCCTCCAATATATAGGTAGCGAAACAATTACTATCGATCATCGAACCCCGTTAACTTCAGTATCGATTAATCAAGAGAACCATGACTTTACGGGTAGTCACGTGACTAAAACACTTGAACCGAATTACATATATCATCCTCAAGAACCGGAAAGCTATTCTCCTCTTGAGAAAGGTAGTTATAATTTGTATATTCACAGTCAATTTTTTGTAGATGGTGAACCATTCAATGTTTATAGTGAACAAGAGATAGTGTTTCATTAAAACAAAAAAGTAAGCTTCTCATCATGAGAAACTTACTTTTTTGTTATTTAACTTTACATAGAGTTCTGTTGTTTATTTTTACATACCTTCAATGAATAACTTTTGATTTTTAGTAGTTTTATCTATGCTCTCATACCATTTAATTAAATTTTCTTCGGTTGGTGTTTTTAATCGCGGGGTGGAAATTGTTATCGAATGATCTTGATTCCAATTAGCATCCATAATCGGAACTTTATAGTTGTTGGCGAATTTTTCTTGTGAATTCGTTGAAACCGATAGAGTTTCCCAACTATCTAAATCAATAACAAGTAAGTTATCTTTTTGTAGTATTAGATTGCCTTCCTCATTTATTCTTCTGAATACCATTAATAACTTATTGTTATCATCAGAAATAGCAAATTTAAGAATTTTTGATAAATCGGCCAATAAGAATGAACGTCCTTCATCCTTTTGATCTAATAGTAGATAAGAGCAATTATCATTGTAGCAAGAGAATTGAAGTAAATATAGAGTGTCATACTCAGGTAACTTTACGGGTGTTAGTATCATTTTATCGATTTGTTCTTGCCTGTTACTTGCGCCTGTTAAATATTCGTTTAAAATTTCTATCCCATCCAAATTTATCGTAACTTGCTCGTTTGGTAAGTTGAATTCCAACACCATTTGTACTTTTTCTTCATTATTCTCCTTAATTTCGTTTTCTACTAATTCGGGTTTAGGATTAGCTTCCTCAGATACCACATCCTTTTTTGTAATAGCAGGTGAAACATCAGAACTACATGCGAAGAGGAAAAAAAACAATAAGAAAAATGAACTAGTTTTCATTTTAACACCCCTGATAAAAGATATAATTATTATACAGGACTTTAAAAAATAAGTCATTTGTTCCCGTTATGTTAGTGAAAAATACTAACATCTTGTTAAAAAGAATTATCTGCAACTCTTATATTTTATCACCGCGATCTGTTTCGTGATGCTCTCCATTTTTTATGTAATCATTATCAATCTGGGCTTTTTCTTCTATTGTAAAATCACCATCATTAAACTTATTTTCACCTTTTCTCTCAAGGATTACAGCAATAGTAATAATAACGAAAATTAAAACAATGAATATCAACCAAATCATTTTAGTAACACTCCTTTTAATTAGAATTCTTATCTACTATTCACTAATATGTTAAATCGTATGATGGTAATTGATTTGTAATAGTAAAAATAAACAAGTATTAATGATAAAAACTTAATTATTTCTGTTAGAATAGAAGTAGAAATAGAAATATGAATAATCATTCAAATTACTGTTGGAAGTAGAAATTAACGTTATACAATTATGGAGGCATGCTTAATGAAAACATTCAAACTTATTTCACTTGATGTGTTAGAAGATATTAAAAGTGATATAGTGTCCCACAATATCCCCCTTTTAGATGGCTTGATTATTGATCGAGAGGATGAAAAGAGTCAATGGGTATTGGAGTGTTTACTTGATCAATCCTATTCTAAGTACTTTTCCAACATAAAAAAGAAAAATGATGCCATCATGTTGCAAGCTAAGATCACAAAGGAGACTAATAAACCTGCAACGTTTATGTCATCTATTATTGAGATTAACGATATAAAAGATCATGTTAGTATCCTGTTCTTAGGTAAAATAATTGACCTTAAAAAAGGCCAAATCGAACAAACACTTAAGGCTCTAATTGAAGAAGGTTATCAGGGCGATCAATTATTGAATGAATTTAAAGATAGAGTGTAGTTAAATTCTTAACTAGTTTTTGTAACTTCCAATGCGATGAAATAAGGAAGGGAAGATTCTATGAAAGAACGACATGTACAGAACAACGGTGTTAATATATATTATTTGTATCATGGTGATTTTAATTCCCATCATGTCCCGATAATTATTATTCCTGGTCTTGAAGCTGCTGAGAACTATATTAAATTTATGGAAAATTTGTATCCTCGTCCATCTATAACTATATCCTTACGAGGAAGAGGAAAGAGTAATACCCCAAAAGAGGGGTACACACTATATGACCATATACAAGACATTGAGACAGTAATAGCTAACCTGAATATAAATCGTTATATTATTTATGGTCATTCTTACGGCGTAAGCTATTTGATGGGGTATGCGTTAAGTAATTCAGACCAAATAGCCGGAATCATTGTTGGTGACTTTCCGGCTGTACATCGTGAACTTCCGGTAAAATGGTTGAATCAATTCAAACGAACGACAGTAAGTATTAATCGGGCAAAACAAAATAAATCTTTTTATAATTTTGTTAGCGCTTTCCAAAAGGACTCACACGAAGTAGTTTTTTGGGAAGCATTAAAAAGTTTTCATTTTCCTGTATTAGTTGTAATTGAAGACGGATTAACGAAACAGGACATTAGAAAATACGAATGGTATTTACCAAATTGCCAATCTTTAATTATTAAAGATGATAGCAATAAAATGTTAAATGATAAACAGGAATTTGTTATTAGTGTTCAAGCTTTTTGTTCAAATTTGGATAGTGTTCTTGATGATAAAGAGGGATAAACAAGTAAGAAGCAAACCCTCAAAAAACGTTATGAGGGTTTGCTTTTATAGGCCTTTAGGAGTACCAAGATTAGGCATAAAATGCTGCGCCAACAATGATGAGTAAGATGAAAAGTACTACGATTAAGGCGAAGGAATTGCCGCCACCATAACCTGTTCCAGCGCCGCAATATCCAGCGCCATATCCTTCAGCACCATAAGCTCCAGCACCATATCCAGCAGGTGCTCCATAAGGGGATCCGTATCCTAAGTGTGACATATACATACTCACCTCCTGAGTAAACTACATTAATACTATATGGCTCAAGTGATATTTGTGTATAGACGTTTACCTAGTTTATAGAAATCGATAGAAAAATAGGCATAGCGAGTATGGAGATTTTAAAATAAAATCTTACCTTAAGATAAATATTATGTAATTTTTTGGAAAAAGACTGTTTTTAATTTTTCATCTCATGTAAAATAGCAGTATAGGACTAAAGTAGCTTTTTAGGCAACTAAAGGAGTGGTGAGCATGAATTTAAAAATCCACCATATGCATGAAAATCAAATAGAATGGATTAAGCAGTTTGCCGGATTAATGACAGATTGCATTTTTCTTATGAAAGTATCTAAAGATCAAAACACCTCAACGTTCACCTACGAATTTATCAATGATGCAGGAATGGAGTTAGCTCGGTTAACACAAAAAAATATTGGAAAGACATTAATGGAATCTAATTCGAAAAGTCAAGCAGAGTATTTGGAAGAAAAATATCAAGATGTCTTAAAAACAAATCAGCTTGTTAATTACTCAGATAGTGTTGTATTGTCAAATGGACATTTTAAAGCTAAAAGCAGATTAATTCCTGTTCGAAATGATCAAAATGAAATAACTCATATATTATCAATCACGATTAACTTAACACATTTAGCATTACAATCGAATGATATCAAATATCTAAATAGACTATTCGCTTCTTTTGTTGAAAATGCAGAAGAAGGATTAGCTTTAGTTGATTTAAATGGAACATTTTTAATGGCAAATGAGTCATTTTATAAGTTGTTTAAGTATAAAAAAAGTGAAATTATCGATTACTCGTATCAGGAGTTTCAACCACAAATAAATATTAAAGAATACATAGATAACTTATCTAAAGGAAAAAGAGTTCTAAAAGAAGAAACTACATATCTAGATAAGTTTGGTCATTTAATTAACGTTACAGTAACATTTAACCCTATCGCTGACGAGTCTGGAAACTATGTCGCATTTGCGGGTATTTTTGAGAATATAACTGATAAATTAAAAACAAAACATGAACTCTCAGTTGCTCAAGAACGGTATCAGTTAATTGCTGAGTCAATGCAAGACTTAATAGAAATACTCGATATAGATGGACATATACGCTACGCTTCACCATCCCACGAATATATTTTGGGATATAGCTCTGATGAATTTATTAATAAGAGCAAATTTAACTTTATTCATAAAGATGACGTAGAGGAAATTAAGCATCAGTATAAAAAACTTCAAATTGAAAAGACAAGCTTACGTTTAGAGTTCCGAATGGTCAAGAAAACGAATAATATTATATGGGTGGAAGATAATATAGAGCCAATTATAGGTGGTGAAGGGGAAATTACGAGGGTAGTTGCATCAAGCCGTGATATAACGAAACGAAAGCTTGCGGAAGAGAAATTGAAACAACTTGCTTATACGGATTTTTTGACGTCACTTCCAAACAGAAGAATATTTGAAGAGGTTTCCCAAAAAGCAATGGACGAAGTAGATCGACAAGCACTAAATAGGATGGCAATTTTATATCTTGACGGAGATAAATTTAAAAAGGTAAATGATAAATACGGACATGATGTTGGGGATCAATTTTTAATAGCTGTTGCTGACCGTTTGAGAGAGATAGTAGGAGAGAAGGAGATTATTTCCAGAATAGGTGGAGATGAATTTGCTGTCTTGCTACCACAAATCACAGATGATCAAGAAATAGAGTTCATGGCAAATAGAATATTACAGAAGATGAAAGAAAAATTCTTTGTAGGAAAAGATTCCTTTCATTTGTCATTTAGTATAGGGAGTAGTATTTATCCAGATGATGGTGATGAAGTTCAAGCGATTATGAAAAATGCTGACAAAGCTCTTTATGAAGCAAAATGTCTGGGAAGAAATAGGTATGTACGATATAAAAATGAAAAAATAGTAGACGCACAACCCTAAAGGGTGTGCGTCTTTATTAATAATCAGGAAATTATAAAATGGACTGCTGAAGAAAATTAATTCCTAGTATAGCGATGCCAGCTCAAGCGAAATAACTCATAGATGAATTTACTTCGAAGTGGTTTTGCGATATTGTGCACTTCCTGTCTTAATACACTTTTGGTCTGTTGATTATTTTATCTTTAATTGCTTATTTTACTCCGAGGTGGATATGGCTGATTGCTCACTACCAATAATTTTTAGTTGACCGTTTTCATAACCTATTTGAAAAGAATACTGATGTTGTTCGTTTTTTACTTTTTGATTCGAGTTTCTAACCACTTTTTCTGCAATTAGATTTACTTTAATTTGATTAGTTTCTTCAATAAAGGAACTTTCCATTTCGATTATTTGTGTTTCTACCACATGAATATAGTTTTCTCGAAACGTTTGGTAGGAAGTCTTTGTTTGCCATTCACTACCTAAGAGTGCATAAGCATTGATATAGTCTCGTATTGATAAGCTTTCGAAAAAATATCCAATAATATATTCTGCATCTTCAACAAGTTGATCCGGATTAACCTGTTGAGCTTCTTCTGATAAACTATTGTAATCTAATTCTCGTTGTTCGGCTGCATCAGACCACTTTGTTACATCTTCCAACACGGCGGAAATAGGAATGCTAAAACCAATACCACCTTCTTCAATACCAGCAGAATTAATTGCAATTACTTTACCTGTTGAACGATCAATAAGGGGACCACCACTGTTTCCATTCGTAATATGTGCTGAAATTTGATAAACATTTTCATAATCAAACTCATCAATTGTGAACGATCTGTTTGTGCCAGAAATAATACCTAAGGTAACAGAGTTTTGAAATCCCAACGGGCTACCGACAGCAATTATTTCATCACCTATTTCGGCACGAAAGTTCGTGTCTATTACTGCAGGATTCTGATTAGCTAGTTGAGGAACTCGGATGACAGCAATGTCCTTATTATCACCAATTCCTACTAGTGCGGCTGTAAATATTTGCGCATCTGCAGTTTTCACATAAATTGAATTAGATTCTTTAACTACATGAGCGTTTGTAACAATATCTCCTTTATTATTAAAGACAAAGCCAGAACCGATTTTTTCACTGCTATTAGTAATCGCTTCAATTTGAACGACGTTTTTTTGAGATTCATGAATAATAGTTTTTAAATCCGTAGAAGTTTCTTCATTAGTAACTTGGTTGGCCAATGTGT
The DNA here is from genome assembly GCF_020404745.1 of Aquibacillus saliphilus. Lineage (GTDB taxonomy): Bacteria > Bacillota > Bacilli > Bacillales > Amphibacillaceae > Aquibacillus > Aquibacillus saliphilus. The sequence continues at coordinate 23,724 of NZ_JAIZAP010000001.1, forward strand.
TTTTTACTTCAAGTGGCTCACTTTGCCATTGATTATTTATAAATAAAATCGATACAACCCCAATTAATACTAGAAAAACTGTTAATAGTATCGGGAGGTAACTCTTTTTCTTATTCATCGTCTCACTCCGTTGTATTTACTAATCTAGAAACCACTTAATTTTTTCAATCTTTACTTTTAGTTCGCTTGTTTCTTCCTCAATTTCATAATGGGTAAAATCGAACTTACCTTCTTCGTCTGGGTATAGTGTGTCTGGATAGACATATACTTCGTTTGAAAGTATCTCGTCATCGTCCTTATCTAACAAAACATACTCAACCGACAGCGAGTTAATAGGTACTGTTGCAACACTTTTTAGTTTTCCTGAAACAACTAAATCATCTTGGTCATCTTCTACAACCTGAATATCAATAATTTCTACGGCATCGTTTTTATTAATTTCGTGTTCTTCTTCTGCGGCATTCATTGCCTGTTCAATTCTTTGTTCTTGAGCTGTTTCGAAAGCCGTTTTCTCTTTTTCAATCGTCGTTTTTAGACTAAGAAGTTTCTCCGATTCTGGTGCATATTTCAATCCATCATCAACGATATCTCGCGCACTTGAAAATTGCTTATTATTTAATTGATCACTTGCGGTAGAGAAGATGTAGGATATAATTCGATTCTTAATATCTTCAGCGATTATCTCTGATTCATCGTTTTTAATTGCTTCAGCTTCCCATAGAAGAGTTTTTAAATCATCTATGCTAAGGTCTTCATTCATTTTTGTGGATAGCTGATTTAATTGAGTAGATTTTCGCTGCTCTACAATTTCATTAATGAGTGCATTAACCACCTCACCGTTATAGTTTTTTAGTTTATCTTCAGCACTAGCTATTAATTCGAGTGATTTTTGAAAATCTTCATCAGAAGTGAGTTTTTCTGCTGTGTCTAATTCGGAAGTTACTTCAATGGCTATTTTGATAAATTTCTTATTTGTAGATGCTGCTGGAAAATTGCCTTTACGTTCCAACGCATCTTCAAAGGCAGATAAGGCTTTTACATAGTGACCATCCAAAGCTAAGTCTTCCCCTTGCCTGAAAAGTTCTTTAGATTCTTTTGAATTATTTTCTAAGTGCATATAATAGCTACCTATAGCGATTAAAATAATGATAATCGTTATGATTGGAAAATACCATAGTCGATGGTTTTGTTTTTCATTGGGAATTCGATCATTAATATCATTAGGAATTTTTTTTCCGCATTGCGTACAGAAAATCTCATCACTTTTAATTTTTCCGCCACAATAGGGACAGTGGGGCATATAGGTCACCTTCTTTCAGTTCAGTCTAGCAAGTTAGTATTATGTTTTTCTAGATTAGTTTTAAAAAAATAGATAAAGAGAAAAACAATTATTGAATTTACATTATAGAGGTTGTTTAAAAAGTCACCAAATGATATGCGTAGAAACTCTTCGTTTGCCACTCACATATTAAAAACATACGTTCCTTTGCAAAAAAGCTAGGCCACCTCAACCGGCTTGCTTCTCAATTCGGCACCTTTTTGAATATGCATTTAGTTAACAATAGTTTATCATACTACTATTCGTTGTAGTAATTATCTATGTTTTGTTAAAAAGTAGGAAAATACAAAAAAATTTGTTAAAATAACATATAGATACTTTTAGTACATAAAGTATATTCTCTTGATTTTATTATAGTATAATTACTGAAGCTACTAAGAGGCATAGCTAAAAGCGATAAGGAGGTATATAAGGTGAGTGAAGTAATATTTTTTATCGTTTCTTTAGTAATATTAGTGACACTAATGGGATTCAATATCTTTGATAGAGGATAAAATGGCAGTTTTACTGTCATTTTTTCTTTTAGAAGAACAAACCATGTTCATTTTTCGCAAAAAAACAGAACAAATCCTAAAATCCTCTTCGTATAGTTCTTGACTGTAGAAAGGTCGAGTGATTTCCTCAACTTCTGATTGTACGAGCGCATGTTTGTTTGTATTCATTCATTTTATAGAAATTTAAAATAGAATAACACCAGAAGGTAATTATCTACTAAAATAAAAGCATAGTTACTCGGTGAAAATTGGTTAATATTAAACTGCAAAACTAGATTGAGCTATGTTAAGATTTAATAAACATTAAACGTAGGGAGGTAACCCGGTATGAATTATTCAATAAGACTATTACTGAGAATTGAATTTCTAAGAAATAAGATGACCGAGGTTGCCTTACAAAAAGGTTTTACAAGTCCAGAATCTATAACACTTAGTCAAGAATTAGACAAGCTATTAAATCTATATGAGAAAAATAAGGTTTCTAGAAGTAAAGATAAAGTTAAATAAATAAAAAGAATGCTTCAACATTGTCGAATGTTGAAGCATTCTTTAAATACCCAAAGGTTAATTAAGGATATTTTCAACGAGAAACTGTTCCAATTGATCCATACCTTTCTCTAATGTATCCATATCGTAAGCATAGGAAAGTCTCAGAAACCCTTGACCATATACGGAAAATGCATCCCCAGGTACTAAAGCAAGCTTAGCCATATTAACCAGTTTGATGGCTAAATCAAATGAGGACATTTCTGAAATTGGGAATTTTGGAAAGAAGTAAAATGCTCCGTCCGGTTTGACAACCTCAATCCCCATTTTGGTTAATCTCGAATAGACAAATTCGCGCCTCATTTTATACTGTTCTTTCATATAAACAGAATCAGTCAGTCCATTTGTTAAAGCTTCTAAAGCAGCATATTGACTTATTGAAGTCGCGCAAGAAACATTATATTGATGTACTTTCAATATATGTTGTGATAACCAAGCTGGTGCAAGTAAATAGCCTATCCTCCAACCAGTCATTGAATGAGATTTAGACACTCCATTTACAATAATTGTTTTATTTTTGACCTCATCAAAAACGCCAATAGATACGTGCTCCTGATCATAAACCAGTTCACTATATATTTCGTCTGCGAGGATGAATATGTCATGACTTTTTAGTTCTTCAGCTATTTCTTGTAATTCTGTCTTGGTCAATGTAACACCAGTAGGATTTGAAGGATACGGCAAGATAATGCATTTAGTATGTTTTGATATGTGTTTTTTTATAATATCACTAGTAAGTTTAAACTCGTTTTGCGTTGTGTCTGCATAGACTGGAACTCCCCCAGCCAATTTAATTAAGGGCTCATAACCTGGATAAACAGGACCTGGAAGAATAACTTCATCACCTTGATTTAAAATTGTTCTTAAAGTTGCATCTATGGCTTGTGATGCGCCAACTGTAACTATGATTTCTGTTTTTGGGTCGTACGATAGATCGTACTGAGTATTAACGAACGAACTAATTGCTGTTCTCAAGGGAAGTATTCCAGCATTATGAGTATATGTAGTTTTATTTTGATTAATAGCGTCTTTTGCAGCAGCCTTCACATGATCCGGTGTATAAAAATCAGGCTGACCTATTGTCAGCGACAGGACGTCGTCTTTATCAGCTACCATGTTGAAAAACTTACGAATTCCTGATATTTCAATATTTTTAACATTACGGTTGATTAGATGTTCCATCAGATTTTCCTCCATTTATACAAAAGTTAACAAAATGTTCACACAATTTAAATTTATTAGCCTTATTCATCTGTTATAATGAAAGCGATTAATATATGGTAGGGAGTGACTACAGTGAGACTACGTAAATTATCTTTTGAAGAATTAGTTGATAAAAATATACAGGAACTGACAAATGATAAAAAAGCTATGAAGCAACTAGAAGAGCAGATAGAGAACAGACAGTTAAAGAGCACAAAAATTAAACAGTAAATTGATGATACCACATGAATGAGCGAACAGACAAAATAAATAAGTTAACAACCGTCCCTTCACATTTACTTGTGAGGGGACGGTTTTTATTAGTGAACGAGTTTTGGTTTAGAAGTACAAATAACAGTATAATAGATTTTATTTTTGGAAACAATAAAACTAAGGTTGGATAAAGGTGGGATTTAATGGGAGCCTGGTTTATAAATTATTCTCAATTAATACCGTTTGGAATAACGGAAAAACATGTTGATATCTTAGTTGGATTCCTTGGAATTCTTCTATGTTACTATCTGTTATACCCTGTAATAAAGTTGGTGATATTATTAAATTTAAACCGTGTACTCACTTATTTCACATGTAGCTTTCTCTTATTATTCATAGTTGGGTTAGTTAATTTTAGAGGTAGCATAGGTAACACAGAAGAAGCAACGTCAACAACTATTGCTAACGTTGCTTTAGGAATCATTCTTTTTGGAGGTTTGCTTTTTTTAATTCAAGTAACTCACACTATTATTGCCCAAATAAAAGCCCATAATTCAAAATCTATTTAATTTCTCCAGAACATATTAAAGCGGTGTGCTGTTGATATGCATTTAGACCGCTCCTATCGTTATGGGATTATTAATATCTTTGGTCTCTTTTTTTATACTTTGGCCGTGTTAACTGCCCTAAAGAAGATGGGGTAAAGTAAGAAGAATAGGTCTTTTTTTCTTCTGTTTTTTTTGGATCTGGATAAGGCCAATTCAACAAATGACTTAATACCTTTTTAGCCTGTGATAGGGACATTTGTGGTTTTGGATTACGGTAATTTTGGTCTAGGTTACCTAAATGTTCCATCGTTTTGAAATCTTGTTTTGTTGGAGGTATATGAAAATAGTAATTACTCACTTTGACTAGCAACGTGGAGTGTTGATGGCTAAACTTGGGGTGATCTGAAAAGTGAAGCCCGATTTTCTTAGCCGAGTTATCTTGTAATAATTTGTGAATCGCCTGCTTTTTCATGTTATATAAATATCGAGGGTTTGGGGCTGTCTTTGCGTGTCGGTTTACGATAAAAAGTGCTTTTGCAATATTTTCAATACTATTAGTTGTATTACTACTATCCACTAGATTTCCTCCTTTCATATGATTGGTTACAATCTTACACAAACTTGATAGAAAGCGCAACATAAAAAGAGTTACTAAATCTATTATTACTATTAATTAACCCAATTATCAGGCGATGTTCTTAATTTTCTAATTGGAATAAAGTTATTTCAGGTCTACATAAAAAGCGGTAAGGAAGTCTCGTTGTTCCTATACCTCTACTAACATGTAACTCAAGCGGCGCATTACTAAAAGTATATTTCCCCTCTACATATTTTTCTGCAAGACTAGGTGTGTATAAATGACCAAGAAAAGGAATTTGAATTTGACCACCATGGCTATGTCCAGACAATTGAACATCGACAGGATAATTTTTAACAATATCTGCGTAGTCTGGCTCGTGAACAAGAACAATAGTTAGCAAAGTTGAATCGAGATTATCAAGTGCTTGATCAATATCTGGACTTCCGAGCATCGCATCGTCTAATCCAACCAATGCAATTGATTTCCCATTTTTACTGACAATAGTATTCGTATTCTTTAGTAATGTGAATCCACCTTTATCCATTGCTTCTTTGACAATTTCCGTACCATATCCTCCATGATCATGATTGCCATATATCCAAAACTTGCCGTAAGGGGCTTTGATGCTAGATAGAATTTTTATTAATTGATTATCCCAATTAAATTCATTAGGTGCGTCAACTAGGTCGCCAGTAAATACCACGACATCTGGTTTTTGATCGTTTAAAGTAGTAACTAACTCAGCGAATTGATCCAAAGTATAGTGAAAGCCAATATGAGTATCACTAAATTGAGCTATAGTAAATTGATTAAACGAATCAATAATTTTTGGAGATGTTATTTTTTCTTGGTGGATTGTTAACATGCTAGGTTCTATTTCTCTAGCATAATAATAGGTTCCACCACCAGAACCCAACAAGGCTAATGTACTTGCAGCTAGTTTTTTTAAAAAAGATCGTCGGTCCATATAAGTCCAAGCCTTTCCACTTATTGTATAGTAAGTAGTTATTATTAATATATTAACAGTTTTCTAAATAGTAGACCATTATCTGTCCGCAGCAAAAAAATAGTATAACAAAAATCAGTCCTTTGACCAAATTAAATTAGGCCAAGGACTGATTTTTCCTGATTAGTAACTAATAATAGTTCCTTAGATAACATAAAGATAGATAGTGAAAAAGTGGAAAACTGATCCTGCGATAACAAAGAGATGCCAAACAGCGTGGTGGTAATAAAATTTTCTCCAAACATAAAATATTGCGCCTACTGTGTATAGCAATCCACCAATAATTAAAAGAGTTAATCCGTCTTTAGGCAATGCAGTAGTGAGAGGTTCCCATGCAAATACAATTAGCCATCCCATTAATATGTAAAAAACGGTAGACATAATCAAGAATTTTTCTACAAAGAACACCTTGAAAATGATCCCAAGCACAGCGATTCCCCAAACAATCCCGAATAATGTCCATCCTAATTCATTTCTGAGTAGAATTAGTAGAAGGGGAGTATAGCTTCCCGCGATAAATAAATAGATCGAGGAATGATCAAATATTTGAAAAATGTACTTCCATTTTCCATCTGGCAATGCGTGGGATATAGTTGATGAAATGTACATAAATAGCATAGTAACTCCAAAAATTACTGATGAAATAATCTGTAGAGTATCACCGTGTGCACTTGAATAAAGAATTAAAAAAACTAGGGCAACCACACTACTAAGTGCTCCAATGCCATGGGTTATTGCGTGTGCAATTTCTTCTTTTTTAGTAAATGTATGTGTAGTCATCGTTAAACCTCTTTTCAATTATTATTATAGCTTGTAACATTCAATTTAGAAATTGACATTTGTCATGTAAACATTAATAACTGTTAGTCAATTTCATAATACTGTTTTTTTGAAAGTTAACATTTACATCTAGTTGGGATAGACCATTCCCAAACTAGATGCGGATGCTAATTGATGTATAAGGTAATTATGAAATTGATTCAACTGGTAACGAATTGTTAAAAGTCTTAAAGTAATCGTGGTTTACCAAATATATTTATGATAAAATATGATTGGGAAGTGAAAACGTGAATGTGCTCCTTCAACTGCCTTGTAAAGGAGTGTTACAATGAATAATGTTGAAAGTAAGGAAATTACCGAAATCCTCGCAGAAGAATTAATGATATCCTCAGAAAAAGTTGCCCATGTCCAAGTGGGAAATCCATTAGAGCATGCTTTGTTAGTTTTAGTGAAATCTGGTTATTCCGCTGTACCAGTCTTGGACTCTACCTACAAATTCAAAGGTATAATAGGGAAAACTATCATACTTAATAGTGTGTTAGGTCTAGAACGTTTTGAAATGGAAAAACTTTCGGATATAAAAGTATCTGAGGTAATGAATCAGGAAATACCTTGTCTCAACAAGAATGACGATTTCCTAACTTGTTTGAAAACCGTTATTAATTATCCTTTTGTTTGTGTCGTAGACGAAGAAGGTTATTTTGATGGCATTTTAACTAGAAGAGCGATTTTAAAGCAGTTGAATAAATATCTTCACGTGAATAAACATAAACCTCAAGTTGCAGAATAATAGTGTGATTTAGGAAGTTTGAAAGGAGTCTTTTTATGATAAAGACTCCTTTTTCGTAAACGTTTAAATTAATATATTAGTGGTAGTCAGCAAGTGTTCTAGTAAGTGTTCTGTAGATAAACATGCGTTTCGTCTATTAAGTGAATTAGGAATGCGCGAGTTTTCTAATAATAATTAAATGATATCACTTGTCATGTATAAATTATCTTTGGTAAAGTAAAGAGAATGAATTTGGTATTGGAGGAAGTAAAATTGAAAATGATGGATGCAAATGAGATTATTTCTTTTATCTCGAATAGTAAAAAATCAACACCTGTAAAAGTTTATATTAAAGGTAAGCAACTGAATCAAATTGTGTTCAATGATAACGTGAAAGATTTTGTTGATAGTGAGACAGGAGTTCTTTTTGGTGAATGGAAAGATATTAAAGAAGTTCTAGATACATACAAAAGTCAAATTGAAGACTATGTCATTGAAAATGACCGTAGAAACTCAGCAATTCCTTTATTGGATTTAAAAGGAATTAATGCTCGAATTGAACCTGGTGCTGTTATTCGTGATCAGGTAGAGATTGGTGATGGTTGTGTCATCATGATGGGCGCTATGATTAACATTGGATCGGCTATTGGTGAAGGTACAATGATTGACATGAATGCAACTCTAGGTGGACGAGCTACAGTTGGTAAAAATTGTCACGTTGGAGCAGGAGCTGTCCTTGCAGGAGTTATCGAGCCTCCATCTGCTGATCCGGTAATTATTGAAGATGGTGTTGTGATTGGAGCGAATGCTGTCATACTTGAGGGAGTTAGAGTCGGTGAAGGTGCAGTTGTAGCCGCTGGTGCGATTGTCACGAAGGATGTACCACCAAACACTGTTGTAGCCGGTACACCTGCTAGAGTAATTAAGGAAATTGATGATCAAACGAAATCAAAAACCGAAATAATGCAAGCATTAAGAAAATTAGATGAAGAATAAGTAAAAAAAGCAGGAGAGTTTCTCTCCTGCTTTTTTTAAAAACATAAAACTCTTTCAGGAGGTAAAACTGTGAATTTAGAAGATTTAAAAAGAATAAGGCGCGATCTACACCAGATTCCTGAGCTAGGCTTTCAGGAATATAAAACACAACAATATTTATTAGATAAAATTAGTACTTATCCACAAGAGCATTTAACGATAAAAACATGGAAAACGGGAATTCTGGTTTTGGTTAAAGGTAAAAATGCAACTAGAACAATTGGTTTTCGAGCTGATATCGATGGCTTACCAATAACTGAACAGACAGGTTATGGATTTAAGTCCAAGCACGTTGGGAAAATGCACGCGTGTGGACATGATTTCCATATGACCATTGCCTTAGGGGCATTAGAAGACCTTGCAACTTCTCCGCTTGAAGATAATGCGCTATTTTTATTTCAACCTGCTGAAGAGGGCCCAGGTGGAGCCTTACCAATGCTACAGTCTGAAGAATTCATTAAGTGGAAGCCGGATTGTATATTTGCATTGCATATTGCTCCCGAGTTATCAGTCGGAGACGTTTCTACGAGAGCTGGTTTGTTATTTGCTAATACTAGCGAGTTATTTATTGATTTTAAGGGTAAAGGGGGACATGCCGCTTATCCGCATTTAACTAAAGATATGGTTGTAGCAGCAAGTAATTTTGTTACTCAATTACAACAGATTGTATCTAGAAGAATTGATCCACTTGAAAGTGCAGTTGTAACAATAGGAAAAGTTACTGGTGGCTTTGTACAAAACGTTATCGCAGAAGAAGCTAGACTGGAAGGTACCATTCGAACTCTTAACCCTATGGTAATTGATGAGGTTAAACACCATATTGAAATGCTCGCAAAAGGTACCGAATTCAGTCATGACTGTTCTATTTCGATTGACTATGGTTCAAACTATTATCAAGTATATAATTCAGAAGAATACGTAGAAAAATTTAAAAAGGTAGTTATGGAACAGGATGTTAACTGGATTGAAGCTAGGGCCGCAATGACAGGCGAGGATTTTGGTTACATCTTAAACGATATTCCAGGTTTCATGTTCTGGTTAGGTGTGGATTCTCCGTATGGTCTACATCATAGCAAGCTACAGGCAAACGAGGATGCTTTACATGTAGGGGTTAATTTAGTTAAAGAGACATTAAGAGGAATATAAATAGTTGAATACCTATTCTAGATTTGGGAAATCTAAGATTGGAAATCTCAAATAATTACTTGAGGAGGAATGTCAACTATGGCTAAAATTGGTATTGAAGGTACACTTGCAGATGTAAAAGGCGCTTTACAAGAAAAAGGACATGAGATTGTTGATTTAAGGCAGGAAGAAGACAGTAATGGATGTGATTGTTGTGTTATTTCTGGTCAGGATAAAGATGTGATGGGTATGCAAACAACGAGCTTTAGTGGATCCGTTATTAACGCTGATGGATTAACTGCAAATGAAGTATGTAAGCAAGTAGAAGAGCGAGTAGGCAGTTAAGGGACATTCTGACTATAAAATTACTTAAAAAATCACCCCCTGCTTTTGGTAGCAAGGGGGTGATTTTATCTATCTGCATTTTTACTTATGTTTACTTGATGTGGATATGGGATTTCAATTCCTGTTTTGTCAAACATCTCTTTAATTCGTTTTCTCATGTCACGTTCAACTGCAAATTGCTGCATGTTCGCTGTTTGTCCAAGTACTCTTAGAACGACGTCGGATGAACCGAAGCTTTGTACCCCTAATACATCTGGGCCTTCAACAAATCTTTCGTCATTTTCTTTAAACTCATCACAAACCTGTTGTAAAACTCCCATTGCTTGGTCAATATTGTCATCATAGCTAATCCCAATATCAACTAAAGCACGCATCGTTCCTCTAGAATGATTACTCACTCCTATCATTTCACGATTAGGAATGAAATTTAATGTTCCATCAAAACTTCTGATTTTTGTCGTGCGAAGACCTACTTCTTCTACAATTCCATTATATCCAGCTGTTGTCACATATTCACCTATCTCAATTTGCCGCTCTAATAGAATGAAGAAACCTGTTACAACATCGCTAACTAACCCCTGGGCACCAAAACCGATTGCAAGCCCAAGCACACCTGCACCTGCTAGTAGAGGACCAAGTGGCAAGCCAATTATACCAAAAATCATAACAATAAATATAAAGAGTAATACATACGAATAAACGTTTAAAATTAACTTTTCCAACGTTTTAATTCTTCCTTCTGAGACGTTCTCCCGCCTACTTGCCTTTGCTAAGCTAGAAGATATTACTTTTTTACCAATTGGAGCAACGATTAGAAAAGCAATAACTAATAAAATAATTCTTAAACCATAAGTTACTATTGCACCTAGTGCATCGTTAAATATATCTTGTATAAAATCCATGTCAACGTCTCCTTTCTCTATAAGGATAATAGAAACTGGTATGATTAATCAAATAATAGACAATAAAATACTAATTTAAACTTTAAATTCGCTCTATTTCAGGAAGTATAAAAACCAAACTAAATTATATTACAGTTATTGTTTAAGCAAGTGCTTTCTTGGATAAAATAATGGTAGAGTTAATATTTATATCATCAGATAATCATCTTGATTGACGAAAGGATAATATATTAGTTATAATATCCATTGTGAATTGTGGAGCAAACACAATTTTAGATTACTATTTAAATGAAAAATTTATGGAGGGATACATATGGCAGAACGCATGGTAGGCAAGCAAGCACCACGTTTCGAAATGGAAGCAGTGCTACCAAATAAAGAATTTGGAAGAGTTTCTTTAGAAGAAAATATGAAAAATGATAAATGGACAGTTCTTTTCTTTTATCCAATGGATTTTACTTTCGTATGTCCAACAGAGATAACTGCACTTTCTGATCGTTTTGATGAATTTGAAGACTTAGACGCAGAAGTTATAGGTGTTTCTACAGATACGATTCACACTCACTTAGCATGGATTAACACTTCACGTGATGAAAATGGTCTTGGAGACTTACATTATTCTCTAGCTGCTGATACGAACCATCAGGTCGCAAAAGATTACGGAGTTTTAATTGAAGAAGAAGGTGTAGCGCTTCGAGGTTTATTTATAGTTAGTCCTGAAGGAGAACTTCAATATCAGGTAGTAAATCATAACAATATTGGTCGCGATGTTGATGAAACACTACGTGTACTACAAGCACTTCAAACTGGTGGACTTTGCCCTGCTAACTGGAAGCCTGGACAAGAAACACTATAATTATTAAATCAGATTGAAGGTCTAACTTTAGCGTTAGACCTTTTTTAACATACTTTTGACATTACTAAATTTGGGAGGAAATACATTTGAAACTAAGAGAATCAATGCCAGAACTTAGCGGAGCAACTGAGTGGTTAAATGGAGAATTAACAAAAGACAGTCTTGTAGGTGAGAAACCTACTCTTATTCATTTTTGGTCAGTGAGTTGCGGATTATGCAAAGAGGCAATGCCTAATGTCAATGAATTTCGTGATGAATACAAAGATGAGTTAAATGTTGTTGCCGTCCACATGCCTAGGTCTGAGAAGGATTTAGATTTGGAACAGATTAAAGAGGTTGCTTCGGAACATGCCATTACACAACCTATCTTTGTCGATAACAAACATGTTTTGACTGATGCATTTGAGAATCAATATGTTCCTGCTTATTATGTTTTTGATGCAGAAGGGAATCTTCGCCATTTTCAAGCTGGTGGTGGAGGCATGAAGATGCTGCGCAAACGTGTTAATCGTGTTTTAGGTAAAAATGAAAAATAAGTAATTGAATTATAAAACTCTTTGCCTAGTGGTAAAGGGTTTTTCTTATGAAAATTTGTCTAATTAATTTAGTTTGCATAGGACAAAAACATTTCATATATAAATTTAGTTGGTCTAAAAAAGTAATTGTCAAAAAGATTAAAAAATTAAGTCAAAAAGGTGGAAATTTATTTCGTAACCCGTTATATTTATAATTACGAAAAAAACATCAGGAGGAGGGAGACAAATGGAAACCTTTAAGAAATTAAAACAATACTACTGGCCATTTAAAAAGTACTTTTTTGCGTCTTTGTTTTTTGTATTATTAGTAACTGGAATAACTGTTTTATATCCAATTGTATTACAAATAACTATTGATGATGTGGTAAGAGATGGAAAATACGAACTAATACCTTATATTGCTACGGGCTTTATACTAATTATGATTGTAAAAGGGATTGCTAACTTTTTTCAGCAGTACCTGGGAGATTTATTTGGAACTTCTTCAGTCTATCGTTTGCGAGATGGACTATATAAGAAGCTACAAAAACTTTCATTTACTTATTATGATAATGCTAGGACAGGAGATTTAATGTCTAGACTGACAATGGACGTTGAGGGCTTTAAATTCTTTTTAGCTGCTGGTTTTAAGGAATTATTAAAAATTTCTTTGCTCATTATTATTAGTTTAAGTGTTATGTTTTTCTACTCGGTTCCACTTGCTCTAGTTACGATGGCAGCCATGCCTTTTCTTGCTGTTGTTGTCTACAAATTTGATCGACGTGTTCATCCGGCGTTTAGAACAATTAGAAAGTCATTGGGTAGTCTAAACACTAGAATACAAGAAAATGTAAGTGGTATGAATACAGTAAAATCTCTATCAAAAGAAGACTTTGAGATTGATAGATTTACTACTAATAATCAGAACTACCGTGAAGTTAATATTAAAACGTCAAACATCTGGGCTAAATACTTTCCATTTATGGAGTTTATCGGAAATGTTTGTATGGTAGCATTGCTTATTTTTGGTGGTTACTTAGTTATTAATGAACAATTAAGTTTAGGTGAATTGGTTGCATTTTTCAGTTTGGTTACTTATATTTTGGGACCGCTAATGCATTTAGGATTTATCGTAAACATGTTTTCACAAGCAAAAGCTTCTGGTGAAAGATTGCTAGAAATCTTGGAAGCAAAAGAAGATATCGAAGAAGAAGAGGATGCTATTGATCCTAAACGGATAGCAGGACATGTAACTTTTAATAACGTTACATTAACTTATACAGCTGATGACGATTCAGCATTAAAAGATGTCTCGTTCGATGCGCCACCAGGAAAAGTTGTCGGATTGATTGGAGCTACAGGTTCAGGAAAAACAAGTATTACTCAATTAATAACACGTTTTTATGAACCAGAACTAGGAGAAGTATTGATCGACGGTAAATCAACCAAAGACTATAACTTAAAGACACTCCGAAAAAATATTGGTTTCGTATTACAAGAATCCTTTCTTTTTTCAACGACCATAAAGGAAAATATTGCATATGGTAACCCTGAAGCTAGCATGGAAGACATTATTGCAGCTTCTAAAAGAGCACAAGCGCATGAGTTTATCTTGGAAATGCCAAAAGGATATGACACGATGTTAGGTGAAAGAGGAATGGGTCTGTCCGGTGGTCAAAAGCAAAGAATAGCAATAGCGCGCGCTATCCTTATCGATCCAAGTGTGTTAATTCTTGATGACGCAACTTCAGCAGTTGATATGGAAACTGAATTTCAAATTCAAAAAGCACTAAAAGAAGTAATGGATAATCGAACAACATTTATTATTGCTCACAGAATTTCTTCATTAAAGCATGCCGATGAAATTTTGGTTCTTGAAGATGGTGGAATCGTAGAGCGAGGTCAGCATGAAGAGCTATTACGTAATGGTGGACCTTATCAACGTATCTATGACATTCAGTATCAAGACAAACAAGCCATTATGAATACTGTTAATTAAAGGGGGGGAGACCATTGGCAAGTCATAAAAATACAAATAGTACGACAAAAGAAAACCACCATTTAAACCGATTTTATTACCCATTAGACCTGGCGGTAGAAAAACCTTTTAACTGGAAACAAATGTTACGATTGCTCAACTATGTAAAACCTTACCGTAAGACGTTGCTACCTGGAGCGATTTTAGCTATGTTCATTTCGACAATGGTGCGACTTCTTGTTCCTATACTGATTGGTAAAGTTGTCATTGATGTGGCAATTGCTAATAAAGATATAACATTATTAACCAAACTTGTAGTAGTGATAGCATTTCTTTACTTATTAAGCTACTTAGGTAATATGTTTAGAATCAAGTGGATTAACATTCTAGGGCAAAAAATTATTCATGATTTACGTTCGAGTCTATTTTCACACGTACAACGTTTATCACATAACTTTTTTGATAAGAGATCAGCAGGATCAATTTTGGTTCGGATATTGAACGATGTAAATTCCTTGCAGGAACTTTTTACTAACGGAATTATCAACTTATTAATGGACGTAGTTATGTTACTGGGTATTATTGTTATTTTATTTGTGCTTAGCCCTCAGTTAACTATGGCTGTGTTAATAATACTACCTATAATGTTCTATATCTCAACGAAGCTAAGAAGAAATATTCGTAGATCTTGGCAGGATGTGCGTATTCAAAAGTCTAGATTAAATTCTCATTTAAATGAAAGTATGCAAGGAATCCGTATTACTCAGTCATTTGCTCAAGAAAAAGAGAATACAGAATTCTTTGATGGTGTCAATACAGATAACTTTGAAACGGAAAGGATTGCTACCAAAAAAAGTGCATACTTTGGGCCGTTTGTTGAAATGAGTAATGCGATTGGTACTGTTATTTTAATTTCTTATGGCGCCCACCTAATTATCCTTGGTGAAGAAAATGGAGGTATTGCAATTGGTACCTTCGTAACATTTGCCTTTTTCTTAGGGATGTTCTGGGAACCGATTTCAAGGTTAGGTCAAATCTATAATCAGTTATTAGTAGCGATGGCATCATCAGAACGTATCTTTGAATTTTTAGATGAGCAACCAAATGTTGAAGAAAAAGAAGATGCTATCGAGTTTAAAGACATGAAAGGACATATCGAATTTGATCGTGTTCAATTTTCATACGATGAGGACCGGGTTGCACTTCATGAAATATCATTAGAAATGAATAAGGGCCAAACAGTAGCGCTTGTTGGTCATACAGGTTCAGGTAAGTCGACGATAGCTAATTTGATTAGTCGGTTTTACGATCCTACAAAAGGTGCTGTTAAAATAGATGGCTATGATTTAAGAGATATGAAGCTAGATAGTCTTAGAAAAAGTATTAGTGTAGTACTACAAGATACGTTTATTTTCTCTGGTACAATAATGGAAAATATCCGTTTCGGGAGACCTGAAGCCACCGATGAAGAAGTGAAGGATGCAGCAAGAGTAGTAGGAGCTGATGAGTTTATTTCAAGGTTATCGGATGGATACGAGACAGAAGTAGAGGAGAGAGGTAGTATTCTTTCTGCTGGTGAGAGACAGTTACTCTCCTTTGCACGTGCTCTACTTGCCAATCCTAGAATATTAATTTTGGACGAAGCAACCGCAAGTATTGATACTGAGACAGAAGTAAAAATACAAAAAGCGTTAAAAACACTTCTAAAAGGAAGAACTGCAATTATGATTGCTCACCGCCTATCTACGATTAGAGAAGCGGATAATATAATTGTGTTAGAGCATGGAAAAATCTTAGAACAAGGTAATCACCAAGAACTTATGAATCAAAAAGGTGAGTACTTTGATCTTGTCAAATCTCAATTTCAAATGTTAGATGCTCTATAAAATAAAGGCCATTACCTAAGTGCGGGTAATGGCCTTTACTTTATTACTTATCAGTTTTAAAATTCGACTCGTTGTTAGTTAGCTGTAATAACCTGTGTCAATTTATTTATATCTATATGTATCTAAATATCTTAAGTAGATAGCAAATTTAGATATTTCAAGCATAGTGATGAACGATGTATGTTTGGTCTCCCTTTTCGATTTAAACTATGATAAACTTTAAGGAAGCAATCTATATACGGAGGAAAAACCATGAAGAGAGAATTTGCAGTTATTGGTCTTGGGCGCTTTGGTGGAAGTATTTGTAGAGAATTAAGTGAAGAGGGAATGGAAGTTCTAGCCATTGACCTAGCAGAAGATAAAGTTAATGAATTCAAAAATATCGCTTCTCACGCAGTAATCGCAGATGCAACTGATGAAAAAGTATTGAAGGAATTAGGAGTTCGTAATATTGAGCATGTAATTGTAGCCATCGGTGATAATATACAGGCAAGTATTCTAACTACATTAATGCTTACAGAGCTAGGCGTTAAGAAAATTACAGTAAAAGCACAGAACGATTATCATGAAAAAATTTTAAATAAGATCGGTGCAGATCAAGTTGTTCATCCGGAAAGAGACATGGGAAAACGAATAGCACATAATATTATTTCTAATAACATTTTGGATCATTTAGAACTATCCGATGACCATAGTATTGTTGAAGTGAAGGCGGGGACAAAGATGAGTGGTAAAACACTGGTTGATTTAGATGTTCGTGCCAATTATGGTTGTAATATTGTAGCTATTAAGCAGGAACATAATAAGCAAATCAATGTATCTCCAATGGCAACAGAAATGATTAATAAAGGTGATATACTAATTGTAATTGGCGCTGACAAGGACATTTCTCGTTTTGAAAAGCAATTAGTAGTAGATGATGATTAGTAGATAGAGCAACCTAAACATGGATATTCTTTGAAATCTAAAAGACTAATCTCAAAAAGTATAAAAAATACCCTTTCTCTTATGAGAAAGGGTATTTTGCATTTAATCAGTGTTATACTTCCATAATAATTGGTAAAATCATTGGTTTACGTTTTGTCTTTTCATAAAGAAATGGAGAAATTGTATCTGTTATTTCATTTTTAATTTCAGACCACTGTGTTGTTCTTCTTTCCATTACTTT
The DNA here is from genome assembly GCF_020404745.1 of Aquibacillus saliphilus. Lineage (GTDB taxonomy): Bacteria > Bacillota > Bacilli > Bacillales > Amphibacillaceae > Aquibacillus > Aquibacillus saliphilus. Next base: position 41,012 of record NZ_JAIZAP010000001.1, read on the forward strand.
ATCAAGATGAGATGACACTAGTTTTTGCGCTTCATTTATCAGGTCTTCAGATTCTCTCATATATACAAATCCTCTAGAGATAATATCGGGACCAGAAGCTATTTTAAATTCTTTCATGTTTATACTAACTACTACGATAAGTAAGCCTTCTTCTGATAGAATGCGACGATCTCTTAAAACGATATTCCCAATGTCGCCAATTCCACTTCCGTCTACATAAATCGCGCCTGAAGGGATTTTACCTGCAATTGCGGCGTTATCTTTGCCTAAGGCAAGTACATCTCCGTTGTCCATAATAAAACAATTACTAGGATCAACATCACATAATTGAGCCAACTTTGTATGCTCTTTGAGCATGCGATATTCCCCGTGAATTGGCATAAAGAACTTAGGATTGATTAATCTTAACATTAATTTTTGTTCTTGTTGTCCACCATGTCCAGATGTGTGAATATCATTTAGTGGACCATGAATTACATCTGCACCTGCGCGGTAAAGTTTATTGATTGTTCTGCTAACACTAACTGTATTTCCAGGGATTGGTGAAGAAGAAAATACAACTGTATCGCCAGGGATAATCTGAATTTGTCGATGTGTTCCATTAGCAACTCTTGAAAGAGCGGCCATTGGTTCACCCTGGGAACCTGTACATAAAATGGTTACTTCGTTAGCTGGTAATCGGTTTAGTTGATGCGTATCAATGAATGTATCCTTTGGAGCTTGAATATAACCAAGTTCCTGACCGATTTTAATCGCATTATCCATGCTTCGGCCAAATACAGCAACCTTTCGATTGTTTTTAACAGCTGACTCAACAACTTGTTGTAAACGATAAATATTAGAAGCGAATGTTGCAAAAATCAATCGTCCGTCAACTCGATTGAAGATATCGTTAATACTTTCTCCTACTTTTCGTTCTGACATGGTAAAGTCAGGAACTTCACTATTTGTACTATCTGATAATAAACACAAGACTCCTTCTTTGCCAATTTCAGCCATTTTAGCTATATTGGCTGGTTCACCAACTGGGGTGAAATCAAATTTGAAATCACCTGTGTGAACGACGTTACCTGGTGGTGTTTTAACAACAATACCATAAGAGTCAGGGATGCTATGTGTCGTTCTAAAGAATGTTACTGATGTTTTTCTAAATTTAAAAACGTCGTCCTCTTGAAACGGGTGAAGCTTGGCATTTCGCAAAAGACCATGTTCATCTAATTTATTTTTTAATAATCCGATCGCAAGTTTTCCAGCATAGATAGGCACGTTAATCTCTTTTAGAAGGTAAGGAATACCTCCGATATGATCTTCATGTCCGTGTGTTACAAATAGGCCTTTAATTTTGTCTTGATTCTGCACTAGATAAGTAAAGTCAGGAATTACATAGTCAATCCCTAATAATTCATCTTCAGGAAATTTTATTCCTGCATCAATAAGAATTATTTCATCTTGGAATTGTACACCATACATATTTTTCCCGATTTCACCTAATCCCCCCAATGCAAAGACAGCGGTTTGGTCATTTTTCACGAATTTCATGGCTAGGCGTTCTCCACAATGAAATCTTCAGATTCTTTTTCGTACTCAAGATGTGCTTCATCTAATGGCTGGATAAATTCTATGTTTAAATTGCGATCGGAGAGTTGTTTACGTACTTCGCGCTCGGATTTAGCGTCAAAGTACAAGCTTTTTGTACGTTCTCGAACAGGAACTTCATTTGAAAGCTCCTGATACAGTACTTTAAATATCATTCAACCTCTCCTAACTTGTATTATAAATATTTTTTGAGAAAATTATGAAACCATAGCATCTTTATTTATCAAATAGTTTTTTGTAGTAGGACTGTAAATTTAACGATAGTCATCCTGAAATGTACTAGGTACACGATTCCGACCCAACATCTTTTTCAATCGCTTTCTAAGCTTTTCCTTTAAACGTTTTAACATTATTTCTTACAACTCCCTTCCTTATACTAAAGAAAAGCATTAAAAAGCGTTCACCGGTCCAATCCCTCTAATTTATAGTATAGTATGATTTGGTAAATATTGAAATAGAAACGTATTAAATAATGAATAAAATTTAATAAGAGCCATGAGATTTTAACGAATTCATGTGATTATATTTTTTGCGAATTCCTTGATTTTATTCGATAAAAAAGGAATTAACTCCCTTTAACTTACATTAAGGAGCGAATAGATTTCCTGAAAAAATTGTTTTTTTGATATTGATGGAACTTTGGTTGACCTTGATAAAAATATAACTGATGAAACAATAGCTGCCATTCAAGAGTTAAAGGAAAAGGGTGTTTATGTTGCAATAGCTACAGGTAATGCGCCCTTTATGACCTGAGGAAATTAGAGAATTACTGAGAATTGACTCTTTCGTTTGTCTTAATGGTCAGTATGTTGTATTTGAAGGGGAGACTGTATATGAGGATCCAATTCCTTGAACCAATTAGAGAGGTTAATAAATAAGACTAAAACAAGGAATCACTCGATAGCCTTCCAAACGAACAATGAAATGAAGGCTGCAAGAGTGCGTGACTCTTTAGTAGTAGAAAGTAAGAAAAGCTTGAAAATAAATTATCCAGATGTTGACCCTGAGTTTCATGTTCAGAACTCTATTTACCAACCACTATTATTTTGCAATCAAAAGGATCAACTAGATTATGAATTGTCTTATGACCAACTTCGATGTACGTTGGCACCGATCTTCTTGTGACGTTCTGCCAAAAGATGGATCAAAAGCGATGGGTGTCGATAAATTAATAATGGCAAGCAAAATTGAAAAGAAAACTCTTTGGTTTTTGGAGATGGACTAAATGATACGGAGATGATTGAGCATGTAGGGACTGGCGTTGCGATGGGGAAAGATGTACAAGAACTGATAAAAGTAGCAGGCTACGTTACAGATGATGCAGACAAGCATGGGTTAGTGAAGGGTATGAATTATCTTGGTTTATTAAAATGAAAAACCAATCGAATTTGTTGCAATTCAATTGGCTTTATGAACTAACAATTAAAATATAAAAAAGAGATCAGTAAAGTTTTCCTTTATCTATCAACAGCGCTTGCGTTTTCAGGTTCTTCGAATGGGTTGTCAGGATTTATATGGTCGTAAAACATAATTCCGTTTAGATGGTCAATCTCATGTTGGAAAACAATAGCTGCAAAATCTTTCAGTCTAAGCTTTACAGCATTTCCATCTAAGTCAGTAGCTTTTACAGTTATTCTAGCGTAGCGCGGAACTATTCCTGGGACCTCGCGATCAACGGAAAGACAGCCTTCACCAGTAGATAGGAATGTTTTTTCAACTGAATGACTTATAATTTTTGGGTTGAATAAACCGTAGCTGTATAGATTGTCGTCTAAATCTTCAAAATGTAAAGCTACCATGCGTTTAGAAATACCTATTTGAGGCGCTGCAAGCCCAACACCTGGTCTTAAATCGTATTTATTAGCAATTTCGTCATCTTGACTATCTTTTAGATATTGCATCATATCTTGTAATGTTTTTTTATCTTCTTCAACGGGGGGAAGGGGTACTTCCTTTGCTACTGTATTCAAAATAGGATTACCTTCTCTAATAATATCTTTCATTGTAATCATGACATTCACTCCTTTGCTCGCATCTTTTTGCTGAAAATAGTTTAACACAAAATTAAGTGCAAATGGTAGAATATTAGTCGTTAAAAAGGCATGAATATTTTTTTCTTTTCATATAATAAGATAGCTAAATTGTCTTATTATTATGTTATACTAAATATTAAATTGAAAAGTAACTTTAAATTTACAACAAAGATTTTAAAAGCAGGATGATAGGAGGAAATGTAGTGCATTTAAAAAAAATAACATTTATTATCACTCTATCTATCTTCTTACTTGCGGGTTGTAGTGGAGAATCAACTACAGAAGATATGTACGAGCACATGGAACAAGCTGTTACGTTGGAAGAAGATTTTGCTGATCAACAAGAACCCCTTGTCGAGTTAGAAAAAAAAGAAAAAGAGCTCTATGAAGAAATAATAAACTTGGGTATGGATGAATTTGAAAGAGTAGAAGAATTATCCCAAGAAGCCTTAACAGCAATTGAAGGTCGCGCAGAAATAATTGAAATAGAAAAAGAAAGCATTGAATTAGCTATAGAAGAGTTTAGAAAAATTAAGCCTTTAATAGAAGATATCGATGATGAAGAATTAAAAGAAGTGGCCGACAAGATGTACACGGCAATGGAAAATAGATATAATTCATATATTAGTTTGCATGATGTATATTCGAACTCATTAGATAAAGACAAAGAATTATACGAGATGCTTCAGAGTGAAGATTTAGAAGAAGAGGAATTAAAGAATCATATTGACACAGTAAATTCTACATATGATGAAGTTTTAGAAGCTAATGAAACGTTTAACAGTGATACTGACAAGTATAACCAACTTAAACAGGATTTTTATCAAAAAGCAGAGATTGATGTAGAATATAATGAGTAAATAAGAACATATTACTAAAGTAATGATATTACTATCATCAAAAGCCTTCGCAGATTGCGAAGGCTTTTTTGAAATTGATAAAAATATAAATTGTGGGACCAATGTCTAGTTTTAACGCTTACCGTACCTAAAATCGACTTTAAGCTTGTTGGGTGAACAAGGAAAGACTTTCGCTTTTGTGCTTGAAGCAATACCTAGTTTATAAAACATCAAGGAAAGTTAGTTAAGCTTATCTTAAGTTATCCTTTGTAGTACAGCAACAAATCTTCGCTAATACAGATGCTTTTTATACGGATAATTATTTAGTAAGCAATTAACTATACAATTACTTATAACAAATTTATAATAATAAGTGTCAAAGTGTTTGACCAACATCTATTAATAAGCTAAACTAATAATTGAATAAAAATTGTACCAGTCATTCCTTGATTCTTTTATGTAACAGTTATTTATTTTATACATATAAGATTAAAAAATTGCGATGCAGGGTAATGTATTTAATAATGAATTAGGTACAGATTTTTTCGAAGTTTGGGAAAGCTAAATTTGATTAATAACAAGGAAATAGAAAGGATAGGTGAATCTTTTGAAACGTACATTAGAAAATGCTGAGAATCAGTTTGAAACGTTTCAAATTCTGAATGAAGATGGCAAAATTGTTAATGAAGACGCAATGCCAGATTTATCAGATGATGAATTAAAGGAACTTATGTACAGAATGGTATACACTCGTATTTTAGATCAACGTTCTATTGCCTTAAATAGACAAGGTAGATTAGGATTTTATGCTCCGACAGCTGGTCAAGAAGGATCTCAACTTGGTACACAGTACGCACTTGAGCAAGAAGATTATATTCTTCCGGCATACCGTGATGTACCTCAGTTAATATGGCAAGGACTTCCTTTATACCAAGCATTTTTATTCTCACGTGGTCACTACCACGGTAACCAAATGCCAGAAGGTGTAAATGCGTTAAGCCCTCAAATTATTATTGGTGCACAATACACTCAAGCAGCTGGTGTAGCTCTTGGTATGAAGAAACGTGGTAAAAAGACTGTTGCAATTACTTATACTGGTGACGGTGGAACATCACAAGGTGACTTCTATGAAGGTATGAACTTTGCAGGTGCTTATAAAGCTCCGGCGATTTTTGTTGTACAAAATAACCGCTTTGCTATCTCAGTCCCAGTTGAAAAACAAACGGCTGCTACAACGTTAGCTCAAAAAGCTGTTGCCGCTGGAATTGAAGGTATACAAGTAGATGGTATGGATATATTGGCAGTTTATGCAGCTACAAAAGATGCACGCGAACGCGCAATCAATGGTGAAGGTCCAACATTGATTGAAACTTTAACATACCGTTATGGCCCGCACACAATGGCTGGTGATGATCCAACTCGTTATCGTACTGAGGATTTAAATAATGAGTGGGAGAAAAAAGATCCACTTGTTCGATTCCGTAAATTCTTAGAAAATAAAGGGATTTGGTCTGAAGATGAAGAGAATAAAGTTATTGATCAAGCAAAAGAAGAAATAAAAGCAGCAATTAAAAAGGCTGATGAGCAACCAAAACAAAAAGTGACGGATTTAATTGAGAACATGTATGAGGAACTTCCAGCTCACTTACAAGAACAAATGGAAGAATATAAAGCAAAGGAGTCGAAGTAAACGATGGCTCAAATGACAATGATTCAAGCAATTACTGACGCGATGCGTACAGAATTAAAAAATGATGAAAACGTGCTAGTCTTTGGTGAAGACGTTGGTCAAAACGGTGGAGTATTTCGCGCTACCGAAGGACTACAAAAGGAATTCGGAGAAGAGCGAGTTTTTGACACACCTTTAGCTGAATCCGCAATCGGTGGTCTTGCGTTTGGTCTTGCAATGGAAGGCTTTCGTCCAGTTCCAGAAATTCAATTCTTTGGTTTTGTTTATGAAGCAATGGATGCTATTAGTGGACAAATTGCTCGTATTCGTTATCGTACAGGTGGCACTAAAAATGCACCAATCACAATTAGATCCCCATTTGGTGGTGGAGTTCACACTCCTGAATTACACGCCGACTCGTTGGAAGGTCTGATGGCACAACAACCTGGGTTAAAAGTAGTTATTCCTTCTACACCGTATGATGCAAAAGGATTATTAATTGCTTCCATTCGTGATAATGACCCGGTAATTTTCTTAGAGCACATGAAACTGTATCGTTCTTTCCGTGGAGAAGTTCCAGAGGAAGAGTATACTGTTGATTTAGGTAAAGCGGATGTTAAACGTGAAGGAAGTGACGTCACACTTGTAGCTTATGGCGCTATGGTTCACTCCTGTTTAAAAGCTGCTGAAGAATTAGAAAAAGACGGTGTTCAAGCAGAAGTAATTGACCTTCGTACTGTTATGCCAATTGATTTTGAGACAATTCTAAAATCAGTGGAAAAAACAAATCGTGTTGTTGTTGTCCAAGAAGCGCAGCGTCAAGCTGGAATGGCATCACATATTATTGCTGAAATTCAAGAGAAAGCGATACTTCATTTAGAAGCGCCGGTTCTACGAGTTACAGCACCAGACACTGTCTATGCATTCACACAAGCTGAAGAGGTTTGGTTACCAAACTATAATGACATTATTGAAAAAGTAAATAAAGTAGTTAATTTCTAGGGAAAAATATAGATAGGAGGTATTATAATGGCTTTTGAATTTAAACTACCAGATATTGGTGAAGGAATTCACGAAGGTGAAATAGTTAAGTGGTTTGTTAAAGCTGGTGATGAAATTAAAGAAGATGATGCACTTTGTGAAGTGCAAAATGATAAAGCAGTTGTAGAAATACCTTCCCCAGTCGAGGGTACAGTTAAAGAAGTACATTTTGACGAAGGTTCAGTAGCAACTGTTGGGCAAACAATTATTACAATTGATGCAGAAGGATATGAAAACGAGGGTGGAAGTGAGGAACCGGCTGCTGAGGAGTCTAAAGAAGAAAAAGCTACAGATTCTAAAGATAAATCAGCGACAGAAGATACTTCCAATCAACAAGAAGAAGCTGATAATGGTGATCGCGTTATCGCAATGCCATCAGTTCGTAAGTATGCTAGAGAAAACGAAATAAGTATTAATAAAGTACAGGGCTCAGGTAAGAATGGTCGCATACTAAAAGAAGATCTCGATAACTACTTAAGTGGTGGACAAACAGAAGCTACTGAAGAGAAACCAGCTGATACAAAGACAGAATCTAAACAAGAACAAAAAGCGACTGTACCAGCAGGTGATTATCCAGAAACACGCGAGAAAATGAGTGGAATTAGAAAATCAATTGCAAAAGCAATGGTTAACTCTAAAACGAAAGCACCTCATGTAACTTTACATGATGAAATAGATGTGACAGAGTTAGTTGCTCATAGAAAGAAATTTAAAGCTGTTGCAGCTGAAAAAGATGTTAAGTTGACGTACTTGCCATATGTTGTAAAGGCTCTTGTATCTGCATTAAAAGAGTACCCAGTCTTAAATGCATCGATTGATGATTCGACAGATGAGATTATTTATAAGCACTATTACAACATTGGTATTGCAGCTGACACTGATAAAGGTTTACTTGTACCAGTTGTCAAAAATGCTGATACTAAATCAATTTTTTCAATATCATCAGAGATCAACGAACTTGCAGTTAAAGCGAGAGACGGTAAACTTGCCCCTAATGATATGAAAGGTGCTTCAAGCACAATTTCTAACATTGGTTCCGCAGGCGGACAATGGTTTACTCCGGTTATTAACTATCCAGAAGCGGCTATCCTTGGTATCGGACGCATTGCTGAAAAGCCTATTGTACGTGATGGGGAAATCGTTGTTGCGCCAGTACTAGCTCTATCGTTGAGCTTTGACCACCGTCTTGTTGATGGTGCTACTGCACAATTTGCGATGAATCAAGTTAAGAGGTTATTGAACGATCCACAATTAATTATGATGGAGGCGTAGGGATATGGTAGTAGGAGATTTTCCGATTGAGTTAGATACTCTTGTAGTTGGTGCAGGTCCTGGCGGTTACGTAGCAGCGATTCGTGCTGCTCAGACTGGCCAAAATGTGACAATTGTTGATAAAGGTGCACTCGGTGGTGTTTGCTTGAACGTAGGCTGTGTTCCATCTAAAGCTTTAATTCAAGCTGGACACCGTGTTGAGTATGCACATGGTTCAGATGACATGGGGATTAAATCAGAAAATGTTACAGTCGACTTTTCTAAAGTACAAGAATGGAAAAGTGGTGTAGTTAAAAAGCTAACAACTGGTGTTGAAGGCTTACTAAAAGGTAATAAAGTTGATATTGTTAAAGGTGAAGTTTACTTTGTCGATAAGAACACGGTAAAAGTGATGGACGAGAAGAACTCTCAAACTTATACATTTAACAACTGTATTATCGCAACAGGTTCTAGTCCAATTGAGTTACCTACTTTTAAATACAGTGATCGTGTGCTTGATTCAACGGGCGCATTAAATCTAAAAGAAGTTCCGAAGAAGCTGGTTGTTATCGGCGGTGGATACGTAGGTACAGAGTTAGGTACTGCTTATGCAAACTTTGGTACTGAAGTGACAATTCTTGAGGGTGCGAAAGATATTATCAGTGGTTTTGAAAAACAAATGACATCTATAGTTAAAAAGCACTTGAAGAAAAAAGGTGTTAAAGTTGTCACAGAAGCAATGGCAAAAGGTGTTGAAGAAACAAAGAATGGCGTTAAAGTTTCTTATGAGGTAAAAGGTAAAGAAGAAACAATTGAAGCAGACTATGTTCTAGTAACTGTTGGTCGGACCGCAAATACACAAGAACTTGGCCTTGAGCAATTAGGTATCGAAATGGATGATAAAGGTGTTATCCAAATTGATAAACAATGTAAGACGAATATTGACAACATTTATGCTATTGGTGATATTGTACCTGGACCACCACTTGCTCACAAAGCTTCTTACGAAGGTAAGATTGCCGCAGAAGTAATTAGTGGGGAAAAGTCTGAGATTGATTATAATGGCATTCCTGCTGTTGTCTTCTCTGATCCAGAGCTTGCTTCGGTTGGTTACACAGAACAGGGTGCAAAAGATGCTGGATATGATGCAAAAGCATCTAAGTTCCCGTTTGCAGCAAATGGACGTGCTCTATCATTGAATGACAGTGATGGGTTCGTAAAATTAATTACTCGTAAAGATGACGGGTTAGTAATTGGTGCTCAAATCGCAGGACCAAATGCAAGTGATATGATAGCAGAACTTGGTCTAGCTATTGAAGCTGGTATGACAGCTGAAGACTTAGCTCTAACTATTCATGCACACCCAACTCTTGGAGAAATTACTATGGAAGCTGCTGAAGTAGCTATGGGTACACCAATTCATATGATGAAATAATTTCCTTTTTAAAAAAGCTATCACCAAACATTGGTGATAGCTTTTTTCAGTATAAAATACTGTTGTTATAGAATTATTTCAGATTTTAGCAGAAACTGGATTTGGTCGACTCATTAGTGCCGATATTTTAATAATTAAATCTTTTGGGTAATTCACTGTATTATTTCGCTTGATTAATCATTAGAGCACCGAGATAAAATTGATTCAATTAGAATCACAGGAATTTTTATAAAATGTGAAATTCACTATCATCAATCTCTGGTTTAGGCAATTTAAATAACAAAGAAGACAAAAAAATTGATTAATTTATATTTTTTCCACGTTTATTTTCAATAAATCCTTTATAATAAAGGTAGTCCAATTTTACAGCAGGAGGGAACACTTTAATGAAGAAAATACTATTTACAACATTACTATTTTTTCTATTTTTAGTGGGGTGTAGTTCTGATGAGCAGCCACAAAATCAAGTAGAGGAAGGTGAAGATGCGACAGAAGAACCTGAACAACCTGATGATTCTGTTGATATCGACACAGGTAACAACCAAGATAATACCGTACCAGAAGAAGATGAAATTGACGCGGAAATAGAAGAGGAAGAACAAGAAGAACAAGAAACTCTTGAACCATTATATCAACTAACTGAAAACTGGAATCTCGAACCAATCTCAGAAGAAGATAATGCCAATGTTGTACTATTAACTATTGATGATGCTCCAGACGAGCATGCACTTGAGATGGCTAAGACTTTAAAAGAATTGGATGCTCCGGCGATTTTCTTTGTTAATGGTCACTTTTTGGATACCGATGAAGAAAAGGAAATTCTGAAGAAAATTCACGATTTAGGGTTTGAAATAGGTAACCATACATATAATCACCAAAACTTATCGGAAGTGTCAGAAGAACAACAGAAAAAGGAAATTGTCGAATTAAGCGATTTAATTGAAGAAGTTATTGGAGAGAGGCCTAAATATTTTAGAGCACCTCATGGTGTTAATCCTGATTACTCAAAACAAATGGTTAAAGATGAGGGTATGTTATTGATGAATTGGACGTATGGCTATGATTACTTCAAACCTTATATGGATGCTGAAAAGTTAACAACAGCAATGGTTACTGGCGAAGGTCCAGAAGTGGATGTCCCATACTCATTGCTCAAACCAGGGGCGAATTTATTAATGCACGACCGTGAATGGACAGCTAAAGCACTTGAAGATATTGTAAATGGATTAAGAGAAAAAGGTTTCGAAATGCTTGATCCTAAACTAATAAAAACACCTTAATAATGAAAAGGAGCTGAAAAATTTTTCAGCTCCTTTTCATTTATTTAAATGCCCGGTGTTCTTTAATCACACGTATATGCTGCAATGTTTCATCTTCTAGTCCTTGAACTGGTAATCCTGCCTTTATGTTTTGATTGATATAGTCGATGTTTTCAGATGTAATAATTTCTCCTGGAATAAAAATAGGGATACCTGGTGGATATACCATAATTGATTCGGCACTAATCTTACCGGCAGATTCATTCATGTTAATTATTTCTGTCTCTGCATAAAAAGCTTCTCTCGGTGAGAATGCCAATAAAGGAATATCTGGAATAGTTACCTTAATTGATTTCTCACTAGCAGTGAATTCCTGATCACTAGCAAGTTTGAAAAGTGCATCAATCAGTAAGTTCACTTCCCGAGCAGTATCGCCAGGTGTAATAATACAAAGAATGTTATATAGGTCAGATAGTTCAACCTCAATGTTATAGTTTTCTCTTAACCATACCTCTACATCATAACCAGTAATGCCTAAATTTTTTACAGATATAATTAATTTTGTTGGATCATAATCATACGTTGAACCACTATCCAATATCTCTTTGCCGACACAATATAAGTGGGGTAATTCATTTATTGCTTTACGAGTTTTATTAGCAAGCTTTATTGTTTCGTCGATTAACTTTTTACCATTGATTACTAAGTGCTTCCTAGCAGCATCTAATGAAGCTAATAAAATATATGACGTTGAAGTTGTTGTTAACATAGACAAAACGCTTTGAACTCTCTCGTGAGATACTAATCCTTCTCTTAGATTTAAGACAGAGCTCTGAGTTAATGAACCACCAAGTTTATGAACACTAGTGGCTGCGAGATCAGCCCCCGCTTGCATCGCTGAAATTGGTAAGTCATCATGGAAATGTATGTGAATTCCATGCGCTTCATCAACCAAAACTGGTACATGATATGAATGCGAAATCTCTACAATTTTTCTCAAATCTGCCGCAATCCCAAAATAAGTAGGATTGATAACTAAAACACCTTTTGCATCTGGATGAGCTTGTAATGCTTTTTCGACAGATACTGGTGTTATTCCATGGGATATACCCAATTCTTCATCTATTTCTGGATGAATGAAAATGGGAGTAGCGCCAGAAAAGATTATTGCCGTTGTAACAGACTTATGAATATTTCTTGGGACGATAATTTTGTCGCCAGGTCCGCATACGCTAAGTACCATTGTCATAATTGCGCCACTAGTACCTTGTACAGAGAAAAAAGTGTAATCAGCACCAAATGCTTGTGCGGCTAATTCTTGCGCGTGTTTAATCATCCCCTGAGGATGATGAAGATCATCCAAAGGTTGAATATTAATTAAATCAATAGAAAGAGCATTATCCCCGATAAAATTTCTGAAGTCTGGGTCCATCCCAACTCCTTTTTTATGTCCTGGTATATGAAACTGTACTGGGTTTTTGCTTGCGTGATTAAGTAATCCAGTGAATAATGGAGTTTCTTTTTGTGATAACATAGATTGCTGCACCTCTTATTAAAGTCTTAAAACAACAGAATTATAGCAAAACATTAGTCTAATAGCTAGTTTTAGCAAAAATTATATCATTTATGATACGATATTTCAGGAGAAGGGGGTTTTAAATCCGTAGATTAGTATATATATTGTAATACTAGACGGAACAGTATCATCCAATTACTCAGAAGACAGTAGTCCTAAGTAATGTGTGTTAATATTCCTTATTAGTGGTGAAGATAATAAAAGCAGGGGATCAAAATTAGAATGCTTTGTTAGTCAACTGTTTTGGCAAAAACATGACGTGCTTATTTATTAGTTGAATTAATAACTTAAATGGTCAATAATAGAGCAAAATTACGAGTAAATGATGTAGCTCGAAAGGAGTATATTTTATGAGTTATAGTTATCCAATAGATGAAACATGGACTAAGCAAGAAATTATTGATGTAGTTAATTTTTTCTCGATAGTTGAGAAAGCATATGAATTAGGCGTCAAACAGGAGGATCTTTTAATTTCTTATACCCGATTCAAGCAAATTGTCCCATCAAAGAGCGAGGAAAAACAGCTATGTGGCAAGTTCGAAAAGGAATCTGGTTATTCATGTTACAGAACAGTTCAAAAAGCTAAAGCAAAAGAACAGGGTGGAAGAATCAAAATGTGAATTTTCATTTGAATAATAAAAGATGTCTAAACCATCATTAGGTCTAGACACTACTTTTATTTTATTTCATAGCTATTTTATATAATGGTGACAAGGTTTCGAAAGTCTTCTTAACTTCATTTAAAAATGCCTGACCGTCTTGCAAAATTGGATCATTCGGTGCGAAATTTCGTCCAATTAGAAATTCGCCCTTTTTTACGTTTTTAAAGCGTGCAAGCGATTCATTCAAATCAATGTCTTTTACTTGGTATGATTCATTTTTCATATGGTCTAGTGATATATTGTAATTACCGGGAACCGTGGCTTTTATGTCTTCAATATTTTCCAAGAATCTTTCGGCGAGTAGGCTTTTATTCGGTAATTCATAAATAAATGCCAACCAAATGAAAAGATTATCGTCCCATAATCCGATTTGAAAATGAGGATGCTTTTTGTATCCCCTTTTGTTATGGCAATATGCCGACCAAGTATCACGAGGAGGATTGACTGTTCTTCTTGCGTGTCTTGCAATATGGAGGAACATGTCACTGCCTACCATTTTGGATAGGTCGTCCGATACCGCATCCCCGATTGCTTGGAATTTTGGTTGTATCCGTTGTTGGATTGCTTCCATTCTATCGTCGAGACCATCAATTTTAAAAGTATTAAAATCGTTCTTATCAAAGCCATTAAAATTCATAAAATTACCTACCTTTTCTTTTGCATTCTTCTAGGTTCTGACATGATTCACTATATTTTACCATAACGAAATGTTAATTTGAATAAACATGCACCTGTCCCGAAAAAAGTATTATTAATCTCTCATTAACAGATAATAAACGTATAAATATCAGGATAAGCTCCTGTAAAGATGCACTCAGTGATAGTTTTTGTTAAAATGAATGGAAAGAATTTACTATTGGAGGACAATCGTTTATGGATAATCAAACACGAAAATTATTATTCGAAAAAGCAAAAGAATGGATACTTGAAGCGGGAAACCACATCAGAGATGTAATTGATGAACCATTATATATCGATACTAAATCAAATCCTAATGACCTAGTAACACAAATGGATCGAAATACTGAGAAATACTTTGCCAAGAAAATTAAAGGAGAATATCCTAATCACTTGATTTTGAGCGAAGAAGGTTTTGGAGATGAAGTTGATAACCTAAAAGGTACTATTTGGATTATTGATCCAATAGACGGCACAATGAACTTTGTCCATCAAAAAAGGAATTTTGCAATCTCAATAGGTATCTATCAAGACGGCGTCGGAGAAATTGGTTTAATTTATAATGTGATGGAAGATGTGTTATACACTGCACAAAAGGGACAAGGTGCATTTAAGAATAATAAACAGCTTTTACCATTAGATAAGAAATTACCCCTTGAAGAGTCGATTTTAGTAATAAATAGTATTTGGGCTTGTGAAAATCCAGTTGTTAATGAAAAGAAAATTCAAGAGCTCATTAAAAAAGTTCGTGGTACAAGGTCAATTGGATCTGCCGCACTAGAATTTGCCTATATTGCAGAAGGGATAGTTGATGGCTATTTGACAATGAAGTTAGCTCCTTGGGATATTGCTGCCGGAGCAATACTAGTTAATGAGGTAGGTGGGTTGACAACAAACTCGAATGGAGAGACTCTAGACCTGCTTGTGAACAATACAATTTTATCGGCTAATAAACAAATACATAATAAAATTTCAAATCAATTCGTGGAGCTCAAATAATAAATAAAATTCTGGGGAATTATTTTTAAGACAAGATCAAAGGACTGCCATAAGTTTGGTAGTCCTTTGATAACTTGAATTATTCCTTTGCCATGTTTTTTCTTTTTAATGTTATGCCATAGCCCATTATTAAAAATCCAACGACAAACGCTAGAATCGATAACCACACATTTCGATAAGCGATTGCTATCCCTACAAAAGAAAAAGAACTGATGACTAAAATTGCTAATAATAATTTTGATATTTGAATAGATTTCATTAATTTCACCTCGTAATTTAATTGATTGCTTTGTATTTATCTCTAGCGTCAGAAGATAAGATTTAGTATGATAGATAAGGAATCTATTTGACTTACTAGAAGGAGGAGCCACGTGGGGAATCAGTCAGTAATGAATGTACCAGATGATCTTTGGCCAGTAGCTGATTATTTTATGCAAGGGCTAGGCGGAGAAGTAAACTTTAATAATGAAAGTGAAGTTGCATTATTGATTAGAGGTTTCTTCTTGTTATACCTAACTATCGTTTTACTAACCATTTTGGCATATAAATTTGGATTTGCTAAAAAATTGCCACCATTAAAATCAGCAGTCGTTTATCTAATACTTATAGTGGGAATGTTTATTATAACTTTAATATTTGGTCTTAACTTACCATTAGCTGAAAGTCTTTTCGTAATTGCTTTAGTCTTGGGAGTTTACCGATTTAGGTTGTACCGCGAACGAAAAGCATAATAAGTTTATAACTTAAAGGGGCTTGTCTATTAATCAACTTGATTACACTCTCTATGTGTAGCTTGAAGATCGATTGACAGCCCCTTTTATTATAATTTAAATATAATATTCTGTTGTATAACTATGTTTCTGTTATTATATTAATTGATCTTTTTGTTCTTTTTCTTTGTACACGCGAAAGTTTCCAGTAGCAAGTCTCTTTTTAGTTTTTTCCCCAATTCGAGTATCGCAGGTAGGGCATAAATACATGTGAATCCGGCGATTACGTAAACGTTTTGCTTGTAGTGAATTTCCATCAATATTATCAATGGAATCACATATTACACATTTTACTCTCATATTTTTCACCTCATACTTAGGCTAGTATCTTTTTATTTTAACATCAAATCCTAAGGAATTCCATGATAGCTTAAAGTTAAATTTAATGAACAATTTAACGTGTATGTAGTTTTAGATTCCTTTTTTAAGGGAAATTGTACTGTAATAAGCAAGAAAAGGAGTGGTCTATATTCGAAAAACTGTTTTGATATCTGCGATAGGCGCAATTGGAGCAGGTACTGTGAGCTATCTGTTGGTTGATAGAAAAGGGTTATTTAAACGTTTTAAACAAAAAACAAATGAGACTAGTTACTTACCAATTGAAGAAGCAGGAGTGCCAGAAGCTGATCAACCTGAGAATGCTAAAATGGTATCAGAAGGGTCTCAATTTGGAGTGAATTACTATAATAGGGTAAAAGAAGATAAATAAATTAAGAGAAAGACATAAAGAGCCGATTTTGGCTCTTTATGTCTTTTACATTTTACTGAAAAAAATAACGCTTTACTAACTCTTTTAGAAACACAAAATAAAGGAAAATGTAAATCTGTAAACAGTTAAGTTTAATTTCGATTAGCTTCTTCTTAAATCTCAATTGTCAATGTGATTTTTTGATTGTTCCTCCTCAACATCTTCTAATTCTTCTTCTTCACCTTCAGGAATGACACGTTTATTTTGATCTGGTTCCTTTGGTTGATCTTCATTGATTGGGAACTCGGGCATATACCGACCTACAATTTCTGCCACTTCATCAGTGAAGCCCTGAATGGGGTGACCTTGCTGAACTTTGTCAGCCATTTCTCTAATTCTTTGTGTGCCATCTGCATCAGCTACAATTACTGCTGTTTTTCCGTAGGGGTCATCGTGAAGGGCTTCAGTGACAGAATATTTAATTGTGCCGACTCTAGATCGGTCTAAGTCTTTATCCACATCAATACCAACTACTGCATAGGAACCCGCGACTACAGCTGTTGCATCATTTACATTTGGAACACTACCTGCAATATTGGCTAAACGCTGAGCAATTTGTTGATTTGACTGATCCTCACGATCAATTGGATCTGAATTTTTAACTTGTAATGTACCGCTCGTATCACCTCGTTGTGATAAGTTGTTCTCTTCTTCCTGCTGACAACCAAATAGAGAAAAAGTGATACTTAACGTTAATATTAAATAGATAATATGCCTAAGCATTTAAAACACTCCTCCTTTTTCTGTTGTTATTTTTCGTTGTTTAGAAAAGTTTATACATAAATTCGAGGAGGATTTGAGAATCTAAAAATAAACAGGTGCCACAATTTTGAAAGAACAATGACACAGGAGATCGGCATGGCTAACTTAGTAATTAATTATCCACAGCAGTTTTATAAATTCCCTGACCATAAAAAAGACCAACACATAAAATGCGTTGGTCTTATACCTAGAATCTTTATTTTACTCAATTATAATTTTATTTATCCCCTTAATAGGCTCGTCCTTATTTGAACCATCTTTGAAGAATAGATGAACAGGTCCATCTTCAGTCAAGGGCTTACCTTTTTTTGCGAATAGTAAGAAACAATTGGTAAGTTCATCTAAAGATATAGTATTTTCAGTATTAGTAGTTACAAGCCTTGCTTGTTTTGCACTATTATTAATTTGAGCCGTCTCTAAAAAGTCTTTAATAGGCATCACATATGTATTTTCCAATATTTTGTTTCTTTCAAATCTAGAAATGCTTTTATTAACAGGAGGTTTAATTCTATGTTGGTTAACTTCTCTATCAAATCTTTCTGATGCTTTTTTTAATTCATTGTCATCTTTATTTTGTTTTGGATTTTCATTTGAAAAAGCTTGATCAAATTCTACTTTCCTGTCATCAAAAATCCATACCGTTGGATCTAAAGTTATTGAGTATGTAACATTGCCAGTTAGTTGTACGATCACATCGATTGCCCCCATCAGCTTAAAATTCTCACTTTTAAGCATAGCAGAAATTGTCTGAGATTTCACGAGGGAGGACCTATTAATGGAACAAGTGAATCAAAATTCAGATGAAGCTCTCCGTGAATGGTTTTAAACGCAAGTCACCTTAGGCGTGTGGGAAAGGTTGCCGGTTATCCCAGATTTGGCAAATCAAGACCGTGATGATATCCGTTAAGCCTTTATCCAATAGATTTTTCTTCAGTAAGTCAGGGGGCAGTGAAAAAATGTGTGCTTACCAATGATACATTGAATGTTAACACAGGCTCTACTATTATACTTAGTTATTATGCTAGAATGTTGTAAAGCCTTCATGGTTACTAGTGGCTTGCATGAGGCTTCAGGAGCGTTTGCTATTAAAATAAGATACAAGGCATAGTGTGGAGTATCTGGTGTGATTTTAGTAAGTATAACGGACATTGGAGGAATTGCTGTATATAGCCTAGTACTCGATTGTTCAAAAAGTAGTTTAATCTTTTAGAAAAGATTTCTAATCACTATCAATTGTCTGTATTTTGATATATGTTAAACATCTAACTTAATGGGTTAGAAGAAGTCCGAGCTAAATAAAGTTTCATTAATTTTTAATATTTTTTTAAATATTACCTACACATCTTGCATTTTTAGGTTATTAACGCTAATATAAATAAAAGAAAGTTAGTTTTAACGGAGGGGATTTTTTTGATATCCGAAGTGGCTGTAAGTAATAATGAAAAGGCCTATGCCCTTCTAAAGGCTGATGCTGATAAAATCCTAAAACTAATCAAAGTTCAGATGGATAATTTGACAATGCCTCAATGCCCTTTATATGAAGAGGTTTTAGATACACAAATGTTTGGCTTATCAAGAGAAATTGATTTTGCAGTACGCTTAAATCTTGTAAATGCAGATGATGGAAAAAAGCTTTTGGAAAACCTTGAAAGACAATTAAATGTATTACATGAGACTGCCCAAAACACATAGATCTAGCGTAAATGTGTAATACACGCTGCAAAAGATAAAGCCTTTGCCTGAATATTGGCAAGGTTTTTTTTATACATCAGGAAATTATAAAAGGTTCCTGTGGAGAATTTCCTCAAAGATTCAAAATTGTCTTTACTATTAAGTGAATCGATTATGATATATTTAGAAGGAGAGGTTATTTTGTGAGATTAGCTAATCTTCATTAAAATACACCTTTCTATTAGAATATACAGTAAGGAGTATTTTAATGAAACAAAAACAGAAATGGAAATCTTTTGATTTTACGCTATTAATAACTCCAATACTCCTTGTCAGCTTTGGTATTGTAATGATTTACAGTGCTAGTATGGTAATCGCCGTTATGGATGATAAACCTGGAAACTACTATTTGATTAGACAACTAATTTGGTTCTCGCTTGGTTTGGTTGGGTTTATCGGATGTTGTGTAATCCCTTATCGACATTATCAAAAGCTCATGAAACTTATTGTCTTTGTTTTAATTGTACTGTTAATTGCCGTACTTGCATTTGGTACAGAAGCTTATGGTGCTAAGTCATGGATATTAATTGGATCCTCTTCAATTCAACCTGCTGAGTTTGTGAAATTAGGGTTGATTATCTATTTGGCATCTATTTATTCGAAAAAGCAAAATTACATAGCGGATTTTAATAAAGGTGTTTTACCACCGTTAATTTTAACTGGAGTTCTCCTTGGATTAATCCTCTTACAACCAGATATAGGGACTGCCGCAATTATTTTTCTTATTGCTTGTTCTGTTATATTTAGTTCGGGTATAAAGTTTAGACATCTATCAATACTAGTTGTTATTGGCTTTGTATTAATAGGCGGTGCTGCTACACAGATGGTAAATAAGGAAAGGATTTCTCGCTTCACGGGAGCTTATCAACCGTTTGAATATCCAGACGATGGAGGGTATCAATTAATACAATCCTATCTTGCTATTGGTACAGGCGGCATTACTGGTGATGGACTAGGTAGCGGCATTCAAAAACTTGGTTATTTAACTCAGCCTCATAATGATTTTATTATGGCTGTTATCGCTGAAGAACTAGGATTTATCGGTGTTATGATTGTGATAGGTATGTTGGCTATCATTGTTCTTAGAGGAATTTATATAGCAAGAATTTGTGAAGATAGCTTCGGTTCATTATTAGCAATAGGTATTTCATCAATGGTTGGAATTCAAACGTTCGTTAATTTAGGTGCCATAAGCGGTTTGTTGCCCATAACAGGAGTACCACTACCATTTATTAGTTATGGGGGATCTTCGTTGTTAGTATTGATGATTTCTATGGGTATTTTAAATAATATAGCACTTAACGTTAAGCTAAAGGAGCAAAAGTTTGGAAGCGAATCAATTGCTGAACAGGAAACTGTTTATCCAACAAGAACTACTTATTCAAAATAATAAAAGTCTTAAGCCTGAAGAAAACTAAGATTCGTTGAAAATCTTCTAAACTACTTAACGGTAGAAACAAACAGCTAGTTTTAGGATTAAAAAGCTTTACTAAATAAAAAATCCAAAAAAATGATAACTCCCTGTTAAAAGTAGGGGAGTTATCATTTTTTGTTTATTTTTTTAACTTTTCGTCTTTGGCACTTCTCGAACAGAGAAGAATGAAGTAGCACAATAATCCAAAATAAATAGTTATAATTAAAGCGTGTAACAATGCAACAACTAAGTTTCCTAGAGTTAGTATTATAAGTGCACCTAAAGCTACCTGAAGTATAATAAGTAACATAGCTGCAGTCCATCCCCATAGCATAACTCGGTTATATTGATAATTCTTTTTAACATGGAAAAACAAATAAATCGTCCATATGAATGCTATTCCTGCGGCCAAACGATGCCCCATTTGAGCCCATTGCCCAAAATTGTAAGTTAAACTTAATGGGGTACTATTATCACAAAAAGGCCAACTACCACAAGCTAAACTTGAGTCGATATGTCTAACAAGTGCTCCGCTATATACGACGACCATTATATAAATAGTAAGTCCGTATATTTGTTTTCTTAATGGTTTACCAATAATTAATGATTTGGCATCAAACTTTATGTCGATTTCAAATATTAAAATTGTTAAAAGAAAGACAGCTGCAAATGAAATTAGAGATATACCGAAATGCATTGCTAATACAAAATCAGATTGTGACCATAATACTGCTGCTGCCCCTATCAACGCTTGTAAAATAAGAAAAAATGTAGAAATAAATGATAAAAATTTAACTTCTCGAATATGACCAATGTATTTCCAGGATAATATAGATAAAAGTAAAACTACAATTCCTGCAATTCCAGATACTAGCCGGTGACTTAGTTCAATTATCAATTGGGCGGAAATTTCCCCTTCGCAAATAGGCCAATTAGCTCCACAACCCATTCCTGAATCCGTTTTTGTTACTAAAGCACCACCAATTAAAACTAAAATCATTGAAAAAGTTGCTATTATTGAAAGCTTTTTAAGTATTCTAATCATGTGACCACCTCACATCCAAGTGGACTAATTTCTTAAGATAGCTATAAGAATGTTACCCTCGGAGTTTATTTTTTCATATTACATTAAGTATTGAATTGAATCATGGATGAATAATGGTAACTTCACTTATAATAAAAATACGAGTGTGAAGATGAGTGACAGGACAATAATAGTAGTGTTATTCAAATACCAAACGTTATAATATCACGTTTTTAAACTTATTTCACTAAAAAATATAAAAAGACTTGCATTGTTGACCTTTGTTTGCTAGAAATAAATAAGAGGATTTCATCCATTTCTACATACAAACTAGAAAGCGCCTAAAACTACTATATAATTCGTTATGCTAGTGACTATAATAAGTGCTTCTAAGTCGTTTGGTATACTTTAAGATCATATTTAACAAATTTGTCACATTTTTACTCAACTTGAGTTGTTAAATAGATTGAAATTAAAATACGTGATACAATATTGCTGATGAGCCTAATAGCGAGGATGACATTAGGTTACTTTTTAACGGATTATGGAAGACCTATTTTATAAAATTTCGAACTTACATGATGCGGAAGGAGGAGTGTAGTTTATAATGCACAAGGTGGAAACAACAACACAGATGGTTGGCAATACTAGCAACAGTGACAAAATAAGCTTATTAAAAGACCTTAAAGCACTGATAAAAGTAGGAATTATTAATTCTAATCTAATGACAGCATTTGCTGGTTTTTGGTTAGCCCTCTACTATTCAGGACTTTCCTTCTCGAATCATTGGGATACTTTTCTAATCACCATGGCCGGGACAGCACTAGTAATTGCTGGTGGCTGTATTCTAAATAACTATTTCGATCGCGACATTGACCCAATTATGTCAAGGACAAAAAAGCGCGCAACAGTTACCGGTAGTATTCCTTTACAATTTATTTTACTACTTGGAATTTCTACATCTGTTCTTGGCGTTTTGTTACTAATGTTAACAACCATTCAAGCTGCTTTATTAGGAGTTTTAGGATGGTTTTGCTATTTTGTACTTTACACAGTATGGTCTAAAAGAAGGTACACAATCAATACCGCAATTGGAAGTTTATCTGGGGCCATTCCACCTTTAATCGGTTGGGCATCCGTTGATCCCAATTTACACATGGCTGCATTCATATTATTTTTAATTATGTTTATCTGGCAAACGCCACATTTTCTTGCATTAGCAATGAAAAAGTGTGAAGAATATAAAGCTGCTGGAATCCCAATGTTACCAGTGGTATATGGATTTGCAATAACAAAGAGGCAAATGGTCATCTATTCGGCTTGTATGTTGCCCTTACCATTTTATTTATTCTCGCTGGGCAATGTTTTTTTAGTGATTGCCACGCTATTAAATGTGGGTTGGTTAGCTTTAGGAGTAGCAGGTTTTTTTATGAAGAATGATTTGAAATGGGCGAACCTTATGTTCGTGTATTCTCTCAATTATTTAATGGTATTTTTCTTAACAATGATTGTTGTAACAATACCACACGTAGTTTATTAATAGAGTATTACATATACTCCATTTTATTAATAATAAAGGATTCAAAAAAGGAAGAGAGGTATATTCATGAAAGGTTGGATGGGAAAAATCCGTACTCTGTTTTTGTTAAGCTTACTATCATTACTACTTTCAGGATGCGGAAAAGAAAACTTGACCGCCTTTTCACCTAAAGGATATGGGGCTGAGGTATCATTAAATCTTATTATTATTTCTTTGTTGGTCATGATCTTTGTATTTATAGTCGTTATGGTTATCTATACAATCGTTTTGATCCGATACCGTCAGAAAAAAGGTCAAGAAGATTTTGTTCCAAAACAGACTGAGGGGAATAAGGCTTTAGAAGTTATTTGGACTGTAATACCAATTATTTTATTAATTATTATTGCTGTTCCAACAGTCTCTGCAACGTTTGATCTTGCGGATACAACTGAAAAAAATGACTCGCTAAACATTAGCGTAACTGGTAATCAGTACTGGTGGCATTTTAATTATGGTGAAGAAGAGATACAAACCAGTCAGGATCTATATATACCAACTGGTGAAAAAGTGTACTTAAATATGATGTCAAGCGATGTTCTTCACTCTTTTTGGGTACCAACTCTAGCAGGTAAGATGGATACAAATCCAGAAAATGAAAACACAATGTACATTGAAGCGTATGAAGAAGGGGTTTATTACGGTAAATGTGCTGAATTATGTGGACCATCGCATTCTTTGATGGACTTTAAAGTAATAGCTGTTAGTCCAGAGGAGTTTGATCAATGGGTGGAAGATATGCAAAATGTTAATCCAGATGCAACACCCGAAACAGCTAGTGCTCAAGAGGGGCAAGCCCTTTTTGAAAACAGTTGTTTAAGTTGTCATGCAATTGGTTCTTCACCTACAGCAGTCGGTCCTAATTTAACCAATTTCGGTGATCGGTCTAAAATTGCTGGAGTTGTTGATTATTCAAAAGAAAATTTAGTTAAATGGATATTAAATCCAGAAGAATTTAAGCCTGGTAATAAAATGTCAGGAAATTATTCAGTTCCTGAGCCAGAAGAAGCTGAGAAAATAGCAGATTATTTATTACAATTACAACCATCAGAAGTCACTCCGGAAAGTGCTACAGAGTAGCAAAAACAGGGATGGAAGAGTTAAGGGAGGTTTAATAGAGTGAGCACTACGATTGAGCAAAATAAAGGATTCGGCGCTACACTGTGGGATTATTTAACCACTGTTGACCATAAAAAAATTGCAGTCTTGTATTTAATCGGTGGCGGCTTTTTCTTCATACTAGGTGGACTTGAAGCAATGGCTATCCGAATACAATTAATAAAACCTGCAAATGATTTTGTTAGTGCTGGTTTCTATAATGAAATTTTAACAATGCATGGAACGACCATGATTTTCTTAGCAGCAATGCCACTGATATTTGCCTTAATGAATGCTGTTATACCATTACAAATTGGTGCGCGTGATGTTGCATTTCCGTTTTTAAATTCATTAGGGTTTTGGTTATTTTTATTCGGTGGAATTTTATTAAATGCTAGTTGGTTTCTAGGTGGGGCACCAGATGCTGGTTGGACAGCATATGCTCCATTATCAACTACATCACCGGGTCACGGGGTAGATTTTTATGTTTTAGGTTTGCAAATATCTGGTGCTGGAACGTTAATTGCAGGTATTAATTTTCTGGTGACAATTATTAATATGCGTGCCCCTGGAATGACATATATGCGCATGCCACTTTTTACATGGACAACATTTGTTGTTAGTGCGCTAATATTATTTGCATTTCCAGCTTTAACTGTTGGATTGTTCTTACTTATGTTTGACCGTTTATTTGGTTCAGGATTCTTTGATGCAAGCATGGGCGGTAATTCGGTAATTTGGGAACACCTATTTTGGATCTTTGGGCACCCAGAAGTGTATATTTTAATACTTCCGGCTTTCGGGATATTTAGTGAAGTATTACCCACTTTCTCTAAAAAACGCTTGTTCGGATACACTGCTATGGTGTTTGCAACCGTGTTAATTGGTTTTCTAGGTTTCATGGTTTGGGCTCACCACATGTTTACTGTTGGGCTAGGACCAGCAGCAAACTCTATCTTTGCTATTGCAACGATGGCTATCGCAGTTCCTACCGGTATTAAAATATTTAACTGGCTCTTTACAATGTGGGGAGGAAGTATTCGGATTAACACAGCGATGTTATGGGCATTAGGATTTATTCCTTCGTTTACAATTGGAGGAATGACAGGTGTAATGGTAGCTGCTGCACCAGCAGATTATCAATACCATGATTCCTATTTCATTGTTGCTCACTTTCACTATGTAATTGTTGGTGGGGTTGTGTTCGGTATTTTCGCAGGTCTTCACTATTGGTGGCCAAAAATGTTTGGTAAAATTTTAGATGAAACGCTAGGTAAAATTACTTTTTGGACATTTTTTACAGGATTTCACTTAACATTCTTTATTCAACATTTCCTTGGGTTGATGGGGATGCCACGTAGGTACTGGACATATGGTGCCGATCAAGGATTAGAACTTGGAAACGTTATAAGTACAGTAGGAGCTTTCTTAATGGCGATAGGTGCTATTGTATTTCTCTATAATGTCATTATCACTACTATTAAAGGTGACAAAGTTAGTGGGGATCCTTGGGATGGTCGTACACTTGAATGGTCAATTCCAAATCCAACACCGCATTATAACTTTACACAAATTCCACTAGTACGTGGATTAGATCCATTGTGGATTGAAAAAACAGAAGGTAGAAAAGGTATGACGCCGGCAGAACCTATAGGGGACATTCACATGCCGAATCCTTCGATACTACCATTTGTTATGTCATTAGGTCTTTTTATAGCAGGATTTGGTGCTATTTATCAAATAGATAATCCAATTTGGTTGGTAGTCTTAATTATTGGTATGGGAATTACGTTTGGAGCAATGTTCATACGCTCCGTCAAAGATGACCATGGTCATCATATTCACAAAGAAGATTTAGATAAGGGGGCTGGATTATAATGAGTCAAGAACACACATTAAATCCCGAGGTAATGCCAGATGAACCGGAAAAAGCCACCCTTGAAGGCAAAAATAAATTTTTAGGTTTCTGGTTTTTCCTTGGTGGAGAAACTGTATTATTTGCTAGTTTATTTGGTACCTACTTAGCACTCAGAGGCTCTACTATGGGGGACAACACTCCTGAGAATCTATTTGGACTAGAATTAGTGTTCATCATGACTATGTTGTTATTAACTAGTTCGTTAACTAGTGTTTACGCAATGTATCACATGAAAAACAATGATTTTCCTAAAATGCAATTATGGCTGGGTATAACAGTAGTCCTTGGACTTGCTTTTCTTGGTTGCGAGATTTATGAGTTTTACCATTACGTTCATGAATATGAGTTTACCTTTAGTTCTTCAGCGTTTGGATCTGCTTTTTATACTTTAGTCGGGTTCCATGGTGGTCACGTTGCTTTTGGTCTCCTATGGATTATTACGTTAATGGTACGTAACGCGAAAAGAGGATTAAGCCTATACAATGCGCCAAAATTCTATGTCGCTAGCTTGTACTGGCACTTTATCGATGTTGTATGGGTATTTATCTTTACAGTTGTCTATCTAATGGGAAAGGTGGGGTAAATAATGGTTGAAAATACCAATTCCACAAATACCAACTTAGAATATAAAAGAGCTAAAAGAAAAGAAGAAATGAAGCAACAAGTAGTAACATTTGCGTTGATGATTGTGTTTACTATTATAGCCTTTACAATGGTTACGGCAGATTTGGATAAATTGTTTGTTATTCCAATACTTTTGGTGCTTGCTATAGTACAGGTAGGATTTCAGCTTTATTACTTCATGCATATGAGTCATAAAGGCCATGAGATGCCTTCACTAATGTTTTATGGTGGGGTTTCTGTCGCATTTCTAACAATACTAACTATGCTGGTATTGGTTTGGTGGTAGAATAACTAGAGGTCAGGCCGCTTGGCCCTGGCCTCTTTTTTGATTTTAATATTCAAGCAAACAGGTGATGATAGTCATAATTGTCTTTGAATTGTCATAATAAGCTTCGTCTTTCTAATAGGGGATAAGCTATAATAGAAATAGCGCAAAAAATATGGAGTGAGATAAAATGTGGTTAGAGCTACAGATATTTGGATTTAGAGCGATGTGGAGCCCTTATTACGCATTATTTGTTTTAGGGTTAGGCATTATCTATTATTTAGTAACAAATAAGTTTACAGCACAAGCACGACCAAGTGCATTTCAACATGTATCATTTTATTTAGGTTTACTTTTATTATATATCATTAAAGGTTCTCCGGTCGATTTACTTTCACATATTATGTTTACGTCACATATGGTTCAAATGGCTTTATATTACCTTGTTTTCCCGATATTAATTATCAAGGGAATACCAGTTTGGATTTGGCAAAAAATATTCAAACTTCCATTTCTAAAACGAATTTTAAAGATCACTACAAGTCCCTTAGTAGCATTACTGTTATTTAATGGTCTTTTTTCGATGTATCACATTCCAAGTATTTTTGATTTTACAAAAGCAACACCAGTTGCTCATGCGGTGATAACTACTGTGATTCTATTTACTGCTTTTTGTATGTGGTGGCCAATTTTTACGCCTATTAAAGAAATGGAAAAGTTGTCACCTATTATGAAAATTGGCTATATTTTTGCCAATGGTGTATTGATAACACCTGCTTGCGGGTTAATAATTTTTGCTGACTATTCTTTATATGCTACCTATGGAGAGACTGGTGGTTGGATTCAAGCACTTGCTTTATGTGTTCCTGGCTCAGTTTTAAGTGGTCTATCATTAACTGGACCTGAGATGTTCTCGTCAATGCCTATTGTAGAAGATCAACAGCTTGGGGGAATATTAATGAAGATTACGCAGGAAATTGTGTATGGGGCTGTATTAGCAAGAATTTTCTTTGGTTGGTTTGGAAAAGAAAGTCATAAGATTGATCCTATACCAACCTCAGCAACTCCAAGCGAGACTTGATTACCAATAGTAATTAAAGAAAGGATAGACTTATGCCATTATTACCGACTATTAGTACTATATTTATTGCTTTAAGTGCAATTTTAGTTGCAATTGGGTGGATTTTAGTTTCTAAAAAGAGATATCAGGCTCATAAAAAAACTATGATAAGTGCTGCAATCAGTGCATTATTATTTTTTATTGTATATGTATCTCGTACAATTTTTATCGGAAATACTAGCTTTGGTGGGCCGGAGGATATAAAGATTTACTATACGATCTTTCTTATTTTTCATATCTGTTTAGCTACAGTGGGTGCGGGATTCGGTATTGTAACGCTTGTCCTTGCTTTCAAGCGTAAAATCACCAAGCATAGAAAGATTGGTCCAGTTACTAGTGTTATCTGGTTCTTCAGTGCAATAACTGGTGTTACAGTCTATTTGTTACTTTACATTATTTATGAGGGTGGAGAAACTACAAGTATGTTTAAAGCAATTTTAGGATTATAATCATAGAGATTACCTATATTTATAGGTAATCTCTATATTTTTATCTTACAATAATAAGTATGAGCTTTTATCAAGGAGATGATGAGGTGCTTTTACTAAAGAATTCGCGAATAGTATTAATAGCCATCGATCTTAAAATGGGACAATTATTACTAAATAATCGAGAAGAGTTCCATAAAATATACAATATTCCGCTTAGAAATCAATTTCCATCCAATGGATTACGATCACTACTGCCATATTACTTGGAACGCTTAGATAATAATAATGATGAGTTGGGATTTGGACCTTGGCTTGTCAAGGACAAATATCATATCATTGGAGAGCTAGGCCTTAAAAACTTTCTATCAGTAAACAATACGGTAGATCTTGGATATAATATCTACCCGTTATTCAGAGGAAATGGCTATGCATCTGAAGCTGTTTTTATGTTATGTGACTGGTTATTCAATCAAAATGTGACAGTCGTAACAGCTTCCTGTGATATTAAAAACGCTCCATCAATAAAAGTTCTAAAAAATTCTGGTTTTCGTAATATTGGATTAGAAAAGAACTTTATACTCTTTGAAAAGAGGTGCAGTAAAAATGAGTAACATAAAAAAAATAAATCGGGGAGATTATGATCAGGTACTAAAATTAGGTGAATACGCGTTTAACTATACACTTTCTGATCAGGACCGTACAGACCGCCATATGTTAATGGGTAATCAACTTATACTAGGCTCGTATACTGATGGCGAATTAGCATCAAAATTACACGTGCTGCCAATGGAACTGTTTCTAGGCTCCAAGGTGCTCTCTTTTGGTGGAATCGCAGGTGTAGCCACTTGGCCAGAGCATAGAAGAAAAGGACACGTTCAACAGTTAATGAGGAAAGCTTTGGAAGAAATGAAAAGTAAATCGTTACCAATTTCGATGTTACACCCTTTTTCTATAAGCTTTTATCGAAGGTATGGCTTTGAACTAACACAGTATGTACATAAATATCAATTCAAACCTTTAGATTTATCAGTTAAAAAGGTAGACGGGTACACGCAGAGAGTGAATTACTGTAAATACAAGGATATTCTTCAGACATTATATGAAAAAAGTGCAAGCAGTTATAGTTTAATGATGAAACGAGAAGAATGGTGGTGGGAGAAAAAGGTATTGTCAAAAGGTGACCAGATAGTTATTTATTTTGATTCATTTAATGTGCCTCAAGGATATTTGATTTCCAATATCGTGGACGAAACATTAAAGGTAGAAGAATTCATTTTTAATAATGGGGATGCTTGCTACGGTTTATTAGAGTGGATTAGAAACCATGACTCTATGACAACAGAAGTAGAATTGGTCGTCCAACCACGTGACCAAATAGCTTTTTACTTTGATAATCCTAAAATAACTTTTAAAAAAGAAGCTTATTTCATGACGAGAATAGTTGATTTTCAAACGTTAATATCCGTTTATCCATTTTTTAGATCGAATGATAAATTGTTAATGGCTATTCATCTAAGTGATCATGTTGCCGAGTGGAATAATGGAAGTTGGACGATAGAATTAAATAATAACTCGGTCAGTAAAGTAAGAAATAACGTGCAGAAGAAATGTGATATAGCAGTAACGACCGATGTTCAAACCTTGGCTTCTTTATTATTCGGTAGTGAACCTATCGACCGTTTAATTGCACTTGGTAGCTTAGTTGTCGAAGGTGATATTGAATTACTTAAGCAAGTAATTCAACCTTTAGAACCAGCTCTATTGGATTTCTTTTAGGCTATTTAATTAAAGTTTAGGGCTCTTTTTGTAAGTGTTGTTTCGCAGTTGATAGAAATTGCGACGTAACCTTGTTAGGATTTGCTTTTTCCGCTCTAATTAAATCGAGTGCCATACGATCGCTTCGGCAGAATACTTCGCTTTCCGTGGGCACGGCCTAAAGCCAGCCTCAGAATCAAAGAACGATTCTTCCGGGGTCTTCGGCTCGTGGGACTGCGATTACTCGTCCCATCGAAAACCTTTCGCTGTTCCCACAGGACAAGAGATACTTCGAAAGCATTGCCTCGCACGAAGAAAATCGATTTTAATTTTCGAGGAGTCTTCGTATTTTGCATACGCTGAGTAGTGGTGTTCTGATTATCGAAGAATTCAACCCGTGTAACTATATTTTTCATGGGCTTTTCTACTTTGAACAGAAAGTTATTCTAGTTTGCGGACGCTGGTATAGTACTTACTAAACACCTATTATTTATAAATATAGTTGTACTGATTGATTGGAGCAGAGGGCAGTCGACTCCTGCGGGAAAAGCAACAAAGCTCTTCGTGCGACGAGTAACCGCAGGAGCAGCTGAAAATCCCGCAGGAAGCGGTTTTCTTCCGAGGAAGTTGAAGCGTTGCCCGCGGAAAGCGACTGCCCGGAGCGGAAATCAACTCAGTAGTTACGGCGCAATCTATAGATTTTGTGTCAATAACAACCAATATTTTTCGCTGGGACGAGTAACCGCAGTCCCAATTTTTTAGAAAACAGCCAAATTTAAAAAGCATAGTTTAAGCTAGACTTGTTTTCAGTCATAGCTAACTATGCTTTATTTCTTATGATCTAGGAATTTTAAAATGGACTGCTTTGGATAATTAATTATTAAGTTAGCTACGTCCAGCTCCGGCGCCTGCGCTTTTATTCATTTAAATTTTGAATTTCCATTTTATTATTCCAGCTTCTTTGGCGGAATTAAACGCAATTACTAGTAATGGGCCTAGAATAAATCCTAAAATACCAATCAATTGTAAGCCGATGTACATAGCAATTAAAGTCGCAAGTGGAGAGAGGCCAATATGACGCCCCATTACTTTTGGTTCTACTGTTCTTCTAATTGCCAACAAAACAATAGCTAGAACAGCTAGTTGAGTACCCATAACTACGTCCCCAGTTATGAATACGTAAAGTGACCAAGGACCAATCACTACTATTGAACCGATAATTGGAATAAAATCAACTAACCAAACTACAATCGCCATAATAATAGCGTATTCGGGTGCAATATACAATAAACCAAGTAAAGTAACGACAAATATGATAATGCTTACTAGAAATTGGGCTTTCAAAAACCCTAACACAACATAAGTTAGTCGTGCATTCATAAATTTGACTTTTTCTGCAGTCTCATCCGTGAGGTGAGAATAGCTCATTGATTTAAGCTTTGGCATTTCTATCATGAACATGAAAAGTGCTATTAAATAAACAATTAGACTAACTAAATACTGCGGAACCTTACCAACCGCTGAAGCAATTTGTTCTAATTGTAAATTCTCTTTAACAGTGTCTCCAAGTCCTGATACACTTTCGCTAATTCCGTCTTTTAATTCATTAACAAATTCAATCGGTAAATCCTCTGTAAATCGATCAATATCAGAATCTAATTCTAATAATTTTGAGTTAATTTGATTGACGTATATAGGAGTATTTTCAGCAAAATTCACAACGTGTGTAACCGCTCTAGTCACTAAGTATGTACCGGTAACACCAACAATCACTAAAAACAGAAGAAATATAATTATTACAGAAATTTTTCTGTTTATTTTAAATCTAAACTGCATCCATCTTATTGATGGATTTAAAATAAGTGCCGTAAAAAAAGCGAAAATTAATGGTATTGATACTGGTAAGATGAAGTATCCCACAATAATTAAGAGTAATGCTAAGACTATAAGTATCCATTGGCGTTTTGTAAGATAACGAAACAATTTGTTTATGAAACTCCTTTCTAAGGAAAACGTTAATCAAAATATAGCATGAAGACAGTTCTTTGAATAGCTAAAAATGGTAAATTCACTTAAATAAATAGTAACACGAAAACTTATATTTATGTAAAAAATACATTTATGAATTTGCTTTAATTATAGATAAAATAAACTGTTGGTATTTTAACCAACAGTTTATTACCTTATTGTTTATGCTTTTCCAATTCTTCTTTTGCTTTTGCTAGTTGTTGTTTAGCTCTATCAAGAACACTTTCAGGAAAATTTTCTTTTTCTCCGTATTCCACGCCATGTGGATAATAATGTTTACCAAGAAGTGGAGTGTTCAATTTAATAACAGCATCTCCGCGATCAACGTCACCTTCTAGTGCATAACCTTGGATTCTAATATAATAAGTAATATTTTCTTCAGCAGAGCTTATTTTAAAATCATAAGTTACTCTTTCATAGTCCCATTGACCCGCACGAATAAATGCAATGTTATTCATTGAATGGTCTAAAGGCTTCAAATCTAAAACCATACCTTCTATTCCAGTATTTTCCATTTTCATACCTTCACCTCACAAAATATATGTATCTAAACTTATAATAGTATGAAATACAACAAGTTGCAATTGATATAGGCAACTTACAGAAAGTTTATCTTCTGTTTTTGTATTTTTCTTTGATTAAAGTAAATAGTTTATGGATAGATTAATTTTTTAGGAACGGTTTTTTGCAAGATATTTAGCAAATTGGACAATACTAATATTGTATGGAAAATCTATGGAATTAATTATATAAAGGAGGACGCTATGAAGTCTGTAAAAGAAATTATGTCAACAGATATTAGCTATTGTGTTGCCGATGATACCATTATTGAAGCAGCAACAAAAATGAAAGATAAGGATGTTGGTTCTATCCCTATCTGTAGTTCAGATAAAGAACTGTTAGGAATGGTTACGGACAGAGACCTTGTTATCAGGGGTTATGCTAATGATAAGCAGGGTACGGCGAATATCAAGGACGTTATGAGCGATCAATTGTTTTCTGTCAGTGCTGATGCAACAGTTCAAGAGGCGAGTAGTTTGATGGCTGAAAAACAAATTCGAAGACTACCAATAGTTGATAATGGTAAGTTAATTGGTATTGTATCATTAGGTGATCTTGCATTAGAAGAACAGTCTAATGATGCCGCAGGACATGCACTTGAAGATATTTCTGTAACGGATCACAAAGAATTCCATTAATAGAAAAACCTTGCTGTTAACATATAGCAGCAAGGTTTTTCTGTTTACTGTATAAAAAAGCGTCTCTTCACTTTATACTAGCATAAATAAATGTTTTTCTTTTCATAAAAGAGCTATTCTAATACTATAATAATTTATATAGTTTACAGAGGAACAAAGGAGATAATTAATTATGAGGGGATTAAAAGGTATATTATCTTTAATTGTACTAGGGGCTGGTCTCTTCTATTTATTTCAAGGAAAACTAGCGACTGAGGATACATTCTCTAGTTTAGATCTATTAATAGACTCCAAACAAACATCACTTGAAATAAAAGCCTCCCCTACAAATTTAACTGCAATCACGGGACTTGAAGGTGATTTATATAAATGGATAGGGAAGGGAGGTCTTGAATTAGAAAATAGATTAGGGAAGCCCCATAGAAAAGACTTGAGTTCATATGGTTATACTTGGTGGGTGTATACAAATAAAGCAGAACAGCATATTCAATTTGGCGTCAAAGACAACAAAATTGTTACTGTTTTTGCTACTGGAGATAAACTATCTACTGACCCAATTAGTATCGGTCAATCATACGACCAGATAAATGATAAATTTGAACTTGATAATGATGTCTCCTTCTCAAAAGGAGCAACATCCTATCGTTTCCACCTAACTTCTAATGATATGAGGATGCGCCCCTTAGTCCAAATTGGAGATGACAGCTTTGTTCAATTTTATTTTGACACATTTACAGAACGTCTGTCTTCGATTCGTGTTCTGACTGCGGACATACTGTTAACTCAAAGACCGTATGAAGTTTTTTACCGTGGTGATTTGCCAGATCCACCATTACTTAATCATGATCAATGGAAAGAAGTAGAAAAAGGTATGGAACAACAGATTTTTGAAATAACGAATATAGTTCGGACTCGCTTTGAACGAAGGTTGCTTGATTGGGATGATCCAATTGCAAGTGTTGCTTTTGGTCATAGTAAGGATATGTCAGAAAATAACTACTTTTCTCATTACACACAAGCTGGTGAGGGTTTAAGAGAGAGACTGACTACTAATGAGATACATTACTTATCAGCAGGTGAGAATATCGCTGCTCAGTATACTGATGGCCCAGCGGCAGTTGAGGGCTGGTTAAATAGTGAAGGGCACCGCGAAGCTTTACTTAAAAATGATTACACACATTTAGGTGTTGGTGTTTATAAATATTACTACACGCAAAACTTTTTACAAAAATTTGAATAATTGTTTCAGAATTACTCTATTTATCATAAAAAATCGGTCGACCACGATGGTTGACCGATTTTTTATTGGATAAAATGTGAGAGATAAAAATACGTATCATAATTTTAAACAGCAACTTTGTAGAAATAAGCAATTTCGTACTCAGATTGCCTAATCTTTAGCTGGGATATCTATTTCGTATAGGTCATAAGCAATTTCTGACCTATGGAATATACTACGTGCTTCGTTCAACAATTCAGAGAGATGTTCGTCTTGGTAACGTGAAGATATGTGGGTTAAGATAAGACGATCTACATTGCTATCATAGGCTAATTTAGCGGCTTGTGTTGTTGTTGAATGATGATACTGGTAGGCAAGTTCCTCCCTATCAGTCGAAAAAGTTGCTTCGTGCACAAGGACATCTGAATCCTTAATAAATGAACTAATTCCTGGCATGTATCTTGTATCGCCAAGGATACATATTACTCTTCCAGGTTTGTTTGGTCCAATATAGTCTTGTCTATGTAAAACTTGTCCATTATCAAGTGAGACTACATCGTTATTTTTAATTTTTTGAAAGATAGGACCTGGCTTAATTCCAACTTGTATAAGTTTTTCTGGTTGTAATTGTCCAGGTCGATCTTTTTCAACTAATCGGTAGCCAAAGCTGTCGATACCATGATCTAATTTTTTTGCGAAAACTTGAAATTTATCATTTTCTTCGATAAGTCCTTCAAACACCTCTTGATATAGTAATTGATAGGTAAGATTTGAACCGCTAATTTTCAAACTTGTTTCAATATACTCTTTGATACCCTTTGGTCCATAGATTGTTAATGGAGTTTCTCCCCCTTGGAAGGAGCGACTACTTATGAAACCAGGAAGACCGTAAATATGGTCTCCGTGTAAATGTGTAATAAATATTTTGTCTATCTTCCCCGGACGAATATTTGTGTGCAATATTTGATGTTGGGTAGATTCACCACAATCAAACATCCATATACTACCTAGTTCTTGAAGCATTTCTAGTGTAATGGAAGAGACATTCCTTTTTTTTGAGGGTACACCTGAACCTGTCCCTAAAAAAATTAATTTCATCATTTTCCTCCTACTTAATAGATCAGTTAATCGTTTTGTTCTTTTTTATACTTATACAATTCTCGGTATTCTAATGCTATATGCGGTACATCAGTAAAAATAGCATCACATCCTATTTTATAACAACGCATCATTTGTATAGGTCGATTCACAGTATATACACGAACGTCTAGATTGTTTTGATGACTAGACTCGATTATTGATTTATCTAATAATCGGTACTTTATATGTAATCCTTGGGCACCTAATGCTTTCGTGTAGTCAACAAGTCCTTTTATTTTTTGTGAAGTTAAGAACGCTGTTGACAGGTCTTTATCGATCTTTTTTAATCTTTCTATACTTTTCGCATTGAAGCTAGATATGATTGACTGTTCGACCAAATTATAAGAGTCGAGTAATGAATATACTTTGTCTTCTAAGTTTTTATATTCGATGATGTTATTTTTCAATTCTAAATTTAACTTTAACGTTTTGTGCTGAGCCCATTTTAAAAATTGTTCAAGAGAAATGACGGATGTATTTGAATAACGGTTCTGGAACCATGAGCCAGCATCTAGATTTTGTAGTTTTTCGAAGGTATAATCTTGTACAAAGCCTGTGCCATTAGTTGTACGTCTGACATTTTCATCATGTATTAAAACAGGAATATTATCCTTCGTCAACTGTACATCTGTTTCAATACCGTCTGCACCCATTTGATAGGCGAGTTCAAAAGCAGGCATTGTATTCTCTGGTGCTAGTTTACTAGCGCCGCGATGGGCAAATACAATTGTTTTCAAAAGTGTCACCTCTACTATTTATAAATTTCACGTTTCATGTTCAATCCGAGTTACTTATTTAAATATTAAGTTAATATCATAAGTCCTATGCAAGGTTATACTATGCTACAGTATACCAAAAAAGTCAATTTGATGGGGAGTAATAAAATGAGCAAATGGCAATCAAAGCAACAATTAACTGATTTGGTATGTTCACTTGTCAATTATCCTAGTATTACTGGAAGTGATGAAGAAATAGCTTTAGCAGAATACTTATACTATCTACTCGTTGACCAAGACTATTATCAGCAAAATTCAGGACATTTACAGTTACATCCACTTAAAGATGGGAGACAGCTATTAACAGCATTAGTTAAACAAGACGATTGTCAAGACACAATTATTCTATTGAGCCATTTTGATGTGGTTTCAATTGATGATTATGGTTCCTTAAAAAACTTAGCATTCCATCCCTTGGAACTGACATCTGAAATGAACAAAAGAAAAAGTGATTTACCTAATTTAGTGCAACAAGATCTAGAAAATGGCGAGTGGTTATTTGGTAGAGGAACGATGGATATGAAAGCGGGCTTGAGTGTTCATTTATCTATGCTTGAGAAGGCAATGGCAGGGGAATTTAAAGGCAATATTCTTTTGTTATCGGTTCCTGATGAAGAGGTTAATTCAGAAGGGATGTTAACGGCTCTACCTGTATTGGAACATCTAAAAGAACAATATAATTTAACCTATCGTGCTTGCTTAAACGGGGAACCCATGTTCAGTAAATATCCAGGAGATAAGAATAACTATCTATACACAGGTTCAATCGGAAAAGTATTACCTGGTTTCTTTTGTTATGGAAAAGAAACTCATGTCGGAGAACCTTTCGCTGGTTTGAATGCTAATCTTATGACGAGTTTCATATCTCAAAAGTTAGAACTAAGTGAAGATTTTGTGGAAAAAGTAGGTGATGAAGTAACACCGCCACCAGTAAGTTTGATGCAAAGAGATTTAAAAGAATCCTATTCGGTACAAACTCCAACTACAGCAATTTCTATGTATAACGTTTTATATTTAAAACAATCAATTGATACTATTAATGAAAAACTATTATCTGCAGCTAAACAAGCAAGTCAATCGATTGAGAAGCACTTTAGTGAAAAAGTAGACAAATACGCAAAGTTTACTGATAAATTTACCAAGCCTGATTTGAATGTGAATGTATTTATGTATAAAGAACTATTCGACATAGCCCTCAAGCGCTTTGGTCGTCATGAAGTAGAGCGAAGACAAAATTTATTGATAAGCCAACGTGATAAAGGTGATCGTGATTTTTCTACATTACTTGTCCAAGATTTAGCAGCGCTATGCAAGGATTTGGCACCGATGATTGTTTTGTTTTACAGTCCGCCATTTTATCCGTCTGTAACGTCTCACCAAGATCCATATATCAAAAATGTTGTAGAACAAGTGCAAAAAGCAGCAATATCTAAATTTGATTTAGCGATTGAAGAAGTTGAATATTTTCCTGGATTATCAGATCTAAGCTACATTGGACCTGTCAGTTCAAATGATAGTCTAACATCGTTACTTGAAAACTTACCTCTTCAAAACAATGGATTTGAATTATCTGAAGATGTAATGGAGTCTGTATCAATGCCTATTATCAATATTGGCCCAATGGGCAAAGACCCTCATCAGTGGACGGAACGGCTAGAGCTAACATACAGCTTTGAATACTTACCAATATTATTAACTGATGCGATTCATTCACTATTGGAAAAAAAATGAGTGTAACATGGTAGTTTTTAGTATGCAAATCAGTTAAAAGGTTGTACAATTGTCTTCAAATGAATGACTATTCATTTTTGGAGGCGTTAAAATGACTAATTGCAATGATGAAATAGTAAAAATTACAGTTCCCACACCGTTTGTTGTTGGCGATGTCCACATGTACATAATTAAAGGGGAAACGATCTCTCTAATAGACGCTGGAGTGAAAACGAATGAAGCCTGGGAACTAGTTAAAACACAACTAAAAAATGTTGGATTAATACCGGGAGATATTGAGCAGATAATTTTAACTCACCATCATCCGGATCATATTGGTTTAATAGATCAATTTCCGAATGCACATGCAGTTTATGGACATTGGAGAAATGAACCCTGGTTAATAAAAGATGAAAGTTTTTTCAACAACTATGAAACGTTCTTTTATCAGCTTTATCATGCATGTGGAACACCTAAGGAATATCAATCTTTTTTAAAGACGTTGAGAGCTCCATTGAGATTTACAGGTAAAGCAACTTTAACAGATGTATTAGCTGATGGCCATTTACTGCCAGGTCATTCGGATTTTAAAGTTATTGAGACTCCAGGGCATGCTCAAAGTCATTTAGCGTTTTATAGGGAAAAGGATGGGCTGCTGATTGGTGGCGATTTAATACTATTGAATAGCTCATCAAATCCGTTGTTAGAGCCACCTGACACTACAGAATCTGAAAGACCCAAACCTTTATTACAGTATCGGGAAAGTTTAGAAAAATGCTTGAAATATGATGTTAATCTTGTATTACCAGGCCATGGACCAAACTTTTCTATCTTGACTGAGATAATTAATAAGCGACTTCTGAAACAAGAACAAAGAGCAAATAGAGCTCTTGATATTTTGAAAATAAGCAGTTTGAGCCCATTTCAGTTATGCCAGCACCTATTTCCAAATCATGTTGAAAAACAGTTTGGACTTACGATGTCTGAAACAATTGGTCAGTTGGACTATCTTGAAGAAAAAGGGCTAGTTGATCGTAATAGTGAAAATGGTGTGCAAATCTATACTGCTAAGAATTAGGTGATTTTGATGACAAGAGTAATAGGGAAAAACATAATCATTACTGGTGCATCTGGAGGGCTTGGAAAACAAATTGCCTTTCATGTAGCCAAAAATGGTGGGAATCCCGTTTTAGTAGCACGCCAAGAAGAGAAGTTAAGAAAAATTCAACAGGAATTGATAGATAAATACAAGGTAAGTTGTAGTTATTATTCTGTTGACTTAACCGACCTTAACAAATGGGAATTGACATTACATCAAATACTAAGTGAAAGAAAGACAATTGACGCACTTATAAATAATGCAGGAATTGGAATTTTTAGTTTGATTGAAGATTCTAATTGGGATGATACTGAAAGAATGATGAAATTAAATGTTTTATCGCTTATCAAAGGAGTACAACAAATACTTCCTCATTTTCTAACACATGAAAAGGGGCACATTGTAAATATTGCTTCCATCGCGGGTAAAATTTCTACGCCAAAATCAGCAGTATATGGTGCTACAAAGCATGCAGTTATAGGATTTACCAATGCTTTACGACTAGAAGTGGCAAGTAAGGGGATTCAGATAACTACAGTCAATTTGGGGCCTGTTCGAACAAATTTTTTTAAAGTTGCTGATCCGTCTGGTAGTTATCAATCATCAGTTGATAAGTTCATGCTAGATCCAGACCAAGTTGCTAAGCGAATAGTTAACAGTTTATTTACTAATAAAAGAGAAATAAATTTACCATATTGGATGGATATCGGAAGTCGTCTTTATCAACTTTTTCCTAGTCTAATTGAGCGAGTATTACAAAAACAATTTAATAAAAAATAAACCTAAATAGTAAAGCTATAACTTGAAATAGTTGAACCAATAGGCAGTAAAAACTTATACTAGGAGAGAATAAGGTTATATGACTAAAAGCTATAGGTTTTAGTCTTTGGCCATTAATCAACAATCCCGGAGGTAGATACCATGAAATTAACAATAACCACAAAAGCGTTGGATTGTATCGAAAAACTGCCAAGATCTGGTTTTAAGTATCTTTGGTTATATTTTGATACAGAGGGGTGTGGTTGCGGGGTAAGTGGGATGCCTACAGTCCGTCTAACCAATACAAAAGCAGATTCTTTTAAACTTATATCAAGTAATGAATATCAAGTTATTGTCCACCATCAACAAGCTGTATTCTTTGCTGATGATATGAAACTTGATTATATAAATAATAGTTTCCGCTTATCTAGCACAGAAGGTATTCTCAATCCTGTTATTCCTGTGAATGACCTGATTAATGGCGATGTCGCATGAACAAGAAAAACCAAAATGAAAAGAATATGGTACAGGATCGCTTAAATGATCAATTATTCAATAAACTGAAAGAAAAAAAGTTAGCTTTAAAAAAACAAGAAATACAGGCTGAACAAAATGAAAAAAAGCGCTTGATAGAAGAACAAAAAAAGAAGGAAAAAGCTAAAAGTTTTGAAGAACTACTGGAAGGTAGTAATCAAGATTGGCAAAACTATAAGTAAAAAAACAAGTAGCCGAACTGGCTACTTGTTTTTTATCTGTGCTTGTCATACTTTATTGGTAAAGATATTTTCTTTAATTGATCAAACTTTTTTTGAGACAACGGTTCTGCCTTATCATAGTTCAGATTACTATTTAACTGTTCTAGTGAGCTAGCTCCAAATACTGCGCTCGCAACCGCTGGGTGTTGCAAGACATATTGTAATGCAAGAGTTGTTTTAGAAGTAGGCGAAAAAGTGTCTAGTTGTTTAGACACAGATAAAAGCTTATCATAAGAATAATCTAAGTACCCGTCCTTACCTTTTTGCTCTACCTTCTCGTTGGACTTATCACTAAGCATTCCTTTAGCAACGGGACCACGAGAAACCACACTAATATTATTTTCTGATAATAGATCCAAAACTTCTTCTTCGGGTCTACGATCAAGTAAGCTATATTGCATCATAACACTTACAATATTTGAACGCTCTACGTATTCTCGAATGACATTTGGTCTAATTGAAGAAATTCCATAATAGCGGATGAGACCTTCTTTTTTCAGATCCTCAAAGGCATCAATTGTTTCGTCAATTGGGTCCTCAATTGTACCTCCGTGTAGTTGATAAAGATCAATATAGTCGGTTTTCAATCTTCTCAAACTTTCTTTCACTTGCTTTTTAATATAATTTTTAGAAGGATCAAAAAACCAACTTCCATCTTCTTTTAAATGATTGCCTACCTTGGTTGCTAACACAATTTGTTCTCGTTTCCCTTTTATTGCATTCCCAACAATCGCCTCGTTTTGACCTTTGTCATATAAATCTGCAGTGTCCAAGTAGTTAATACCAGAATAAAGGGCGCGGTCAATTATTTCTTTGGCTTTGTTTTCGTCTGTTCCAAGTGACATACAACCAAGTGCTAATTCTGATACGAAAAGATCTGAACTTCCTAATCTATTTTTTTTCACTTTCTCTCCTCCTATTACAATTATCTCTATTTATATATTTTAGAAATAATACATAGGAATTACAACTAATGTGAATAGTAGTCTATGTTAAAATACCTCTATAAGAGAAAGGAGATTTTAACTTATGAAGAAATTTGAAGAAAAGACAATTCATTCTGAGTCAATCTTTGAGGGAAGAATAGTTAATTTAAAGGTAGATGATGTTCGTTTACCAAACGGAAAAACATCCAAGCGAGAAATTATAAATCATCCTGGAGCTGTTGCTGTGATTGCAGTTACCAATCACAATAAAATTGTGTTTGTCGAACAATATAGAAAACCACTGGAGAAGAGTTTAGTAGAAATACCTGCTGGTAAATTGGAACAAGGCGAAGAGCCAGCAATCTCTGCTCTGCGTGAGTTAGAAGAAGAGACGGGTTACACAACTGACAATTTGAAATTTTTAACATCTTTTTATACATCACCAGGATTTGCTGATGAGCTTATTTATCTTTACATAACTAACGATTTGAAGCCATTAGAGCAAGCAAAATCATTAGATGAGGATGAATTTGTTGAATTATTAGAGTTAACATTAGAGGAAGCAGAACAACTGATTAAAGAACAACGGATTCATGATGTGAAGACAAATTATGCAGTTCTATACTTAAAGTCCGAGGGAATGATATAAGAT
Source organism: Aquibacillus saliphilus (assembly GCF_020404745.1). GTDB lineage: Bacteria > Bacillota > Bacilli > Bacillales > Amphibacillaceae > Aquibacillus > Aquibacillus saliphilus. The sequence goes on from NZ_JAIZAP010000001.1 coordinate 83,549, forward strand.
GACGCTAGCTTCATTTTTTGTTGATCTCCATGTTCATATTGGTAGGGACATGTTTAATAAACCGGTTAAAATTACAGGATCAAAAACACTTACATTGACTAACATTTTAAAAGAGTCTAGTCGTAATAAGGGAATTGATATGGTTGGAGTAATAGATAGTCACTCTCCAGCAGTAATATTGGAAATGGAAGAGCTTTTAGCAAATGGTAGTGCAACAGAGTCAAACGATGGTGGGATTTATTACGAGAATGTAACATTAATCCTAGGATCAGAAATTGAGGTTTATGATCAACTGTGTAATGGCCCTATTCATGTTCTCTGTTTTATGCCTTATCTTTCTACTATGAAAACTTTTTCAAAATGGTTAGCTACAAAAATGACTAATATCAATCTTAGCTCGCAGAGATATTATGGATCTGGGAAAGAACTCCAATTAAAGGTGAAAGAATTAGGTGGCTTATTTATCCCAGCTCATGTTTTTACTCCGTTCAAAAGTTTGTATGGGAAAGGTGTAAAACAATCATTTACAGAGGTCTTTGACGCAGAATTGATTGATGGAATTGAGTTGGGACTAAGTGCCGACTCTAAAATGGCAGACCAAATTACAGAATTACATAATTATACCTTCGTCACGAATTCTGATGCCCATTCGCTTTCCAAGATTGCTCGAGAATACCAGGAAATTAAGTTTCTTGAACCTAGCTTCAAGGAACTTAATTGGGCGCTTCGTGGTCTAAATGAAAGAGAAATTATAACAAATTTTGGGATGAATCCCTTATTGGGGAAATATCATAAGTCCGTCTGTGGCAAATGCCTAAATTTTACTGACGGCAAAGCAAAATGTGATTTTTGTGGTTCAACGAAAATAATAAAAGGTGTGGTAAATAGAATTGAAGAAATAAAAAATTCCACAATAGACTCACTAACTAGACCACCATACATATATCAAGTACCACTTGAATATATACCATCTTTAGGACCCAAAACGTTCGAAAAACTATTAGATCATTTTGATACGGAGATGAATATCATCCATCAAGTACCTAAAGATGAGTTACAGAATGTTGTTGGAACTAGGATAGCTGATGCTATTATGAAGATGCGAGCGGGAACACTTAAGTTTAAATCAGGTGGTGGAGGAAAATACGGGAAGCTACTCTAGTAGAATTCCTCTTTTTTGGTCTATTTTATACGAGTACCTCATAGATTTTACTAAACGCAATATTTCAGGTAGAAAGAGTGGGGAAAACTCATGTATAAAAAAAGGACTTTAGTAGCGGACCATTTTAATAATCATGCTGTTATTTATTTTTTTATGTTAGTTTTATTTTTGATTGGAATTATTTTTGGAGCAGTTATCGTAAATAGTATGAATTTTATTCAAAAACAGGACTTGTTTTTTTATTTAGATAGGTTTTTTGGTCAATTGATGGAGGGACCAATTCTTGATAGACAGGAAATGCTAAAGAGTAGTTTCTTTTACCATCTTAAGTACTTGCTTTTATTATTCATTTTAGGTTTATCAGTAATTGGTTTACCTGTTATTTGGATCTTGCTGTTTGTGAAAGGTTTAGTAGTAGGGTTTTCAGTAGGTTTTTTTGTGAATCAGATGGGGTGGCATGGATTACTGTTTGCCGCTGCATCCATTGCGCCTCAAAATTTATTAATCATTCCTATTTATTTGGTTGCAGGTAGCTTAGCTATGATATTTTCTCTAACTTTATTAAGAAAGCTTTTTACACGAAAATTACAACAACCTATTTTACAACCTTTTTTAAGGTACACAACATTATATCTATCGTTAATTTTAATGATAGCACTTGCTGCAATTGTCGAATCATTTGTTGCTAATGAAGCCATGCAAATTGTTATTCGGTGGGTTTATAATTAATAATTAATATAATTTAATATTAATTATTAATTATCATTTATAAATTATAATGATTGTAATTGACACTTGTTTCATGTCTGCTTATAATGAAATTGGGATTATGAGGGAGGTTTTCAGACGTGGAACATCGAATTGATCGGATTAAAAAACAACTGCATTCACAAAGCTATAAATTGACTCCACAACGGGAAGCAACAGTACGGGTTTTATTAGAGCGCGAAGAAGACCACTTAAGTGCAGAGGAAGTTTACCTCCTTGTAAAAGAAAAAGCGCCTGAAATAGGTTTAGCAACGGTTTACCGAACGCTGGAGTTATTATCTGAATTAAAGATTGTTGATAAAATAAATTTTGGAGACGGTGTATCCAGATATGATCTTCGTAAAGAAGGTGCAGCCCACTTTCATCATCACCTTGTTTGTATGGAATGTGGCTCTGTTGAGGAAATTGTTGAAGATTTACTTGATGATGTTGAAAAAATTGTTCAAGATGATTGGGGATTCCAAGTAAAGGATCATCGACTCACATTCCACGGGGTATGTAGACAATGTCAAAAAGAGGTCGCTCAAACGTCATAATATTTACGAAGCCTTTTTACACTTTAGAAGGCTTTTTTTGTTGTTTAGGATACGATAAGCTTGTTGCCATGTGGAAAAATAATGATAGGATTGCGCCACGTCTCAGGCGTCGGCGCCTACCCGGAAACAAGCGGTTTGCTTATTTTGAATGCACACCCTTTAGGTCTTAATTCAATCCTCTAATGTGCAAAGAGCGCAGGGCGACGTGAGCACTAAGGAAGACAACTTAGAATAAGTGTCTTTCTTATTTCGAAGGGCTTCTGCGTTTTTGTTCTTTGTTAGAAAATAATAAGTATTAAGAGGAAATACTTTTAAACCATCGAAAAGTATTTTATTTACAGACGCAACTTTTTTCGATATCTTTAGTTTACGTTAATCAATTTCATAATACTGTTTTTTGTAGTTGTCATCCACCTCTAGTTGGGATAGAACGTTCCCAAACTATATGCGGATGACAATTACTGCATAAGGTAATTATGAAATTAATTCTACATACGTATATTTTATTGGTTTTTTGGCATATCTTTGTACTATGAGTTAGCAAAAAATAGTTGCTCTTATAGTAGATGTAAATAATAAATGAAGTATCTTTCCCCTATAGGAAATGTTAATACTCTTTAACGAGTAACTTTTAATTATTACTTGAGGAGATATGTTATGAGACCGATATACGGATTAGTAAAAGATACCTTAAAGATATTTATTATATTTACAGCATGCACGTTACTCTTTTATTTTGGTCTACGTGCTATGCATACAGAATATCAGGAATATCACAGATATGATCCACCTGAGGGTAAGGCTGTCAAAGTATTTAATTACGATCAGAAAGAATTGATTGATCGATTATCTATATTTTTTCGACTAGGAGAGTAATATACGATGCAAGATACGTTAAATGACTTCCTTCACTATTTAAGAATAGAAAGAGGATTATCTAAAAATACGCTGGATTCTTATCAGAGGGATTTAGTAAACTATCATAAATACTTAGTTAGGGCTTACAAAATTGATAAATGGGATTCTGTTATTAGAAATCATGTCGTACAGTATCTCTATCAACTTAATGATAAAGGGAGATCACCTGCGACAATTGCAAGAGCATTATCTTCATTGCGTTTATTTCATCAATTTATGAGTCGTGAGTATCAAGTAACGAATGACCCGACTTTACATATTGAAACTCCAAAAAAGGATAGGAAATTGCCGAAAGTATTATCGACAGAGGAAGTTGAAAAACTACTAACTATTCAAGGAAATGACGCTTTTAGCATCCGAAATAAGGCAATGTTAGAAATGTTATACGCAACGGGTTTACGGGTATCAGAGTTAATGTCACTAAAAGTTAGTGACCTTCACTTAACAATGGGCTTTGTTAGATGTATAGGAAAAGGTTCTAAAGAAAGGATTGTACCGTTGGGTGATGTAGCCAGGGACTCGGTAGAATCCTATTTGTCATACAGTAGAAGTATATTACTCAAAAAGAAGAATACAGATTTTCTTTTTATTAATCATCACGGGAACCAGCTATCAAGACAAGGGTTTTGGAAGATTTTGAAAGGTATCTCACGTGATTCAGGGATAACAAAAGAAATTACACCTCATACAATGCGTCACTCATTTGCGACACACTTATTAGAAAATGGTGCTGATTTACGTTCTGTTCAAGAGATGCTAGGGCACGCTGATATATCTACTACACAAATTTATACACATGTTACGAAAGCTAGATTAAAAGATATCTATCAATCTTATCATCCGCGCGCTTAATAACTAGTTACCAAGCCTTGTTTATATCATAGATGATAAAGATAGTGGCATAAATTAAACGAATCTAGGGAAAATAACTATAAATGAGTAGGAGGGATTACAAGTGAAGGAATTTAAACGGATTTTTTTGGTTGTTCTAGATTCCGTTGGTATTGGAGAGGCACCTGATGCTGATCAATTTAATGACCGAGGTGCGGATACACTTGGACATATTGCAGAGCACATGAATGGACTGAGTATGCCGAACTTAGGTGGGTTAGGATTAAGCAACATTAAAAAAATTAAAGGTATAGAGAAGGCTGCTGAACCAAAAGCTCATTATACTAAAATGGAAGAGGCTTCAAATGGTAAGGACACGATGACAGGTCATTGGGAAATTATGGGCTTACATATCGAACAACCATTTCGTACTTTTCCAGATGGATTTCCAGACGAGCTACTCAATGAATTAAAACAAAAAACTGGACGAGCCATTATTGGAAATAAGCCAGCTTCAGGAACCGAGATCATAAAAGAGCTCGGGGAAGAACATATGAAAACGGGTGCATTAATTATTTATACTTCTGCAGACTCGGTACTCCAAATTGCTGCGCATGAAGATATCGTTCCAATCGAAGAACAATATAAAATATGTGAGATAGCTAGGGAATTGACTTTAGACGAGAAATACATGGTTGGACGCGTAATTGCTCGTCCATTTGTAGGTGAACCGGGAGCATTTGAACGCACTTCTAATCGTCATGACTATGCCTTGAAGCCATTTGGGAGAACGGTGATGAATGACTTGAAGGATGATAATTATGATGTCATTGCAATCGGCAAAATTTCCGATATTTACGACGGGGAAGGTGTAACAAAATCAATCCGTACAAAAAGCAATGAAGATGGTATCGAAAAAATGATTCAATCAATGGATGAAGACTTTAAAGGATTAAACTTTTTAAACTTAGTGGATTTTGATGCAAAATACGGCCATCGTAGAGACCCAAAAGGATACGGAGAAGCACTCGAATTTTTCGATACACGTCTCCCAGAAATTTTGGGAAAGTTGAGAGATGATGATTTGTTAATTCTTACTGCAGATCACGGGAATGATCCAGTCCATCACGGTACAGATCATACGAGAGAATATGTACCGCTTCTAGTTGTTCATAATGATATAAAAGTCGGGAAAGAGCTACCAGTCAGAAAAAGTTTTGCAGATATTGGGGCTACGGTTGCAGATAATTTCAATAGTAACATGCCAGAATATGGGATTAGTTTCTTAAACGATATTAAATAGGGGGAATTGACAATGAAGATTTCTGAAGTTATGGAAGCAGCAAAAAATATTGAAGGAAAAGTTACAGATAAGCCTACATTAGGATTAATTCTTGGTTCTGGACTTGGAGTATTGGCAGATCAAATTAACCATGCTATTACTATTTCTTATAAGGACATACCTCATTTTCCTGTGTCGACTGTTGAAGGGCATAAAGGTCAACTAGTAATAGGAGACTTAGAAGGATGTCAAGTAATTGCGATGCAGGGTCGTTTTCACTTTTATGAAGGCTACACCATGGAGCAAGTAACATTCCCTGTACAAGTAATGAAACAACTTGGGATTGAAACGCTAGTTGTTACGAATGCGGCAGGAGGTATTAATGAATCATTTGAACCTGGAGACTTAATGATTATTGATGACCAAATTAATAACATGGGAACGAATCCACTTATCGGAACAAACGACGAACAGCTCGGACCTCGCTTCCCGGATATGTCAAACGCATATGATAAAGAACTAGTCACACATGCCCAAACGGCTGCTAAAGAATTAAATCTTACTGTTAAACAAGGGGTATATGTAGGGAATACAGGTCCTTCATACGAAACCGGTGCGGAAATCAGAATGCTACGCACACTAGGAGGGGACGCGGTTGGTATGTCAACCGTACCTGAAGTGATTGTTGCTAACCATGCTGGTCTTCGTGTATTAGGGATATCTTGTATTTCTAATATGGCAGCTGGAATTCTAGACCAACCGTTAGCCCACGATGAAGTAATCGAAACAACAGCAAAAGTGCGAGAAGATTTTTTGAAATTTGTTAAAAAAATCATTCAAACACTTCCGGTAAGATAATCCTAGAAAAAGGTGTGATAGAAAATGAGAATGGTTGATGTCATAACTAAAAAACGTAACGGTAAGGAATTGTCAGAGGAAGAAATACAATTTTTTATTGAGGGTTACACAAAGGAAACAATCCCTGATTATCAAGTATCAGCTTTATTGATGGCCATCTATTTTACAGGAATGACAGCAGAAGAAACGGCAAGATTAACCAAAGCGATGGTTGACTCAGGAGAAACAATTGATTTGTCGCAGGTTAAAGGCCATAAAGTCGACAAACACTCAACTGGTGGTGTTGGTGATAAAACAACATTTATTGTTGGGCCGCTTGTTGCCTCTGTCGGAGTTCCAGTTGCCAAAATGTCAGGGAGAGGACTTGGTCATACAGGCGGAACACTTGATAAGTTAGAGTCGATTGAAGGATTTACTATTGAGATGACCAAGGAAAAATTCATTGAAAATGTAAATACTCATAAGCTCGCAGTAGCAGGTCAAACAGGCAATTTGGCTCCAGCTGATAAAAAGTTATATTCACTAAGAGATGTAACTGCAACTGTTGACTCCATTCCATTAATTGCTGGATCAATTATGAGTAAAAAACTAGCTTCGGGTGCAGATAGTATTGTTTTGGATGTGAAAACTGGTTCTGGTGCATTTATGAAAACATTGTCTGAATCAGAAGAATTAGCAAATGAGATGGTTTCAATTGGAAAGAATTTAGGGCGTAACACTGTAGCAGTTATAAGTGACATGAATCAGCCACTTGGTTTTGAGGTTGGAAACGCTAATGAAGTGAAAGAAGCTGCAGAAGTGTTACAAGGAAAAAAAGTGACTGATCTACGAAACCTGTCATTGGAGCTTGCATCGCATATGACAGTACTTGCAGAAGTATTTGAAAGCTATGAACAGGCTTATAGCACGTTGGAAGAAAACCTTGATAATGGTAAAGCGTTCGAGGCATTTAGAACATTTGTACAGGCTCAAGGCGGAAATATCGATATGATTGACGATCTTTCAAAGCTTCCGACCTCAAAACATCACATTGATGTAAAAGCTGAACAGGACGGATTTGTAACTGAAATCGATGCTGAATCAATTGGAATAGCTGCGATGTATTTAGGTGCCGGGAGGGCAACAAAAGAAGATCAAATTAATCATGGTGTTGGAATAACATTACGAAAAAAAATTGGTGATTCAGTGAAAGCTGGTGAAACGCTAGTTATCATTCACAGTGATTCTGACCAACCAAAAGATTCAATTAATAAAGTATTGGCCTCTTATAAAATTGAATCAAGCCCAGTAGAAGCTAAAAAACTGATCTATAAAGTAATCAAATAAATGGAATATTTGACCTTGAAAATAACTCGAGAAAAACTCGAGTTATTTTTTTTTGTAATAAAAACTTATAAAATATTCATTTACTGGAAAATATATGAATAATAAAGTTTGGGAGGAGTATTGCTATGAAAAAGTTTTTATTACCGCTACTAACAATGTTAACGTTTCTATTTGTTGTTGGGACAGTGCCGATATATGCGGAAGAGGATCAAAAGAAAGAGACAACAGAGGAAGAAAATTCAGATGAGTTAAAGCTCGCTGAAAATTCTAAGTCTGCGCTTTTGCTTGAACGTGATACCGGAAAAATTTTGTATGAAAAAAATGCACATGAAAAATTGCCGCCAGCAAGTATGACCAAGATAATGACACTTGTTTTAATTATGGAAGCACTCGAGGATGAAAAAATTAAGTTAGATGAGACAGTTAGAATAAGTGATTATGCAGCTTCAATGGGAGGATCTCAAATCTTCTTAGAAGCTGGTGAAGAAATGATAGTTAAAGACTTGTTAAAAGGAGTGGCGGTTGCATCTGGTAATGACGCAAGCGTTGCTTTAGCTGAGAGAATTGCTGGAAGTGAACAGGCATTTGTCAGGATGATGAATGAAAAAGCTAAAATGCTTGGCCTTGAGAATTCACTATTCCAAAATACAACTGGATTACCTGCAGAAAATCACTATACTACAGCCTATGATATGGCGCTTATGGCAAAGGAACTTTTAAAGTACGAGGAAATTACTGAATATACTAGTATTTATGAAGATTATTTACGAAAAGATACGGAGGATGAGTTCTGGTTAGTAAATACAAACAAACTAGTGAAATTTTATGATGGTGTTGATGGTTTGAAAACGGGCTATACATCTGAAGCAAAATACTGTTTAACAGCAACTGCAAAGAAAAACGGTATGCGTACAGTAGCAGTTGTAATGGGTGCTGACACACCTAAAAAACGTAATAGCGATGTCAGCCAAATGCTTGACTATGCCTTTAATCACTTCGATACCAAGCAGCTATTTCAAAGCAAACAACCAATTTCCAAACTAGACTTAATTAAAGCAGATAAGAATAACGTGGATATTGTAACAGAGGAGTCCGTTTCATTAGTCCACAAAAAAGGCGAAAAATTAGAGGGGATAAAGACAACAATAAAAGTAAATCAAGATATTGTTTTGCCTTTGAAAAAGGGAGATAAGGTAGGAGAACTCGTTGTTGAATTAGATGGCAAAGTGCTTTCAGAGACATCGTTAATTATAGATCAGGATGTCGAAAAAGCAGGACTTTGGACGTTATTCAAACGATCTATGGATGAAATAGTGAAAAAAGGTTAATTGAATCATTCTTTTTCGAATTTACACTAGTTTTGTCGACTAGCAGGTATTTGATTAGTTCATACAGAAAAAGGTTTACTACAGAACTTATGTTAGGAGGAAACAGTAGTGAGTCTTTCTGTTAATTTAACAACGAAAGAAAATGTATTGTTAGTACGTCTTTCAGGTGAACTAGATCATCACGCTACAGAGAATTTAAAGAAAGAATGGCAAATTGCGATGAAAGAGAGAAATGTAAAACACGTAATTTTAAATCTTGAACAACTGTCATTTATGGATAGCTCTGGCCTAGGAGTTATTTTAGGAAGGTACAAAGAAGTTATGCAATTGGGGGGAGAAATGGTGGTCTGTTCAATTTCACCTGTTGTAAAACGTTTATTTGAAATGTCAGGTCTATTCAAGATTATTCGTTTAGAAGAAAGTGAAAAATTTGCCCTTATCAGTTTGGGGGTAGCTTCATGAAGAATACAATGAGCGTTGAGTTTTTAAGTGTGAGTTCTAATGAATCGTTTGCTCGCGTTACAGTGGCTGCATTTGTGTCGCAACTGGATCCGACTATGGATGAGTTAACGGAAATAAAAACAGTGGTATCGGAAGTAGTAACGAATGCGATCATTCACGGCTATACCAATCAAACCGATCAAAAAATCTATATATCTTGTACGTTAAGTGAAGATGAGGTTGAGTTAATTATTCAGGATGATGGAGTAGGTATCGATAATATTGATGAAGCTACCCAGCCTTTGTATACATCAAAGCCTGAGTTAGAAAGATCGGGCATGGGCTTTACTATCATGGAAAACTTCATGGATAAAGTAGAAATCACTTCAAGTCCTAATCAGGGGACCACAGTCAAATTAATAAAACAATTTAAGAAAAGTAAAACCTTATGCAATTAAGGGGATGCCTATGGAAATAGAACTGAAGAATTCTCAAAAAGGCACGCAACTCACTGACGCGGAAGTAAAACATTATATTACTATGAGTCAACAAGGAGATCAATCAGCACGGGATCTCCTTGTTGAGAAGAATGTTCGCCTAGTTTGGTCAGTTGTTCAAAGGTTCATTAATCGTGGTTATGATCCAGATGATTTATTCCAAATTGGATGTATAGGGTTGTTAAAGTCGATAGATAAATTTGATTTGTCCTATGATGTTCGGTTTTCTACTTATGCAGTTCCAATGATAATTGGTGAGATTCAACGTTTTATTCGAGATGATGGTAGTGTGAAAGTAAGTAGGTCACTAAAGGAAATTGGCAATAAAATTAGGAAGAAAAAAGATGAGTTGACAAAAGAATTTGGGAGGACCCCAACAGTTAACGAATTAGCTGAGGCGCTGGAGATATCACCAGAAGAAGTGGTACATGCCCAGGAAGCAGCTAGGTCACCACACTCTATTCATGAAACAGTATATGAAAATGATGGTGATCCGATCACATTACTAGATCAAATTGCTGACCAAGATACTAAATGGTTTGATAAAATTGCACTTCAAGAGGCAATAAGAGAGCTAGATAAAAGAGAGCGTTTGATTGTATATCTCAGATATTATAAAGACCAGACGCAATCAGAGGTAGCTGACCGATTAGGTATATCGCAAGTTCAAGTTTCTAGATTAGAAAAACGAATACTCCAATTTATTAAAGACCAAATTGGTCTGTAGAAAAGGGTTGTCCTTCCGAGGGCAGCTCTTTTTTCTTGTAAATGCATGTTTATCTCTGTTCCTACTCATACTAAGTATTACAAATTTCCCTTGAAGGGAGGAAATTTATTTATGGGGAACATGATTTACTTACGGATGAAAAAAACGATTGAAGTTAATGAAAATAAAAGTCTACAACTCAAGGATATCGCCTTTATTACAGGAGAGTATTCTATTATTGAACAACTGGGTAAGACATTTATATATAAAGTGACAAAATCGGATAAAACTATTTCAGTAATAGAAGGATTTACTGTTGTAGACAAGTTAGTTAATCTTTTTCCTGAAACTGAATTTCAATTACTTGGCCCAAATCAGACAATTATTAACATAAAAAAAACAATAAGAAAGCGTTCTGTATTAATAGTCACTATTATTTGGTTATTGCTGTTTATCGGAGCTTCTATGGCAATAATGAATTTTCATTACGATGTAAGTATGCAGGAAGTTCAGCAAAGACTACATTACCTTATGACTGGTGAGGAAACTGAGTACCCGCTTTGGATTCAGATACCTTATTCAATTGGACTAGGAGTAGGGATGATTTTATTTTTTAATCATTTATTTAAGAAGCGGTTTAATGAAGAGCCAAGCCCATTAGAAATTGAAATGTTCAAGTACCAACAAGACCTTGATGGTTATTTTGCTTACTATGAAAACACGTTGAATTATAAGAAACATGATAAATAATCTGATTGAAGTTTTTATTGGATTTGCCTCTGGCCTTGTTGTTGGTACAGGTTTTGTTGCATTTTTGACTGTTTTAGGTATTATTCCGAGGTTAATTCAATTGAGTAAAACTGAGCATTTTATGAAAACCTATGAAGTAGGAGTTATTCTCGGAGCATTGTTTGGTATTTATTTATCATTCAGTAGTGAACCATTTAGTGTTTCAACTATCGTTATTGTCATATGGGGGACGTTCCACGGCATATTTATAGGGATGCTTGCTGCCGCGTTAACAGAAGTGTTGAATGTTTTCCCTCTTTTAGCTAAAAGGGTTGGTTTAGAGCATTATCTACTTTGGTTATTAATGGCTTTAGTATTCGGCAAGATATTCGGCTCTCTCTTTCAATGGATCATCTTTGTTAAATAAAGTTGATTATAATTGAAGATCTGATACCACTTTCCTTGTTGGAAAGAGAGGATAACTATAATGGCGAAAAGGAAAAAAGTAATCATCATTACTGACGGTGATAAGTATGCAAAGAGAACGCTAGATTATTTAGCAACTCAAATTGGTGGGACCTGTTTGTCTTATTTATCTGATAATCCTACCAGTGTTACTTCAGGTCAGGTAGTTCGAGCTGTACACAATGCAAAATCTGAACCAGTCTATGTTTTAATTGATGATGCAGGAGTTACGGGGGTAGGTGCTGGTGAAAAAGTGTTATTAGCGCTACATAATGATTCCTCAACTGAAATTATTGGCGCTATAGCTGTAGCGGCACATACTAAAAATATGGAATGGACACGCTTTACATTAGCCATAGACAATGATGGTGAATTAATTCCAAATGGTGTTGATAAAGAGGGAGTGCCAATACCAGACTTAGGTCGAATAAATGGTGACACGGTATATTCATTAGATCAATTACAATTACCCATAGTTATTGCAATAGGTGATATTGGTAAAATGTATGGTAAGGATGATATAAAGAAGGGTTCGCCAATAACCAGAAAAGCAATAGAACTAATTTTAGAAAGAGGTGGTAATTCATGAGGAAAGCAAAACAAAAAAGTCCCATATCACCTAAAATAAAAGAAGTAGAAAGATATATGAAAGAAAACGTAGGAGTTGGAACTTCCTTTGATGTAGGCTTTCGAGAAATAAAGATATTAAAAAAAATCACACATTTATACTATTTAACTGGACTTTGTGAAACTCCTATTATTGTAGAAATTTTGAAAAAACTTATTGAAATTAATGATAATGAGCGAAGTTTAACCAAAATTCCGGAGATAATAGACAATCGCTTAGTTCATCAACAAGTCACAAAAGTAAAGACAATGGATGAGGCAGTTGATCAACTGTTATCGGGTTTAATCGTTATTTTTCTAGATGGTGAAGATCAAGCTTTTGTCATAGATGTAAGAAGTTATCCTGGACGATCTCCTAAAGAACCAGATGCAGAAAAAGTAGTTCGTGGGGCAAGGGATGGCTATACCGAGAATATTGTTGAAAATACTGCACTTACTAGACGGCGTGTTAGAGATGAACGTTTGCGTCATGAGATTATCCAAGTCGGAGAACGTTCGAAAACAGACATATGTATATCTTATCTACAAGATGTTGCTGACCAAGGTTTAGTTAAGCTTATTAAAGAAGAGTTAGAAAATATTGAAATTGATGGCATTTCGATGGCCGACAAAACAATTGAGGAGTTTTTAGTTAAACAGGGACATAATCCTTTTCCTCTTGTTAGATATACAGAAAGACCTGATGTATCTGCAAGCCATCTATTTGAAGGACATGTGTTAATAATGGTGGATACTTCGCCAAGTATGATTATAACTCCTACTACTTATTTTCACCACGTACAGCATGCAGAAGAGTACAGACAATCCCCAACAGTAGGAACGTTTATTCGTTGGATAAGGTTTATTGGTATCGTAGCTTCCATTTTTTTGCTTCCGTTTTGGTTTCTAATGGTAGATGAACCAAATTTACTTCCAGAAGCTCTACAATTTATAGGGCCAAACGAAGTAGGAAACATTCCAATCATTTTTCAACTAATAGCGGCAGATATAGGGATAGAGTTCCTTCGGATGGCCGCAATTCATACCCCGACCCCCCTTGCTACGGCAATGGGTTTAATAGCAGCTGTATTAATTGGACAGATAGCTATCGATGTAGGGTTGTTTAGTGCGGAAGTAATTTTATATGTTGCGATTGCTGCGATTGGATCCTTTGCTACTCCTAGTTATGAACTTAGTATTGCAAATAAAATTACGAGACTTCTACTACTTACAATAACTGCTTTTTTTGGTTTAAAAGGTTTCGTGGTAGGTTCTACCCTTTATGTATTTTTGCTAACTTGCACTCGATCACTAAACACACCATATTTATGGCCATTCTTACCTTTTAATGGTAAAGCTATGGTACATATCCTATTCCGCATATCTGTACCTAAGACAAAGGATCGTCCGAGTATTGTTCACCCAAAAAACAATTATCGCCAACCGTAATTTTAAGGTTGAACCAAATACATTGTTGTGTTAAATTAATTCTATCTTTATAACTTTGAAAAGCTATTTTAAAATAACCTTAGGTCCCTTGTCTCCATGGTGATAAGGGATTTTGATTTGCTGTTATACAGTGTCATTTGATATGGAGGTGCAAATATGAATCATCCTTTTGAAATAAATGAACAAGGAAATTTGTTGATTGATGGAGTAGACACCACTTACTTAGCTAATAAATACGGAACGCCTCTATTTGTATATGATGTTACAGCCATTCGCCAAAATGCTAGAGCGTTTGTTAAGACATTTGAAAAACTAGGAGTCAAGGCACAAGTTGCATATGCTAGCAAAGCATTTTCATCTATTGCTATGCTTCAAGTAGCAAAACAAGAAAACTTGAGCCTAGACGTCGTATCACAAGGAGAGTTGTACACAGCACTAAAGGCTGATTTTCCTGTTGAGAAGATTCATATGCACGGTAATAATAAGAGTTACCAAGAGTTAGAGATGGCAATTGAACATAATATAGGTTGTATTGTTATAGATAACTTTTTTGAAATAGAATTATTGAAACAAATTCTAGCAGAAAACAACTCTAGTGTAGATGTTTTGATACGAGTAACGCCTGGAATTGAAGCACATACCCATGATTATATATTGACTGGAAATGAAGATTCTAAATTTGGATTTGATTTATCCAATGGTCAAGCAGAAAAAGCATTTAAGGTTCTGGAGGAAATTGACTCTATTCATGTAAAAGGGTTGCATTGTCATATAGGTTCGCAAATTTTTGAGACTGACGGATTTGTTATGGCTATAAGAAGACTATTTGAAACATTAAATCAATGGCATAAACAGTATAATTTTGCACCTGAAGTCTTAAATCTTGGTGGTGGGTTTGGAATACGTTATACTAGTGAAGATGAACCATTACCTCTAGAAGGGTACGTAGAAACGCTGGTAAATGAAGTGCAAAAGCAAGCCGAAGATTATAACATGTCTTTTCCAGAAATTTGGATTGAGCCAGGTCGTGCGATAGTAGGAAATACAGGGATAACTTTATATAGTATAGGTTCCAAAAAAGTAATTCCCGGTATAAGAAACTATATATCAATAGACGGTGGCATGACCGATAATATAAGGCCGGCACTTTATCAAGCGAAATACGATGCCATTGTTGCTAATAAGGCAGACCAACCGTTAACAGACAAGGTTTCTGTCGCAGGTAAGTGCTGTGAATCAGGTGATATGTTAATATGGGATATAGACGTTCCGGTTATTGATCACGGAGATTTTTTAGCTGTTTTCAGTACAGGTGCTTATGGTTATTCGATGTCAAATCATTATAATCGCTTTCCAAAAGCTGCCGTTGTGTTTATTGAAAATGGTAAAGACAAATTAGTTATCCAAAGAGAACCGTATCAAGACTTAACACGTAATGATTTATCATATGAATAATTAGGAGGAAGATTTATGAAACAAGCTACAATTGAATTTGAAAATGGAGAAACAATTGAAATTGAAATGTATGATGAGGCAGCACCCAACACAGTTGCAAATTTTGAAAAATTGGCAAATAGCGAATTTTATGATGGAGTAATCTTTCATAGAGTAATTCAAGGATTCGTTGCTCAAGGCGGGGACCCAACTGGTACAGGTACTGGTGGACCAGGTTATACAATAAAGTGTGAAACAGAAGGAAATCCTCACAAGCACGTTGCAGGATCATTATCCATGGCGCACGCTGGAAAAGACACTGGTGGTAGTCAATTTTTCCTTGTCCACGAAAAACAGCCACATTTAGATGGTGTTCATACAGTTTTTGGACAAGTTACAGAAGGTTTAGATACAGTTTTACGAATTAAACAAGGCGATGTTATGAAAAGGGTTCGTGTAGAGGAAAAATAATGAGGTGAGTCTTCGGACTCGCTTTATTTGTTTTATAAAAAGAAAAAAGCTATCGGTAGGTGTGGTCCTGTGTCTGTTTGGTTACTATTACTCTTTGTGATTTTGATTATTGCACCACTGGGAGCGATCATACATGAAATTGGTCATTTGATTGGCGCATATTTAATGAAGGCGAATTACGGAGAACTTACTATTGGAAGCGGTAAACAAATCAAACAGTTTTCTATCGGACATTTAAAGATTACACTCAATTTATTTTTACTGTTTGGTGGATATGCAACAGGCAATAGAGAAACAGCCTTTAATGGTCGTGAAACAGCTATTATTGCGTTAAGTGGTCCGCTGCTAAATGCTATTATTGCTACTTTTCTTGAGTTATTACTAATAGACAACCTACTTATTAATATTTTTGCTTTATACAATTGGTGGCTCGCTATTGTGAATTTAATTCCATTTTCGGTTAACGGAAAACAATCGGATGGATTTTTAGTTTGTAAATCCATTTTTGTTAAAGATAATTCATTTAATTCATGACAATTCTATAAAAAAGTAGTATCATTTATTATATATGAGGTATCATGTAAGATAGATATGTTATTTATCTTGAAAATAAATTGGATTAAACCGTCTTAAAGGAATGTATGAAATTGAGTCAAAAAAAGAAAAACTGGATATTATTTGGATTATTACTTGCCTTAGGTACTATTTGGGGTCTTGTTTACTGGTTTTTTATTGTCTTATCATAAGGTTGCGAGATACTGATAATGATCAAAGCTAAGTCATTTATTAAGTATTATCATCGAGGCTGAAGGTGGATTGCTTTAAATAACAGTACCTAGATAAACTTATGGAAGCTGTTGGCGTTATTTTTCTGCTCTCACTAGTAGGTAAGTATTTTCTTAATGAGGGGTAAATATGTTAATTCGTTATAAAAAGAATTTTGAAAAGATTGCAATGGGACTTCTTTCGTTCATGCCTGAGGAAAAAGATGTGAAAAAGTTACAACATACGATTAAAGAGTATGATTTAAATCCAAACTGGCACTTGTACTTGTGGAAAGAAGAAGACATTTTAGGTGCTGTAGGGGTGTATTTTGAAACGGAAGACTGTGCAGTAATTCAACATATTACTGTCAATCCATCACATCGTAATTCAGGTATTGGCAAGAAAATGGTTCAGGCAGTAAAAGAGTTATATAAAGACAGAGCTGATGTAAAGCCAGATGAATTTACAAAAGCTTTTTTAGAGAAGTGTGAAATGCATACAGACGAAGAAGATTGAAAATGTCAGCTCAAATAGAGCTGACATTTTCAATCTATCTAAATTTTTACTATCTTAGTAACAAGACCTTTGCTATATTAGATAGCAAAGGTCTTGTGAATTTTTTGGATTTCACTTTATAGCCAAGCAGCACCAACGATAATTAAAAAAATGAACAATATAATAATTAATAAAAATCTACTACCATAAGCTGCAGACATTATCCCCTTTTTGATGGTTAAAGAACCTCAAATGACTTTACATATCACCCTATGGTAAAAGTCTTATCGTTGTATAAGCGCAGTTAATTGTTTTAGATTTTAGTTAAGAAGGTAAATCAACGTCATCTTCAAATAGGAAGGAAGATTAGATGCAACAATCGTACAAAGTTAAAGTAGATGCCTTTGAAGGTCCCTTAGATCTTTTGTTACATTTAATCAATGAATATGAAATTGATATTTATGATATACCAGTAGCACAAATTACCGAGCAATATATGGTTTACATAAATACAATGCAGGAACTTGAACTGAATGTAGCTAGTGAATATTTAGTTATGGCGGCGACATTATTAGCCATTAAAAGCCAATTGCTACTTCCTAATCAAGATTTAGAAGTTGACGACGAAGGATATGAAGAAGACCCAAGAGAAGAGCTAATGAAACGATTAATCGAATATCGTAAATATAAGGATGCAGCAATTCAGTTAAAAGAAAAAGAATTAGATGCAAACCATATATACACTAGGCCACCCAAAGCTTTTAAGGATCTTTCAACTAAAAAAACTATCGTTCAAGGTGATATTTCCATTTATGAGATGATAGCAGCGATGAATAAGGTATTTGAAAGAAAAAAGTGGGACAACCCACTAGAAACCAGAATACAGCGCTCAGAAATACCTATAAAAAAACGGATGGAAGAAGTGTTAGAACAGGTTAAACTCCATAAGACGGGGGTGAGGTTTGAACTGCTATTTCAATATCCATCTAAATCACATATCGTTGTTACCTTCATAGCTATTTTAGAATTAATGAAAGTGAAAGAAATATACTGTACACAAGAAAAGCATTTTGACGAATTAATGGTTTATGATATGGAGGGTGAAATGTGGAAATAACAGAATACAAAGCAATTACAGAAGGGTTGTTGTTTGCTTCAGGCGACGAAGGTATAACAAAGAAACAGTTAGAGCGGATACTCGAGTTAGATAAAAAAACAATAGATCATATTATTGATGAAATACGGTACGATTATGAACATATTGAAAGAGGCATTACATTAATGCAATCGAAAGAGGTCTTACATTTAACGACAAAACCGGAGCACTCTAATTATTACCAGAAACTAATTGATACGCCTCAAAACTCTAAGCTTTCTCAAGCTGCACTTGAGTCGTTAGCTATTATTGCTTATCAACAGCCGATAACAAGAACGGAGATTGAAGAAATTAGAGGAGTGAAAAGTGACCGCCCGGTACAAACCTTGATTGCAAAATCATTAATAGAAGAAGTTGGTAGAAAAAACGGGATTGGACGACCAATGATGTTTGGTACCTCAACTGACTTTCTAATTTATTTTGGACTTAAGTCAATTGAAGAATTACCCCCATTACCTGAAGGAATTGAGGAGTCTGATGTTGAACAAGAAGCGGATCTATTCTTCGAGAAATTTAAGGATCAGCTTCATGAAAAAAATTAGTTATTCAAATTACGAAGATAGTTGGATAATAGCTATTATTTAAAGCCTATAAATAATCACCTTAGCCTAATCTGTGTCATAGGATATTTCCAGAGGTGATATCATGGAAAATAATAAGAAGGAATACTTATCTTCTTTACTATCTTGGGCTGCTAATGTAGAAGAAAAAGTAATTAGTATGAAAACTGACAAACAAGAATTGTTAGATTGGCAAAATAAATTAAATGATTGGAAGTTACTAATACAAGAAAAAATAGATTCTGATGAAGAAGTAACTGATGAGTCGATAAAAGCTTTGCAAAAGGAAAGTCAAAAACTAATTTCTTTGCTTACGGAGTTACTAGAAAAACCAAGGCAAGAAACAGATTCAATAAAACCAGGATCACATCGATTGCCTCCCTTACCATATTCCTACGATGCGCTAGAGCCGTATATCTCCAAACGAATTATGAGGTTACACCATGATAAACATCATCAATCATATGTTGATGGGTTAAATAAAGCGGAAAAAGAACTGTACAAAAACAACCCTGATGATAAATTTGTAAAGCATTGGATGAGAGAGCAAGCATTCAACGGTTCGGGTCATTACTTACACACTATTTTCTGGAATAACATGTCGCCAAAGGGCGGAGGTTCTCCGAGTAATCAGTTGTTAGCGCAATTAGAAAAAGACTTTGGATCTTTTAAGAAATTTAAACTACTTTTCACAAAAGCAGCTGAATCTGTCGAAGGTGTAGGATGGGCAATTTTAGTTTGGCAACCGCGAGCGGCAAGGCTAGGAATTCAAACAGTTGAGAAACATCAAATGTTTAGCTTATGGGACACAGTTCCTCTATTGGTGCTTGATGTATGGGAGCACGCTTATTATTTACAATATGAAAATAACAAATCAGAATATATTCAAAAGTGGTGGAACATTGTTAACTGGAAGCATGTACTAGAAAGATTTGAAAAAGCAAGGCAATTACAGTGGCCATTATTTTAATAAAACCCCCTTTATCAGATCAGATAAAGGGGGTTTTCGTGTTTTCTTTCTGAAGTATTAAATAAGCTATTTCCTTAAATTAATCATATGCATGTCCTTTTTTTCATAAAATTGTACAGACGTATGTAGGTAGGGAGGTAGCAAGTTGAAACAAGTATTAATAATTTCGAGTTGTCTTATTTTACTGTTATGTAGTTTACCCATACAAGTAAACGCAAAGCCGAGTGTTTCTGCTCAAAACGCTGTTTTAATTGAACAGTCATCTGGTCGAGTTTTGTTTGAAAAAGCAGCGGATGAACCACATCTTATCGCAAGCATTACAAAAATTATGACAGCTATAATTGCGGTAGAGTCAGGAAAGATGGATGAGATGGTTACTGCAAGTCATCGGGCAGTATATACTGAGGGATCTTCTATCTATCTAAAAGAGGGAGAAAAAATGAAGTTAAAAGACCTAGTATATGGTTTAATGCTTCGTTCAGGAAATGATTCAGCCGTAGCAATTGCCGAACATGTTGGTGGTAGCTTGGAAGGCTTTGCTTATATGATGAATGAAAAGGCTGAGTGGCTTGGAATGACAAATTCCCACTTTGATAATCCGCATGGTCTAGATTCAGAAGCTCATTATTCTTCTGCTTATGATATGGGGATACTTGCACGTTATGCAATGGAGAACGACGTGTTCAAACAAATTACAGGATCTAAATCCTATACAGCAGAAACAAGAAATTATGCTTGGGGAAATAAAAATAAATTACTCACCAGATATTACAACTATTCAACAGGTGGAAAAACAGGTTATACAAAGGCTGCTGGAAGAACATTAGTATCCTTTGCTGAGAAAGATGGGATAAGTCTCGTTGCGGTCACATTAAATGCATCTGATGATTGGAAAGATCATATGCGCTTGTTTGAGTGGGGGTTTGATAATTTTAATCTGATCAAAATTCAAGATAAAGGCAGTGAAAGGTATTCGATGAAAGATTCCGATTCTGTTGAAATGGGATTAATTAAGAAGGATGTTTTGTTCCCATTGACTGATGAAGAACGTAAGCTGTTAGAAAGTGAAACATTTTTAAAACCTTCAGCAGAACACAAGACCGGAATCCGAAAAATAGGGAAAAAAATTTTTAAAATAGATGGTAAACCTATAGCAGAAACATCTATATACAACGTTGCTAAGGAAAAAGAGACAAGTTTTCTTGATGAGATAGTCAGCATATTAAATAAAATGACCGGGGTCTTTTAAATGGTTAATTTAATATGGGCATCTATGGCAATCATCGGGATTGTTTACGCCATGTTTAATGGGACAATGGAGGAAGTAAATCTTGCATTATTTGAGAGTGCAGATGACGCTGTAACTTTATCAATTGGATTAATTAGTGTATTAGTATTTTGGTTAGGGTTAATGAGAGTAGCAGAAAAAGCTGGCCTATTGAAACAATTAACTAGACTATTCAAACCACTTGTAATCCGATTATTTCCGGAAATACCAAAAGATCATCCTGCAATGGGCTATATCCTATCTAATTTCACAGCTAACTTATTTGGATTAGGTAATGCCGCTACACCTATGGGAATAAAAGCGATGGAACAAATGAAAGTGTTAAGTGGTTCAGACAAAGCAAGTCGGTCAATGATTACATTCCTTGTGATAAATACTTCAAGTTTAACCTTGATTCCTTCAACAGTTATAGCTATTCGGATGCAGTATAATTCAATTGCCCCAACTGAGATTGTTGGTACCACGATAATGGCTACTTTGGTAACATCGATAGCAGCAGTTACAGTTGATCGTTTATTTTATTATAGAAGGGTGAGTAAAAGTAAAAAATGAGTATAATTACTACTGCCAGTACTTGGATTATTCCTTGTATTATACTACTCGTACTTTTAGTTGCTACTTGGAAAAAATTACCGACATATGAAATATTTGTGGAAGGGGGAAAAGAAGGAATTAAGATGGCTGTTTCCCTCCTTCCTTTTTTATTAGGAATGATGGTTTCAATTTCCATTTTTCGAGGTTCAGGAGCAATGGATGCAATGATTAATTTCATGTCGCCGTTTTTATCGGTGGTTGGAGTGCCTTCAGAAATTGTTCCATTGTCAATGATACGACCAATATCTGGTACAGCAGCATTAGGTATGACCACTGAACTTATAAAAACATATGGTCCTGATTCATTCATAGGTAGACTTGCTTCCACTATGCAAGGAAGTACTGATACAACATTATATATCTTAACCGTCTATTTTGGTGCTGTTGGAATAAGGAGAATGGGTGATGCTCTAAAAGTTGGACTCATAGCAGATTTTATTGGTATAATAGCATCAATCGTGATCGTTTCGATTGTATTTGCACCTTAAAGCGTTAACAACTAAGTTAACGCTCCTTTTCTTGTTCTGTTGAATGAATTATTAAATATATTAAGGTGATAGTACATATGAAAGGCTCTAATTATAAGCTAGTTAGTATTAACTCTATAAAAATCACGTCAAAACTATGCGAAAAACTTGGCTTTGCTTGTGGCCCCTGGCTTAGCATGTCAAGTTTTCTTCTTTGACTCTTAGTTACCTTTCTTTAAAATAAACTATAAAAACTGGAGCCAAGGCTATTAGTCCTATTGAGTGAAAATAAACTAAAAAGGTGATATAAATGACAAATTCTCAAGAACGTTTACAAAAAGTAATTGCACAAAGTGGTGTAACTTCTAGAAGGAAAGCAGAAAAATTAATTGAAGAGGGAAAGGTTAAGGTGAACGGTCAAGTAGCTAAAATATTAGGAACAAAAGTAAATCAAGATGACAAAATCGAGGTAGAAGGTATCCCGTTAGAAAAAGAAGAACCGGTTTATTTTGTACTTTATAAACCAAGAGGTGTTATTTCAAGTGTGAAAGACGATAAGGACAGAAAAGTTGTAACGGATTTTTTACCTGAAGTAGAGCAAAGAATATTTCCGATTGGAAGATTAGATTATGACACTTCAGGTTTATTACTGTTAACAAATGATGGTGATTTTGCGAACTTACTCATGCACCCAAGTTATCAAATTGATAAAGTCTATGTTGCTAAGACAAAAGGAATACCACGAACAGAAGATATTCAACAACTTAAAAAAGGCGTAGAAGTTGATGGAGATAAATTAAAAGCTGCTCACGTTAAGATTCTGTCTACAGATAGTAAAAAAAACACAGCCATTGTTCAATTAATTTTACATCAGGGAAAGAACAGACAGGTGCGAAGAATGTTAGAAGCAATAAACTTTCCAATTGATAAATTGAAGCGTGAGCGATATGGATTTTTAACCCTGAATGGCCTAAGTCCAGGAGATTCTCGTGAATTGACCCCACATGAAGTAAAACAATTACGTTCGCTCGCAAAGAAAATGTCATAGAATAGTCAAATTTATTAGTTGATTTCAATGATACAATGGCGTAGGGGTGTGAGCATATGAACAAGATTGAAGAGGCCAAAATAACAAAAAGTAAAAAGAAAAGAAGACGACTCCTGTTTCGTTCTATTATTTTAGTAATATTATTAGCTGCTGTGGTGTTTGCATTGGTGTCTAATCTTAACAAAGACGATCCTGAGATTGGTGTAGGAGATCAAGCTCCGAATTTTAAACTAAAGCAACTAAATGGGACGTCAGATTCTTTAAGTTTAGACGAATTAAAGGGGAAAGGCGTTATGCTGAACTTCTGGGCGACCTACTGTAAACCATGTGAACAAGAAATGCCTTATATGGAATCTTTATATCCAAAATATAAGGACAATATTGAGATTGTAGCAGTAAGTCTAGATACAACAGAGTTAGTCATCGATCGGTTCGTGGACAAGTATCAATTAACATTTCCGATATTACATGATAATAAAGGTCAGGTTTTAGATTTATATAATATTGTTCCATTACCAACTACGTTATTTATAGATGAAGATGGTGTAATAGTTGACATAGTTTCAGGTGGGTTAACGTTGGATCGTATAGAAAGTTATCTTAAAAAAATACAGCCAGACTGATAGAGTTTTATTGTGAGGGGTTAATATGAAAAATATAATATGTAAGTCCTGTGGATACGAAAATCAAGAAGGTACAGTTCTTTGTCAACATTGTGGAAATCCAATTGAGAAAAACCAACACATTGATGGCAATCAAAATTCACAACTACTAAACATGCGCTATGAAGGTAGTGCGCGTCGTTCTAAAACATATAATAAATCAATAGTTGATAAACTATGGAACTTTTTTTCCTCTGTAAGGGTTGGAGTTTGGTTGATTGCAATCACTTTGATAGCATCAGCTGCGGGGACGATCTTTCCTCAGGAGATGTACAT
Organism: Aquibacillus saliphilus; assembly: GCF_020404745.1. Classification (GTDB taxonomy): domain Bacteria; phylum Bacillota; class Bacilli; order Bacillales; family Amphibacillaceae; genus Aquibacillus; species Aquibacillus saliphilus. The sequence continues at coordinate 107,637 of NZ_JAIZAP010000001.1, forward strand.
TCCTCCGAATGTAATCGCAGCAGAACATTATCGTGATCAGTACGGGATTATAGGTCAGATTTACTATCAACTTGGTTTTCATAACCTTTATAGCTCATGGTGGTACATGATATTAATCGCTCTTATTGGAATATCAATTATAATAGCCAGTATCGACCGGGTAGTTCCATTATATAAAGCATTGAAGATGCAAAAACCTAAGAAAAGCGAGTCTTTCCTGAAAAGACAACGACTTTTTGGTTCAACTGAGCAGCTTTCTGATGAAGGCAAACAAAACATGATCTCTAATCTCAAAAAAAATAGGTATAAAGTTACTGAGGACAATGGGCATGTTTTAGCGGAAAAAGGGCGTTTTTCTCGTTGGGGTCCTTATGTGAACCATATTGGTCTAATTGTATTTTTGTTAGGTTGTTTGTTACGTTTTGTCCCTTTTATGTACATAGATGATTTTGTTTGGGTACGTGAAGGTGAAACAGTAGTTATACCTAGTACAGATAGTTTGTACTATGTTGAAAATAAAGATTTCATTTTAGAAACATATGGAGATACTGAAGAAGATGAACGTTTCAAAGAAGCGCTAGATAAGCAAAGTGGAATGGTTGCGAAAAATTTTCAAACAAATGCAGTTATCTATGAAAATACTGCGAAATCAGTTGTTGGTGAAGAGCCGAACTTAGAAATGATTAAGGAAGATAGTATTAAGGTGAATCATCCGATAAAATTTGACGGCTACGCACTTTATCAATCTAGTTATCAACAAGATGAATTTAAATCTATGTCATTTAAACTGCATAAAACGGATGATGAGCAAGAGGAATCGTTGGGCTCATTCACAATTGATTTAGCAAATCCTAAGGATGAATACAACTTAGAAAATGGTTCTAGAGTAGTTATAGATCAATATTTTCCTGATTATTATCTTGATGAAGGTGAACCAAGGTCTGAAACGAAGTATCCAAGGAACCCAGCATTTGTTTTTCTAGTTTATCCTCCTGGCCAAGAAGAACCAGAGATTAGTTTTGCTGCAATAGGTCGAAACGTTGATGCTAGTGGTGAGAATCAATTCAAATTAGGACTTCAAGGTTTCGATGTGCGTGATGTAACTGGTTTGAGTCTACGGAGGGATTATACCTTACCGATAATCTCATTAGGTGGTATTATATTTATGATTGGTGTCATTCAAGGGATGTATTGGCAGCACAGAAGAATATGGATTCATCCGAAAGACCAAGGAATTTGGATATCTGCACATACAAATAAAAATTGGTTCGGTATCAAGAAAGATATTGAAAAAATTATAATTGACACAAATGTAAATGTGGTTGACCAAGAAGAACAACAACAAAAAGAACAAAAAGAGCAAAAAGAGCAAAAAGAAAAATAAATATAAAAGAGGATGAAAAAAAATGGGAGATTTAGCATCGCTAAGTAGTAACTTTTTGTACTTAGCCTTTATATTATATTTAGTAGCTACCTTTTTCTTTGGTGGAACTATTAAAGACAAACGTTCGGAAGGAACAAAGAATTTTGCTAGTAAAATGGCGATTATATTAACTATAGTAGGCTTTATTTCACAAATTCTTTATTTTATCACACGCTGGATAGTAAGCGGACATGCTCCAGTTAGTAACTTGTTTGAATACACAACATTCTTTGGAATGATGCTTGTATTAGCCTTTATAATTTTGTATTTTATATATCGGCTAAATATTCTTGGCCTATTTGCCTTACCAGTCGCATTGCTAATTATTGCATATGCAAGCATGTTTCCAACTGAGATTGCTCCATTGGTACCTTCGTTGAAGAGTCACTGGTTATATATTCATGTGACAACCGTTTCCTTAGGTCAAGCAATATTATCAATTAGTTTTGTTGGTGGAATCATCTACCTAATTAAAGAAGTTGATCAAACGAGAAGAAATAAGAAAACTACATGGTTGGAAACAATCGTATATTTCATCTTTGCTACCTTAGGATTCATAATTATTACTTCTTCATTTAGTGCAATGAATTACACAGCTACTTTTGAATTTCCATTCGAAGATCAAATTTCGACAGTGGACTATCAATTACCTGCACTTGCTGGACCAAACGATGGAACTTTACTAACTGAAAATAAAATGAGCCCACTATTTGAAGTGCCAAGTTGGATGCAAGGGGTCAATGCAGCACAGAAATTCAATACACTTCTGTGGTCATTATTGACTGGATTAGCTTTATATGCACTTTCACGATTAGTTTTAAGAAAACGTGTTGCAGCAGCCTTACAACCATTTCTGGTTAAAGTAAATAAAGATTTAGTTGATGAGATTTCTTACCGCGCTGTTGCAATAGGGTTTCCTATTTTCACACTAGGAGGTCTAATTTTTGCAATGATATGGGCCCAGGAGGCTTGGAATCGGTTCTGGGGCTGGGATCCAAAAGAAGTGTGGGCTTTAATCACATTTTTCTTCTATGCTGCATTTTTACACTTGAGACTCTCTAAAGGTTGGCATGGAGAAAAATCCGCTTGGTTAGCAGTCGGTGGTTTTGCGATAATAATGTTCAATTTAATTGCTGTTAACTTAATTCTTGCTGGCTTACACTCATATGCATAGAGATGATAAGATAATGTTACAATTAATATAGTATCGTGAGGGGGTAATTGGGATGGAAACAAACGTAAGAATATTAGTTGTTGATGATGAAGAAAGGATTAGGCGCTTGCTTCGTATGTATTTGGAGAGAGAAGATTACATTGTTGATGAAGCTGAAGATGGCGACGAAGCATTAGTAATGGCTTTCGAAAATGATTATGATCTGATTCTTTTAGATATTATGATGCCTGGTAAAGATGGAGTTGAGGTTTGTAAAGAAATAAGAGAGAAAAAAACAACACCTGTGATTATGCTTACAGCTAAAGGGGAAGAAGCAAACCGGGTTCAGGGCTTTGAAGTAGGCACAGATGATTATATTGTCAAACCATTCAGTCCTAGAGAAGTTGTTTTAAGAGTTAAGGCATTGTTAAGAAGATCATCAACTTCTAGTAACTTAAAGACTGATAATGTTGCAAAAGATATTCTTGAATTTCCACATCTAATGATTGATAATGACGCTCACCGTGTCACTGCTGATTTAAAAGAGGTTGGATTAACACCAAAGGAATACGAATTACTTTACTTTCTCGCTCAAGCCCCTGATAAAGTATTTGACCGGGAACAATTATTAAAAGAAGTTTGGAAATATGAATTCTTTGGCGATTTAAGAACAGTAGATACCCATGTTAAACGTTTGAGAGAAAAATTAAGTAGTGTCTCTAAAGATGCAGCGAAAATGATTGTTACGGTTTGGGGTGTTGGCTACAAATTTGAAGTAGCTGATGAATAATGTTCTTAAGAAGTGTAGTTGGCAAGTTATGGATAACAATCATATTGTTGGTATCAGTTGTTTTGATGATTTTAACATTTTTACTCTTAGGTTTTTTTGAAAACTTCCATGTCAATGAAGCAGAAAAAGACCTAATGCAAACGGCAGCGAAGGTTTCCGTCATGATTGAACAGTACGATGACCGAGAGCTTGTTCTAGAAACTGCAGAAAGAGTGAAAGACCCAATTAGTCGAATAGCTATTGTATTTGATAATGAAGATTTTTGGACATCGGAAACTGATGATTCAGCCTTACCCGAGATTACATATCAATGGCTGATAGAAGATAATCAGTTAAGGGACATTATTTTGAGTACAACTGAATCTGAATTTCAAAAAGAGCTTCCGAATGGTAAAGATGAAATCATGATTGTTGGAACATCGTTACCAGTTAGTGGTGGTGCTGTTTTTGTTTATCAATCCTTAAACGCAGTAAAGGAAACAACACAACAAACAACAAGAATTATCCTACTAGCTGCAGGAATTGCAATTGTCTTGACCACTATATTTGCTTTTTTCCTTTCTACAAGAATTACCTCTCCGTTAATAAAAATGAGAGAAGGGGCAATTGAATTAGCAAAAGGCGAATTCAATACCAAGGTTCCTATTCTAACTCATGATGAAATTGGCGAGCTGGCAATGGCATTTAATCGGATGGGTAGACAATTAAAATTTCATATTAATGCCCTAAGACAAGAAAAGGAGCAATTATACAGTATTCTTAGTTCAATGGCTGATGGTGTAATAACCTTAAATCGAAAGGCTGAAATTATAGTTTCCAATCCACCTGCTGAGAAGTTCCTAGAAGATTGGCATTTTGAAAATGATGAGGATACTAGCGGAAAAAAAGGTTTGCCTAAAGAAATTGAAAATATTCTTGAAGAAGTAATTGATTCCGAGAATGAACAATCAAGAGAGATATTCATCCAAGGTAGAAATTGGGTAATGATTATGACGCCTTTATACGATCAATCTTATGTTAGAGGTGCAGTAGCTGTATTTAGGGATATGACAGAAGAACGTAGATTAGATAAACTCAGAGAAGATTTTATAGCCAATGTTTCCCATGAATTACGTACACCAATATCGATGTTGCAAGGATATAGTGAAGCAATCGTAGATGATATTGCTGAAAGTAAAGAAGATAAGAATGAACTAGCTACAATAATTCATGAAGAGTCTTTACGAATCGGACGTTTAGTAAATGAATTGCTTGATTTGGCAAGAATGAAAGCTGGCCACATAGTACTAAATACTGAAGAAGTCGAATTAAAGTTGTTTCTTGACCGTATCGTTCGTAAGTTTCAAGGATTAGCTAAAGAGAAAAATATATTCTTGAATTTAGAAATGGATAATGATTTACAAAAGTTATCCTTCGATCCAGACCGGATTGAGCAGGTGTTAACGAATTTAATTGATAATGCGATCAATCATACAGACGAAGATGGGAATGTTTCAATTATCGTTGAACAAATCGAGGATGCTATTCAATTTGCAATTAGAGATGACGGCTCTGGTATACCTCAGGATGACTTAGCATTTGTATTTGAACGTTTCTATAAAGCAGATAAGTCTAGAAAAAGAACGAAGGCAAAACCAGGTACTGGATTAGGTTTAGCTATTGCCAAAAATATTGTTGAAGCGCACCAAGGATCTATTGCTGTGCAGAGCAAACAAGGAGAAGGTACCACTTTTACGTTTAAAATACCAAAAAATATCGAATTATCATAAATCATGATGAATAATCTTGTTTCTTATGAAACAAACGCTTTATTTAGGGTGCTTTATATGATAAAATAATTTTGTTAATCGAATATTAAGAGATTTTGATGCTATTTGCTAAAATAATTGTACTTTTAATTATTTTAAGGGAATCTGGTTAGATGCCAGAACTGTCCTCGCAACTGTAGGTGCTTACGAAATGAGTGATCCACTGTATTTAGTAAAATATGGGAAGGACTCAAAGTAGGATTAGGCACAAGTCAGTAGACCTGTCAAAATTTCCATTTTCAAAGCTTCGGGGATTGAGCAGTTGGGATAGCTGGTTTTTTGTGAAAGGGACTACATGTCTTTTTAAATAATACTGGTCTGTCTTAAACTTATCCTTTTGCGGATAAGTTTTTTTAGTTATCAGCTTTCTAGTTGGTACTAGCCCATTAAAATGTCCTCAAATTAAACTAATGGAGGGTACACAATGAATAACAAGTTTTATCTAAGTATTTTGTCAACTCTAATTGCTATCTTTATCCTTGCTGGATGCCAGCAGGACGGATCCAGTTCTGAACAAAGCGAAAATCAGGAAACTGAACAAACCAGTGAAACACAAAACGAGGAAACTGCGATCGTCACAATTTCACAGGATAATGGTGAAGAAATAGTTGCTGAAGAAGAGATAGCGTTTGAAGAAGGTGCTGTTTTAATGGACGTTATGAAAGATAACTTTGACGTAGAAGGAACTGATCAAGGTTTTATTACTTCAATTGAAGGAATTTCACAAGATGATGAGTCAGGAAAGTATTGGATGTACTCTATAAATGGGGAAATGCCAACAGTTGGTGCTAATGAATATGAGCTTGAGGTAGGAGATCAAATCACTTTTGATTTACAAGCAATGGAATGATTTGAATGAATACTTATAAATTAACTTTAATTGCATTATTAGCTTCTCTTGCTGTTGTAGGAAGATTCATGTTTCAATACATACCAAGTTTTCAACCAGTAACAACACTAATTATTATTTCAGGATTTTTCCTTGGTCCTGTTTCTGCTGTTATTCTAGCGTTATTAGTAACTTATTTGTCCAATTTAATCTTAGGTATGGGGATTTGGACGATATGGCAAATAATTGGATGGGCTTTAATCGGCTTATTTAGTGGATTTCTAGGAAAGATTAAAATGAACCGTCCTGTTTTTTTACTAGTCATTTTTGCTATCTTTAGTGGTTATTTTTATGGATTAGTAGTTTCACTAGCAACTGCTGCTGTTGCCGGGAAATTTATTCCTTACTATTTAGCAGGGTTGCCATTTGACACTTACCATGCGATAGGTAATGGTTTATTTATGATCATATTATTTCCAGTCCTTTCAAGAGTTTTTAAGAAATACAACAAACAATGGATTCATTAAAATGCCGACTTACTAAAGTTGGTGTTTTTTTTATGTTCATTGTCTTAGTTATAGTGTAACCTTTACATAGATAGATACGACTATATTGTTGAACGGGGGTTTTATATGAGGACCGCGTTTGAAGAACTTTATGACAATTATCATAAAGACTTATTTCAATTTTTAATTTATATGGTTAAAGATAAACAACAAGCAGAAGATTTAGTGCAAGAAGTTTATATCAAAGTTCTACATTCTTATGACACTTTTAAAGGCGAAAGCTCTCCAAAAACATGGTTGTTTTCGGTTGCTAGACATGTTGCTATTGATTTTTTTAGAAAGCAAAAAAGAAAACGTGTCCTTGATTTTTTTGATTGGGGTGAAAAAGGGCATTTAATTAGTGATGACAATAATTTACCTGAAGAAATCGCTATATTAAATGATGAAATGAAATTAGTCTATACTTGTTTGGATAAATGTAGTATCGATCAAAAGAGCGTCATTATTTTAAGGTATATTCAATCATTTACAATACAGGAAACTGCAGATACGTTGGGTTTTAGTGTTAGTAAGGTGAAAACAACACAACATAGAGGTATGAAAGCGTTGAAAAGTTTGGTAGAAGATGCAACTAGAAAGGAGGATGTAGGATATGAGTCGTAAATTAGACGAAGATCGGTTAAAAAGTATGTTGAAGGATATGCCTGTTATGGAAGATGAACAGGATAAGGACAGAATTTTTAATCAGATTTTACTAAAATTAGACGAAAATAACCAAAAGCGATCTAAAAAGAGGCCTATTTGGTTAGTTCCTTCTCTTGCATCTTTGGTGGTCATCTTTTTATTAGTGTTTCTATTTCAAAGTTTGCCAAATGACTATATGTCGCAAAATAATGATATGTTGGGTAACTCAGAAGCTGAATATTCAACACAGGAAAGCGCTGATACTGGATTATCAACTAATGATGGAGATGAAATCTCTACGTTCGATGAAGCAGGCTCAGAAGAGTCCAGTTCAGAGGAAGCAAAAGTGGAAGATAATATCAATTCTAGAAATTTTGATAGGAATAGTAACATTGTTTATGATCAAAATTCAACTACAACGGTTATTTACAGCGCAGTAATGGACTATAATGCGAATTTTGTAATCCCTGTAACCTTTATTGATACATCTGGTTCAAATGAGTTAGAGAACTATTATAATAAAATTAACACATATATTGACGAAAATGCTTGGAATGTAACCCAGTTTCCATTTGATGATATTAGCTTTGATATCAAAACTGAAGAAAATTTAGTGATTTTAGACTTTCCTGATAACTACCAATTCCCTGAAGGCAGTACTTATGCCAATTTGTTTGATAAGTTACTTTCAACGATGTTTGCTCCATATCAAATTAGTAATATTTTATTAGTACCCTATAATAGTAATGATGAAGACTTTGGAATGTATGGTAATATAGATGGTTTTACAGTCACTAAACAGGAGAATCAAAGTTATCGATTGTATCAGAGTGAAAGTGAAGACATGCTTGTACCGTCAATGTTGAATGAATATGATAATGTTGAGGATGCATTGTGGGAAATGAAAACGAACGACCGGGATTTAAACTTACAAGCTTCCATACCTCAAAATATGGAATTTCTTATTGATAGAAATGGAGATCAATTAATTTTCACCAGTAACAATAAACTAGAACCGACTAGCCAGGACTCGATAAACATGCTAGAAGCGGTGCTAGTGACTGCCCGAAGTTTTGGATATTCATCGGTTCAATTTAACCTACCATTTGATGAGGCGTGGGGATATGATTTAACAGAGCCAATTCCTGTACCAATCGGAGTCAATCCTATATATATTAACTAGCAGATTCCTCTTACTTCAGGGGAATCTTTATAGTCGAAAATAAAGTGAGGTTTGGACATTTATCGCTGTGTAAGTTAAAACCTATAATGGCTACATCCTTGCTTGGAATCTGTCAAACAAGTACAGCAATAGACAAACTAGTTTATATACCGCAATGAACTGGAGAGATAGTAAACCGCTGAATAGACGCTGCGGTTTGAAGAGCGGTTTTGATAAAAATTCCCAAAAGGAATCCTCCTAGTTTTCAACTATGGATACAAGTTAATTTGAGTAGGAAAGAAATTAAGAACATGTTAAAATTAAGTGAATTGTAGTATATAAAATAAAAAAGCAAACCCGCTTATTAGCTAAGAGGGTTTGCGAAATTTTTAATCAAATCGTAAAGGATCACCTTTAAATGGTTTATCAGAGATTTTAATTGAATCAGTAGGACAACCTTCGTAAGCGTCTAGCATGTCATCCTCTAAAACTTCAGGAATCTCCGCATTACCTTTGTTATCATCTAATACAACATAGGCGATTCCTTCGTCATCGTAATCAAAGATGTCGGGAGCAGATGCACCGCATGCTCCACAAGCTATACATGTTTCCTTATCAACAATGGTGTGTTTACCCATAAATGTATTACCTCCTGGGTAATCCCAGTTTAGAATCTAAAACAATAATATATATTTCAAACATAATTGTCTATCTTGTATTGTAATGCTGTTATAGTTAGAATTCAATAAGTTTGTGCAGTTTTTAATTAGTCCATATTTTTTCTAAAGGGGTTTAGCAAGTGTTTACATTACTTATACTCGATTGTATTGATAAATTTAAATGTGAAAGAAGTCTTTCAGCAATCTATCATTTACTAACAGGAAAACGTTCTTCTCAAACTTTACAAGATGCATATAGCTATGGAATATCGAATTATTTTGGTATCTACAAGACTCTTGATCGAATCAAGTTTAATCGATATATTGATCAAATGCGAGAGAAAGGGCTTTTTGAAGGAGATGATGAGGAAGCAAGTCTTACTAGAAAAGGAATAGAATTGTTACATATCGAAAAGAACAAGGGTCAATTAAAAGATTTTAATGGATTAAAATACAATAGGATGACTTATTACTGTAACCAACGATTGACACTATTTATTCAAACGATAACTAATATAGAAACTGAAAATTATTCATTTATTGCTATTAATGATAATAAAGACATTCAAACCTGGGTCAAAAATTTATTTATAAAAAACAAAAATGATTTACAAAAATGGTTAGAGGGTCTTTATACAGAGCTTTATATGTTCTTAAACGGTCTAGATGAGCTTGATGCAACAATCTTCGTTGATAGGCTTACTGGCAGTAAGAACATTGGCCTAAGCAAAGAGCAAATAGCAAAGAAATATAATTTAACTCATCATGATGTAGAGATTAAAATTGAATTAATCAGCCATAAACTTATCACTTTCATTAGAACAAATAAGCAGGAGGCTCCTCTTTTATCAATTTTCATAGAAGACTTAATCGAGCAGTTATTTATTACAGATTCAGCTGCAAAGACGTATCAATTATTGAGACGAGGTTATGACAATGAGCAAATTTCTAGTATTCGCCACCTGAAAATGAATACAATCCATGACCATATAGTAGAAATTGCCTATGTAGATTATAATTTTGATATAACAGAAATCGTTGCAAAGGAAGAAGTTGTCGAAATTTTGCGAAGTATTAGGAAGCTGAAAACTCGAAAGTTAAAAGTATTAAAAGAAAATTTGAATAACAAGTATAGCTTTTTCCAGATTAGATTAGTTCTTGCAGTGGACCAAACCAAAACTTGGAAAGGGGGGTTAGATTGATTTGGATTATTTAGAAGGTAAACTAAGCCGTTTTTTTGGTTTTTCAACATTTCGAAATGGTCAAAAAGAAATTATCACTGACATATTAAAAGGAAGTAGCGTAATTGGTATTTTACCTACTGGATCGGGTAAATCGCTTTGCTATCAACTTCCTGCACACTTGCTTGATGGTAGTGTGTTAGTAGTTTCACCGTTAATTTCATTAATGATAGATCAAGTCAAACAGTTAAAAGCTACTGGTTTTAAAGAGGTAATTGCAATAAATAGCTTTTTAAGTATGTCAAATAGAAATTATGCACTTACTAATTTAGCTAGCTACAAATTAATTTATGTATCTCCAGAAATGTTACAGAATAAATTTTTCTTGCGATATCTAGATAAAGTGAAAGTCTCTTTATTCGTAGTCGACGAGGCACATTGTATTTCTCAGTGGGGGCATGAATTTAGACCTGATTATTTGAAGCTGAATCATGCAATTAACCAAATAGGGAATCCAACGGTTCTTGCTCTTAGTGCTACTGCAACACCAGAGGTACAAATAGATATCGAGCAACAACTGGGCTTGAAAGAAGTGAAAAAGCATATCCACCCAATGGATCGAGATAATATTGCATTTATGGTCCAACGTTTTACACAATATCAAGAAAAAATAGCTTATGTAGTTGATGTTCTCAAAAAATTCAACGTTCCGACAATGATCTATTTTTCTAGTAGAAATACTACTGAAAAAGCAGCTGAAGAACTTTCGGTTAATCTTCCAAACCATCGAATAGCATATTACCACGGTGGAATGGAACAAGAGGATCGGATTTTAATACAACAACAGTTTATGAATAATCAGTTAGATGTTATTTGCTGTACTAGTGCCTTTGGAATGGGTATAAATAAGAAGGATATTCGTCTAGTTGTGCACTTTCATTTGCCTACACAAGTTGAATCCTTTATTCAAGAAGTCGGTCGAGCTGGACGAGATGGCCAAGCCTCTGCTAGCTTAGTACTAGTTGCGCCAAATGATGATCAATTGCCTAAAAGATTGATCGAAAATGAACTACCTGATTATCAAACAGTTAATGATATTATTGATTTTTTATCTGCAAAAGAAAATGATAACTTCTCAATAAAAAGTGAGACAAAAATGTTAGATTATTTTAATTTAAACGAGACACAATGGAGATTTTTACTTTTTCAATTTGAAAAACATGGTATGATAAAAGAGAGTCGAATTATGGAAGAATTTAACGACTGGCAGATGTTGAAAAATCAACTATATAACTTAATCGTAACTAGGAATACATACAAGCAAAAAAAGTTGACTGAGCTTCTAAAGTGGGCAGACAACGAACATGTATGTCGTCGCAAACTTTTGTTTTCCTCTTTCCAAGAAACATTGAGTCAACCATTATATGGTTGTTGTGATGTCTGTGACTTTTCGTTTTTAACGTGGGAACCGCCAATAGTTGAACGGAATATTTCTATTCCTCCTAAAGGATGGGAAGAAACATTTAAACAATTAATGTTGCAAGGTGATTATCGTGAAGACTAAACAAGCTGATCTTATTCATAGATTAACCGATTATCAATTAAAGCAACAGCTTTTATTATCACAATTTTTTTTATTTGCGCTAAGCTTGTTATTAAGTCTGTTTCTTTTTGAAAAATTTAGTGTTTGGTTTACATTAGTTGAATGGAGTTTTACTGAGCTATTTTACTATGGAGTAGTACCTGGGGTTATTGTGGTAGTAATTGATTTACTACTTATGTATAGTTTACCAAAAAAATTGTATGATGATGGGGGTATAAATGAAAAGATTTTCAAAAATCGTTCTGTACCTGATATTTTTGTCATCTCACTCATTGTTGCCTTATCCGAGGAAATGCTTTTTCGAGGTGTAATTCATACAGTTTTTGGATATTTTATCGCTAGCTTTTTATTTGCAATCGTTCATATTAGATATTTAACCAAACCTGTTTTGTTAATTTCTATAGTGCTAGTTAGCTTTTATCTGGGTTATATGTATGAAATAACTAGTAATTTATTAGTGACGATAATTGCTCATTTTATTATCGATTTTTTCCTAGCGTTGACTATTCGTTTGCAAAAATGAGGGGAGGGTTTGTTAAGTGACTAATGAAGAAAAATTAAAAGACCAAGCCTATCAGCTTAGAAACAGAATTAATCAAGTTAGTGAAATAAATAATGACCCAAATACCATTGAAGAGGATTCAGAAGATGTTGATATTCTAAACTTACCTCCAAGAAGCCAAACACATATTAATAAGAAAACCAGTGTTAAATGGAAAATTAGTTTTCCTCTTATTCGGTTTTTATTTGTTCTTTTTATCCTAATTGTATTTATGGTCTTAACTTACCATATATGGGGGGAAGAATTATTGCCATCATCTGTCTCGAAAGAATCTACCTCTCCTAATCCAGCTGGTGAAATGGTAAGAATAATAGATACAGATAAAAAGTCACCCCCCGTAACTGAAGAGCAGGCGATTCAAATTAATCCTCAAATTGGAAGTGATGAAGTTAATCAAACTAGCACAGAATTTATCGGAACTGAAGAAACTATTCAGCCTGAAAAAACGGAAGTGACCTACTATCAGGTTAAACAGGGCGATACATTATTCCAAATTGCAATCAGTTTTTATGGTAGCAAAGAAGGAGAAAAGGTAATTATTGAAGCAAATAACCTTCAAGATAGAGAGGTCATAACTGGTCAGGAAATTCTCATTCCTAACAATGAGTTAACCTTGAATTAGAGAAGGGTTAGACTAAATTGAAGTCTAACCCGAGTCAATTTCATAATTACAATATCATCATATCCAGACAACAAATAGTTGGGAAAGCTTTAATCCTTGATGGCGTTAAATAGGTATTATGAAATTGATAACCCAAAAAATTTAAAAGATAATCTTTTTATCACGATCATCCTTTAGTATTTCAGCGGCTTCTCTAAATCGTTGTGAGTGAACAATTTCTCTTTCTCTCAAAAATTTCAGACTATCATTTAATTCCGGGTCATCTGACATATTAATAATCCATTGATATGTTGCTCTTGCTTTTTCTTCAGCAGCTATGTCTTCATAAATATCAGCAATTGGATCTCCCTTTGCTTGGATATATTCAGCCGTCCATGGGTTTCCTGCTGAATTGTGATAAAAAAGAGCACTGTCATGATTGACGTAATGAGGTGCCAATCCTGCTTCTTCTAGCATCTCTGGTGTTGCGTCTTTTGTTAGTTTGTAAATCATTGTTGCTATCATTTCAAGATGAGCAAATTCTTCGGTTCCAATATCATTTAATAATCCAATCACTTTGCCTGGAATTGTATACCGTTGATTGAGGTATCGTAGTGCTGCAGATAGTTCACCATCTGCACCACCATATTGTTCAATTAAATATTTAGCAAGTCGAGGATTACACTCTCTTACTTTTACCGGGTATTGCAGTTTTTTCTCATAGTACCACATAGTAGGTTCCTCCCTTCTAGACTTGCCATGGCCATGGTTGATCATCCCAATTCCATGGATAGTTGGAATAGCTTCTGCCAAAGTGCATCAAAGGACCGAATTGTTTTTCAAATTGCTTTTTCATTTGTTTACTTTCCTGTGTGTGATGGTTAAATTGTTGAATTGCATCATAATCTTGGGGATGAGTATCAAGATATAGATTTAATTCAACAATCACAAAATCAACAGCCTGGATTTGTTCTAGTAACTCGTAATATTCCGGCGGCATTGTTTTAGTTTTGCTCATTTCTGATCACCTCGGTAATCTTTATTTGGATAATCATCATATAAGGCTGGCCATAGTGTTCCTCGATATAATGCTTCTTTTGCAGTGTTAAATTGCGGTAAATTAGGAGGCTGAAATCCCATATATAGATTAGGGGGTGTCGAGTAACTTTTTTTTGTTATTGGTTGACAAGGATCTAAGGGACTGACATATGGATAGTAATATTTTGTATAGGTGGGGTGCATTAAAGATTCTCCTTTCTATGATAAAATAAACATACATTCGAATGTATGTAAATTAAACTTGTCTCATTCTATTTTACTTGCAGGAATGTTTGATGAAATGTAGAAATAATATTTATCGCGTTGAATAATCGTCGATAATCAACCCCTGAACCATTAGAAAATTAATGTTTCAGTAAGTGTTGTGCGGACGATAACAACCTGATAGGCTATTCTGCAGTGAGAAATAAATTTTCGCATCTGCAGAAAGTTTCACTTATGACGGGAGAGATGATGGATATGTTTGTTAGAAGTATAATGAAGTTAGATTATCGGTGTCATGTAGCTGCACCCAATGATTCATTAAAGGTCGTTCTAAACGAAATGGTTAACCGTGACATACAAGCAATGCCAGTAGTAGAAGATGGATTTTTTAAAGGAATGGTTTCAAAACAAACCATTTACAAAGCTTTTTTCCATAGTAATAAGACAAAAGACGAATTTCTAGCAAATCAAAAGGTAGAAGAAATTGTATCGAATCATGATTTATTTATAGGTGAGGATGAGGTTTTTGAAAAAACATTGATAGCCTTTAAAGAGTTTCCAATTTTAGCTGTTGCTGATGACAATAAAAGATTCTTAGGAATTATAACTAGGTTTGATGTATTAGAGCAGATTCAAAGCGCTTTTGGTACTAAAAAGAATGGAATTAGAATTGCATTTACGTCGGAAGAATCTGCAGGACGGTTTTCACGACTTTCCGATATTATTAAACAAATGCATGTAAATATTATATCAATAGCAACGTTTGATGAAACGGATAAACTCGCCCGGAGGATTGTTCTCAAGATTGATAAAAGTGAAAATGTTGAAAAACTCGCGAAAAAACTTGAAAATTCAGGGTTTAGAGTCTTAGATATCAAAGAAGTTTAAAAAGTGAATGGACACCCAAGAGCATTAAATGGTTGTCCATTTTTAAATTCATATGTGATTATTGTTCCTTGATAATTTAAACTGAAGTATAATTTTTTTTTGGATGTTAATCATTTATGTTATGAACTGAATACAATTAATTAAACAACGTTTAGTAGTAGTGACATGAGAAAGGGAGAAACTTAGTTGATATTTTATATCACTATTCTGATAACATTACTCAGTCTAATTATTATATATATGGTTTTTAAGGCACACCATGATATTATTGACTACCGATCGATAAAGTTAAATGCGACAGATGAAGCACCCTCACCACTAAAAATCTTTTTTATTTCTGATGTTCACAGGCGGAGAATTAAAATTAAAACTCTGAACAATATTAAAGAAAGTTTTGACGTAGTTATTATTGGCGGTGACTTAGTGGAAAAAGGTGTACCAATGAAACGAGTTGAGGAAAATATCGTGCGCCTAAGGTTATTCGATGTTCCAATATATTTTATTTGGGGAAACAATGATTATGAAACAAAACATTCGGAACTTAGAACAGTTCTGTTAGATAATGGAGTTATTATTTTAAATAATGAAACTGCAACTATTGAAAAAGATAAGACCACATTTAATCTAATAGGAGTAGACTGTTGTCACATGGGTCATCCGAATATTCAACAAGGACTTGACAATGCATGGGGTAATTACACTATTTTACTTACCCATGATCCTCATTTCATATCCGAGTTAACCAAATCACAATTTACTAAACTAGATCTTGTTTTAGCGGGACATACTCATGGGGGTCAAATTCGTATTTTAGGTTTTGGATTTTACACAAGTGGAGGATGTACAAGGCTATTGAACACACCTATAATGGTAAGTGAAGGATATGGTTATACTAAATTACCTTTCAGGTTAGGGACAAATGCAGAGTGTCATGTGATTACTTTGCATTAAACGAACCTAAATCTCAAAAAGTAGTTAACTTAAGCACTAATTCTACATACATTAATAATAACAAGAGGGCATTTCTAAGGGGGTAACCAAATGCGGTTAGAACGTCTTTCAACGAATCAATTTAAAATATTTTTAACCTTTGATGATCTAATCGAAAGAGGATTAACGAAAGAAGACCTTTGGCACGACCTACCAAGAGTACATCAGTTATTCCATGACATGATGTATGAAGCTAGTGATGAACTTGGGATAGAACTAGATGGTGTGCTCCTTGTCCAAGTCCATTTACTTCAGGCTCAAGGAATGCTAGTTATTGTTACACAGAATAATCAAAGGGAAGAATTAGAAGATGAAGAGTATGTTGAGATGAAAGTCACTTTGGATGAAAGTCGAGAACTAATCTTTTCATTTTCTGACTTTGAAGACATTATTCAAGTTTGTTCTCACCTCAAAGACATAGGAATATTTGGTGGTTCCGTGTACCATTTGAATGATACGTATTATATGCAAATAAATGACGAAGAAGTAGAAGGATATAATAGGGAACATATTATTGCTATTATGTCAGAATTTGCTACTGCAAGTATCCTTACGTCATATAGACTCAAAGAGTATGGAAAAGTGATTGCAGACGGTAATGCTGTTAACCAAATAGTACAATATTTTAATTGAACCTTTAAAAGGCTGGCTATATAAGTCAGCCTTTTAATTTAGTATTCATAGTAGTTAATTGTCGCTAATAGGTTTGATTAATTAATCGATTTCATAGGGATAAAAATAGCTTTCAATCGTAACTTAAGTAAATAGAATGATTAAATTAATTTATTGCATATTCATATGTAACGTGTATACTAATGTGTGAAATAAATGGTAAAATAAATATGGTGAATGTACTGAATTTTATGGGAGGTAGGTTCATGGTGGCCGATAAAGCACCTGATTCTCAAAATAAATACAACGATAAATTGGATGTACTAAAATCGACCCAAACTGTCGTCCAAATTGCGCTAGAAAAACTGGGTTATCCTGAAGAAGTGTTCGAGTTACTTAAAGAGCCTATTCGTATGATGACAGTAAGAATCCCTGTTCGAATGGACGATGACTCTATAAAAATCTTTACTGGTTATCGTGCCCAGCATAATGATGCAGTAGGACCAACTAAGGGTGGTGTTCGTTTTCATCCTGCAGTAACTGAGAAAGAAGTTAAAGCATTATCTATTTGGATGAGCTTGAAAGCTGGGATAGTTGATTTGCCATATGGTGGTGGAAAAGGTGGAATTGTTTGTGATCCAAGGGAAATGTCTTTTAGAGAGCTAGAAGGCCTTAGTAGAGGTTATGTTCGGGCCATTAGCCAAATTGTTGGACCAACTAAAGACATACCAGCTCCAGACGTTTTCACTAATCCTCAGATTATGGCGTGGATGATGGATGAATATAGCCGGATAGATGAGTTTAATAATCCAGGTTTTATAACAGGTAAGCCAATTGTGCTTGGTGGTTCGCATGGTAGAGAATCGGCCACAGCTAAGGGTGTTACTATTTGTATAGATGAAGCTGTAAAGAAAAAGAATATGGAAGTAAAAGGAGCTCGAGTAGTTATTCAAGGGTTTGGTAATGCAGGAAGTTTCCTAGCTAAGTTCTTACACGACTCCGGCGCTAAAGTTATCGGTATTTCCGATGCTTATGCAGGCTTACACGATCCAGACGGTCTGGATATTGACTATCTACTCGATCGCAGGGATAGCTTTGGGACAGTAACCAAACTTTTCTCTAATACAATAACAAATAAAGAATTACTTGAATTAGACTGTGATATTCTTGTGCCAGCAGCAGTGGAAAATCAAATTACTGAAGAAAACGCGTATAATATAAAAGCTTCGATTATTGTGGAGGCAGCAAATGGTCCTACAACTTTAGACGCGACAAAAATTTTGTCTGAACGTGGAATCTTATTAGTTCCAGATGTTCTTGCTTCCGCTGGCGGTGTTACTGTTTCTTATTTTGAATGGGTTCAAAATAATCAAGGTTATTATTGGTCTGAAGAAGAAGTTGAAGAAAAGCTTCATAAAGTTATGGTGAAAGGCTTTAATTCAGTATATAATGCAGCAGAAACAAGAAGAGTGGATATGAGGCTAGCTGCTTATATGGTTGGAGTTAGAAAAATGGCAGAAGCTTCTAGATTTCGTGGTTGGATTTAACCTAAGGTCTAATGGAATAATCTCCCTTTGGGCACTTATTAGCTGATTTAGTTAATAGGTGCTTTTCATTGTTGTCTATGAAAACTGATATTGGTAATTAATTACTAAGTTAGCCACGTACAGACTCACGCCTGAGTTTTTGTTATTTTAAATCCGAAGTTAATTGTGCAAATTACTTTAATGCATATTTAATTTCATATACTATAAGTTGATGGAAAACAATGAAAATTGGTTATATACTGTTATTTGGTTTAATAAAGGAGAGTACATATGGTTAAAATAGAAAATACAATTATTATCGGGGCGGGTCCTTGTGGATTATCGACTGCTATTGAGTTGCAAAACCGGGGAATAAATCCGCTAATTATCGAAAAAGAAAATGTAGTTAATTCTATCTATAATTATCCTACCCATCAAACATTCTTTAGTTCTAGTGAGAAATTAGAAATAGGCAATATACCTTTTATTACAGAAATGAAAAAACCAGTTAGAAGTCAGGCTTTAGCATATTACCGTTCTGTTGCGGATCGAAAAAACATAAGAATCAATAGCTATGAACGTGTAATAGATGTTCGTCGAGTGGATGATGGTTTTACTTTAGAAACTGAAGCTCAAGATGGAACAACCTTAAAATATAACGCTCAGCATGTAGTTGTTGCTACTGGTTATTATGATCAACCGAATTCATTAGGTGTTAAAGGTGAGAAACTAAGTAAAGTAAATCATTATTTTAAGGAATCCCACCCATATTTTAATAAAAATGTAGTTGTTATAGGTGGTAAAAACTCGGCAGTTGATGCAACGCTCGAATTGCATAAAGCTGGGGCTAATATTACTGTACTGTACCGAGGAGATGATTATTCGAAGAGTGTAAAGCCTTGGATATTACCTGAATTTGAATCGTTAGTCAGAAATCAATTTATTAAGATGGAGTTCAATGCTCACGTTGACGAGATTACCAATGATTCGGTTATATATACAGTAAATGGCGAGAAGAAAGCTGTGAATAATGATTTTGTTTTTGCTATGATCGGTTATCAGCCTGACCAGGTTTTTCTCGAAAACATTGGAATTAAAATTGATATTGAAACAGGTCGTCCAAAGTTTGACGAACAAACAATGGAGACAAATATACCAGGTGTCTTTATTGCTGGAGTGATTGCAGCAGGATATAATAATAATGAAATATTTATTGAAAATGGACGTTATCATGGAGAGCGTATTGCTAGTGTAATAAGTCAGAACTAATAAACCAACCTTTGTCTCGGATAGAGACGAAGGTTGGTTTATTTGTGCTGATTTCAATAAGGTTTAAGTATCAAACATTTCTGTTAGCTTAGCAAAGTTGTTCGTTTTTTCTAAAGCAATCATTAATTTAATTCTTGCTTTTGGTCCTGTCAGACCGTTAGTAAATATAATACCTAATTCGTGTAAATGTTTACCTCCACCCTGGTAAGAATAAGTTGGTTGCACTGTCCCTTGATAACATCTTGATACCAAAACAATCGGTATACCACCGGCGATTAAATGTTGTAACGATAAAATCGCTTCTTTAGGTAAATTTCCTTGACCAAGTCCTTCAATTACCAACCCATCAAATTTAGAGTGATAAATAGCATCGATTAGAGTACCATCAAGTCCTGCATAGGCTTTTAATAATGCTACCTTCTTGTTTAAACTTTTGATTGGATAGGATTGATGTGCGATAAGCTTCTGATGAAAGTACACCAGCTCCTTTGTAATAATTCCAATCGGACCAAACTGCGGACTTTGGAACGTAGCTACATTGCTAGTTGACGTTTTGGTGACATTTCTCCCAGTATGAATTTCATCATTCATTACGACTAAGACACCCTTATCGTTTGCTTCATCACTACTTGCTACTCTAACAGAACTTAGTAAGTTGTATAAGCCGTCAGAACCAATTTCGTTACTGGATCTCATTGCACCAGTTAAGACTACCGGTTTTCTTGTTTGTAAATATAAATCAAGAAAATAGGCTGTTTCTTCCAACGTATCTGTTCCGTGTGTGATTACAACACCGTTATAAAGGTTAGTTGATAACTTTTTATCTATCATCGCTCCAAGTTCCAACATATGTACGGGAGTAATGTGAGGCGAAGGTAAATTAAATAAGTTCACTTCTTCAATATTAGCAATTTGTTTAATGATTGGGCTCATATCAATGAGCGGATGGTTATTAGTTGTAGAAACAGTACCAGTTTCTTTGTCCTCTAGCATAGAAATTGTTCCACCAGTATGAATGATAAGTATATTTTTCAGGAAAATCCACCAACTTTATTTACAGTATTTTAATTATCCACACTTCATGATACGATAAAACTAATTATATTGAAAGAGGGTGTCGACATGATAGCTCTCCTTTCCGCAGGGATTGCTCCGGCACTTGCATTGATGTCCTTTTTTTATCTTAAAGACCAATTTAATACAGAGCCAATTGGTGCTTTATTTAGGACTTTTTTATACGGTGCATTACTTGTCTTTCCAATTATGTTTATTCAATTTGCATTTATGGAAGAGGGAATAGGGCAAACGCCTTTTATCCGTTCATTTATTCTGACAGCACTGATAGAGGAATTCTTTAAATGGTTTATATTTCTATATACTGTTTACAAATATACTGAATTTAATTCTCTTTATGATGGCATTATGTATGGGGTTTCGATTAGTTTAGGTTTCGCGGCTATGGAAAATATACTATACTTATTTGGCCATGGAATTGAATATGCTTTTAGTAGAGCACTATTTCCTGTTTCATCACATGCATTATTTGGTGTGATTATGGGTTACTATTTAGGTAAATCAAAATTTAACACCTTACGTCCTCGTCTAAGTTTGGCACTTGCTTTAATCATACCTGTATCATTACATGGTTCTTATGATTATATCTTAGAGACAGTAACAAGTATCTGGATGCTAGTTATTATTCCATTCATGATAGTCTTATGGATATTAGGTTTAAGAAAAGTGAAAATTGCTAATCAACATAAACATAGAGAAATTATTGTATTGTCTGATGATCAATCACAAGTTCAGCAATAAATAAAAAACCATTTTACTTTTAGTATAAGTAGTTCACTGAACCGTTGAGAAAACAACAAAGCACTTAACTATTAGTGTAACTATTTGAAGTATCTAAATTTTGATTGAGTAACTATAGGTAGCTTATACGAACAAGATTAAAGTTTTTGATAAAGGTCAATTCCCTTCATTTACTCGCTCACATTGACTTTCATCTGCTTTATGAAGATCATTTTTGGATAATTTGTTCCACATAGTTATCCAGCTAGTTATTAGACCTCGAATGAACATCAAGAATAACACATTAAATTAGCACCCTACTAATGTCTATTAGTAGGGTGCTAATTTTTGTACCGTCTTGGATGTTAATAGGGATGTTTTTTATCTTTGAACATTGATATAGCAATGAAAAATAGATACCAATCTCTATGTGATTTAGTATGCTATTTCACTTGTTATATTTGAATTTCTCCATCAAAAATGAACTACTGACTATTAGTAGTAATGGCTTTTTATTTGAGATAGATGAGCATTTGTTAAATAGAAACTATGTATAAAAAAGGAGAAAGTTCAAAAAATAGAGACCACAAACACAATTTTCATCTTAAATAGCTTTTAGGAGGAACAAGCCTTATGAACACCAAGAAAACAATCATATTATTAATATTAGCTATTGGTACAATTACAGGTGTAACTGCAACACAGACAGGTAAACCCGTTGAAGCATTTAGTCAACAAATTATTCAACAGGGTGCTGTTGGAGAAGACGTTATAGAACTTCAGGCAAGACTTCAGTACCTAGGGTTCTATAACGGAAAAATAGATGGAGTATTCGGTTGGGGAACCTACTGGGCACTTAGAAACTTCCAATATGAATTTGGCATGGAAATTGACGGGCTTGCAGGCACCTCTACTAAACAAAAACTAGCTAAAGCAAGCCAGTACGATAAAAATTTTATTAGACAACAGCTTGATGCGGGTAATAAATTCACCTATTACGGTGGAACGCCGAAAGAAAATCAAGTGAAAAAAGGGCAAAATAAAAATCAACAAAAGGGTAATCAAGGACAAGCTGGGCAGGGTCAAGAACAACCACAGCCAGAACAACAAGGCCAAGAGAGTGAGGAAGGAGCTTCAGCGCAGCCAACTGCTGTAAATGTTCCAAATGGATATTCGCAAAATGATATTCAATTAATGGCAAATGCAGTTTATGGTGAGGCACGAGGTGAGCCGCATGAAGGAAAAGTAGCTGTTGCTGCTGTTATTTTAAATCGTGTTGAAAGTCCAACGTTTCCAAATACTGTATCTGGCGTGATTTTTGAGCCTAGAGCATTTACAGCCGTAGCAGATGGACAAATATGGTTGACTCCAGACGATTCTGCCAAAGTAGCCGTTTTAGATGCAATTAATGGTATGGATCCTAGTGGTGATGCTATCTATTACTTTAACCCAGATACCGCTACTTCTAGCTGGATATGGGGAAGGCCCCAGATTAAACGAATCGGAAAACATGTATTTTGTATGTAGAAAGGATGGAGTGTAAATGGTTAGATGGATAGTGATAGCTGTATTAGTGATTGGTGTTGCAGGAACAGGCATCTGGGGATATCAGGAGCATCAAGAGAAAAATGCAATACTTGTACAAGCAGAAAATACTTACCAGCGTTCTTTTCATGACTTATCCTATCACATGGATTTACTCCACGATAAGCTAGGGACGACGTTAGCTATGAATACAAGAAAACAATTGTCACCACAATTAGCTGAAATCTGGCGGTTAACTTCGGAAGCGCAAAATGATGTAAGTCAGTTGCCATTAGCTTTGATGCCGTTTAACAAAACAGAAGAGTTTTTATCAAACATAGGAGACTTTACTTATCGAACGGCAGTTCGTGATTTAGAAAAAGATCCTCTGTCTGAGAAGGAAGTAGAGAGATTAAATGATTTATATGAGAAGTCTGGTACTATTGAAACGGAATTACGTAAAGTTCAAAATTTAGTATTAGAGAATAATCTTCGCTGGATGGATGTACAAACAGCGCTAGCAACGAATGACGAAAAAGCAGATAATACTATAGTTGATGGTTTTGAGACAGTAGAAAAAACGGTTAAAGGATATTCAGAAGGTAGTTTTGGTCCAAGTCAAACTGGGACTTCCAAAGAAAATCATCCCTATCAGTTTATCAATGGAGAAAAAATCGATGAAGATGAGGCTTTAAAGAAAGCAAAAGAGCTCTTTCAAGTAGATAACGATAAAGAAGTAACGATTACAGAGTCAGGTGAGGGAGCAAATATTGCAGTATATAGTGCCGCTTACAATAATGACAACGGGCATGGTTATCTAGATATTTCTCAAAAAGGTGGACATCCATTATCATTGATGGTAAATAGGGAAATAAAAGAGCAGAAAATTAGTTTGAATGAAGGCATGGAGAAAGCCAAGCAATATTTAAAAGATCATGGTTTTGAAAACATGGAAATTTTTCAGAGTAGTCAATATGAGAATGTTGGTGTATTTAATTTTCTTTACAATTTGAACAATATAAAAATTTATCCCGACTCAATCCAAATTAAGGTAGCGTTAGATGATGGTGAGATTCTTGGATTCACCTCGAAGGATTTTTTTAGAAACCATCAAGAACGACAAATCCCAGATCCGGAATTATCAGTAGAAGACGCAAAAGAAAAAGTGAATCCAAATGTTGAAATTCAGGATCAGCACAAAGCCGTGATCGAAAACGATTTAGGAGAAGAAGTACTGGCTTATGTATTTTTAGGTGTTCTCGGTGATGATACCTACAAAATATTTATTGATGCAAACACAGGTGTTGAAGCGAAAGTTGAAAAGCTAAAGAATGCTGAATCTAAGTTTGAAGATTCTATTTAGGGAGAGGGTATACCTTTCCCTTTTTTCTTTTTTTTGAGATAATAATTAAAAGAAAAATTATAATTTGGGAGAGAGGCGGAATCATTGATTAAAATCGGTACACCGCTTACCTTAGAGTCGAGCAATGATGGGGATATAATTCGATACCGATGTAAGGTTGTTGAACATGAAGAAAGTAATTTGTTGGTTGATTATCCAATAAATGAACTGTCGAAAAGAACAAATATCTTTCCTAAAGGGACAAGATTTCACGCTAGCTTTGTAGGCAGTGATAACTCTGTTTATCAATTCAACACTGAAATATTAGGTAAAAAGAATATAAACATTCCAACCTTAGTTCTAGAGTACTCAAACAGCAACTTAGTAAGAATTCAAAGAAGAGAGCATGTTCGAATTGAGACAGCTATTGATATTGCTGTCCATGATCCTGCTAGTGACATAGAGCCATTCACTTCAATTACTCAAGATATAAGTGGTGGTGGCTTATCTTTAGTACTGGCAACTGGATATGAGTTCAAATCTGGAATCCCACTTGATATATGGATGGTTTTACCAATGGATTCAGGAGGGTATGAATATGTGCACGCAGAATCTAGAGTTATCCGTGTCATTGAGCGCCCAAAAGGCAAAAAAGATCTATTATCATTGAAATTTGACAATATATCGGATAAGGATCGCCAATCGATAATTCGATATTGTTTTGAAAGACAACTTAAGGTAAGAAGAAAAGAGTTTAAGTAGCTACATGTATAAATATCCCAATTCCTTGAGACAATAAACACCAAAAAGGTTGGGGACTATGAAGCGAATTGAAAGATGGATTTTCACTTTACTTGTTGTTCATGGCTTCTTGCTTATTTTAGCACAGATACTAATTGACTATTCAAATGTCCATATTTATGTTGATCCTGTTTATAAGTATCTCGGTGTCTTAACTAATGAAGATGAAAACATTCTAAAAACATTAAGCCAAGCATTAGATAATGTGTTATCCTTTTAAATGTATTTTATATACTTATATAAAAATTTTGTCTCTGAGTAGTAAATATTAGTGAAGTAGATTAGAGGGGAATGAGTAAATTTTATGGTTTCAAAACAACTGGCTATTGCTATCGATGGACCTGCTGCAGCGGGTAAAAGTACCGTTGCCAAACAGGTTGCTAAACAATTATCCTATATTTACATAGACACAGGAGCAATGTATCGGGCTTTAACGTATAAAGCTATCTCTACTAGTATCAATTTGGAAAATGAAGACGAGATAAATAAACTTCTCAATGATACTAGCATAGATTTACAACAAAGTAATGAAGGACAAAAGGTTTATTTAGATGATGAAGAAGTTAGTAGACAGATAAGATCGCAAGTGGTCACAAATAGTGTATCGATAGTAGCAAAGCATCCTTTAATCCGTCAAGAAATGGTGAGAAGGCAACAAGTCTTGGCAGAAAAAAGAGCTGTAGTAATGGATGGAAGAGACATTGGTACACATGTAATTCCTGATGCAGAAGTAAAGATTTTTTTAATCGCGTCTGTTAAAGAACGAGCAGATAGACGTCACAAAGAAAATTTGGAGAAAGGGTTTGAATCAAATTTAGAGCAATTAAAAAAAGAGATAGAGAATAGAGATAAGCTAGACTCAGAGCGAGAGGTTGCTCCTTTGATTAAAGCAGAAGATGCTGTTGAAATAGATACCACTTCACTGTCAATTGAAGAAGTAGTTGAACGGATTTTGCAAGTAGTTGATACAAACAAAAATGAAGGGGAATGAAACGATGAGTCTTTATAAGTTTGCCAGAAGCATTGTTGCTCTTATATTTTTCCCATTATACAGAATTAATGTCTATGGTAAAGAAAATATTCCAAAAGATGGACCGGTAATAATTTGTTCTAATCATATTTCTAATTTAGATCCCCCAGTTGTTGGGATAACTTGTCCTAGAAACATTTATTTCATGGCAAAAGAAGAGTTATTTTCAAATAAAATTTTTGGTGCTTTTTTAACTAGAATACATGTTTTTCCTATTAAGAGAGGTATGAAAGACAGAAATGCTCTAAGGAAGGGATTGAGTATTTTAGAAAAGGGAAACACGTTGGGATTATTTCCAGAGGGAACTAGAAGTAAAACAGGAGAATTAGGTCAAGGTCTGGCTGGTGCAGGTTTTTTTGCTGCCCGTTCGGAGGCAACCATCGTACCATGTGCTATCATTGGCTCATATAAAAAATTCCATCGATTAAAGGTTGTTTATGGGAAACCAATCGAAATGGATTATTTTAGAGAAAATAAAACTTCTGCAAAAGAAGTGACAGACGCAATTATGCTAGATATAAAAAAACTAATAGAAAATAATCAAACATGACATCTATTGCTTGACAAATAAGTTTAAATGTTAGAAGTTAGAAAAAAGGACATTTCGCGTATTGTTGTGTCGGAAATCGAAGGAGGTCTCTATTTATGGATGAAATGAACAATGAAAATGTAGAGTTTGCGGGGATATCTGTTGGTGATCAGGTAACAGGAAAGGTAGTTAAGATAGAAGAAAAACAAGTACTAGTAGATATCGGTTATAAAGTTGATGGAATTGTACCAATTAGTGAATTATCAAGCCTTCATATAGAAAAAACATCAGATGTAGTAGCTGAAGGAGATGAACTTATACTTAAAGTGAAAAAGGTTGAAGATGATGAGGTGATACTCTCCAAACGTGCTGTTGATGCAGATAAGGCTTGGGACGATTTACAAGAGAAATATGAAAACGGAACTATTTTTGATGCGGAAATAAATGACGTAGTAAAGGGTGGACTGGTTGTAGATGTTGGACTTCGAGGTTTCATACCTGCCTCACTTGTAGAGACTTACTATGTGGAAGACTTTGGAGATTATAAAGGGAAAACAATTAGTTTGAAAGTTGTAGAACTTGATCGAGAGCAAAACAGAGTTATCTTATCCCATCGTGCGATTGTCGAAGCAGATGAGGCTTCGAAAAAGCAAGAGGTTATCCAATCGATTGATGAAGGTCAAACAATTGAAGGTAAGGTTCAACGGATAACAAACTTTGGTGCTTTTGTGGATGTTGGTGGTATTGATGGTTTAGTGCATATTTCACAACTATCACATCAACATGTTGAGAAAGCTTCTGATGTTGTTGAGGAAGGGCAAGTAATTAAGGTGAAAGTTTTATCAATTGATAGAGATAATGAACGTATCTCTCTCTCTTTAAAAGAAACACAACCTGGCCCATGGGATACTATTGAGGACAGTGTACAAGCAGGTGATATCTTAGAGGGAACAGTAAGACGATTAGTGAACTTTGGTGCATTTGTAGAAGTGCTCCCTGGTGTAGAAGGACTTGTTCATATTTCTCAAATTTCAAATGAACACATTGGAACACCACAGGAAGTATTGCAAGTTGGGCAAAAGGTTTCAGCTAAAGTGTTAGAAGTAAATCAAAACGAAAAAAGAATGTCACTAAGTATTAAAGAAATTGAGGATGACCAAAATCAAGCTCAATTAAAGCAGTATGAAAAAGAAGAAGACTATTCCGGCTTTCAACTTGGGGATATGATTGGAAATAAGCTAGATAAATACAAATAACATTCAAATTTATAGTAGAAAAAGGCAAACTCTTTAGGGAGTTTGCCTTTTTCAATGTAAAAAATAAAAAAATGTTTTTGTGGCAAACTATTTTTTAAAGATGCTTCGATTACCAACAGGGGGATGGTCTGGATTTTCAGGAAAAGAAAACAGTTATTTTGTTGCACGTTTAGTTAATTAACTTTTATCATTCATGTTTAAATTTTCTACTGTATAGCTATAATGCTAATGGTAGGTGGAGAGCGATGGATGGGTATATTTTTTATTGGATTAGCTGGATATTATGGATAATTATTACTTTTATTATGGTGAAAGATAATTACCGTACATATCTTGCGTTATGGCTTTTAACATTAATTGCATTATCAAATTCTGAAGTAGTAATCGGTGTGACAAAAATAAATGCTGCTATTTTTATACTCTTTTTTGGTGCATTGATTTTATTGTCAAAAACATCTAATTGGATACTAAATATCATACGATCGCTTTGTCTTGTTTTTGGTTATGTAGGTGTACTATTTTGGGAACAAATAAGTCCAGTATGGCTTGTGATACCAAGGTTAATCATGATTCCCGTTATAGGGTTTATTTTCTTATCTTTTTTAACAAATGAAAATGTAGATAAATTGGCTGTATGGTGTTTAGGAATTACAACTGGTGAAGTATTACATAGCCTTATTTTAAATAGCTACGGTTTCAATGAATATATAGGTGATATGGCATATTTTGATCTATTATTTACAGCTATTGGCTTAATAGTAATGGTGACATTTTTACAGGATGTTAGGTCTAGGCTAGATCAAATGATTGGAGCCATCGAAAAACAAAAGAAGAGGTGGACATAATGAATGAATACACTTACCCTATATTATTTGGAGTTGTAGTAGGTACCTTAGCTCGATTTATAATGCTTCGAACAGATTACAGGCAATATCCAACATATTTACACGGGAAAGTAATTCATTTAGCACTGGGATTTATTGCTGCTGGACTAGGTTCTGTTGCTGTACCAGCAATTATGGACAAAGAGTTTACTGCAGTAACATTCTTAACAATAGCTGCTTCTCAGTTTAGAGAAGTACGAAATATGGAAAGAAATACATTAACTGAATTAGATGGTTATGAA
This sequence comes from Aquibacillus saliphilus, assembly GCF_020404745.1. Lineage (GTDB taxonomy): Bacteria > Bacillota > Bacilli > Bacillales > Amphibacillaceae > Aquibacillus > Aquibacillus saliphilus. The sequence continues at coordinate 136,548 of NZ_JAIZAP010000001.1, forward strand.
CTTGTTCCTAGGGGAAATAGTTACATTGAAGGAATAGCAATTGCTTTTGAAGGGAGAAACTATTTAGTTATTTTTACATCTCTAGTTACAACTTTATGTTACCTAGTATGGAATATCGGTGCAGCCGCTATCGCAACAGTGGGTTGTTATTTTGTAATTAGAAAATTTATGAGTGGATCTACAATGAAGCAGATAGTAGATATTGAATTTAAAGAACTATACTTTGAAGGTGCCGGTTTATATGTTGATAATATATACATTATGAACATAGGTTTGCCAGAGAGACAGAAAGAAATTTTGAAATACGGGATGGGATTTATCTTAACTCCAAAAAATTTTGACGTTCGTTCAACAATTGCAAATCTTGGACAAAGACAAGCGATATTACACGATGTTTCTGTATCGATGGGTGTGTTTAGAGACTCCGGAACTCCAGCTTTGTCACCTTTAATTAAGCGAGATTTGGATGATGGAAGGATAGGGGTATTCGTTCTACCACAGGATAAGGATGTAGAAAAAGCGAAGCAAGTTATTGGTGCAGTACCAGTGTTAGAAAATGCGATTCGCATGCCTTCTGAATCTAAAGTCAGTAAGAAGGAGGGGCGGAATAAATGAACATTGAAAAAGTTGTTTTATCAATAATCACGACAAATAAACAGAAAGTATCAGGTGGTGCTCCTATTTTTATTTGTGAAACAAAAGAGGAAATGGATAAGGTGGCTGCTAACTTGGAAGCGATAATAGATGGTATTAGTCATGCGCTTAGTGACGAACTATATATAATTGTTAAACATTAGAATGAGAAACTTTCTTAGGGAAAATAGTTCTACAAGAGTTAAATAAAAGTATTTGCAAAAGAAATAATTGTTTAAAATTACCTCGTTTGCTAAAATGTAAAGGTTAAGTAAGACTTGAAAATGCAATAGTTCAAACTATTAACTATTATAGCTTTTCTAATTTATTTAATTAAGGGAAAATGAACAAATGCGTTATTTCGGTATTTAGGACTTTATACTACAGTGTCTAACTTGAACATTATGAATGATTTACGTAATAATAGTACTGTTAGTATAGAATACTCTTTATCAGTATTCAGTTAACTTTCACCGAAAAATAGTGCATAAATAAAAGCAAAAGGAAGAAAGGATGTACCTTTCATGAGAAAATCAGTAGTTGCAATAGTTGGCAGACCGAATGTTGGGAAATCGACTATTTTTAATAGACTCGTTGGAGAACGGATTTCTATTGTAGAAGATATTCCAGGCATTACTCGTGACCGTATTTATTCACAAGCAGAATGGTTAACAACTTCATTCAATTTAATTGATACTGGAGGCATCGAAATTGGTGATGAACCGCTACTTGTACAAATGAGAGAACAAGCAGAGGTAGCAATTCAAGAAGCAGACGTAATTATTTTCATGGTTAATGGTCGAGAAGGAATTACTGCTGCTGATGAAGAAGTAGCAAAATTACTTTTTAAATCAAATAAACCTATTGTTCTGGCGGTAAATAAAGTTGATAATCCAGAAATGAGAGACCAAATATACGAATTCTATTCTCTGGGTTTTGGCGAGCCATTCCCTATTTCTGGTACCCATGGGTTAGGATTAGGTGATCTTTTAGACGATGTGGTTAAACACTTTCCAGAGTTAGAACAAGATGATCAAGACGAAGATACTATTTACATGAGTTTAATTGGTAGACCGAATGTTGGGAAATCCTCACTAGTTAATTCTATCTTAAATCAGGAACGAGTAATTGTGAGTGATATTGCTGGAACTACTAGAGACGCAGTAGATACACCGTTCACAAAAGATGATCAAGATTTTGTAATTATAGACACAGCTGGTATGAGAAAAAGGGGTAAAATTTATGAAACTACTGAAAAGTATAGTATCCTTCGTGCGTTAAAAGCGATTGAACGATCCGATGTAGTTTTAACCTTAATTGATGCAGAGACCGGCATTATAGAACAAGATAAAAAAATTGCTGGATATGCCCATGAAGCTGGAAAAGCTGTAGTTATTGTAGTTAACAAATGGGATACAATTGATTCACATGAGAAAGCAATCAAAGAGTACGAACAAAAAATAAGAGCTCATTTTCAATTTTTAGATTATGCACCTATTGTATTCTTATCTGCTAAAACTAAAAAACGCATTCATACATTAATTCCTCAAGTATTAGAGGCAAGTGAAAATCATGCTAAACGCGTGGAGACGAATGTACTAAATGATGTGATTATGGATGCTATTGCAATGAATCCAACGCCAACGATGAAAGGTCAAAGGCTAAAGGTTTTATATGCTACTCAAGTGGCGGTGAAGCCACCTAGTTTTGTTGTATTTGTAAATGATCCTGAACTACTTCATTTCTCTTATGAACGTTTTTTAGAAAATAGAATTAGGGACGCTTTTGGGTTCGAAGGTACTCCTATAAAGATTTTTGCTAGAAAGAGAAATTAAAAGAGGAGGAACTAAATATGGGGAAAGTTGCTGTGATTGGCGCTGGTAGTTGGGGAAGTGCATTAGCAATGGTTTTAGCTGACAATTCTCACGAAGTTAGATTATGGACACATAAACAAGATCAAGCAATAGAAATAAATAAAAACCATATAAATAGTAAATACTTGCCTGAAGTAAAACTACCTAATGAAATTCAAGCTTACCATGATTTAAAACAGGCTGTAGATGGAGTGTCTGCAATTTTATTAGTTGTACCGACAAAAGCGATTAGAGGGGTTTGTAGACAACTTGTAGAGGTTCTTGACCATAAGGTTACAATTATTCATGGCACAAAGGGGCTCGAACCTGGTACGCTTAAACGCGTTTCTGAAATGATTGAAGAAGAAATTCCAAAAAAATATTATGATGAGGTAGTAATATTGTCTGGTCCGAGTCATGCAGAAGAAGTAGGTAATAGACAGCCAACCACTGTTACTGTTTCATCCAACAATATTGCAGAGGCTGAAAAAGCCCAAGACTTATTTATCAATGAGAATTTCAGAGTCTACACCAGCCCTGATATGATTGGTGTGGAACTTGGTGGAGCTCTAAAAAATATAATAGCCCTTGGCGCTGGTATTTCAGATGGTTTAGGCTACGGCGATAATGCTAAAGCGGCATTAATGACGCGAGGTTTGGCGGAAATCTCTAGATTAGGAACTTCTATGGGTGCAAATCCATTAACTTTCATAGGACTCGCTGGGGTTGGTGACCTTATCGTTACTTGTACCAGTGTTCACAGTAGAAATTGGAAAGCTGGAAATTTGCTAGGAAAAGGGAATAGTTTGGATGATGTATTAGATGAAATGGGGATGGTTGTTGAAGGTGTAAGAACCACAAAGGCCACGTATCAATTTGCTGAGGAACAAAATATTGAGATGCCAATCACGAATGGAATCTATAGAATTTTATTTGAAGAAGCGAAACCAAAAGACGTTGTTGATCAATTAATGACTAGAATGAGAAGACATGAGATGGAGGATTTATCTAATATCTTAAGTGATAAGTATTCGGGTTAACACGGTGTTCTCTCCTTGCATATACTACATTGAATGATTAAGGCAAGGAGGAGTGCACGTGAGCGATTTTCAAAAAAATATGTTTGACCAAATTCAGAAGAATTCAAAAATTAATCCTGATGAAATCTTAAAAGTGGCTAATTCTTTACAAAATGCTAATTTTTCTGATGAGAAAACCGTAAGAAAGTTAGTTAAACAACTAGCGCAAATGGCAGATAAACCGGTTTCGAAAGAGAAAGAGGATAAAATAGTAAAATCAATTACAAATAATAACATGCCAACAGACATGAACACGTTAAGTAAACTTTTCAAAAAATAGATATTACTGGGCATATGAGGATACAAAGAAGAATCTTCTCGCATAGAATAAATCGCACAAGCATTCATTTTAGGGTTGCTTTGGGTATTATTTAGTCGCACCGAGGTAGAATTGCCCCTTATACCTCGGTTTTTTTTGTGTTTAAATATATATTAGATTTGTTATACTGTTTAAGTTATGATAGTGATGCATTTTTATAACTTAGTTAAAAACAAATATGTTATAATACATAAAGTTAATAGACATGCCTGTTATAGATAGAGGAGTGTTAAGATGTCTGAATCGATGTTAAATATGTATATTTCTTTTGCTGGTATCATTTTTTTGTTTGTGGCAATTGGATTAATTTTATTAAGTCGTTATAAGTTAAGAGGAATATTAGCAACTATTATAGCAATACTTGCGTATCTCTTTTTAGTAGTTGGAGGAATTATTATCTTTTATATCGTAGTTAGTGGTCCTACTGCGTAGACCTACAGGAGGTATTATATGAAGTACGTAGCTTTCATTCCATTAGCTGTTATTCTGTTGATATTAAGCGGATGTCTATATCCTAGTGAAAATTTATCAAAAAATAATGTGGCTAATGAATTACAATTAGAATTAGTACAAGATGCTATTACGAAATATGCAGAGAATAACCAAGGTTTAGTTCCTATACAAACTAAATCTAGTGATACACCTATTTTCCAAAAATATATTATTGATTTCTCAAAACTTAAGCAACAAAACTTAATCACTAGTATTCCAGGAACAGCTTTTGAAAATGGAGGCATTTATCAATATGTTTTAATAACTCCTGAAGAAAGTCCTACCGTAAAACTAATTGATTTGCGTAACGCTGAAACAGTTAGATCAGTAAATAATAAGATTAATGTTTATCGGAGTGAACACACGTATCCACCGTTTGGTGAAGAATTAGAAGATGGTATATATAAAATTAACTATAAAAAAATTGGATTGGACTCACCACCATTTGCAGTGAGTCCGTATTCACAGAAAAACTTACCGATTATCATGGATAGCTACGGTGATATTTATATAGATTATAGTTCTGATTTATATGAAGCACTAAACAATTTTGAGCATACATATTCCGAAGGGGATGACATTCGTTATATTTTAGCTTTGAATCATCCATTTGTTCCTGCCTATTCATTACCCTATACGATCGAAGATGGTGAACCAGCTTTCTTACAAGAATAGAATAATTTATTTATATTATAAGAATATCGTTAACCTTGTCGCATATAATGTGGCAAGGGTTTTTTATTGTCATAATTCTGAAGTTGCGCGACATATTCACTTTTTATCTATAAAAGTTTTCAGAACCGGTATTCACAAAACTAAAAGCTACCCAAAGACACTAGGAGCCTTTAACTCGAAAATTTCTTGAAGAAATAGGTTCAACGGAGCTAGACAAAGCTTGTTGGAATGATACTACTATCGAAAGCAAATTTACTTAGGTTGATTGACAACGAGGTGTGTATTTTTTTCGGAGGGCACTGAATCCTCTACGAATTGTATGAATGACACAGAGAGTAAAGGAATTATTAGATGATTATGACTTTTTTTATGTTTTCTTCATAAACAAGTCATAATTTAGTAGGACAACGTCATAGACTTAAAATGTCAAAGATTCGTAAAGCTCTATGGCGAAGTAGATCGGGAGGGGATCATTTGGAAAGAGTTGATATTTTTAAGGATATCTCGAAACGGACTAATGGAGATATTTATTTAGGTGTTGTTGGAGCAGTGCGTACTGGTAAATCAACTTTTATTAAGAAGTTTATGGAACTAGTGGTATTGCCGAATATTTCCGATGAAGGTGAAAGAGCTAGAGCACAGGATGAATTACCACAAAGTGCTGCTGGGAAAACGATAATGACAACAGAGCCGAAATTTGTTCCAAATCAGGCTGTATCGGTAAAAGTGGATGAAGGTCTCGATGTGAATGTTAGACTAGTTGATTGTGTAGGGTATGCAGTAAAAAGCGCTCAGGGATTTGAAGATGAGAATGGTCCAAGAATGATTAACACACCATGGTATGAAGAACCTATTCCATTTCATGATGCAGCAGAAATAGGAACAAGAAAAGTTATTCAAGAGCATTCTACGATGGGTGTTGTTGTAACTACTGATGGCTCAATTGGAGAAATACCTAGAGGCGACTATGTTGATTCTGAGGAAAGAGTAGTAGAAGAATTAAAAGAAGTTGGAAAACCATTTATTATGGTTGTTAACTCTGTACAACCTTATAACCAGGATACAGAGTTATTAAGGCAAGAGCTTTCCGAAAAATACGATATTCCGGTATTGGCAATGAGTGTTGAAAGCATGAGCGATCATGATGTTTATAACGTATTACGTGAGGCTTTATATGAGTTCCCTGTACTTGAAGTTAATGTTAACCTTCCAAGTTGGGTTATGGTGCTTAGTGAAGATCACTGGCTAAGAGAAAATTACCAGTTAGCAATACAGGAAACAGTAAAAGATATTAAACGCCTTCGTGATGTTGATCGTGTTGTTGGTAACTTTGATGCTTATGATTATATAGAACATGCACAACTAGCCGGGATGGAAATGGGAGATGGTGTAGCTGAAATTGATTTACGTGCACCTGACTACCTTTATGACCAAGTACTTAAAGAAATTGTAGGTGAAGAAATAAGAGGAAAAGATCATCTGTTAGAATTAATGCAAGATTTTGCTAATGCAAAAAGAGAGTATGATCAAGTTTCTGATGCATTAAAGATGGTTAAACAAACGGGTTATGGTATTGCTGCACCAACTTTGAAGGATATGATTTTAGATGAACCTGAGATAATACGCCAAGGATCAAGGTTTGGTGTCAGATTAAAAGCAGTAGCCCCATCAATCCATATGATTAAGGTTGAAGTCGAATCTGAATTTGCTCCTATAATTGGTACAGAAAAACAAAGTGAAGAACTAGTTCGCTATTTGATGCAAGATTTTGAGGAAGATCCACTGTCTATTTGGGAATCTGATATTTTTGGCAGATCCTTAAGTTCGATTGTTCGTGAGGGGATACAGGCTAAGCTTTCATTAATGCCTGAAAATGCACGGTATAAATTAAAAGAAACACTTGAAAGAATAATAAATGAAGGATCTGGTGGTTTAATAGCAATAATCCTTTAACGGCTTGTATTACAGGCCGTTTTTTCATTGTCTTGGAAACTATAAATTGGACTGCTTTGTGGATAATTAATTACTAAGTTAGCCACGTCTAGCTCCAGCGCCTACTTCCTCGAGGTCTTAAGTCAATTCTCTTTGCCTGCAAAGAACTCATTCGTCGATGCTTGTCTTAAGCTTGTCGGAGGTGAGCAAGGCGCCCTGCGCTTTTGTTCTTCAATAAAAGTAAAATTGGCGCAATTCACTAGTAACAAGTTATGAAATGAACATCAACCTTAAAAAGACGTTAAGAAAACCCATCAGGTTTTTTAAACGTCTTTTTAACTATTTCCTGAAAACTATAAAATTATTTTTCAGTTATAGTTTCTAGGCAAGGTTAGGTCGAGGTAGCTCCAACGCGATAACATCAAGTGAAATAACTTCGAAGTGGTTTAGCAACGAGTATTCTAAATTTGCAGCTACCTGCTAAGAGGTTCAAAGAGTAACTATTTAACATAGAAAAAAGCGCCATGGCGGGCTTTCGATTTATTATCTAGTGTGATCAGTTCCCAAATTTTCGCTTTCATTCTTATAAGTGGAGTTATTGATCTAGTGATAATTTGACGAAAGAGTTGATAAACCCTTGTATATCAGGTGGTCGAACATCTTGCATAAGATTTCCAACTATGTTACGATTCATTTAAATTAAGCCGAGTTTTCATAGGACGAAACAACAAAATAAACAAAATTTGCTCTTTTTTGTTGAAATTCCACGAAAACTCGTTTAATATAAGCTTTGTCATCATTTAATTGGTGGTAAATTGTATAAAATCTAGAATATTTGTGAACAAATGGAATTAAATACATTTTGTTCGAAAGTACTGGATATATGAATTTGGGAGGAGGTGAATGTCATGAACAAAACAGACCTAATTAATGCAGTTGCAGAAAAAAGCGAGCTATCAAAAAAAGATGCAACAAAAGCTGTAGACGCAGTTTTTGAATCTATCATGGATTCACTTAAAGACGGAGAAAAAGTCCAATTAATTGGTTTTGGAAACTTCGAGGTACGTGAACGTGCTGCACGTAAAGGACGTAATCCTCAAACAGGTGATGAAATTGATATCCCTGCAAGCAAGGTTCCAGCTTTCAAACCAGGTAAAGCCCTTAAAGATATTGTAAAATAATAATTTACATATGGGCAGAAAAAGGGTGCATTTGCACCCTTTTTCTTTTTGGGGAAAATCGGGACTTATCTTTCTTACGTTGACATACATAGCTATATAAGAGAATATTAAATAAATAGTGAATGGAGGATAAAAGATGAGCGATACTAATAATCCTAGAGACTATGTTGTAATTAAAGCTTTAGAAGATGGTGTTCAAGTAATTGGCTTAACTCGAGGAACTGATACTAGATTTCATCATTCAGAGAAACTGGATAAAGGTGAAATTATGGTTGCACAATTTACGGAGCATACTTCTGCAGTTAAGTTAAGAGGGAAGGCTATCATGCAAACAAGTTATGGTGAAATCCGAAATGATGACCAATAAGTTACTATACATAATCGGGAAAAACGGCGAAAACCACAAAATTATGTTATAATAATTTTTGGTTATAGAGGAATACGAAAGAGAAGGGCTTAGGTGATTAACTTGAATACCCCTGATTTAACGGTAAATGAATTAAAAATAGCTATCGAAAAACAACTAAATCATTCTTACCTGGAGAAGTTTATCCAAAAACCCGTTATTGATGAAGACAAATTGCTTATACTATCCTCTCTCTTACAAAATACAACTTTCTCTGAACATAAAAAGAAAAATTATATTGTAACTACTATGCTTGTCCAAATAGCTTTAGATACTCATGATTTAGTAACAGAGACTGCAGATAAAGATGAGTCAGATTTAAGTAGAAAAACACGCCAACTAACGGTACTAGCTGGTGATTACTATAGCGGACTTTATTATTATATATTATCGGAATTAAGTGATATTCCAATGATTCACACACTAGCTTCGGCTATTAAAGAGATAAATGAGCTAAAAATGTCAATTTACTATAAAGAGTTTAATTCTGTGCAGGATTTGATGGACTCATTAAAAAAACTAGAATCCTTATTAATACAACGCGTTGCAGAACATATACAAAGAACTTCTATTCTTGAACTTACTGGTGATTGGTTGTTAATGAGAAAGTTGATTCGCGAAAAAAAGACCTTCCTTAATAAAGGTAGATCCCCTGTTTTTGATTTGTTGACCGAAGGATTAGCGTATAATGTTAACGGTAATCAAATAGTTTATACGGTTGAAGACACAATTCAAAAGCATGTATCTCATGTAGAAGATGCGATTAGTCATTTACCTGTCCAATTCCATTCACTTAAATTATATGCAAATGCCATCCTTGATGACAACTTAGGTAAAAACACAATAGTAGTGGAAGAAGGTTAAAAATATGGAGCAGAATTCTAAAGAGGAGCGAGTACATCACGTATTCGAAAAAATCTATGATAGATATGATTTTATGAATTCAGTTATATCTTTTCAAAGACACCGGGCATGGCGAAAAGATGTAATGAAACGTATGGATGTACCAACTGGTTCTAAAACATTAGATGTTTGTTGTGGTACTGGTGATTGGTCAATTTCACTGGCTCACGTTGTCGGACAGACTGGTAGGGTTGTCGGGTTGGATTTTAGTCAAAATATGCTTTCTATCGGTAAACAAAAACAAGAAGAGCTAGATTTAAATCAATTGAAATTTGTACATGGTAATGCGATGGAGCTACCTTTTGAGGATAATTCTTTTGACTATGCCACGATTGGTTTTGGTCTTAGAAATGTCCCTGATTATGTTCAAGTGCTCCAAGAGATGAAACGTGTTGTGAAACCAGGTGGTAAAGTAGTTTGTCTTGAAACGTCACAACCGACAATGATTGGATTTAGACAGCTATATTATTTTTATTTTAAGTTTATTATGCCTTTATTTGGAAGAGTTTTGGCTAAAAGTTATCAAGAGTACGCCTGGTTACACGAATCGGCAAAAGATTTTCCGGGAAAAAAAGAACTCAAAGAAATGTTTGAAGAAGTTGGACTTAACAATATAGTCATCAAAAGCTATACTGGTGGTGTAGCAGCAATGCATATGGGCGAAAAGCCTCTTTAAAATCATAAATTAAAGGTGAACCAAATGAAACTAGCAATGACCTATTCTTACTTAAAAAATGACCTCGATAAAATTGAGGAGGCATTGAATCAAACGATACATGCAAAGCACCCAGTTTTGCGGGAAGCTTCTATACAATTATTAAATGCTGGTGGAAAAAGGCTTCGTCCAGTTTTTGCCTTGTTATCCGGTATGTTTGGTGATTATAATATAGATCGAATTAAGACAGTAGCTGTTTCTCTAGAGCTAATTCACATGGCCTCTTTAGTTCACGACGATGTTATCGATGAATCTGAATTACGACGTGGTGAACCTACTGTAAAAGCTAAGTGGGATAATCGAATAGCTATGTACACGGGGGATTACATATTTGCAAGATCCCTAGAATATCTAACTTCTTTAGAAAATCCACGTGCGCATAAAATATTAGCTGAAACAATGGTGGAGTTAACTATCGGTGAAATGGAGCAAATAAAAGACAAATATGATTTAAATCAGAATGTAAGAAATTACCTTAGAAGAATTAGAAGAAAAACTGCTTTGCTCATTTCTTCAAGTTGTCAATTAGGGGCAATTGCTGCAAATGTTCCTTTGAAACAAGAGAAAGCACTTTATCGATATGGCTATTACATTGGGATGTCGTATCAAATTATTGATGATATTCTTGATTTCACTTCTAGTGAGGCGCAATTAGGTAAGCCTGCGGGAAGCGATTTGTTGCAAGGTAATTTGACATTACCGGTATTGTACGCGATGAGTGATAATCAGTTTAAAAATCAAATCGAAAGTTTTTTTAACGATCCTTCTTCTCTAACTCAAGAAGCTATTCAACCACTTTTGCAGCAGATAAAAGGTTCAGATGCAATCAATCAGTCTTTTAAATTAAGTAATAAATACTTAGAAAAAGCGTATGAATCTCTAAATGAATTACCGAATATTAAGTCAAAGCATACTTTAAAAGATATCGCTACATACATTGGTAAAAGAAAATCATAATTAATTGTCTTTAGAGGTTTTTTTTGGTAAAGTTTAAAAAGGTTCTATTTATTAGCGCTTACATAAGATTAGTTGAGCCTCAAATTTAAATCGGGGTTCACAGTTGGTGTTAGTCAATAATAACTATACATAGCTAAAGAGGTGGAGTATGGAAAAGACTTTTTTAATGATTAAACCGGACGGGGTACAAAGAGGATTAATAGGAGAAGTGGTTACACGCTTTGAAAAGAAAGGGTACAAACTAGCAGGAGCCAAACTAATGACTATTACGAACGATTTAGCATCTGAACATTATGGTGAGCATAAGGGTAAACCTTTCTATGATAATCTTGTTGCTTTTATTACCTCTGGTCCTGTATTTGCAATGGTATGGGAAGGGGATAACGTGATAGCTACAGCTCGTCAAATGATGGGTAAAACGAACCCTCAAGAGGCATCGACAAGTACAATTAGAGGTGACTTTGGTGTCACGGTGGGCAAAAATATAATTCACGGTTCCGATTCTCCAGAGAGTGCTGAACGAGAAATAGGGTTATTTTTTAATCGTTCCGAGTTAATCGAATATCAAAAAGATAGCGATAAATGGACATATTAATACTACGGTTTTTCTTTCCTCGTCTAATTCAGACGAGGTTTTTTAAATTGTCTAGGAAATTATAAAATGGACTGTTGTGGATTATTAATTACTAAGTTAGCCATGTCCGGCTTCGGCGCCTATCCCCTCGAAGTCTTAAGAAAAGTCTCTATGACTGCAAAAAAACTAAGGCGCCGAGGCTTTTCTTAAGTTTGTCGGGGGAGCAAGCGCCTGGGCTTTTGTTTTTTAACACATATGTTTTCCTAGGAAACTTGCACTTTTATTTATTATAATAAATAATATCTATAAGTATATAAATACAAAGAGATAGTTAAGGGGAATAGAAACATGAGCGACTATCAAAAATTTTCTGCGTTGATAAAAGGAAAAACTGGTATAGATTTATCGTTATATAAAGAAATGCAAATGAAGAGAAGGCTAACCTCTCTCTATGAAAAAAGAGGTTTTACTAGTTTTGATTCGTATTTTCATGGACTATCGTCAAATAAAGAATTTTTAGAGGAATTTCTAGATAGAGTAACAATTAATGTTTCTGAGTTTTATAGAAACTATAGTCGTTGGGCTACCCTTGAACAAAAAGTATTACCTATGTTATTAACTAATAAAAAGAAACTTAGAATTTGGAGTGCTGCATGTTCTACAGGAGAAGAACCCTATACAATTGCTATGATATTAAGCAAATATGTAGATTTGAGTTCAATAGAGATATTGGCAACTGATCTGGATGAAAAAGTACTTGAACGTGCGAGAACGGGAGTATATCCAGAACGTGCTTTACAAGAGGTGCCTATCACTATAAAAAATAAATATTTTCAACAAGAAGGAACCTTTTATAAAGTAGATGATAGAATTAAAAAATGTGTTACGTTCAAAAAACACAATTTGTTGTCAGATACATATACAACTAGTTTTGATTTAATTGTTTGTAGAAATGTACTAATATACTTTACCGAAGAAGCTAAAGCTATGGTTTATGATAAATTCAGCAACTCGTTGGTATCTGGAGGAGTGTTCTTTGTTGGTAGTACTGAACAAATATTTAGTCCCGATCGATACGGATTAAGTGTGTATGATACATTTTTTTATACCAAAAATTAGTTTTATATATCTGATTTTTCAGTATAAATTCTTTAATTGAATAGGTCCTTTATTAATCTATATTTTCTAAAAAATCTAAAAATGTATCATTTAAATGAACACAAGATAAATAAGGTATGATATAGTAGTACAAAATTAAAATAAATGGAGGTAACTACATGCGCTACTTAACTGCAGGAGAATCACATGGTAAACAATTAACTACAATAGTAGAAGGTATTCCTTCTTTAATGCCTCTAACTAAAGAAAATATAAATAGTTCATTGCTAAGAAGACAAAAAGGCCACGGTCGTGGGAAACGAATGCAAATTGAAAAAGATTTGGTTGATATTGCTGGTGGTGTACGTCATGGTTATACACTAGGCTCACCAATAGCCATGGTAATACATAATGATGATTTCAAACATTGGGAAGATATTATGGGAGATGACCCTATTTCTGATGATCAGGATATAAGAAGAAGGGTGACTAGACCTCGTCCAGGTCATGCTGATTTGAATGGTGCAATTAAATATGGCCACCGTGACATGCGTAATATTTTAGAGCGATCATCTGCACGAGAAACGGCGGCACGAGTAGCAGCTGGAGCTGTAGCTAAGACACTTCTAGCTGAGTTAGATATCAATATAGTAGGGTATGTAAGAGAAATAGCAGGAATTAAAGCTGAAGAATATCCAGATATGGGTATCTCAGATAGAATTAAAGTATCAGAAGAATCGCCAGTTCGTACTCTAGATTCTGAAGCCGGACAACAAATGATGGACGCTATCGATCAAGCAAAAAAAGACGGTGACTCCATTGGTGGGGTTTGTGAAGTATATATCGAAGGCATGCCAGCAGGAGTTGGATCTTATGTCCATTATGACCGTAAATTAGATGGTAGGATTGCCGGTGCCGTATCGAGTATAAATGCTTTTAAGGGTGTTGAATTTGGGATTGGCTTTGAAGCTGCTAGAAAAAATGGTAGTCAAGTACATGATGAGATCGCTTGGGATGATGACCGTGGTTATTATAGAAAAACGAACCGTTTAGGTGGTTTCGAAGGTGGAATGACTACGGGAATGCCTGTTGTTGTTAAAGGTGTTATGAAACCTATCCCAACACTTTATAAACCATTGCAAAGTGTTGATATTGAATCGAAGGAGCCATTTAATGCTAGTATAGAAAGATCTGATTCATGCGCTGTACCAGCTGCTGCTGTTGTGATGGAGCACGTTGTAGCTTTTGAATTAGCAAAAGCATTACTAGAACAGTTTCCGCACGATCAATTTCCTAAGTTGAAAAAGGCTATTGATGAGTACCGAGAAGAAATTAGGTGTTTTTAATGGACTCTTTATCTATTAATACAAGTACCAACAAATACAATGTATTTGTTGGTACTAAATTGCGTTTTAAGATAGCTACATTTCTTGAAAAACAGTATAAAAAGATATTAATAGTTACAGACGACCAAGTTGCGAACCATTATTTGGAAGATGTTAAAAATTCATTTGATTCAAAAGTAAATATTTTTTCGGTAATTATTCCTGCGGGAGAATCATCAAAAAGTCAACAACAATACTTTAACCTTATATCAAGAGCTATCGAGGTCGGACTGGATAGACAGTCCTTAATAATAGCACTCGGCGGTGGAATGGTTGGGGACCTTGCGGGATTCGCTGCTGCAACTTATATGAGGGGGATTGATTATGTTCAAGTCCCAACGTCAATTCTAGCGCATGATAGTAGTGTCGGAGGTAAGGTTGCTATTAACCATTCAGAAGGTAAGAATTTGATAGGAAGCTTTTATCCACCACAGGCTGTTGTTTATGATGTAGAGACGCTACATTCACTTCCTGAGAAAGAAGTGCGGTCAGGTTACGCAGAGGTTGTTAAGCATGGATTAATTAGTGATGAAATATTTTTTCATCAGGTGTTAGATACAGACCTAACCTCAAAGCTATCAAACGAGATACTTACAGAGCACTTGTTAAAAGGTATAAATGTAAAAGCAACAATTGTTCAAAATGACGAAAAAGAATCGAATGTACGTAAATATTTAAATTTCGGACATACACTAGGACACGCATTAGAAGCGAACTTAGGTTATGGACAAATCACTCATGGAGAAGCTGTTGCTATTGGCATGTTATTTGCTTTACGTGTCAGTGAAAAAACATATGGAGTTAAACTTCCCTATCAACCCCTGTATAGCTGGTTGATTTCAAATAATTATCCATTAACTTTACCTACACAAGATATTGAATCATTAATAAACCGTATGAAAAAGGATAAAAAGTCGTTAAATAACCATGTTCAAATGGTATTACTAAAAACTGTTGGACAACCAACTGTTGAACAACTGGATGATGACCTATTAAAACAAGAGCTAGATAATTTCATGAGAGAGTTGGTGAATCATTGATTAGAGGCATACGTGGTGCGACAACGGTTGACGAGAATCGTGAGAACACAATTATTAAGAACACAAAAATACTAATACAAGAAATGGTTCAAACTAACAAAGTAATTCCTGAGGATATTGCATCTGTATTTATCTCGGTTACTTCAGATATTAATGACGGTTTTCCAGCAAAAGCACTGCGTCTAATAGATGGTTGGACATACGTTCCTGTTATGTGTATGCAAGAAATTGATGTACCTAATAGTCTAGAAAAATGTATAAGGATTATGATGACTGTAAATACCGAAAAGAATCAAAAAGAAGTTACTCATATTTATCATAATGAAGCGATAAAACTACGCCCAGATTTATCCCGGAAATAGATTGGAGAGAAGTAGAATGCAAGGTAAAGAAATATTTAGGAGCATGACACCCTATAAACCAGGAAAACAAATAGAGGATGTAAAAAAAGAGTATGGGTTAGATAGGATTGTTAAGTTAGCTTCCAATGAGAATCCGTTTGGATATTCCAACGAAGTTAAAAAGGCAATTCCACAGCTAATCCAAAATTTAGAAATATATCCAGATGGATACACCACAGAGCTCAGGAACGGCCTTGCAAATAAATTAGGAGTAAAAAAAGATCAGCTTGTTTTTGGATGTGGTTCGGATGAAGTGGTTGATATTATCTGTCGCACATACTTAGAACCTGGCCTAAATACAATAATGGCAACACCAACCTTTCCTCAGTACCAACACAATGCTTTAATTCAAGGTGCTAAGATTAAAGAGGTTCCTTTAATTGATGGCTATCATGATCTTAACGGTATGTTAGATGAAATTGATAAAGATACTAAAATTGTATGGCTTTGTACACCTAATAACCCGACTGGTTGTTTAATCAGCAATGATAAGTTTGAACAATTCATGAAAAAGTGCCCTTCTGATGTTTTAGTGGTCATTGATGAAGCGTATTTTGAGTATATCGAAACAAGTGACTCCCCTGATACTATTCAAGCATTGAATGATTATCCAAACTTGATTGTTTTACGGACTTTTTCGAAAGCATACGGTCTAGCTGGGTTAAGAATTGGTTATGGAGTAGCGAATGAAGAAATAACTAGCTTGTTAAATATTACTAGGGGGCCGTTCAATACAACAAGTGTTGCTCAGGGTTCTGCGCTTATTGCCTTAAAAGATGAAACATTTTTACAAGAATCCGTTAGCAAAAATATCGAGATTAAACACAGGTTTATAGAGTTTTTGGATAAAATAGGATTAACTTATTATGACTCCCAAACTAATTTTGTCTTTGTGAATTTACCAATAAGTGGGGATGAGATGTTTCAGCATCTTCTGACCAAAGGATTTATTGTTCGTTCTGGAGAGGCTTTAGGACATCCGAACGGTGTACGAATTACGATTGGTCACCTGCAAGATATGGAGGAATTACAAGGCTTAATCGCAGAGTACTTAGCTGTTCATAAAGAGGAGAATACAAATTGACGCAAACGATTGTAATAGCTGGTTTAGGACTGATTGGTGGTTCGCTAGCAACAAATATAAAGCAAACTACTGACCATCATTTGATTGGCTATGATATTAGTAAGAAAACACTTGATTATTGTATGCTTAACGGAATCATTGATGAAGCGATTAATGATTTTGACACAGCTGCACAAAAAGCAGACTACCTTATTTTAGCAACACCTGTCACAAGAACAGTTGAATTGATAGATAAGTTAAACAGTATCGCTTTTGAAAAACCTGTTACGATTACTGACGTCTCTTCAGTAAAGGCTCCTATAATGGAAGTAGCCAATAAACTAACATCTAATTTGATTACCTTCATTGGCGGGCATCCAATGGCGGGTTCTCATAAAAAAGGAATCCAAGCTGCAAAGGGACATTTATTTGAGAATGCAATCTATATTTTAACACCAGATAATAATTGTTCGTTAGCAAAAATTGATCAACTAAAAGATATTCTAAAAGGAACGAAAAGTAATTTCCTTACTTTGGAACCAAAAGAACATGATGAAATGACAAGTGTGATATCTCATTTTCCACATTTAATCGCATCTTCACTTGTTCACCAAGCTAAATCTTGGCAAAAGACACATGAATATATTCCAAAGCTTGCTGCAGGCGGATTTAGAGATATTACCAGAATAGCATCGAGTAATCCGGCTATGTGGCAAGATATATTTTTTCATAATCGACAAGGAATGAGTAATTTATTAGAGGATTGGATTTCGGAGATGACTTCGCTTAAGAGTTTGTTGGAGACAGGTGATAAAATCTCTATGTATCATTATTTAGAACAAGCTAAGGAATATCGAGATGGTTTGGATGGTAAAGAAAAAGGGGCAATCCCGTCATTTTACGATTTATATGTAGATATCCATGATCAACCTGGGGCTCTGTTAAGTGTAATTGAATTGTTGGCAAATAAAGAGATAAGTATTATCAATATAGAAATACTTGAAATAAGAGAAGGTATTACTGGAGTTCTTAGACTAAGCTTTCAAAATAAGACAGCACAACTTGCTAGTAATGAGATATTAATAGACCATAGTTACGAAACTATGATTGGAGATTAAAAGGGGGGGTTCTTTATGAGTGAGAAAGTGTTACACCCTGTACATAAGCCATTACAGGGCTCTTTACGAGTTCCTGGTGATAAATCAATTTCGCACAGAGCAATCATATTTGGGTCCTTAGCTAAAGGGAAGACGACTATTTCTCATTTCCTAGACGGCGAGGATTGCCTAAGAACGATAGCGGCATTCCAAGCGATGGGAGTATCGATAGAGCAAAAAGGACGTACTGTTACCATTGAAGGGAAAGGTATTGAGGAACTAAAAGAACCGAATCAACCCATTTATTTGGGTAATTCGGGTACAACTGCAAGATTGCTGTTAGGGATTCTCGCGGGACTTCCATACCATTTCACTCTCTATGGTGATGATTCATTAAGTAAACGCCCTATGGACCGCGTCTCTATCCCGCTAACAGAAATGGGTGCAAAAATAGATGGAAGACAAAGGGGTAAATTATTACCACTCTCTGTTAGGGGAGGTAAATTAAAGAGTATTGTCTTTGAAACACCAGTTAAAAGTGCACAAGTGAAGTCTGGTGTACTGCTTGCTGGTTTGTTAGCAGAAGGAATAACAGAGGTGACAGAAAGAACAACAACGAGAGATCATACAGAAAACATGTTGCTTGCTTTTGGTGGAGAAATTACAAAGCAGCAAGATAAAATTAGCATCGAAGGTGGTCAACAGCTGAAAGGGACGTCTATCGAGGTACCTGGCGACATTTCATCTGCAGCATTTTTTCTGGTTGCTGCAGCGATATCAAGTGGAAGTGATTTAACAATAACCAATGTTGGTCTTAATCCAACTCGAACAGGGATTATTGATGTACTTAAAAAAATGGGTGCAGATCTTGATGTTGTCTGGAGTCAGTCAGTTGGTGGCGAAGCAATCGGTTCTATTTCGATTAAATCATCTAGTTTGAAGGCAACCGTTATTGAAGGTGAGATTATTCCCCGTATTATTGATGAACTTCCAATCGTAGCTTTATTAGCGTCTCAGGCAGAAGGTCAAACAATCATTCGTGACGCTGAAGAATTGAGACATAAAGAGACCGATAGAATTGCATCAGTTGTAAAAACGTTAACAGCATTAGGAGTAGAGATTGAAGGGACCAATGATGGTATGATTATAACTGGCGGTGCTACTTTGAAGGGCGCTTGTGTTGACTCCTTAGGAGATCACCGCATCGGTATGATGATTGCTGTCGCGTCGTTAATAGCAAACAGTCAAGTCACTCTTCAAAATGCGGAATGTATAGCAGTTTCATATCCAAACTTTTTTAGTGATTTAGAAAAAATAATAAAAACTTAATCATAGTATTGAAAGTACCTTCATACTTTTTCTTAAACAGAAGGAGAGGATAAAGTATGGGGGTCTATTATTTTTACAGTAATTACATTTTTGATGATGGACATTGGTTAAGTAAAAGTATTCAAGTAGAGAACGATAAAATAGTTATCACACAGGTTAATAAGCATCGTACTAAACAAATGAATATTGATTATTACTGGGTCGGTCCTGGTAAAGTGTACATCGATTTTGAAGACCCCTTACATCAACGAGAAGATCTAGAGAGTACGGTAAATAGGTATATATATCGAGGATGCACTCTCTTGATTTGTCAATTACCAATAACTAGTAATGTATTTTTTAAGCAAGAATTTGAACAATTTAAAGCCACTCTTTCCTCATTACCAATCGATTACATGATTGTTCCTCGAGTTCAGGCAAGCTTATTACGCCCTAGTATAATAAAGTTTTTCGGGAAAAATAAAATGCCATTTGTTTTAATAGACACAAAAAACAAAGAAGAATTATTAGAAGTCAAATGGGAATGGATTCAAGCTGCTCAATACTTTTCAGGAATCCCTTTAGTGCTTTCTCATGATGAACCAACCAATAAAAGTAAGGGGCTATCGACCATTTGGAACGATATTTGTGAAGAGCATCGGATTGATGTAATTAAAGAGAAATTAACTGATTATCCTCTATCAAAAGAAACGCTTCGATTAACAGGTATTTCACCTCTAAAAGGTGAATTTCTACATCAAAGTAGTGCTGACTACAATTTATTTGAGTTAGACAAAATCCCTTCCATTGATGAACGATCAAAATTAAGATATCATAAAGCTATCCCGGTAGTAACTGTATCAAAGGGTGAAGTGATTAAAGCTAATCATTTGGTGCGACCTGTACTGGGTAAAGGTGAGCTCAAACAGGTATCTATTCCTAAGCACTTTTTGTGAACAGGTACTTCATTTTTAGATTAAAAGTTTGCTAAGATAAATAGTTAATCGTAGTAGTGTAGGAAGGATGAAATTGGCGTGGAAGAAATACATGAGGCAATAAAATTAATGGAACAAAATAAAACTGAGGATGCTATAAATAAGTTAGAGCAATTCTTACCGCGAGCAGATGAAGAAGAGAAGTACACAATTGCTGAGTTATACATGGAATGGGGTATGTTAGAAGAAGCTAAATTTATACTGATAGAACTTTCTCAACAATATCCGAATGAACCTGAACTTAAAATTATGCTATCAGATATTCATATTGACCTACAAGAGGACGAAGAAGCGATTAATATTTTAAATCGATTTTCCCCTGAGGATGAAGAATATTTAGAAGCACTTTTGCAATTAGCTGATTTATATCAAGCCCAAGGTTTATTTGAAGTCGCCGAACAAAAACTATTAGAGGCAAAAAGCACCGATCCATTAGAACCGTTAATTGACTTTGCACTTGGTGAACTAGCTTTTTCAAACGGTGAATACATTAAATCGATACCTTACTATGAAAAAGTGTACAGTACGCAGCAAATTATTGCTGATGTTGAAATTGGGGTTAGACTTGCAGAAGCATATGCTGGAACTGGAGAGTTCGAAAAAGCTATTGAGTTCTTTAAAGCTAGTCAAAATGAGGACCCTGATAGTCTATTTCGTTATGGATTTATAGCATATCGTGCAGATCGTTTAGATATCTCAATAAAAGTATGGGAGCAGTTAGTAGAAAAAGATCCGAGTTATCAGTCTGTTTATCTATACTTAGCGAAATGTTACGAAACAGAGGGAATGGTTGAAGAAGCGTTTGAAACTGCTAAAAAGGGCTTAAAAGTTGATGAGTTTAATAAAGAATTATATCACTTAGCAGGTGTCTTAGCGCGTAAATGCGGATATGGAGAAGAAAGTTACCAGTTAGTAAAAGAAGCGGTAGCGATTGATCCAGGTTATAATGAAGCAGTGTTATTCTTAATTGAAAATTATAAAGAAGACCAAGATAATGAGGCAATTGTTGATTTGTTAACCCATATAATTGAATTAGGTGAAGAAGACGCCAACTATAAATGGGAACTGGCGAAAGCCTATAAAGAAATAGAATCGTATGATGATGCATTAAATCAGTATAATGACGCATACAATAACTTTAAAGACGATACTGACTTTTTACAAGAGTATGGATATTTCCTTGTTGAAGAAGGGAGGATAGCTGACGCTATAAATGCTTTTTCAAAATATCTAACAATAGAACCAACCGACAATGAGATAGCTGATTACGTAGATCGTCTAAAACAAAATGAAGATAGTTTGTAATTATAAGTGTCTTTTAACTAGGAGGGGACAGAAATTTGAATACTTCTGTTTCGATAAAAGATAAGAAGGAGTTTATCCGTTGGTTTTTAAGTAATTATCAGTTAAAAAGAAGAGAGAGTGTTTGGATACTAAACTACTTAATAAATCATGATTCGTTATTAAAAAATGTTCATTTTATAAGAGAGGCACGTTATTGTCCAAGAGGAATTGTTATCTCAACACATTGTTCAAAAGATGTTCCATTTCGTTTTTATAAAAATCATATCGTTACAACAGACGCAGAGAAGTCATTCCATGACATACGGCTTAATCGTAATGATGCTATTTATATTCAATTAAGCTTTAAGAACTCAATTCAATCTGCTTCATATGCTGCAGTATTAGAAGAAAATCCTTTTCTACCAGATGATTATTTTATTACTGAAAAGGATCAAAATTTAGCAAAGAAATTATTAGATACATCGTTGTTTGAATACCAGCGAGAACTGCTTCAATCAAAGATTGACAATGCACTAGATAATCGTGATGAATTAGAATTCAAGAAGTACACGGAGCAATTAAATGATTTAGAGCTTCAATTTAACAAAACTAAAATAAATAAATAGGTCGTTCTAAAAGCACGAATTTTACTTTCTAAGTGAAATTCGTTTTTTTTTGTTGATAAATTTAGTAAAATAGATAAATAATAGTAAAAAGGTGGATCTGTTATGAAATGGCAAAAAGAAGATATTGACCAGTACCAGGGAGCGGAAGAATTTGTAGATACATTATTAATACCTTTAATGCCTATAACGATGAATAGTAAAAAAGATATTAAAAAATTAGCATTCCAAGGAGATTTGTTAAACTTTTTTGCGAATGAAATTGAAAAACAGTTTAAAGGACGTATATTTTTAATTCCTACGTACAGTTATTATGAGAGTAATGAAAGTGAAAATGAAGTAGAACGTCTTAATAATTGGGTAAATCAATTAACGAAAAATCCTTTTAAGCATGTATTTTTTCTAACATTTGATCATCACTGGAAAAAAGACGAACGAAATTTAGATGGGAATTTGTTGTGGTTTCCTGCTATTCAAACAGAGGAAATTGATTCAAAACAGACCCAACCAATTTTAAAGGATCAAATTACGCAGATAAATGAATTGATTCGTAGCTATTGGTAAACAAAATAGTCTGTATAGTAGAGATAATTTATTGACCGGACAATTACTTTGCGCTATCATGGTAATGTCCTAGTAAACTGTGAGAAAAAAATACCATGAAGGTTGTATAAAGCACAGAGGGGGGTAAAAGATGAGTGAAAAGAAACAACAAGTATCCCGTCGTCAATTTTTAAACTACACACTTACGGGGGTAGGGGGATTTATGGCGGCTGGAATGCTTGCACCGATGGTTAGATTTGCAATTGACCCAGTACTACAGCCGGCATCAACAGGAGATTATCAAGCTGTTGCACAATTGGAAGATATTACAAATGAACCACAACGATTTGATTGGACAATAGATCAGATTGACGCCTGGTATGAATCCGAAGTAACAAAAAGTGCATGGGTGTATAAAGATGATAATGATGAAATTATAGCGCTTTCTCCTGTATGTAAGCACCTTGGTTGCTTTGTTTCATGGGCAGGAAGTGATGAGCATCCTGATCAATTTTACTGTCCTTGTCACGATGGACGTTATTACAAAGATGGTGTAAATGTTCCAGGTACACCTCCTGCAGCAGCTTTGGATGAATTTGAGTATAAAACTGAGGACGGAACATTGTATCTTGGAAAAGCAAAGCCGAGAGGAGCGTAAGAAATGCTACAAAAAATTTATGATTGGGTAGATGAGCGTGTTGATATTACGCCTTTGTGGCGAGACATTGCTGACCATGAAGTACCAGAACACGTAAATCCAGCACATAATTTCTCAGCATTTGTTTACTGTTTTGGAGGATTAACTTTCTTCGTAACTGTTATCCAAATATTATCTGGAATGTTTTTGACGATGTATTATGTTCCTGATATTGAGAATGCCTGGAAATCTGTGTACTATTTACAAACAGAAGTAGCTCACGGACAAATAGTACGTGGCATGCACCACTGGGGTGCAAGTGTGGTAATAGTAATGTTATTTTTACATACATTGCGTGTATTTTTTCAAGGTGCATATAAAAAGCCGCGTGAACTTAATTGGATTGTTGGTGTTTTAATCTTTTTCATAATGCTTGGATTAGGATTAACTGGATACTTACTTCCATGGGATAACAAAGCATATTTTGCTACAGTAGTTACACTTGAAATTGCTGAAGGTATTCCGATTGTTGGTGAGATGACTAAAACGTTACTTGCTGGTAATCCAGAAATAGTAGGGGCGCAAACATTAACGAGATTCTTTGCTATTCATGTATTTTTCTTACCTGCAGCCTTGTTTGCATTAATGGCAGTTCATTTTATTTTAATACGAAAACAAGGTATTTCAGGACCAATGTAAGACTATCATTTATACTATCTGAAAGAATAACTCCAGGAGCCTAATAGGGCTTTGATGGAATAGTATAAGAAAAACTTCGGTACACTCTATTATTTAGGACGAGACATGCCAAGTTTTTCGATTAAGGAGGGAAAGCAGTGAAAAAGGGTAAAGGGATGAAGTTTGTTGGCGATTCCCGTATAACTGCCGAAAAAGTAAGATTTATACCTAAAGACTATTCAGAGTACCCTGGTAAAACAGAAGCTTTTTGGCCTAACTTTCTTCTAAAAGAATGGTTAGCAGGTTCTGTCTTCCTTGTTGGGTTTTTATGCTTAGTCTTAGCACACCCTGCGCCGCTTGAAGGACCAGCGGACCCAACGGATGCTGCATATTTACCTTTACCAGACTGGTATTTCTTATTTTTATATCAACTTTTAAAATATGAATTTGCAAGTGGTACCTTTTTTATCGTAGGTGCTCTAGTTATGCCTGGTCTTGCTTTTGGAGGACTCATGTTAGCGCCTTTTCTCGATAAAGGAAAAGGCAGAAGACCTACAAAAAGACCGATTACAGTTAGTTTAATGCTACTAGGTATTGCCTCTGTTTTTTGGTTGACTTGGCAAGCTGCAGATCATGTAGATTGGGACGCTAAAGCAGAACAAAATAAACCAGTACCACCAGGTTCAACAGTCGAAATTGATACTGAAGATCCAGGGTATGCCGTCTATGAACAAAGTTGTTTATCTTGTCATGGCGGTGAATTAGAAGGTGTAGCAGGACCTTCATTAGTTGGAATTGAGTACAGTGCTGATGAAATAAAAGAAATAGCTGTAGAAGGTATTGGTGACATGCCTCCTGGTCAGTTTGATGGAACAGAAGAAGAGTTGCAACAACTTGCTGATTTCATAGTATCTACCAATGAACAAGCAAAAGAAGAATAATAAATTAACCCTCGTCTATATTGACGAGGGTTAATTTTTTGTATAATATTTGTGTTACCAGCAGAAAGGACAAATCTTATGATAAAACAGTTGTTGCTTGATCGCACATTCTTAATTTTGTTATTGATAATCAATACTTTTGGAACGATCTATGGTTATATTTGGTATGAGGGACAATTAGTTATAACGCCGGCAAAATTTTTGATTTTTGTTCCTGATAGTCCGACAGCTAGTCTTTTTTTTGTGATATTTTTATTATTCTTTATTATGGGTAAGAATGTTCCTTATATTGAAGCATTAGCTATTGTCACCCTATTTAAATATGGTACTTGGGCAGTTGTCATGAACATATTAACATTAGTTGTTAGTGGGGATTTATCTTGGTCTGGATATATGCTAATTGCCTCGCATGGTGCAATGGCAATTCAAGGATTACTCTATTCCCAGTTTTATAAGATAAAAATGAAACATCTTGTAGTTGCAGGAATATGGACGTTACATAATGATGTGATTGATTATGTTTTTGGGATGATGCCGCGCTATTCTACTTTATCAGAATATATGAACCAGATCGGATATTTCACTTTTTGGTTAAGTGTCGTTTCTATAGGTATTGCTTACTTTTTATCAGTTAAAAAGAATAATATCATGTATAACAATCGATAGTGGTCTAAACTTGTCTCCTCTATCATACATTGACAAGAGAGTGTATGTGAGAGGAGATTATTATGTTTAAAAAAATTATAAATCTAACCTTAATAGCAATTATAATATGCTTTATATCTATTTTAGGGGAACACTTTTCAGTGAAAACAGTTTTCGCTCATCATACGAATTTAAGTGACACGATTCATCAATATGAACGGTTTCTTCAAGAAGAAAGATTTGATACTGCTAATTCATTGCTAGCTAATCATAAAGAAGAAATCTTGAAATTCATCACTGATGATGTTCCAGATGAACTTCAAATGGAGTTCCTATCGTTGTTAGATGATAATATAAGTAACGGAACAGTTGATAATAATACTAAGAAAAAACAAGCGTTATCACTAATTTTGGCAATTGATTCGGTTAATAATAGTAATTCTCCAATTTGGATGAAATGGAAAAAGAGTACAGAGGACTCTATAAGTGCGATGCTTGAAAATAAGCAAGTTACGGATGAAAAAATAATACAAGTTATTTCAAATTGGGACACTATGAGTCTTGCGATGGAGGTAGTATTGAGCGAAGAACAATATATCCAACTTGAACAATCCTACATGGATTTAGACAGTGAATCTAATGGTATAAATAATTTTGAGCAATTAGAAGTAGTATATAACGAAATGAACAATGCTGTGATTAACGATGAGGAAAATGAAAAAGATGGATTAACATTTGGCTGGATGATTTTAATTGTCGGAGGTTTTATTACTCTTACATTAACTT
The DNA here is from genome assembly GCF_020404745.1 of Aquibacillus saliphilus. Lineage (GTDB taxonomy): Bacteria > Bacillota > Bacilli > Bacillales > Amphibacillaceae > Aquibacillus > Aquibacillus saliphilus. The sequence continues at coordinate 162,791 of NZ_JAIZAP010000001.1, forward strand.
ATGTCGGTTGGCAAAAATATAAATACGATAAGAAAAAGCGTCAAAAGCAAACGTTAAATTAATTAGTTGACTACTAATTAATTTTTGACTAAAATTGACCTATACTAACACGATTTATAACAATGGAGGAATATGCGCATGTTTTCATCACTAGGCGGTTATCTAATTTACATCGCACTTTTGTTAATTGTTCCGCTATGGGCACAATCAAGAGTAAAAAAAACCTATCAAAAATTTTCTAAGATCGCCACCTCTTCTTATATGACTGGTGCACAAGTAGCTCGTAAAATTTTAGACGATAATGGTTTATTTAATGTAAGTATAGAGGAAACAAAAGGAACTCTATCTGATCATTATGATCCAAGTAAAAAAGTAGTACGTTTATCAAGTGACAATTACCATGGTCATTCGATGGCTTCATCAGCAATTTCAGCTCATGAAGTGGGTCACGCAATTCAAGATGCTAACGCATACGCTTTTCTACGCTTTAGACATTCATTAGTTCCACTAGCCAATCTTGGCTCGAAGGCATCATTTATATTGATTATTGCGGGTGCTCTTATGGGAGCAATGAACTTAGTATTACTTGGTATAATATTTATGTCATTTGCGGTATTATTCCAATTAGTTACATTACCAGTAGAATTTAATGCCTCAAATCGAGCTATGGAACAGTTGGTATCAAGTGGGGTTATTCGAAATAATGAAGAAAAAGATACGAAAAAAGTACTGAACGCTGCAGCACTTACGTATGTTGCGGCAGCGATGGTAGCATTAGCTGAACTTATAAGGTTCGTTTTAATGTTTTTCGTCGGTGAAGAGTAAATTGAATCCTACCCTTACAAGCTGAATCAGGGGCCTTAGGCAGGATAGATCGAGATTTAAATTACCCAGAGCCCAAAAAAGATTCAGTGAAGTGCTTTCGCTGTAGCTAGACATTAATTTTATCTTGTAAGTAAGGTCGACTTCTTTAAAAAAGAAGTCGACCTTTTTGTGGTGGTCTAGATAATATAAATGGCCTGCTATGGATAATTAATTACTAAGTTAGCCACGCCAAGCTCCATCGCCTACACCGCCTCAAATTTTAAGGCAATTCTCTCTGCCTGCAAAGAACGCAGGGTGCCAAGGCTTGTCTTATTGCTCTGGGCTGAGCTACTAAGGAAGGCGACTTAGAATAATCTTCTAAAGAATAAGTGTCTTTCTTTTGACGAAGGCGCCTGTGCTTTTTCTCTTAGAGTATTATTAATCGGAAAATGGTTTTTTGTTTTCATCTAAAGTAAAACCTTCACCTAATACATCGTGGACTGAAGTAACCGCAACAAAAGAATGAGGGTCAATAGAATTTATGATGCTTTTTAACCGTACAATTTCATTACTACCTACTACACAATACAAAACATCACGATTTTCACCAGTATAATTTCCTTTACCTTGAAGAACTGTGACACCTCGATCCATTTCACTCATTATTTTAGCGGATATCTCATCACTATTAGCTGATATAATAGTTGCTCCCTTTGCAGCATATGCACCTTCCTGGATAAAATCGATAACCCTTGCCCCTATATAGACAGCTACAAGTGTGTACATACCTTCAACTAGCTCTAAATAGGTTATAATAGATGTAGCAATTACAATACCGTCGAACAAAAACATAGTTTTCCCCATACTCCATCCTACATATTTGTGTACAATACGAGCTATTATATCTACACCTCCGGTAGTTCCACCATATCGAAAGATAATACCTAGTCCAACTCCAATCGATACACCTGCAAATAAAGCCACAAGAGTCATATCTGATTGTAGGTGTAGTTGATAGGGATCTATTTGAAATAAAAATAAAAATAATGAAACTGCAAGCGTTCCTATAATCGTGTAAATAAATGAGTTTCTACCAAGAAACTTCCAACCAATTAAAAAGATAGGAATGTTAAGTACAATATTTGAAATTGCCGGATCCCATTGCCATAGAAAATAAAACAATAAAGTAATACCCGTAAATCCACCTTCGCCAAGATTATTTTGCATATTAAAATGGACAATTCCAAATGAGAAAATTGCTGATCCAACTAAAATGAATAAAATATTCTTTACTTTTAAATCAAAAAAAGTCATTAAAACACCCTCTTATCAAGAATAGTTTGCTCGCCAAGTTATTCAATAGTATGTTTTACTATATTGATGCTAACTATTGTTGATAATTAGCGATTTTAATTTTTTAAGTTACGTTTATTTAGTCTAAAGGAACATCGTATATTATATTTCGGGGTAAAATATTTGTCAAAATTCTACCTTTTAGCTAACATGATAAGTATAAATGAGCATTAAAGGAGTACACACTTATGAGTAATGAGAAATCATTCAATACAAAAGACATGCAAAAAAGAGTCGATGATTTTATTTCACAGTATGAAGAGGGATATTTTTCACCATTAAGTATGCTCGCTCGTTTTTCTGAAGAGGTTGGAGAGTTAGCAAGAGAAGTGAACCATTACTACGGTGAGAAACCTAAAAAATCAACAGAAAAAGAAAAAACAATTGAAGATGAGTTAGGCGACTTACTATTTGTTACTATCTCTTTTGCTAATTCACTAGATATTGATTTATCAGAGGCATTTGACCGAGCAATGAGCAAAATTGAAACAAGAGATAAAGATAGATGGACTAAAAAAGATACGGAGGCAAATAAAGATGAGTAAAATTAAAGTTGTAGTTGCAGGACCTAGAGGTAAGATGGGAAGTGAAGCATTACGTATGATTGAAAAAGATGATTCACTTGAACTTGTGGCCTGTTTAGACAGACAAAATAAAGGAAAACAAGTATATGAAATTGACGGCTTACCTAACTTTGATGCATATATTTATGATGATGTAGAAGAATGCTTCCAAACAGTTGAGGCTGATGTATTAGTCGATTTGACAACACCTAAAATGGGATATATACATACAAAGACTGCGATTAACTATGGGGTAAGGCCAGTAGTAGGAACAACCGGTTTTACTAAGGAACAATTAGAGGAATTAACAAACCTCGCAGAAGAAAAAGGTATTGGTGCCATCATTGCCCCAAACTTCGCAGTAGGAGCAGTCTTGATGATGCAGTTTTCTAAATGGGCTGCTAAATATTTTCCTGATGTTGAGATCATTGAGCGTCACCATGATCAGAAGTTAGATGCTCCATCAGGAACTTCTATTAAAACTGCAGAACTTATCCAAGAGGTAAGAGAGCAAAAAAAACAAGGACATCCGGATGAAAAGGAGACAATACCTGGTGCAAGAGGTGCTGATATAGATGGAATGAAAATACATAGTGTAAGATTACCAGGTTTAATCGCTCACCAAGAAGTTGTCTTTGGTTCATCGGGTCAGAATTTAACAATCAAACATGATTCATTCCATCGAGAGTCATTTATGTCAGGAGTTAAACTAGCTATCGACCATGTTGTGAAAATAGATTTACTTGTGTACGGATTGGAAAATTTATTAGATTAAGGGGAGAATAGAAATGAATATTGCTTTAGTGGCCCATGATAAAAAGAAACCAGATATGATTAATTTCACATTAGCCTATACACACATATTAAAACAACATAACTTGTTTGCGACTGGAACAACCGGTACAAAAATTAATGAAGCAACAAACATGGATTTACACCTGTTTCAGTCTGGTCCATTAGGTGGAGACCAACAGATTGGTGCTATGATAGCTAAAAATGAAATGGACTTAGTTCTATTCTTCAGAGATCCGTTGACATCCCAACCTCATGAACCGGATATTATGGCTTTGATGCGGTTATGTGACGTTTATCAAGTTCCCCTAGCAACTAATCTGGGAGGTGCTGAAATATTAATCAGAGCTCTTGAAAAAGGATTCTTTCAGTGGAGAGAGATTCTTAAAGAAAACGATAATCAAAAAGGAACAAAAAAATGAAGATAGGTATAACCTGCTATCCAACTGTTGGTGGATCTGGTGTTATTGCGACCGAGTTAGGTAAACTATTGGCAAAAGAGGGACATGAAATACATTTTATTACTTCAAGCTTACCATTTCGCCTAGATAGTGTTTATTCTAATGTTTATTTCCATGAAGTCGAAATGAGCCATTATCCTGTTTTTCAATATCCACCATATGATTTAGCTTTAGCAAACAAAATGGCTGAAGTGATTGATACCGAAAAATTAGATATTTTACATGTGCATTATGCCATGCCTCATGCTGTTTGTGCGATTCTTGCCAAAGATATTGCTGAGCACGATGTAAAGATTATTACAACCTTACACGGCACCGACATTACTGTTATGGGCATAGATAAAAGTCTGAAAAAAATGATTAAACATGGGATTGAAAAATCGGATGCAGTGACTGCAGTTTCAAACAGCCTAGTAAATCAAACAAAAGAAATGTTAGCTATTCAAAAGAAAATAGAGGTCGTCTATAATTTCGTAGATGAAAATGAATATACTTACCGTCATAATCCGGATTTGAAGGAACAGTATAAAATCAAAAGTTATGAAAAAGTTATCGTTCATATATCAAATTTTAGAAAAGTGAAACGTGTTGATGATGTCGTTTATTCATTTGAAAAAATTGTAAAAAAAATACCATCTAAGTTACTACTAATAGGAGATGGTCCCGAGTATTCGGAAATACATCAACTAGTTCATCAATTAGGGCTTCAGGATTACGTGTTATTTTTGGGTAAGCAGAAAAATATAGCAGAGTTGTTATCCATTGCAGATTTGAAATTATTATTATCTGAAAAGGAAAGCTTTGGATTAGTCTTACTAGAGGCAATGGCTTGTGGCGTTCCATGCATTGGAACAAATGTTGGAGGTATTCCTGAGGTTATCGTGAATCATGAAAATGGATTTATTACTGAGGTAGGCGACATTGACACCATTGCTAACAATGGGATAGAGCTGTTAACGAATGATACCTTATGGAGAAAATTCTCTGATCACGGACTAAATCATGTGCGACAAAATTTTTATGCAAAAAAAATACTTAATCAATATGAAGACTTATACGAAAAAACCCTGAATGACGGTGATTAAATGCTTAATCAATCCTTTTTACCTGCTAAAAAAATTATCGACATAATCGAAAAAAATGGCCATAAAGCGTATTTTGTTGGTGGTGCGGTTCGTGACCAATTTTTAGATAAAAAAATTGGAGATATTGACATTACCACATCGGCCCGTCCAAATGAAATTCAACAATTTTTCGAAAAAGTAATTCCAGTAGGTATTGAACATGGTACTGTAATTGTGAGATACGGTAAAGAATCCTATGAGGTAACGACCTTTCGCATTGAGGAGGGCTATTCGGATTTCAGACATCCAGACAATGTTCAATTTGTAGATAGAATTGAAGATGATTTAGCAAGAAGAGATTTTACTATCAATGCAATCGCTATGGATACAAAAGGTAACTTTATTGATCCTTACGGTGGAAAATCTGATATAGAAAACAAACAAATTAGTACAGTAGGAAATCCAGTCGATCGATTTCAAGAAGATCCACTTCGTATAATGAGAGCTTTAAGATTTTGTAGTCAGTTAGGTTTTTCTATTGATAAAAATACTAAGAAGGCTATTGTAGATAATATCGCATCGATTGAAAAAGTTGCTATTGAACGAATTGGTATTGAGCTTGAAAAGATGTTTATCGGTACCCATATTTCTCTAGCATCACCTTTACTTATTGAATCAAATGTAGATCGCTATTTACCAATATTTCGAGATAATTATAAGTTTATTAAAAACTTGAGAGACCATAGCATTCCTTTAGGTTCAATGTCAGAGATAGTAGCAATGTTTCACTTATATGACCAAACGATCTCCCTAGAACAATGGGTGAACGAGTGGAAACTCTCTAACCAAATAAAGCGAGATGCTAATGCACTTGTGACTGCGATGTACTATTACAAAAAAAACGGTTTGGATAATTGGCTTGTTTTTACGTTACCAAAGCATTTATTTAATGGGTTAGTTCGATTAACTTCGATCTTTGCGCGTGGATTTGAACTTGAATCAGAAGTTTTAGAGCGGATGTGGTCAAACTTGCCGATTCAAACCAGAAATAATCTTGCACTTAATGGTATAGATGTTGCTAGTATCTTTCCAAATCTACAAAAAGGACCTTGGATTGGTCAATGTTTAAGTCACTTGGAATATCAAGTTGTTTTAGGCCACTTGAATAACGAGCAAACAGAATTAAGAAAGTGGGTTAAAGATGAAGTCCACCCGGAATCTCTTAATAGAATTACTAGAAAAGAATAAGGACAATTATATATCCGGGCAGCATATGTCAAATAAATTAGGTGTTTCACGAAGTGCAATCTGGAAGCATATGAAGGAATTAGAAAAAGATGGCTATGAGATAATCGGTGTACCGAAAAAAGGGTATCAGATTACACGATTTCCATCTAAAGTAAGTGAGAATACAATTCAATGGGGTTTGAACACAAAGTGGTTAGGTAAAAACCTAGTTCATAAAGAGAGTATAGAATCTACACAGATATTAGGACATCAATTGGCTATTGAGGGCTCTAAACATGGGACAGTAATTGTGGCAGATACACAAACAGCAGGTAAAGGTAGAATGGAGCGAAAATGGTATTCAACCAACGGTCAGGGGATTTGGATGAGTATGATACTAAGACCAACACTTCTACCACACCAAGCACCACAAATAACATTATTAGCCGCTACAGTGTTAGCAGATGTTATTAAAGAACAAACAGGTATTGTTCCCTCGATTAAGTGGCCGAACGATGTTTTAATAAATGATAAAAAGATCTCTGGCATCTTAACTGAGATGCAAGCAGAACAAGACTGTATTCAATATATTATACTTGGAATAGGGATTAATATTAATCAAACTATTGATCACTTACCCGATGACATAAAAGAGATAGCAACTTCTTTAAAAATAGAAACGGAGAAGGACTGGAATATTCGTGATTTTATTCAGCATTTTTTAGTCCGATTTGAGCAAGTTTATCAGTTATTTCTAGATAACGGGTTCTCATCAGTCAAGCAAAGTTGGGAAAGCTATGCTTATAAAATTGGACAAACTGTAACAATTCAAACTTTTCATAAAAAATCACAAGCGAAGTTAGTTGGCATAAAGGCGGATGGTGCTTTAATTATAGAAAATGAATCAGGCAAAAAAGAGACATTATATTCAGCAGAAATACAATGGTAGGGGGCAAAGCTGTGAAAAATTCAGTGCAATTACAAAACATGAAACAAAAAGGCGAGAAAATCTCAATGATAACTGCGTATGATTATCCATCTGCCAAAATTTCGGAAGAGGCAGAAATAGATATGATTTTAGTAGGTGATTCTTTAGGAATGGTTGTATTAGGTTATGATTCGACGATTCAAGTCACCATAGATGACATGATTCATCATAGCAAAGCTGTAACAAGGGGAGCAAAAGATACATTTGTTGTCGTAGATATGCCTTTTATGTCTTATCATATTTCAATCGAAGACTCTCTAGCCAATGCAAAGAGAATTTATCAAGAAACGAATGCACACGCATTAAAAGTTGAAGGGGCGTCTCGGGAAGTATTGTTATTAACTTCACGATTGAAAGAAGCGGGTATTCCTGTCGTCGCACATTTAGGGCTTACACCACAGTCTGTCAATGTGCTCGGTGGTTACCGCGTACAAGGTAAAGATAAGGAAGCAGCTGAACAATTAGTTGAAGATGCTAAGGCTTTGGAACAAAGTGGTGCTATTTCAATTGTACTGGAGTGTATTCCAAAACAATTAGCAAAAATAATTTCAGAACAACTTACAATACCTACGATAGGAATTGGAGCAGGTATTGATTGTGACGGGCAAGTATTAGTTTTACATGATTTATTACAATATGGCGTTGATAGGTTGCCTAAATTTGTTAAACCATATGATAATGCTAACAAAAGTTTCACAGAGGCTATCCAATCGTATGCTCAAGAAGTAAAGGAAGGTCAATTTCCAAGTGATGATCATTCTTTTTCAATGAATCCTGGAGTACTTGATAGGGAGCTGGGTGAATAAAGATGAAGGTTATCCGAAAAGTTAGCGAAATGCAGCAACTTGCACTACAATTCAAAAAAAGAGATAAGAAAATAGGATTTGTTCCTACAATGGGTTTTTTACATGAAGGACATCAGAGCTTAATGCAATCAGCTCGAGAAGAAAGTGATATTGTTGTTGTAAGTGTTTTTGTCAATCCACTTCAATTTGGTCCAAATGAAGACTTTGAACGTTATCCTAGGGATGAGCAACGTGATATAGATACAGCCGAAAAAAATTTGGTTGATGTGTTATTTATCCCAGAATTAACGGAAATGTACCCGTCCGAACAATCAGTGTCATTGAATGTTTCAAAACGATCTAATGTCCTGTGTGGCAGAACAAGAGAAGGTCATTTTGAGGGTGTTGTAACCGTGTTGTCCAAGTTATTTAATATTACATTACCAGATAAAGTTTATTTTGGTATGAAGGATGCACAGCAAATAGCAGTAGTAGACTCTTTAGTTAATGACCTTAATTTTCCAATTGAGATTGTACCAGTTGCTACTGTTAGGGAGAATGATGGTCTTGCAAAAAGTAGTAGAAACATCTACTTGACTGAACTTGAAAGAAAAGAAGCTAAAAATGTTTATCAGGCATTGCAAATTGGCCTTGAATTAGTTATTGACGGTGAGAAAAATCCTGATATTATTGTAAAAGAGGTTGAAGATTTTATTGTCCAAAACACTCATGGTACAATAGATTATGTTGAACTATTAAGTTATCCGGAATTAATCCAAGTTGCTGCTATTAATGAGCGAGTTATTCTTGCTGTAGCTGTTCAATTTGAACATGCTCGTCTAATAGATAATATTGTTTTTGATGACAAAGGGTTAATTTCTAAGAGGATATAGTAGGAGGAAAGAATATGTTGCGAACCATGATGAAAGCTAAAATTCATCGTGCTCGGGTAACGGAAGCTAATTTAAATTATGTGGGTAGTATTACGATCGATTCTGAAATCTTAGAACAAGTTGGGATACTACCGCACGAAAAAGTGCAAATTGTAAATAATAATAACGGACAACGATTAGAAACATATGTAATCCCAGGCGAAAAAGGCAGTAAAGTTATTTGTTTAAATGGTGCGGCAGCACGTCTAGTTCAAAAGGGAGATATTGTAATAATCGTTTCTTATGCAATGATTTCGAATGAAGAATTAGCCTCCTTTAAACCAAAAGTTGCAATCATGAATGAAAATAATGAAATTACTGACTTAATAGACGAGGAACCACCGTTTACCGTTAGATAGTATTAACAGTAGGGATAAACCCTAATCGTGAAGAAAACTCTTATCGAACATGGTTTGATAAGAGTTTTCTTTACCTAATGTAAGTTCTAAGATTTAATGGGGGTGAAATTTTTTTGAGAAAGTTTGTAGTAATTGATTTAGAAACATCTGGCCATACACCTTCTAAAGGAGATCGAATTATTGAGATTGGAATTGTTGTAATATATGAAGGTAAGGTCATAAAAGAATATTCTAGCTTGATTAATCCTAACATTTCAATCTCGACTTTCATCACAAATCTCACGGGTATTTCTGATGAGGATGTTACCTCTGCTCCTACGTTTGCAGAAGTAGGTGAAGAGGTAGCAGCATTATTTGATGATGCATTTATCGTTGCACATAATGTGCCATTTGATTTAGGTTTTCTAAACTACGAATTAGAAGCGATCGGTCTAAAACCTTTACATCAAAAAGTCATTGATACTGTGGAACTTTCAAGAATATTGTTGCCACAAGCGCCCGGATTTAAATTAGGTCAACTTTCTGAATACTTAACTTTACATCATGATGATCCACATCGTGCTCTGTCTGACGCAAATGTTACTGGAAAGCTATTAATACATTTGCTTGAAAAAATACATACATTACCATATGAGACTATTTTTCAACTTCAAGAGATGGAAAATCGGCTAATGAGCGATCTCCATCCAGTATTAGAACAAAGGATAGATGAACTTGCATTCCAACCATCTGTTAGAGATGACCTCGAAGTGTATCGGGGGATTGCTCTAAAGAAAGAAAACAAGGATAACAAAGTGGATGAGAGTCATCTAATGTCATTTGGTGAATTACTAGATGATATCTATCAACCAAATGGCAGCTTAGTTACTGCAATGAATAAATATGAAGATAGACCAGGACAAAGAGAAATGTCAGAGACAATATTTGATTCATTTCAATCCAAAAAAAATGCAGTAATTGAAGCAGAAACCGGAACAGGAAAGTCAATAGCATACCTGATTCCTGCTGCATACCAAGCTCATAAGGATAAAGAGAGGGTAGTGATAAGTACCCACTTAACACAATTACAAACGCAGCTATTAGAAAAAGAAATTCCAGTTCTAAAAAGTTTATTGCCATTTGACCTGCAAATAGCTTTAATAAAAGGAAAACAACACTACTTAAGTTTAAAAAGGTTTGAAAAAGAACTGTTGTCAACGCAACAAGATAACTATGATATAACCTTAACTAAAGCTATTATTTTAATTTGGTTAACAGAAACCATTACTGGTGATATTGACGAAATACAGCTTCCTTCAAGTGGACAGAAATTTTTCAGAAGAGTTTCAACAGAATCCGAGGGTTTTATAGACCCTAAATCGCCATGGTTTAATAGATCGTTTTATCAAAAAGTTAGAATGAAAGCTCAAAAAGCAGATTTAATAATAACGAATCACTCTCTACTTTGTACAGATATCACTAGTGAGTATTCATTATTACCATCTTATCAAAAACTAATTATTGACGAAGCCCATCATCTAGAGGCTACAGCTGCAAAACATTTTGGTTTGAAATTGGATTATGTGAACATACAATATCTCTTAAACCAGATTGGAACATTGCAAGATGGGGATTGGATTAAAAAGTTAAATGACAACTATTCAGCAGTCAAAAATATCTTGGAGGGTAACAACTGGGATAAGTGGTGGCAAGAAACAAAAAATGAGTTGGATGATTTTTTTAGGTTCCTTTTCAGTTATGTAATTGATCAACATAGCACAGAAATCCGGTTAAATGATACTGGACGCTATCAATATCGAGTGGATGAAGAAAAAGAGCACACTAAAAAGTGGAATACAATTAAGGAGATGTCTACGAGACTTTCGTTTGACCTTAGAGATTTAATCCATATTTTATCTACAATCCAAAGAGAATTGGCAGAAAGTACTCACTTTAAAAATGGTCAACACGATGATTTGGAAGAAATTAAAACAACCATTGATCGTCTTCAAGTTATTATTGATGAGTTAGAAGTCTTATTTCTTAGAAGCGATAAATCATTAGTGAAATGGATTGAGATTGAAGCATATGGTGCGAAGAATGCTGTCTATCTATTCTCTGAACCAGTTGATATATCAACGATTTTGCGTGAACGTTTATTTGACGAAAAAGAAAGTGTTATTCTAACTAGCGCTACTCTTACCATGAAACAATCATTTAAATTTATTAGAGAAAGATTAGGTTTAAATGAGAATGACCTAATAGAGAAGAAGATAGAGTCTCCATTTCAATATGATACCCATGTTCAATTGATGGTACCTAATGATTTTCCAGATATCAAACATGGCAATCAAGAAGACTTTATTTATGCAACCTGTGAAGCAATCTATTCTCTGGCGGAGGTAACAAATGGACGAATGCTGGTGTTATTCACATCATATGATATGTTAAAAAAATCGAACAATATTCTAAAAGAGATTATGGTAAATGATGAATTTATGATAATCGCTCAAGGTATTTCAAGCGGGAGTAGATCAAGATTAAAAAAGAATTTTCAAGCATTTGATAAAGCAATTCTTTTAGGTACTAGCTCTTTTTGGGAGGGTGTAGATATCCCAGGGAGTGATCTCTCTTGTTTAATGATTGTTCGGTTGCCATTTCAACCACCAAATCATCCAATTTATGAAGCAAAGTCTAACCAAATTAAAGAAAATGGAAAAAATCCGTTCATGGAACTATCCTTGCCAAATGCAGTTATCAGGTTCAAACAAGGATTTGGGCGGCTAATTAGGTCAAGCACGGATCGGGGAGTTGTTTTTATTTGCGACGAAAGAATTATTAAGGCTCGTTATGGCAAATATTTCACTGATTCGATACCAAATATACCAATAACTTACAATAGTACACAAAAATTAATACAAAAAACAGCAGAATGGCTATGATACGTTTCGTTTTTTTACATACCCTATAACTACCAAGTTAAATAAGGGGATGGATAGCTCATGTATAGAAACAGAAAACTAACCGCTATCTACATTGTGGGAATTTTAAGCTTAATTCAGATATTCCTAATACCTATATCGAAAAGCGGGGCGCCAATACCTGAGATAGAAAAAAATGAATTGTATGTTGCATTCTTTAATTTACCAGATGGTGAAGCAACGTTAGTAAAATCAGAAAATGATCAAACAGTGCTAATTAATACGGGATCTGGCAAAAGTGAAGAAAGTTTATTAATTCAATTAGAGGAATTAAATGTTAGTTCGATTGATACGTTGATTTTAACGAACCAGACAATTGATTATTGTGGTAATGCAAAAAGGTTAATTGAAAGGTACACTATTAACAGTGCTATATATACAGGCGAATTAACTAGTCCATGTATGGAACAGGTGAATGAAACAAAATTATTAAAATGGAGTTCTAACAAACAACAAAAATTCGGAGAACATTTGGAGTTTAGGGTACTTACAGCGCAAACAAATGGTGAAATGTCTTTAGGCATAACTTTTGGAAAAACTTCGATAATGTACTTGAGCAGTAGTAACATTGATGATGAGGAACAACTTATAAACTCAACTTTTAAACCAGAGATATTAAAAGTTGGGGACTATGCCAAAGGAAACTCACCGAGTTCTGAATTACTAAATAAAACAGATCCTCATTTAGGGATTGTTTTTCATTGTGAAAAGTGTGTAACAAATGAAGGTTTAATTGAAAGAATGAGTGAATCCTGGATTGATGTTTATCAGTTAGAACAGGTAGGAACTACAATAATTCGAGCCAATCTGCAGAATTATGAAATTTTATCATAGCAAAATCTTTTCAAATAAGACTGATGAGAACAATTAAAAAGACTGTGCGTTAATCTTACACGCACAGTTAAAAATGAGGGTTAGGGAATTAGTTGAAAAAAATTCAATTGTCCATCAAAATGATGGGTATAAACTGTTATAATAAAATTGTATTTGTTTTCAACTTTGCTTCTATTATTAAACAAAACATTAATGCTATGTGTAACAAAATTTGAGAGTACTCAGGAAATTGACTATTGGAGGCTTTAGTTATGGAAAACAACAAAATAGAAACTCTTTCAACATTAAAAATAACACATGCTGACGATTTGTATAAAATTGTCGATTGTCTAAATCGCACTTTAAAAGAGGATGATTTGATGTTTGGATTAGCATTGGATGAGGATGACGATGGAAAAGCAATATTCACTATTTACCGTACCTAATTGGATTAAGTGGACGGTTTCAATTATCCTTGTGATTTTACTTGGGGTAATTTCCTATTTAATTTATACTTACGATGAAGTCCAGGATAATAAAGTTTCTGGTTTTTCACAGTCAAAAGAGATAGCTTTATCAGACACAGACTTAGTTTCAATTTCTGAAGTGAGAAGGTTTCATGGCAATGAGTATTATCACGTCGTATTAGGCACAACCGAAAATGGGGATTCAGGAATAGCTTATATCCCGATAAATGAGGAAGAACAAGTACAATATTTCAATAGTGAAACATTTCTAACAAAAGAGAAAATGTTAAATGAATGGGGAAAAACTTGCTCTGCCTGTTCTTTAACGGGTATTAATTATGGTATTGATAAGGAACAACCCTTATGGGAAATAAAATACATAGATAGTGAAGATCGATTGGTTTTTGACTATTATACCGCAAAAGATGGCTCTAGTTATGAGCATTTTCGTTTGCAGCGATCTTTATTTTAGAAAGGTGATCTCATGGAATTAGCAAATCGAGTTAAAACATTAACACCATCATCAACTTTGGCAATAACAGCGAAAGCAAAAGAATTAAAACAACAAGGTCATGATGTTATTGGACTTGGGGCAGGTGAACCAGATTTTAATACACCTGAACACATCATCCAAGCTGCAACTAAGGCGATGCAGGAAGGGTTTACGAAATATACTCCTTCTGGTGGTACTATTGAACTTAGAAATGCAATTATTAATAAATTAACTAGTGATCAAGGTCTTTCCTATCAAGCAGATGAGATAATTGTTACGACTGGTGCCAAACATGCTCTTTATACTTTATTTCAAGTATTATTAAATCCAGGTGATGAGGTAATTGTACCAGCACCATATTGGGTTAGTTACCCGGAACAAATCAAACTTGCACAGGGTGAACCAGTTATAATAGAAGCGTTAGAAGAAAATGAATTCAAATTAACCCCAGAACAATTAGAAGGTGTAATTACACCAAAAACTAAAGCTGTAATTATTAATTCACCTAGTAATCCAACTGGTGTTATGTATTCAAAAGAAGAACTGAAAAAATTAGGAGACGTATGCCTAAAACATAACATTTTGATCGTATCAGACGAAATATATGAAAAATTAATCTATACAGATGAACCACATGTTTCAATTGCTGAGATTTCTGATGAGTTAAAACAATTAACAGTTATAATTAATGGCGTTTCTAAATCTCATTCAATGACTGGATGGAGAATAGGTTATGCGGTTGGTAAAAAAGAGATAATAAAAGCTATGACAAATTTAGCTTCGCATTCTACTTCAAATCCAACATCAATTTCACAATATGCAGCATTATCAGCTTACACGTCATCACAGGATGAAGTTGACATGATGAGAGATGCATTCAAAGAAAGACTAGAAAACCTTTATCAACTTATTATAGATATTCCAGGCATTGAATGTGTTAAACCAAAAGGAGCTTTTTATTTATTCCCCAATGTAAGTGAAGCTGCAAAAAGTAATGGTTTTAATAATGTAGATGATTGGGTAACAGCGTTACTTGAAGAAGAAAAGGTAGCTCTTGTTCCAGGATCTGGATTCGGTGCACCAAATAATGTAAGACTATCTTATGCTATTTCGCTTGATCAATTAGAAGAAGCGGCTAAGCGTATAAAACGGTTCGTATTAAACCATCAATAGTAACTCGGAGGTAATTTTTTTGAAAACAACAATAGATCAAGTTTCTAAATATATTGACCAAGAAGTAACAATCGGAGTATGGCTTGCTAACAAGCGCTCAAGTGGTAAAATAGCATTCCTTCAGCTAAGAGATGGATCTGGTTTTATTCAAGGCGTTGTAGTAAAAGCGGAAGTACCAGAAGAAACATTTCAGTTAGCGAAAAACATGACACAAGAAACATCCCTATATGTAACAGGTGTAGTGAAAGAAGATACCAGATCACCACTAGGTTACGAATTACAAGTTAAGAGTATTGAGGTTATTAGTGAATCTGTTGATTATCCTATCACGCCTAAAGAACACGGTACGGAGTTTTTAATGGATCATCGTCATTTATGGTTACGTTCTAAGAAACAGCATGCAATTATGAAAATTCGCAATGAAATTATCCGTTCAACGTATGATTTCTTTAATAATAACGGATATGTGAAAATAGACCCGCCTATTCTTACAGGGTCTGCTGCTGAAGGGACAACAGAGCTATTCCACACGCAGTACTTTGATGAAGAAGCCTATTTGTCTCAGAGTGGTCAACTCTATATGGAAGCTGCTGCAATGGCTTTTGGGAAGGTATTCTCTTTTGGTCCTACTTTCCGAGCGGAAAAATCAAAAACAAGAAGACATTTAATCGAATTTTGGATGATAGAACCAGAAATGGCTTTTATGGACCATGAAGATAGTTTAGTCGTTCAAGAGCAATATGTAAGTTATATTGTTAAATCTGTTCTAGAAAAATGTAAGATTGAGCTAGATACTTTAGGTAGGGATGTAGAAAAACTTGAAAAGATTCAGGCGCCTTTCCCTCGAATTACTTATGATGAGGCAATTGAGCTATTAAAAGAAAATGGTTTTGATGATGTTGAATGGGGAGAAGATTTTGGAGCACCTCACGAAACAGCAATAGCGAAAAGTTTTGATAAACCAGTATTTATAACACATTATCCAGCTGATATTAAAGCTTTTTATATGAAGCCTGATCCGGATCGACCAGAAGTTGTCTTATGTGCTGACTTAATCGCTCCAGAAGGATATGGGGAAATGATCGGTGGTTCACAGCGAATTGATGATCTAGAGTTAATGGAAAAAAGGTACAAAGAGCATAATTTGACTAGTGATGCTTACCAATGGTACTTGGAACTAAGAAAATATGGCAGTGTGCCACATTCAGGCTTTGGTTTAGGGTTAGAACGGACAGTTGCGTGGATATCAGGTGTAGACCATGTAAGAGAAACTATACCTTTTCCTAGATTACTTAATCGCCTATATCCATAATACTAAAATAAAAAGATAAATCCCTTACCACAATTTGTGGTAAGGGATTTATCTTTTTATTAATATGTTAGCTTTGTTCTCATGATATAATGAATTTGAGGTGAAGTGCTAAATGACAAATAAATTTGATTTTCAGTCATTTATGAAAGATCAATTAGTTATTCCGGCAATGCTTTTACAAAATTATACTAAGTATAATTTGAATGAACAAGAAGTGATGCTGATTATCCAAATACACCGGTTCCAAATGGCAGGAAATAGCTTTCCAACTCCAACCGAATTGGCAAATTACATGACACTAACGGATCAAGAATGTGCAGCTATTTTAAGAAAATTAATTCAAAAGAATATACTTTCAATTGATCAAGCACATAGTGACAAAAATGTTTTGAATGAATCTTATTCTTTGGAGAGTCTATGGGAAAAACTATATTCCGACAAACCAACCGAAAATGAGCCAACCCAACAACCGGAAATGAATATTTTTATTTTGTTTGAACAAGAATTTGGACGACCTTTGTCACCTCTTGAAATAGAGACGGTTAATATTTGGATTGACCAAGAAGAACAACCCCCATCACTTATAAAAGCAGCATTGCGTGAAGCTGTATTAATGGGTAAATTAAACTTTCGTTATATTGATCGTATTCTCCGAGAATGGAAGAGAAAAGGTATTCGGTCTGTAGAACAAGCAAGAAATCATAGCAAACCTTTTCATGCAAATCAAGCTAATAATCAACCAAGTAATCAGGAGCCAAAACGAGATGTATCCTTGTACTATAATTGGTTAGAGGAAGAGTAGGGGAAGTATATGTTAAATAAGTCGCAAATTAGGTACTGTTTAGATGTGATGGGAGAGATGTTTCCGGAAGCTGAATGTGAATTAGTTCATAAAAATCCTTTTGAACTAGTAATTGCAGTTGCGTTATCAGCACAGTGTACGGACTCATTGGTAAACAAGGTTACAAAGAATTTATTTGAAAAATATCAATCGCCAGATGATTATTTAGCTGTCTCACTCGAGGAGCTGCAACAAGATATTCGCTCAATCGGTCTTTATCGTAATAAGGCAAAGAATATTCAAAAATTATGCCAGACGTTAATTGATAATTACCAAGGAGAAGTACCGTCATCTAAGGTAGAGCTAGAAAAGCTAGCTGGTGTAGGTAGAAAAACTGCAAATGTTGTTGCATCTGTAGCATTTAACGAACCAGCTATCGCTGTCGATACGCATGTCGAACGAATATCAAAGCGGTTAGGAATTTGTAAATGGAAGGATTCGGTATTAGAAGTAGAAAGAACATTAATGAGAAAAGTTCCAAGAGACGAATGGAGTGATACTCACCATCGAATGATATTTTTTGGCAGATATCATTGCAAAGCTAAAAATCCTAATTGTAACGAATGCTCTTTGCTGCATTTATGTAGGGAAGGACAAAAGAGGATGAAGGCGAAGGAGAAAGGGTTACACGTTTAATAGGATGAAAATTGAAACTGAAAGAAAATTAGTTACACAATCCACGTAAAGAAAGCCAACAGCTTAAGCTGTTGGCTTTTTTATAGTTATGCTATTTTTCTTAGACCGATAATCTTTGTGCTTGCTTGTGGATCACCATCGCCACCAGTACCGTCGTCAGTACCATCATCTGTACCATCGTCACCAGTACCGTCGTCAGTACCATCATCTGTACCATCGCCACCAGTGCCATCGTCAGTACCGTCATCTGTACCGTCGCCACCAGTGCCATCGTCAGTACCATCATCATCGTTGCCGTCATTTCCGTTTCCATTCCCATTGCCATTCCCATTGCCATTTCCGTTTCCGTTTCCATTCCCATTTCCATTTTCATTCTCGTCTTCTTCTTCGGGTTCTTCTTCTATTTCTTCTTTAGGAATTTGAATTTGAACAGAAGTAGTCTCACTTACATTTTCTTCATTTTGGTCACTTACGACTATAATTTCAATCGTATAATTGGTATCTCTTTCTACATTACCAATTTCCAACTGTGTTTCTTTCGTATCTGTTAACTTGTTCTTTGAACCTGAATCAGTACCAGCATAAACTTCGAAAGTAACAGGCCTAGATTCATCCGTTTGATAATCCCAGCTAAGATTAATCAGATTATTTTCTTCATCATAATCAGCTGTTAGTCCAGTAATTGGTTCAATTCGGTCATATTTCTCAGAAGTTGCCGTTGGTTCGGTACCTTTTACGAATAATTCCGTTATTACTTCAGATTGCGGCGTATATTTGGTTGGTAATTTGGCTGGATTAGAACCTTTCTCAACAGCTACATTAACAACAGAATTTGGTTTGACAAAATCCGCAGTATCTTTTCCTTCTGAAATAGCAGACATCGTGTGCTTAAATAATTGTTTTGCGACATCACGCGCGTTACCACTAGGTATGGAAGTAGTAACTTCGTCGTATCCTGTCCATATAGACATCGTATAGTTCGTTGTATAGCCGCTAAACCATACGTCGGGTACACCCTCGTTCGTATTCGTAGTACCTGTTTTCCCTGCGATTTGTAGCCCAGGGACGTTAGCTTGTGTACCAGTTCCACTACTAACTACAGTTTTTAGTAAATCAGTAATCATATAAGCAGTGTAATCAGACATTACAGCCTTTGATTCTGGTTTTAAATTTTCGGATCGGTTGTCACTATAGACTACTTCAGTAACAGAGTATGGTTCATTATAAATACCTTCATTACCGAATGCTCGATAAGCTCCTGCTAACTCTAATGGTGTGACATTGTTGCCCGTTCCTCCAATAGCATCACGCAAACTCATGTCATCAAATTTAAGCCCTAAACTTTCAGCAAAAGTCTTTGAATTTCCGGTGCCAATCTCTTCTAGAGTTTTAACTGCCGGTACATTTAAAGACCATTGCATGGCATATCGCATTGTCATCCAACCTTGATATTTACGGTTCCAGTTTCGAATTGGTCCAGAACCAGTTTCAAAAGGAGCGTCATCATTAAGCTGATGATACGTGGACCATTGACCTGTCTCTATCGCTGGGCCATATGCAGTTATTGGTTTAATGACAGATCCTGGCTGTCTACCGTTTCCTTGGAAGGCATAATTCCACCCGCCGTTACCTCGATTGCGACCACCACCAATAGCGCGTATTGCTCCACTTTTCGTATCTAGTAGTGCTATCCCAGCTTGAAATTCATCATCTGGATAGGTAATTGGATTGTCATCACTATTTGATAGAAGTAACTCCACGCGTTTTTGTGCTTCTTGGTCTAATGTAGTATATACTTCTACACCTTCATTGTAGATGTCAATATCTAATTTTTCTTCAACCTCGGCAGCTACTTTTTGTATAAATGCTTCATATGGAGAGGAATCACCTCCAGAAGCGGTTAACATTGATTCAATGGATACTTCTCTAGCTTCATTCGCTTGTTCTTCTGTTATTTTTTCATGTAAAACCATTAGATTTAAGACAGTGTTCATTCGTTCTTTTGCTAAATCCGGATTAACAAATGGATTATATGCGGTAGGGCGCTGTGGTAGACCTGCTAGTAGTGCAGCCTCAGCTAATGTTAGTTCATTTAAATCAGTCTTACCAAAGTAAGTTTCAGCAGCCTTTGCTACACCAAAAGACTTAGCACCATAAAAGATTTTGTTTAAATACATTTCTAATATTTCTTCTTTTGAATATTTACTATCAATTCTCAGAGCGAGCCACTGCTCCTGTACTTTCCGCTTTAAATTTTTATCGAAAGTTAGAAATGAGCCTTTTACAACCTGTTGTGTAATTGTACTAGCTCCCTCTGAGCCGTAACCTTCTGTTATGTTAGCTAAGATTGCGCCACCTATTCTCTTAAGGTCAATACCCATGTGACTAAAGAATCTAACATCCTCTGTAGCTATAACAGCGTCGATTAGTACATCAGGAAGTTCGTTATATTTTATTTTCGTCCTTTTTTCATTACCTAAGTCGGCAAATAACTCACCTGAATTATCAAATACTTTTGTTGATGCAGGGTCTGTTAATAGTGATTCATCTATGTCCGGTGCTGTTGCAATATAATAGGTGAATAATGCACCAACTCCTATTGCTGAGGCCAAAAATATTATACCTATAATTAATATCACTTTTTTCCATATTGGTTTTTTTACTGACTTTTTTTGTTTTCTTCTTGCTGTACGAGATTGGCCTTCATTTGCCATGCTCATCTTCCTCCGTTCTAAAAATATAGATGGTCAATTATTGCTAAATAGTCAACCCTAGCTTGATACTGGAAGGGAATAATTACACCAGCTTCCTTTATTTTTTGATAAGGTATTGATTTTCTCCCACCATTATATTGACTTTCCCAATAAGGAAAAAGTTTCACTGCAGGAAAAAAATATGTCTCATCATAGAGTGAAAAACGAATAATCATAAAACAAATACCTCCATGATCATCAATCGCGCGCATATGGTTTATTTGATGGTCATGAATATTTGACAAAGGAAATGATGTTTTATTTTTCGTTTCCTTAGCCTCAAAATCGATATGTCTTTGTCTGTAAACTCCATTGTAATCGGTAGTTGAAGCTTGTTTAAAATAGCCTTCCTTTATGACGGCTGCACTTCTTTTTGGGTAATCTACCTTTACTATTTGTACAGGTGTTGGCTTTTTATGAATAACCGCTTTATTTGAATTTAAGTAATAATTATTCGTTTCATTTATGTCCTCTTCTAACGACATACCTCTATTGCTAAAGCTTGTCTTTTGCCTATTTGAATTTTTTGGACCAAAAGATGGATTCTTCCCGTTCGGATAGTTCATGCAAATATTCCTCCCCATACATGAAAGTATCATACCAAATAAAGGTATCCTTTGAGAACAAAAAAGTTCAATAAAATAAAATTTAATCATACATCTCTTTCATTAGATAATTGTATTTATTTAGAAGTATAACAAATATATCCCATGTTTATTGAGCAAACTACCTTTCTGAGGAGGTAATTTATTTGGATAGTAAGGAAAATGTAGATACGGAATTAATTAGAAAAGTAACCAACAATACACAATGTTTCAATATAGATAATATTTCCCGCACACAAGCATATCAAACTTATTTTCAACGGTTTCCCGAAATTAAATGGGCTTTTTTGGCTAGCATGGTATCAAGAAATGCTGGTTGGAATATGTCAGATCTTGAAACTCCAATATTTAAAAGCTTTTTAACTGAGAGAATTAGAAAACAGTTGTTTTCTACATACGAACGAGCTAACTGGCTCATTTTTTCTGATGCATATCCTCAACTATTGTTATATCAAATTTCAAAGCAATTGAACAAACCGATGTTTGATAAGTTGGCATGTTTTGCAGTCTCATCATTTATGATTAAAGAGTGGTATCATTTTTGGCACTATAAAGATGAACAGAGGCTAATGACAGCATTAATAATTAATGAACAAAATGTGATTGAATCACCTGTTACAACCCATCCTTTTTATCGAAAACACGTCTTTTTAAGATGGCCATATTTATTACAGGATTTTTTTTGTTTGAATGCAATTGTATTCCCAAGTAGACAGGGATATATGTTCGCGTATTCTGTTCATGACTTCGCTAATATTACTAAACGTATAACGTTTGGTAAGAAATTAGCTAGTATATTGTTTAATAACAAATTACATAGTTTGTTTTATGATTTTGCTATTCATACAGAACACACAGGTTCACGTAATGACTATGAAAATTATTTGAAAGTTAACTATCAAAAAAAAATGCAATCCACGCCAATATTAAGAACTGTATATCCTATTATTGACCATCAGGATAAAATTCGGCGAGATTGGTTCAAGAGTGGGGGTTGTAAAAAGAAATGGTGGGATAACTGTGTTGTAGATATTGATGATAACTCCTGGAATGTATTCTATAGAAAAAGAAAAATAATAAAGTTATTGTTTTCCATTCAGAAAATTCTTGAAAGATAAAACCTTTGCTATTAGCAAAGGTTTTATACATTTAAACGGATGGACGGTCTGGACCTTCTAATTTCTTGTTACCGTACCCTGCACGTTTCTCTTCTTTTTGTTTTACATTATTTTTTTTCTCATGTCTTTTAGCTTTTTTAGTCATGGAAACCCTCCTTTACTAAATAGTTTGGAGCAAATGAGTTAAAAAATACTGCATAATTCCACTAAAAATGTTTTATTGATTCTAGTTTTGTCGGTCATGCAGGGAAGCTTTGATGGATGGCGAATAACTATGGCAACACGAGATTAAATAAAGGAGGAAAAAACTATGAATCCTACAATTCAAAAAAATATGAAGGAAGAAAAAAGAATGGTAACAAAAAAGGAATTTGAAAAATCATATATTGATTTAATGGACCGTATCAGACTTATTGATCAGAAGCTTTCAACAAAAGCGGATGATGTTGTACTTACAATTACATTAGCACACAGACAAGAAATAGAAGAGATGCAGGATGAAATGTTAAAGTTAACTATGGAGCTAAAAAAGATAAAGCACCAATCGCAATCAGTAACTCAAAATTATCGTAGTCGGGTAATTGACCGGAATCCAGTTAGAAATTGGTTTAAAAAAATGCATGTAGCTCGTAAATAATGGTACAGTGTAAAGGAAAGGCGGGAAAAAGAGATGGAGTTACAGAATAAAACAATCGAACTGACAAAACACTTAGATAAACTCAAGTCACATTATTTAAATAATGATAAGCCAGAGAATAAAAAGGATAGAGATCTTTTCACATTTATTAAGCAACAAACAACACCTGTTTATCATTTAATTCAAGAATGGGAAGTGGAAGCGACGTCTTTTGTAAAACAAAGAGATGTTTCAGTGCATCCCCAACAGGTTGTTTCTACAAGTGAAAATATGGAGTTACTATTGATGCATAGTTATTATATTGATGTTAAAAAAAAGAGATATATGGAATTAAACCATTCAGTCCTTTATGTGTTTGATCTATTACTAAATGATATAAATGCTAAATTGGAAAACAGTAATTGAAGTTTGGATAAGCTGTTAAATATTTGGTAACACTTTACAATATGTACACTTTTTCCTTTATAATAGTTGAATTTTTTAATTTGGGGACATGAGGATGTAATATTTTCGACTAATCCACACTCATATACAACTTAGGTCGTTGAAAGGATGCCAAAAAATGGATACAACCATGCTACTTGAAAAAGCAAAAGAGATTAGAATGAAGGCATATACCCCGTACTCGAAATTTAAAGTAGGAGCTGCTTTATTAACTCAATCTGGTAAGGTTTATTTAGGTTGCAATATTGAGAATGCTGCTTATCCAGTCACTTGCTGTGCAGAGAGAGTCGCTATTTTTTCAGCAATAGCTGATGATGAAACTAACTTTGAAGAATTAGCGGTAGTTGCTGATACGAAAAGACCTGTACCGCCATGTGGTTCATGTAGACAAGTAATGAGTGAGTTTTTTGATAAGAATATGAAAATCCACACGAGTAATCTTATAAATGATGTGAAAACAATAGCAATGGAAGAGCTTTTACCATTTTCTTTCAACGAAGAAGATCTAAAAATAGGGAACGAAGAATAAATTTATAAATAAAAATCTAAAAATAGGTAGCTGTCTTAGACAGGTCTCAATTTCTTTACATAGGTTATTAATGAACCTATAAAAAGAAAGGAGATCCATTATGAGACATCATTTTGGTTGCCCGAAACCAGTTAACGAAGTGGTATATCCAACGAAGTATAATGTAGTTAATAATTGCTTTGAGAATGAAGTGAAGCACGTCCATCCTTCTCATACAACTGTAGTAAACCATCATTTACAGAAAAATAAACATGTATATCCACACTCTACTTCTGTAGAGAATACGTTTAACAGTGTTGATGTATATGGTGGAGCTTACAATGTTCCTAGACCACCAGCACCAACTGCTCAAGGGGGAACAATGGCAGGTGGGCCACCTAGACCACCACAAGGACCAATGGGCGGACCTAGACCACCGGTAGGATATCCAGGTGCTAACCCATACTTTCGTCGCTAATAAATTATAAGAAGAGCTGGTAATATAACTAGCTCTTTCTTTTTGATTTATAATACATATTTGGATAAGAAGAAACGTAATTATTTATAGAAGGAGCTTTAAGTAATGAAAGTTGTGACAATTACCGGTTATAAGCCACTAGAAATGAACATATTTAAACCAGATGATCATAAAATAGAATTTATTAAGGCAGCCATTAAAAAGAAACTGATCTCTTTAATTGAAGAGGGTTTAGAATGGGTTCTTATGTCGGGGCAAATGGGGGTTGAACAATGGACAAGCCAAATAATTATTAATTTAAAAGATCAATATGACATTAAACTAGCAATTATCCCACCTTTTGAAAATCAAGAAGCAAAATGGCCAGAGCATTATCAAAGCGTTTATGAAGAAATGAGAATTCATGCTGATTTTTACCAACCACTTTATAAAGATGAATACAAAGGACCCTATCAGTTTAAAGCTAGAGATAAGTGGCTAATCGAAAAAAGTGAAGGTTGTCTAATCTTATTGGATGAAGAATTCCCAGGCAGTACACGTTTCTTTTTAGAGGAAGCTAAAAAATCAACTGTAAGGAAAGAGTACCCGATATTAACAATTACTCCCTATGATTTAGAGGATATAGTTCAGGAAATTGAACTAAATAATCCTGATTATTGGAACAATGATTGACTTTTCCCAATTATTTTGAAAAAATAGAGGGTAAGTTTTGTAAAATACGAGGTGATATAGGATGAACTTAGAACGAGTTCAATTGAATGGTAAAGATATATTAGAAAAAAGTTTTAAAACGGGAATCCGTGGATACAATCAAGAAGAAGTAGACGAGTTTTTGGATACTGTTATCCAGGACTATGAAGTGTTACACCAAGAAATAGAGAGATTAAAGCAAGAGAACGAACGTTTAAAAAAGACTTCAGAACCATCAAGAAGCAGGCCAACATCAACAAACCAAGTGAATTATGATGTTCTAAAACGACTATCCAATTTAGAAAAAGCTGTATTTGGTAAAAAATTTGCAGATTCATAATAACCTTTAATTACCAGTGATTGTCTTTGTATAATATGTTAAGATATTTATATTGACTGTTACTGATTTAACTATTACAATGAATTAGCAATTAAATGAATGTTTGAGTAATCGCTGCATCTTTTTGATGTAGAGGAAAGTCCATGCTCACACAGGCTGAGATGCTTGTAGTGTTCGTGCCTGACGAAATCATAAGTCAGGGTAACCAATTTGGTTAACGGCAGGGAAAATACCTAAGTCTTCATTGATATGGTATTACGACCTTGAAAGTGCCACAGTGACGGAGTCAAGTAGGAAACTGCTTGAATGGAACGAGGTAAACCCCACGAGTGAGCAACCCAAATATTGGTAGGGGCATCCTGGAGTAGGGAATTAGAACCGAAACAGGGACAAGCATTGTCTTGTAGATAGATGATTACTACTTGCGTACGAGGTTGACCACCGTTTGCAGTGCAATAGTACAAAACATGGCTTACAAAACATTCATTTGGTCTATAATATAGAAGACAGCTACCCTTTCTAAAATGCAACTTGCTTTAGAAAGGGTTTTTTACTATTGGTCAGAAAGGAAAATACATATGACAAAAAAACAAGTTACATTAATTGCCACCGCAGCTATGGGTTTAGAGGCAGTTGTTGCAAATGAAGTGCGTGCTCTAGGATATAGTGAGGTTAATGTTGAAAACGGTCGTGTAACTTTCTCGGCTGACGTATCTGCAATTCCTCGTTGTAATTTATGGCTTAGGACTGCCGATAGAGTTAAATTATTGATTGGACAGTTCAAGGCGACGAGTTTTGATGAATTATTTGAAAACACAAAAGCATTGCCGTGGGAAGAGTTTATCCCTGAAGATGGGGAATTCCCTGTGATTGGAAAGTCAGTTAAGTCACAGTTGTATAGTGTGCCTGATTGTCAATCGATTGTAAAAAAAGCGATCGTTGATCGGATGAAAAACAAATATGGAATTGCATCTTGGCTTGAGGAATCAGGAGCATTTTATCGAGTGGAAGTTGCACTACTTAAAGATGTAGCAACTCTTACAATCGATACTTCTGGAGTTGGGTTACATAAAAGAGGCTACCGAATAGGTCAAGGTGATGCACCGCTAAAAGAAACATTAGCAGCTGCACTAATTAAATTGACTAATTGGAAACCGAATTACCCCTTTGTCGATCCTTTTTGTGGATCTGGTACGATTCCAATTGAAGCAGCATTAATTGGACAGAATATAGCACCAGGCTTTAATCGTGAGTTTGCATCTGAGAATTGGGGGATAGTTCCAGTTAATCTCTGGGATAAAGCTCACGAAGAAGCAGAAGATTTAGCAAACTATGATCAACCCTTAGATATTACCGGCTCTGATATTGACCATCGTATGGTAGAGATAGCGAATAATAATGCAATTGAGGCGGGTCTAGGTGACTTAGTAAGTTGGAAGCAGATGCAAGTAAGGGATTTTAATCATAAGAGAGACAATGGTTATATCATTGGTAATCCACCTTATGGTGAAAGATTAGGTGACAAAAAAGAAGTAGAGAAAATGTATAAGGACTTAGGCCATGCATTACAAAACTACCCATCATGGAGTGTTTATATTTTAACTTCTAATGAAAATTTCGAAGCTTTATATGGTCTTAAAGCAACGAAGAAACGCAAGCTTTTTAATGGGTTTATTAAGACCGATTATTATCAATATTTTGGTAAACGTGTGTAAGTGAAATGTTGATGCACAATCGTTTGAATCGTGAATAATAATAGGTTCTAGATTTAAACATACTATTTAAAAGTTGACCACACTATTCTATTCTCATAAATATTGGGAGGGGGTGTGGTCTTTTTGTTGGTTGATTTGCTATAAATTAATTTTTAGAAGATATAAAATAAGTGAGGGGTAACTTAATATATAACCACCTACTTTCTTAGGAGCGGATATATTTAACCTTTGCTAAGTGTGGATCTAGCTGCTTCTTTTAGCTTTTCCATTTGTACTATCTTGTTTGATTGATAAAGCTGTTTTATTAGTTTTTTCCGCCATAAATATCACATCAATTCGTACTCGCTTGTCTTACAAAAATATTCACCACTATAAGATTGGATTAATAAATAGATGAGATTTAAGGAATGCGAACAAAAGGCGAACAGATCAAATAAGACACAAATTGAGATATTATTAGAAGAAATGAACTAAGAGATTATGATAAAGAGGTTGTGTAAATAGCATTAATTTGTTTTTCGGAATGTGCATAATCTGAGAATATTATCCATTATACTTTACTGCAGTACAGATTATTTATATAATTAAAATTAAAAAGATTAGTGATTTTCAACTTAATATTATGTTAATTTCCCTTTAAACTCTTACAATAGGAGTGATTATAATTTAACTTCTGATGAGAACTTTGAATGGACTAAGGCAACGAAGAATCGCAAGCTATTTAACGGGGTTATTAAAACAGTTTACTACCAATACTTTGGCAAACGTGTGTAAAAAGGGGATGTTTATATGAACGCTAGTAATAAATTGGAACAGGACTTTCTCGAGCTTCTTAAAGAACAGAGCTCTTATGAAGAAGCACTTTCATTAATACAATGGGATTTAAGAACAAAAGCACCAAAAAAAGGAACCGAGCAGCGATCAGAGGTTATTGGCTTTCTATCGCAAAAGCTGCACCATTTATCAACCTCTGATAAAATGAAAAACTTTATAGATAAGTTAAAAGATAATACAGACAATAAAATTATTCAGAGATCTGTTGAAGAATGCGAAGAAGAATATAATCGAAATAAAAAAATTCCTGAACAAGAGTATAAAGAATTTATTATTCTTCAGTCCAAATCGGAAACTGTTTGGCAAGAAGCACGGGAAAAGAATGATTTTAAAATTTTACAACCATATTTAGAGCAATTAGTTGCGTTTAATAGAAAGTTTGCTGAATATTGGGGTTACGAAAAAAATATCTATGATGCGTTATTACATATGTATGAACCAGGGGTGACGACAGAAGTACTTGATCAGGTGTTTCCAAAATTAAGAAAATCACTTACTGGATTAGTTGAAAAAGTGAATAACTCTAAAAATAAACCCGATCCTGCCATTCTGCAGCATCACTTTCCAAAACAGAAACAAGAGCAGTTTAGCTTGGAAATTTTAAAGAAGATGGGCTATGACTTTGAGGCTGGTAGATTGGATGAAACAATACATCCTTTTGCCATTTCACTTAATTCTAATGATGTTCGTGTTACTACTCGTTATGATGAAGATGATTTTAGAATGGCTGTTTTTGGTACCATCCATGAAGGTGGACATGCACTATATGAACAGAACATAAGCGATACTCTAACTCAAACACCGCTTGCATCAGGCACATCGATGGGAATTCATGAGTCTCAATCATTATTTTGGGAGAACTTTATCGCGCGTAGTGAAGCTTTTTGGCAAAACCACTATAAGTTATTCAAATCATTTGCACCGAGTGAGTTCAATCAGGTTGATTTTTCCGATTTTTATCGCTCTATTAATGAAGTTAAACCTTCACTTATTAGAATTGAAGCTGACGAATTGACCTACTGCTTACACATTATGGTACGCTATGAATTAGAAAAAGCTCTAATCAATGGGGAAATTGAAGTAAAGGATTTACCGGAGCTTTGGAATCAGAAAATAGAAGATTATTTAGGTGTACGCCCAAGTTCCGATAAAGAGGGTGTTTTACAAGATATTCACTGGTCCGCAGGTAACTTTGGATATTTTCCTTCCTATGCGCTAGGGTACATGTATGCAGCGCAGTTGCATCATTCATTAGCTGAGACGATTGATGTTGATAAAGTCGTCAAAGACGGAGACTTTGTTAAAGTAAAGGAATGGTTAAGTGAGAACATACATCAGTATGGAAAAATGAAAAAACCACTAGAAATTTTAAATGATGTAACAGGTGAGTCTTTAAATTCTCAGTATTTAGTTGATTACTTAACAAACAAGTACAGTAAAATTTATCAATGGTAATAAAAAGAGCACACGTAAATTTAGCGTGTGCTCTTTCTAATGTCTATTGAATCAATGTATCGAATGGAGGAGACCCTGGTGGCGCGTGTTGTATTATATCTATAACTGGAATCGTATAAGCAAACAAGATAAGAGCAATTGTTATCCCAATCCACAGTTTCCAGTTTTCTAAGAACATTGGTGTTGGTTCTGCATGCTCAGACACCTCAGCAAGTGGAAATTCTTCGACACCTTTTGGTGCAAACCAAACCATGTTAATGAAAATGTAAACCATTAATATGATTCCAATGAATAATATGGATCCTCCTACCGCTTGTGCAATTTGATAGCTAATCCATTCACTAGCTTGTTCAGTACCACCATAAGTGGAATAAGATGACCGACGTGGGGCGCCTAGTAAGCCAGCTATATGCATAGACCCTGACATAATCGTCATACCCACAGTCCACACTATTGTTTGAATGATACCTAGTGTGTTAATTTTAGCAGTCAATTTTCTTCCAGTTAAAGCAGGGATTAGCCAATAGGATATACCGAAAAAAGTAAGAATAACGGTTGAACCAACTGTTAAGTGGAAATGACCTGTTACCCAAATGGTATTGTGAATAACCTGATTCATCTGGTTAGATGCATTTATTATTCCACCTGTTCCAGCAGGTATAAAGAAGAGCATGCCGATCATTGGTGCAAAAAAACGAACGTCTTTCCATGGTAGCCCTTTTAACCAACCAAACAATCCTGTGTAACCCTTTTTCCTGCCAGTAACTTCAAAGGTAGCAAACATGGAAAAAGCAGTTAATAAGGACGGAATAATAACCATAAATGTTAATACTACTTGAATGAATTTCCACATCGGATCAATACCAGGCTCTGTCAATTGGTGATGAAAGCCAACTGGAATAGAAAACATCAAGAATAGTATAAATGCTAGCCTTGCTAATGAGTCACTGAAAATTTTTCCGCCAATAATTTTGGGAATAATTGCATACCAAGCCATATAAGCCGGTAATAACCAAAAATAAACTAACGGATGTCCAAAATACCAGAATAGAGTACGACTTAACAATACATTTATGGTATCTACCATGCCTAATGACCATGGAATAAATTGAAGCAGGACAGTTGCTGCCACTCCAAGAGTAGCAATAAACCATAAAAGCATGTTAATAACAACCATGAATGCAAGAAGAGGGGATTTCTCTCCTTTATGTTTCTTTTTCCATACATAGAGTTGTCTGAAGTTAGTAAAACAAGCAATCCAACTTCCTATAACAACTAACGCCAATCCAATATAAAAAGTTGGAAAGGCTTTAAGTGGTGCATAGAATGTGTAAAGTACGTTTGCTTTTCCAAGTAATATTGTGATGGCAGTAGTAGTCGTTCCAAATAGCATAATCCAATAACCGAACCAAGCGCTTTCTCGTTGTTTATCTGTCATACCAACTGTCTTATTCATAAGTGCGAACTGAAAGCCGATTATGAAGAAAGTCGTTAAAACAAGAGCTAATAGTACACCATGGATAGTTAGTATTTGGTAATATCCAATTCCAAAAGGTAATGTCAGTGTTCCTGATCGTACTAGAGTTTGTAGTAACCCCATTAATCCACCTATAAATAACGAAATAAATGCAACATACATATGAGCCATTACTAATTTATTATCATACTTAGTTAAACCGGTTTTTGCTGATATCATGGTTTATACACCTCCACAGTAGCTGCCATGTAGTGATGACCTGTTCCGCAGTATTCATTGCATACTAGAGTATAAGTGCCAGCTGTTTTTAATACAGTTTCCAATGAGCTAATATGTCCAGGTTCAACCATCATGTTTACATTCGTTCCTGCAAGATGGAACCCATGTACAACATCCGTCGTAGTTACTTGAAATAATACCGTAGACCCTTCAGGAATTCGAATGTTTTTCACGGCAGATCCTTCTTCATCTAACCCGAAATCATAGTTAAACGCAGATGCTATTACACTAACAATATATTTATCCTCACCAACTTGGCGAAGACCAAGATTTTCATCTCTGAAAGCCTCATGAGCTTCTACGTTTTGTGGATCAATTGTAGCTAAATGACTTGGTGGTTGCATTCCTTTATAAAATGCACCAATTCCGAGTACCGTTAAAAACAAAATTAACGATGCAACTCCAAATATGAGCCAGATTTTTTCGTATTTGTGTAAATGCATGAACTTTCCCCCTTAAAAACTATAAATCTATCGTGCAACAAATAAAGCAAAGACAATAAACCAACTAATAACAATAAAAGCACCGATAGCGAACACAGCAATCAATGTACCTTTTAATTCTGGTTCAGTTTCCGATGCAATTTCCTTATTCTGTTTTTGCAATGGACTATTAGACATTGATCTTTCACCCCTTCATACTTACTCTGATTATACATTTATAATTTTACATGAAATTAAAGGCTAATTGAGGTGTGAATTAGACGATTCACAAATTATTCAATAATGGTGAAACCACCTACTAATTAAATTTTACAAACCTTTTTGTTTATAAAGTTTGTGACAAAGTTGTGAACAAACTGCTCTTTCAATTACAAATTATTCCATTATTTATTTTGTTTCATCATTTATATTCGGATATTTTGGAACTGAAAGTAAAAAAAAGAAGCCCTCAAAAGAATATCTTTTAGGGGCTTCTTTGAAGCTTTATTAACTGAAATTAACTAAACGCTGCAGCCATATCAGGTACAATTAATTCAACCTCTTCGTATAGAGAAGCTATTGTGTTTTGGAATTCTTCCCATTTTGACTCAGCAGTGGATAGATCAATCTCGTCTGCCTCTAAAGCAGTTTGAATTTCACTATAATAAGCACTTAACGAAGCAATAGCAGAATCATATTGTTCTTTTAAATCCTCTGGAATATCTGCTTCAAGTTTGTAATCTTCAAGAGTTGTTTGTGCTTCTTCAGCAGCAGTTTTAGCTTCAGTAGCAAGTGCATCGACTTCTTCATCTGTTGTATCTTCACTTTCAACGGATGCTTGAAAATCATTTATTTTTTGTTGGAACGGAGTAACAACTTCGGCCAGATTTAACTGTTCGTTTAGTAAAGCGCTTTTTATTTCTTTGTCTTTCGTAGCTGCTTGATCATCAGCACTTGTTTCTTGTTGATCGTCGCCTGTATTATCTGTTGATTCATCATCTGTTTGTGCACAACCTGTTACAAGTATTGTAATAAGTAGACCGAATACGAGTAAATATTGTTTCATGTTTGTTTCCACCTTTACTTCCTAAAATTGTAATTCACTATGTATTTTAATACCCTCTATTTTAAAAGTAAACATTCAGAAAAAATGTTATAATAGTATGAAATTTATGACTATTCAATTTAAAAAGGAGAATTAAAATGTACCTACCTAGTTTTGATTTAGAAGAAAAGCTAGCTGTAGTCACTGGAGCAACAAAGGGAATTGGAAGAGTAGTTGCACTTGCTTATGCAGAGGCTGGAGCAAATGTTGTATTAATTGCTCGGACAAAGTCAGAGTTAGTAAAGGTTAAAACGGAGGCTGAAGCCTATGGAAAAAAAGTTTACATAATTTGTAGTGATATAAACAGTCACACTTATATTATCGAACAGTTAGACCAAATAATCGGACAAACGCCAATCGATATTTGGGTTAATAATGTAGGTATAAACATACGAAGTGAAGCCCTTGAAGTGACTGAAGCAGAATGGGACCGAATTGTAGACACAAACATGAAAAGTTCTTTTTTCTTAGCACAAGCTGCAGGCAAAAGAATGAAGCGTCATCAACAGGGGAAAATTATTAATATTTCTTCGGTAGGTGGACATGTCGCATTAAGGACGGGTGTTGTTTATGCAATGACGAAAAGTGCGCTTATTCAAATGACCAAAAATTTGGCATTAGAGTGGGGTAAGTATGGAATTAATGTTAATGCTATTGGTCCTTGGTATTTTAAAACAGAACTGACAGAAAAACTACTAGAAGACGAAGAGTATCTAAGCGATATTCTTTCAAGAACGCCACTTAATCGAATTGGAAAACTAGTAGAACTGGCAGGGACTGCAGTATTTTTAGGATCTGAAGCAAGTAATTATATTACTGGGCAAACGATATTTGTTGATGGAGGAATGACTATTTACGGATTTTAGAAAACGATTATTTTAGATAAAACGATAATTAATTTAATAAAAATTTTACTATTTGTGCACACTATAGTAAAAAAGGTGATATTTATGGCTTATATATTTTCGATTGGGGTAAGTATTCCTGAGTATAACATCTCTCAAAGTGAAGTTAAGGAATTTGTGAAAACAATATTTCCTAGACCCAAAAGGGAAATGGAAAGATTACTACCTATTTTTGAAAATGCTAACATTTCTAATCGTCAATTTGTTGTAGGGAAGTCGTGGTTTAGTCAAGAACATCCTTTTGAAGAACGCAATCGACTTTACCAACAAAAATCTATTGAACATGGTGAAGAGGCAATAGAAAATTGTTTATGTAACTCAGATTTTTTATCATCACCTATTCCCTATGAGGCAGTAGATGCTATTATATTTGTTTCAAGCACTGGTATATCTACACCTTCGATCGATGCGCATTTATTAAACAGAAAAAACTTTAGAGATGACGTAGTTCGAATTCCTTTATGGGGTTTGGGCTGTGCGGGTGGTGCAAGCGGGTTAGCAAGAGCAAATGATTGGCTAAATTCACACCCGGATAGCTGCGCTCTGGTTGTTTGTGTTGAGCTGTGTAGCCTAACTTTTCAAAAAGGTGATTCAAAAAAGAGTAACTTTATTGGTACAGCCTTGTTTGGGGATGGAATATCAGCAGCCTTAGTGGTAGGGGATGAATCCAAATATTTAAAAAACAGAAAGGGATTAACTCCGAAAATTGGAAAAACAAGTTCTAGAATGAAAAAAGATAGTTTAAATGTAATGGGATGGGACATCTCAAGTCAAGGTTTTGAAGTAGTATTCGCTAAAAGCATTCCTCAATTGGTTAAGTCTTTCTGGAAAGATCATATCCATACATTTATCGAACAACTAAACATTACTAGCGCTGATTTACCTTTTTTCGTGGCACATCCAGGTGGACAAAAAGTATTGCTCGCAATGGAAGAAGTACTTGAAACTTCAAGCAAATCCCTACGTCATTCATACCGGGTGTTGGAACAACATGGGAATATGTCGTCCGCAACTATTCTTCATATTTTAGGAGAATGGATGAAAGAGGATATTGCTGAAGGAGAAGAAAGCATTTTGTCAGCGCTAGGACCGGGATTCAGCTCTGAGTTAATGAGTTTGAAATGGTCATTATGACAACAGGCTTATGGTTCATTTTAATTTTTTTGATTTGTCAACGGATTGTAGAATTAGTAATAGCTAAGAGTAATGAGAAGTGGATGAAACAAAGAGGAGCGTTTGAAACAGGTCAAAAACATTATAAATGGTTTGTAATCGTTCATTGTCTGTTTTTTCTCTCCCTGATACTTGAAGTGTTTAATAATCCAGATGATATTACTCCACCAATTGCCTTACTATTCGTATTTGGAATTACACAGTTGTTTAGGGTATGGTGTATTACTTCTTTAGGTCGATACTGGAACACTAAAATTATTGTCCTACCAGAAGCGGAAATTGTAACTAGAGGACCTTATAGATTTATAAAACACCCTAACTACTTAATTGTTGGAGTTGAGTTATTTGTCATCCCTTTGATTTTTGAGGCGTATATTACCTCAATATTATTCCCGATTCTACATCTTGTATTAATGAAAATTAGAATTCCAACAGAAGAAAAAGCATTACTCAAACTTTATGTAGAAAAATAAAGAGTGTACCGTATAGACAAACGGATGTTCGTAATTTATACTAACTAGTAAGAAGTAGGTCCATTTAATTAATTAGTAGAGGTGGCCCACCATGAAAAAAAGTAATCGATTGGCATATTATATTGAAGATTTATGGACAAAGGGATTCAAATTGACTGATGAAGAAGTACGTTTCATCTACTTTGGAAAAAACTCGACAGATGCACCTGAATGGAAAATAATGCTGGCCTTAAGAATAACCTTGCGTGTTCAAAAGTCATTTGATGCGAGCTTCTTTTTAAGTCTACTTGAGTTACTGAATAGTGATACAATTAAGACTAAAAAAGAAGCAAACACCGCGTTAAAAGACAAGGGATTCGTCTAGTTGTTTACATATGGATTGCCTGTCTTGCTAAACGATCCGCATGCTGATTTTTTTTTTCTGGTATCCATTTAATAAAGAAAAAGGGGAACTGCTGTGAATCTTTTACTATTCGTTCAAGTAAAGGAATAAACTTAACATTCTTAGTGTGTTCTTTCTCGAAAAGGTCCACGACTAGTTTCGAGTCAGATCGAAAAGATAATATCTCATTAGGGAATTTCTGTTTACATATTTCAATTCCTTTAATAACAGCCCAAAATTCCGCTTCGTGATTTGACAACATTCCAAGATGAAAACTATATTCATGAATTGTTGTTCCTTCTTTTATATAAACACCAGCTCCGCTTAACCCTGGATCTCCATTAGCTGCTCCATCGGTATATATTTCAATCATGCCGTTTCTCCTTTAAAGGATATACTTTTAATTAAACATTTATCCTATTAAACAGTTTTTCTTATTTTTTTGGCCATATACAAAAACGGGGTATCAATAGCCGCTACAATAAATTTTATTATATAGGTAGTAATAAATATTTCTAACCAAATTTGAAATGGGTATTGACCTAAAAAAGCTATCGAACAAAATATGGCACTATCCAAAAGTTGACTAATCATTGTACTTCCGTTATTCCTAATCCACAAAAACTTAGGATCAGGTAGCATTGCTTTAATTTTTGTATAGATAAAGACATCAAAATATTGGCTGATTAGATAAGCTACTAGGCTACCAAGAGCGATACGAGGAACAAGACCAAAGAGTGTTGTTAATGAATCCTGTGCAAAATCACCTGGCCCTGGTTGAAACTGCAATGCAAATTGCATCATTATAGTCATTGCAATTAACGTAGAGAAACCTAACCAAACAGCTTTTTTTGCATCAGACTTTCCGTACTTTTCATTGAGAATATCTGTTGCCAAAAATGCTGTACCATAAATAATATTTCCTAGTGTGGCTGTTAAACCAAAAAGTTCAATCGTCTTAACTACTTGAATATTTGCAACAACAGTTGACATGCCGATCCACACAAATAAACCTGGTTTTCCAAAAATACGGTAAACTAGGATAAGCATTCCAAAATTCATTACTGCAAATAATATCCATAACCACTCATTCATCATTAGCTAATCCTCCTTAGTTTTGATAACGCGGGAATTTGCGAACCGCGACTATAAACTATCCATTTTATCATAACAATAATAGTAACACTTAAAACCACAAAATATCTACCAATCCGATTAGCATCTATTTTGTGTATCTTGATTGCCTATTATGTGATAATAGTAGAACCGTGCATAATTCAATTTTGCATTTGTTAATCAAGAAACAGCGTAAAAAGTTGACTTTAGTTATGGGCATATAAACTGTATTATTTTATTATCTAACTTCCTTTTTGCTAGAAAATAGTGATATAACAGAGGAGTAAGTGTTCCTTTTTCGTAAAAATAGAGATGAAAATGATGACACAGGTTTTACAAACGAATTGCCCGGAAAAAATGATAATAAAGTTATTGGTGATGGTGGGACCATTCAAACAAAAAATCCATTAACTAGTAAGGAGAGACTAATGAATAAGCAAAAAATAGTAGAAAAAGTCGAATCATATGTATATGATCTCTTTAAAAATGATGACACAGGTCACGACTACTACCATATGAAACGTGTCGCTTACATGGCGAGACATATTGCGGAGTCGGAAAGTGCTGATGAATTTATTGCTGAGGTGGGTGGCTGGTTGCACGATATAGGGGATAAAAAGCTATTTAAAGAACCTCTATTAGTAAAAAAAGACATGTACTCATTTTTAGAACGATTAAATTTAACAGTGGAACAACTATCTCAAATAGAAAAAGCTGTTAGTGGGGTTTCATTTAGCGGAGGTCAAAAGCCTCTAAGCAAGGAAGGTGAAATAGTTCAGGATGCCGATAGACTCGATGCAATTGGAGCGTTAGGTATTGCGAGAACGTTTGCTTACGGCGGTTCTAATCAGCAGTTGATTCATTCTGATGAATCAAAAAACACTAGTATTCAGCATTTCTATGATAAACTTTTGTTGCTTAAGGACTTAATAAATACGGATACAGCTAAAAAACTGGCCGAAGAGAGACATCAATTTATGAATCTATACTTAGAACAGTTTTATTCTGAATGGAATATAAACTAAAAAATTCGACCCTAGCTAGGGTCGAATTTTTTAGTTTATAGTAACTCGTTTAGCTCCTAAGTACCTTGATTGCCAATAGTCCGTTTTCATATCGCTAATCGTTACTCCATTCGAAGAACCTGCATGGACAAATTGACCGTTTCCTAAGTAGATACCCATGTGAGATGGACCTGGTTTATATGTTTCATAGAAGACAAAATCTCCGATTGATAGATTTTCTAGGGGTTTGCTAAAGTTCCAAATATCCGAAACAGTCCTTGGTAAACTAATACCTAACGATTGGTACACATATTGGATAAATCCACTACAATCAAACCCACTCGGTGAAGTCCCACCCCATACGTAAGGAGTTCCAATATGTTGTTTAGCACTACTAATAAGCTGTGAGACATCATAACTAGCTTGTTCTGAAGCCTTTTTAACTACTTTTGGCTCTTTTGGTGCTTCCTCTTCTTTTTTATCTTCTGGTTTTTTTTCAGCTTCTGAACTTTCTTCTTTCTTTTCTGGAGCTTCCGTTTCTGTCTCTTCAATTGGATCTGCGGTATAGATTGCGTTTACTGTTTTTTCATTAACCTCTTGTTCGATCTCTAAACCTTTGTCCTGTTGGAATGATTTTAGAGCCCGATCAGTAATTGGTCCGTAAATTCCGTCAAGTTCTCCTTTATAATATCCAAAATAATGAAGAGCATCTTGAATTGACTTAATATCTTCACCTTTGTCTCCTGGATAGTAGGTTTTAGAAATGGATTTAATTGGTCTTAAGTGTTTTTCTCTTTCTATTCTTAGTAGTGTGGTTACAGTTCCATTATCTGCCTGACCAGTTACTTTTAAATCATTCTCGTATTGTAACTTCTTTAGTGCATATTCTGTCATAACACCAAATTCTCCATCAATTTTTTTATCAAAGTATGAGAGTTGATTTAATTTATGCTGAAGCATTCTAACGGAATCATTATGCTCCCCATAGAAGAGTGTGCGTGACTCTGTAATCACTTCATTTTGTATCATCGGATATGCATCGACATAAAAGGAGAATGGTTGACTTAGTACAAAACCATAGGCCATGGAATATTTAACGACATGTTGAACATTTCCATTAGTAAGCATGCAAAATCCCCTTTCCTAAATTGTACTCTTATCAAGATGTATGTAGAAAACAAAGGATTATGTAGCAATTGGTTAAACGAAATATTATTGTAATATGTTACAATAATATTACTATCATTTTTATAATTAAAATGATGCGAAAGATAAGTCTTTCACTCTTTAGTGACTTACATTTTAAAAATATACCGGGAAAAATTTTCCAGCTGAAATTGGTTTCAGTATGCCGATAACGGGTACGGTTCATTAAATTTAGAATTACACAAAATTGGACATACTGTTTTTGAACTGTTAATGTCTAATTCTGAATATCTTAAAGATATTCAGAATACTTGGAAAGAAAACGTGAATAAATGTTTCAAAAACGTACTTCACCGATATGTTTGCTCATTACTATTATAGTGAAGAATCAGCAAATACTTTTAAAGTAAAAACACCTAATTTGAAAAACTAAAAACATTGAACGTTAATAGCATTCCATTGAACTATTATTAATCGGTATGTTAATTGTTACAAAAGGGGAGAACGAAAGATGTTTAAAGGTGAACAAGCCTATTTAGATTTATGTAAGACTGTACTTGGGAATGGTGCCAAAAAAGAAGATCGTACAAATACCGGAACTTTGTCTGTTTTCGGACATCAAATGCGTTTTGATTTAAACGAAGGTTTTCCTTTGCTTACAACTAAGCGGGTTCCATTTCGATTAATTGCAAGTGAATTGCTTTGGTTCATAAAGGGAGATACAAATATTCGCTATCTATTGCAGCATAATAATAATATATGGAACGAATGGGCATTTGAAAAATGGGTGAAAAGCGAAAAATATAATGGCCCTGATATGACTGATTTTGGTCTTAGAAGTCAGCAAGATGAAAAGTTTAATGAATTATACAAACAAGAAATGGATCAGTTTAAACAAATGATTCTAGAAGATGAGTCATTTGCAAGTGAATTTGGCGATTTAGGTTCTGTTTATGGTCAGCAATGGAGAGCGTGGAAAACTTCTAACGGAGAAACAATTGACCAATTAAAACAAGTTATTCAAGCTCTTAAAACGAATCCAGATTCTAGAAGACATTTAGTTACTGCATGGAATCCAGAGGATGTTCCGAGTAATATGGCGTTGCCACCTTGTCATATAATGTATCAATTTTATGTGGCAGACGGTAAACTATCATGTCAGTTATATCAAAGAAGTGGTGACATATTCCTAGGTGTCCCATTTAATATTGCTAGTTATGCATTATTAACACATTTAATTGCGAATGAATGCAATCTGCAAGTAGGTGAATTTATTCATACATTGGGTGATGCGCATATTTACTCTAATCACATCGAGCAAGTAAAAACCCAACTAAGTCGTGAAATTCGTTCTTTTCCAACACTTAAATTAAATAATACAGTTGGCTCTGTGTTTGACTTTGAAATGGAAGATATGGAGATATTAGATTACAATCCGCATCCATCTATCAAAGCACCAGTCGCTGTTTGACATTAGGAGGTAAGGTATGATTTCTTTGCTATATGCGATGGATAAAAATCGCGTAATTGGATATAACAATGAATTACCATGGAGATTACCAAAGGATTTGAAGTTTTTTAAAGAATTAACCACATCAAATATGGTGATAATGGGCAGGAAAACATTTGATTCTATGAATGGTCCATTACCCAATCGTAAAAATGTTATAGTTACCAGGGACAAGTCATACCAACAAAATGATTGTGAGGTAA
Organism: Aquibacillus saliphilus; assembly: GCF_020404745.1. GTDB lineage: Bacteria > Bacillota > Bacilli > Bacillales > Amphibacillaceae > Aquibacillus > Aquibacillus saliphilus. The sequence goes on from NZ_JAIZAP010000001.1 coordinate 203,586, forward strand.
TTCACTCGGTCGATAAGGTTATAGATTGGAGTACAGATAATCCAGAAGTTGAATATTTTGTAATAGGTGGAGGTAATATTTTTGAACAAATTCTTCCCTATGCAGATCGAATGTATATGACGTATATTGATGAATCTTTTCCAGGAGACACGTACTTTCCTGATTTTGATGAAAGTGTTTGGCAAATAACGAAAAAGATAAAAGGAATAAAAGATGATAATAATCCATATGACTACTACTTTATTCAGTACGATCGTAAACAGTAATACTATATGGTATTTTTTTCTACAAGGAGTAGCCTAACACTGATGAAAGTGTTAAGATAGACGTGTTCTATGTATCCGTATATAATGTGAATCATAGGATAGTAAGTTACAGAAGAGATTTATGTAGGATAACTAGTTATATATTGAATATAAGAGGTGAAAATATGCCATCTGCAATTGGTATTCCGGGTTTAATCCTAATTTTAGTTATTGCACTTATCGTTTTTGGACCTAAAAAGCTTCCAGAAATAGGTAAGGCTACTGGACAAACTCTACGTGAATTCAAGAAGTCGGCACGAGATCTTTCGGATGATTCTGATGTTCAGACGAAAGAAACAGATTCAAAAGATAACGAAAACAATAAGTAAATTCATCGGGAGTGAAAAGAATGGGCATCGGAAATATCGGATTTCCAGGTTTAATGTTAATTTTGATTATTGCTTTAATTGTTTTCGGGCCTGCAAAACTTCCAGAAATAGGTAAGGCTGTTGGCAGCTCGTTACGTGAATTTAAAAAAGCAACAAAAGACATTATGTCAGATGATGAAACAAACAAACTCGATAGTAAAAAATAATTGATTGAAAAGGTGTAGGGGATTATAACCTTACATCTTTTTTCTTCATTAGTAGAATTTATAGGTAAGTATAAACAGGTAGTTCGACATTTGCTATCGCTATAACGAATGTCGTGTTTTTTAATGCTTCGTTTTGGAAGGGGTACGTTAATGTCATATGAAGAGCAGACAGAGAAAGAAAGAGAAATGAACTTTTTAGACCATTTCTCTGAACTAAGAAAAAGGCTAGTTCTAACTGCAATTGTATTCTTTGCATTTTTCATTCTAGGATTTATTTTCGTTAAAGATATCTATGGTTTTTTTGTTAGGAACTTAGATTTTACTTTGAATGTTATTAGTCCAGGAGAAATCATTTGGTTATATTTTACTATGGCTTTGTTAGTAGCATTTACAGGTACTATTCCTTTTTTAAGTTTTCAGGCATGGCTGTTTGTTCGGCCAGGATTAACAACAAAAGAACGTAAAGTTACGTTACCATACATACCAGCTATCTTTCTTTTATTTATTGGTGGACTAGTCTTTGGCTATTATGTGTTTGTAGAATTTATACTGCCATTTCTACTGTCGTTAAATGATGGTATGTTTAATGAAATGTTTACAGTTGATAAATACTTTAAATTTTTAATGCGTGTAACAATACCATTCGCAATCTTGTTTGAAATTCCTATTATCACGATGTTTTTGACGAGCCTGGGCATCGTTACTCCTAAATTTTTAAGGAGAACTAGAAAATATGCTTATTTTATTTTAGTTATTATTGGTACAATGATTTCTCCTCCGGATTTTGTATTGCAAATTATTGTCGCAATACCTTTAATTATTTTATATGAAATAAGTATCGTCTTATCAAGTATTGTTTACAGAAAAAAACAACGAAATCATGAATCATTTATGGAAGAGTGATAATTTTAGTAATGGGGTGATTTGATGCGATCTTTTTATCATTATATGATGCGCTATCGAGGAGCAAAACAACCTACTGGTGAAAGTCGCCTAGCCGATTGGATGTTTTCTGATCATGATTTTCCTAAGCATTCGTTTAGCTACGATGAAGTAAGTCGTTATTTGGAATGGAATATCCCTTTTACAGAAGCAGTTCAAGTATTCGATCGACTTTGGGAAGACTATTTAGCTAATGGACAGTAAATTTGGGAATAAATACACAGACCTAGGATTATTAGGCTGTGTATTTATTTATTCTTAAAATTAGTTGGGAGTATTGCCAATAATTACTGCTTAATAAAGTGAACAATTACGTGCTATATTTAGATTATCTCTTTTTAGTAACTTAGGCTAAGGAGTTATTAAATTTATTATTATTTTGTTCAAATATTTAGGAGGAAAAACATGAAAGTAGTAATAGCATCGTCTCCACAACAACAAGAATATGTTCAGGAACTATTAGGAGATCTGTACAATAATATTTTTCCTTATTACTTTACACAGGACTACATAAAGCGATTGATCGATTTTAATTTAATGGAAATACCTGATATAAAAGAACTCAGTTTAGTAGAAATAATGGAAGTGACTGCAGCTATCCAAACAATCTCTAGTATTCTTAAAGAAATGGTAGAAACAAATAAGCCATTGGATGATTATAATTACGCATTTAATAAGAATGCAGAAATCTTATCAAAATATCAGATTGATTTCCCATTTCAGTTAGTGGATTTTCAGGATGGAAAATTAAACTGAGAAAGAAAATTCGTTTTTTCTTTAATATGTTAACTATTATACTAATAGGGTATATAATTGATTATATAAGAAATTAAAAAGGAGTGGAGGGTTTAAAATGTCTATGCCTCTTTTAATAGAGTGGAAGCTCATTACTCACGGCAATGAGAAACGATTAGCTGAAAAAGAAAATATGTTTGAGATAACATTTGAAGGTTATAAACTTTTTCCTATTAATGATGTAATTGAGATTAGGAGGCAACATAACTCTGATCAGGTCGGCAATGGAAGAATAATTGAGATAACATGGAAAGATGGCTCAACGATTTGCAAATACCAACTACTTTCTCTTTATAACGTCAATTAATGACAAGGTTTATATTACGAAATTATCAGTTTAAGTAACTTCTTGCGCTTGCCCGGGAAATAGTACTTAAAAATTTTCATTAATTTGCCATATCTGTTCTAGTTATACCTGTTTAAACAAGGTTATAATGACAGTATAATATATCGCTAACTAGATGAAAGAGGTGGATATTCATGCTTTCTGCTATTTTATTTGGATTAATTTTAACCGGGACGATTGGGTTAATAATAACAGCTGACGTCATAACAAACTAAAAATTAAAAATTGCGTAAAAGAGTAGCTAATCCACCAATAGCTACTCTTTTTATTTGATGATTTGTGCCTACACTTATTTATTTATTCAACGTACAATACAGTATCTTAAGATTATAGAAGAGAGGGATTGTTATGTTTTCACAAATGAGGGGGCCTTCTTCCTTTGGTCAGTATCCAAATGCAGGTATGATGAGGCAATTTCCCTTTGCTTCAAACTTTACCCAACCACCAAACTTGGGACCAACAGCCCCTACACAAGGCGGTATGGGTGGTATTCAAGGTCTACTTCAGAAATTTACAGGAGGGGTAGGAACTTCTCAAAGTGCAGGTGCAGTTACGAGTACGGCTACTACAGGTTCAGGTGTAACAGGTATGTTGGGTAACGTTCAGCAGTTGTTGAAAATGGCCCAGTCTGCAGGACCTGTTATCCAGCAATACGGCCCAATGGCTAAAAATCTACCGATGATGTTTAAAATGTTAAAAGCTTTTAATGAGGATGATGAGTCAGATGATACTGCTGAAACTATTAAAAGTGATCAAACAGAAGAGGATAAAAATAATAAAGTTGAAATTAACAAGGAGAATATCAATAAAATAGAAACTGATACAAAAAGAAAACGAGTAGTTGATAAGAAAAAAGAAATATCATCAGGTATTTCTACACCCAAGCTATTTATATAGATAGAATGTATAGGCAGACTACTTGATTTTTTAACTTATAAGGTCAAAAATAGGAGAAAAGTTAGGAATTATTAAATACGTAGGAGGAATGTTCTGTGGTTAATAATAAATTAGAGAAAGCTACATTTGCTGGAGGTTGTTTCTGGTGTATGGTTGAGCCTTTTGATGAACGGCCTGGAATTCACGGAGTTGTTTCGGGCTATACTGGTGGGACCACTGAAAATCCAACCTATGAAGAAGTGTGTTCTAATACAACAGGACATGTAGAAGCAGTAGAAATTACATTTGATCCTAATATTTTCTCTTATGAAAGATTATTAGATGTGTTTTGGAGACAGATTGATCCAACAGATCCTAATGGGCAATTTAATGATCGAGGAGAGTCTTATCAAACAGCTATTTTTTATCACAATCAAGAACAAAAAGAAATAGCTGAAAAATCCAAAAGACAACTTGAAGAAAGCGGAAAGTTTAATAAGCCTATCGTTACTGAAATTGTACCATCTGGTACATTTTACCGTGCAGAGGAAAATCATCAAGATTATTATAAGAAACAATCGTTCCACTACAGACTTTATAAAAAGGGCTCAGGAAGAGAGGATTTTATTAAAAATCAGTGGAGTAGCGATAAAGATAAGACTGAATTAAAGAAAAAGCTAACACCAGTCCAGTACAAAGTAACACAGGAAAGTGGTACCGAAACACCATATCAAAATGAGTATTGGGATCATGAAGAAGATGGAATCTATGTTGATATTGTTTCAGGAGAACCACTGTTTTCTTCTAATGAAAAGTATGACGCGGGCTGTGGGTGGCCAAGCTTTACTGAGCCAATAGATAAATATTTTGTAAAGGAAAACGTTGATACCGCACACGGTATGACTCGTACTGAAGTTCGTAGTACTGAGGCTGACTCACACTTAGGACATGTTTTTGAAGATGGACCAAGAGACCGTGGTGGATTACGTTACTGCATGAACTCCGCAGCAATGCGATTTATCCCTAAGGATAAAATGAAAGACGAGGGGTATGAGCATTTATCGTATATATTCGACGATAATAAATAGTTTTACTGATTAGTTCTTGCTATCATTCCTGGTAGCAGGGACTTTTCGACTAAAATTATTATGTCAACTTAATTTATACTTTTAAAAAGCATAGATTAGTTCTCAATAGAATAAAAAGTGGTATAATAGTGCTGTGATTCTTAAAAATAGATATCGAGGAGCGCATATAGATGAAATCAAACGACAATTCATCTTTTAAAATTAAAGGTCTAGATCATATCCAATTGGCTGCACCTTTGGACTCTGAACAAAAGGCTAGAAATTTCTTCTATCATTTATTAGGAATGGAGGAAATTGAAAAGCCAGAATTATTGAAGCAAAATGGTGGTGTATGGTTTCAATGTGGAAATCAGGAACTTCATATAGGTATTGAACAAAATTTCATGCCAGCAAGGAAAGCTCATCCAGCTATTTATGTTACTAATATAAATCAACTAAAAGAACGGTTGAATCATCATAGCATAGATATTATAACGGATGATCGATTACCTGGATATCAGCGCTTTTACGTTAATGATCCATTTGGCAATCGATTAGAATTCTTGGAATTAATTTAAGTTCATTTATATTCTAGTAGAGAAAGAGGTAATTAAAATGATTCATACAAATTGGGAGAATAATACAACTATAAAACAAATTGAATGCGTGCATGCTGATGCAGATAAATTCGTTGTTGATACGATGCTAACACCGGGAAAAGTGTATGATGTGAAAAATGAAACTGAAGAATTTTATTTTATTATCGATAACTCGAACCGGATTGCTGGATTCAAGAAAGATTATTTTAAAGAAATCTAATAAAACACTAACCGTTGCATCTAAGAGGCACGGTTAGTGTTTTTGTGTACAGTCGAATTAATTAAAGTATCTTCATCATTTAAATTTGTAATTACATTAATCACAAAAAGTAGTACTCCAATTAGAACAAATGTAGCTCCTGTAGCTACACCGGCTGTGAAAACGGTGTTTCCTGTAAGTAACATAGAAGCTAGGGATATCATCATTATTGGCAATCCTATATTATGCAACCAGAAATGAATAATTCCTAATTTTGTTGCGGCTAATTTAGGGAAAAGATAGTAAATAAGACCCGCTAGTGTCAACGCTGTCCATCCAAGTAAATTAATATGAACGTGGACACCAGTTAGCGTGTAATCATGAACAATTGACATAAAATAGCCGATAGTTACTCCGATTAGAAAGTAAACTACAGAAATCTTTATAAGACGTATTCCCAAAGAGTAATTCCTCCCATTAAAATTGACATCATGTTTCAGTGCGTACCCAGTAATCTGACTTTAAGTTTTTGTGTAAAATTCTTAATAATCTTACAAATTAAAGTGAAATTTGCATAAATAAAAATATACTGGCAATACTACTTAAGTATTTATATAAATACTATACTCAATTTAACTTGTATTTATGATAATTATCGATGATAATGTAGATAAGCCCCTTGGAGGAGATGATTTGCATGAATAGACTATTTATGATTCGTCATTGTAATGCAGAAGGTCAACACAAGGATTCACCTTTAACTAAAAGCGGCGTTAATCAGGCACAAGGCTTAGCGACCTTCTTTGAACAATCTAGCTACGAAATAGACCGGATTATATCTAGTCCTTATCTTCGTGCAGTCGAAAGCATAAAACCCTATGCTGACAAAAATAATATTCCTATTGAGATAGATCCTCGGTTACAAGAGAGAGTGCTAAGTGAAGAACCTGTTGATGATTGGATTGATGTATTAGAGCAATCATTCACGGATTTGGATTTCACTCTACCTGGAGGGGAATCCTCCAATGATGCAAGAGAAAGATCACTGCACTTAATTGAAGATATTATGAATAATGAATCATCTGAAAATGTTATTATTGTTACACATGGTAACTTATTAGCGATACTGCTTAAAGAGTTTCAAGTAGATATAGGTTTTACACATTGGAAAGGTTTTACAAATCCAGACTTGTATCTTGTACAGAAGAACGCCGGAGAATATATTGTGGAACGATTATGGAAATAGGAAGAAATGGGCGTAAGGATGCGCCCATTTTGTTTTTACATATATAAATTTGCTAATAAAATTCCGCGAGCAGATCGATATATTTGATCGAACTGCGTTAAAGGTAAAGGATTCGTTCCAAGACCAAGTTCAATTGTATAACCTGGTCTGTTCCATTCTTGAATAAACCAGTCTTTATAACCAGCATAACTATCTACTGTTTTAATAGGCTGGTATCCACTTACATTTGCATATTCATTTACAATCACTTCTGATTCGGGTGGTTCAAGGTTTTCAAAACCCCAATAAATAACTTGACCCTGTGTATGAAATGCGTTTACTCTTCTGAAATCACTAGCTCGTGTTAAATCTGCAATTGCTTGTGCTTCTGGCTCAGATAATGGATTAGGCCCAGGATAATCTCTAGGTCCGGGAGTATCGGTTTTCCGTTCTTTTTCTATTTCCCATTTTGCAGGATATTGATTGTTAAGGTCTACTCCACGAATATTTGCTTTCCAATTCGAAAAATCCAAACTCCCATTATTCATATTAATTACATCGCTTTGATACGGTTCTTCTTGTGGAGGGCCTTGAATAACGAGGTTGACGCCATCTGGATTAACCATAGGAACCATAGATAATAAAGTACTCTGGTACAAAGGATTTAATGCAATATTACTAATTGCGCCATTGTTTGTTAATCCTAAAAGATAATCATTTAAAAACCTTAAGATAATAGGTGTTGTAATCCATTCATTTGCGTGAAATGAACTATTGACATGGACACTTTTTCTACCATTACCAATACGTAATTCATAAATATCTTTACCCATTATGGAGTTTCCTATTACTTGGGTTATGATAAAAGGATACAGGGAGGCTAGCTCTCTAACGTCTTCAATTAATTGTTGGTAATCATAAGCTTCATTATCGTTAATTATTCTCCATGTGACTCTTACTGGTATCTGAATCAATTGGCCTATTTGTAATTGATTTGGATTGATTGTTTGATTAAGTAAAAAAATTGCATCTTGATTTAGACTCCTCTGAGTTGCGATTTTCCAAATGGTTTCGTTACTAGAAATTTGATGCCTTGTAGATACAAAACCAGGAATTTGAACTGATTGCCCAACGGCTAATTTACTTGGGTTTATTTGCCGGTTTGAATCAATGATTAATTGTATTGGTATTTGGAAAAGCTGACTGTAATACCAAAATGAATCTCCTTGACGTACATTGATTTGCATGAAAAGCCTCCTTTAAGGTATTTACATTTAACATATGATTAAAAATATAAAGTAGTTAAAATATATTTTTATGGGAATTTACTAAAGAATGGTTAAAAATACTTTTAACTAATGGAATAAATAGGCTATAATGTAAGTTGATTAAATTTTATATGATACACTATCTATAGTTAGGTTTATTATTTGAAGGAGGAGTTTTACTTGGCTTTTGTAATTACATCACCATGTGAACAAGAAAAAGCAGGAGAATGTGTTGAAGTTTGTCCTGTTGATTGTATAGAAGAAGGAAAAGATATGTTCTATATAGATCCCGATATTTGTATTGATTGTGGTGCATGCGAAGCAGTATGCCCAGTCGAAGCAATCTTTATGGAAGAGGAAGTCCCAGATAAAGAACATGAATATATTGCTCTTAACCGTAAGTTTTTTGAGGAAGAATAAAGCACTAATGGGTGATTTCATTATACTTGTTAGTTTAGTAAATAAAAGAGCCGCTAACTAAAAGTTAGTGGCTCTTATCGTATTAAGATTATTTTTATGATTTCACATCAAAAGAATGGTAGCCTTTTATTTTATTAAAAGTAGTAACTTCAACATGATCTACCTTTATAAATCGTCTCGGACCATTTTTGGTAATATCAATAAATTCCTCTACTTTGTTTGATTCACCTTCTACTTCAATTTCAACGTTACCATCGGGTAGGTTTCTAACCCATCCATTGACACCAATCTGATTCGCTTTCTGCTGGGTAGTCGCACGAAAGCCAACTCCTTGTACCATTCCACTAACAATTAAATGAGCACGTAACACGTTATCACCTCACGAATAGTTCTTATTAGTATATAACCATATATTGTTAGTTTAAAACAAATTACGTAATAATAAATTATGGAGGTATTGATATGAAACAGATTTCATTGAAAGAAATAGCAGGTTTTTCTATTGGACATGATGAAAACATACAAGCCGCTACAGGTTGCACTGTTATACTTTGTGAATCTGGAGCTACTGCAGGTGTAGATGTTAGAGGCGGTGCACCTGGAACAAGAGAAACAGACTTGCTTCAATCTGGAAACCTTGTTGATGCAGTGCATGGAGTATTTCTATCTGGAGGAAGTGCCTATGGATTAGATGTTGGGTCTGGTATCATGAAATTTCTTGAAGAACGTCAAATAGGTTTTGATGTCCAGGTTGCAAAAGTTCCCATTGTGACTGGTGCAGTACTATTTGATTTAGCAATAGGTAGTTCAGAAATTAGACCAGACTATCTAATGGGTTATCGAGCCGCTCAACACGCACAACTTGTAAATCAATTCGTAGAGGGTAATATCGGTGCGGGTACTGGCGCTACTGTCGGTAAGTGTCTAGGTCCAGATCATGCCATGAAGGGCGGACTTGGTATTTATGCTGTGCAAGTTGGAGATTTAAAAATTGGAGCAATTGTAGCAGTTAATTGTTTTGGAGATGTAATTGACCCTACTTCCAATGAAATTATAGCAGGAGTTTATGATTATCAATTGGAGCAATATTTAAACTCAGAAAAACAACTACTAAACCAGATAGAAAATGAATCAAATACCAATCGTTTTCAGGGTAATACTGCTATTGGCACAATTATTACTAATGCGAAATTAACAAAATCACAAGCGAACAAGGTCGCTTCAATGGCGCACGATGGGTTTGCTAGAACAATGCGACCTTCACATACAATGGTAGATGGAGATACTATATTTGCAATGTCGTGTGGAGACGTAGAGGCTGATCTTAACATAGTAGGTATGTTAGCTGCTAGTGTGATTGAAACAGCAGTTATAAATGGAGTGAAAAAAGCACAAACACTTGATGCTGTCATTGGTTATGCGTCGATGTGAAGAATAAAGGACAAAAGCTCAGACAGTTTGCCTGAGCTTTTGTTTTCATAATACATAACTTGATAATGCTTTATGTACTTTGTAAATATTGTCATCTTTTCTAAATTCTTTCGTATATGGATCAGAAGTTCCTGAAATCCAGATTTTAAGTTCTGAATCAAGGTCAAAGGTGCCAGCAGTTTCGACACTGAAGTGAGTGATAGATCGATAAGGAATGGAATGATATTCAACTTTCTTTCCTGTCATTCCTTGCTTATCTATTAAGATTAAACGCTTTTCTGTAAAGACAATCAAGTCTCTAATAAGTTTATAAGCTGTCTGGACATGTTCTTGATTCGTTAGAATAGGTTCTAGATCCTTTTCAGCTTTACTAATATCAATCTCCGAAGCATTACCCATCAATCCATCTAGAATTCCCAATTATTTCATCTCCTCATTAATTTGACTATATAAACCTTGACTTAATTTTATAATTTCAATTATGACTGAACTGTCTTGAAAATTCTAGCTTTTTATACTTATAAACGAAACAATTAAAAAAGTTTGAGTAAATTATATATATTTGTGACAAAAATCACTGATGATATTTTAAAAATATCCATAATTGAAGATAGACTTAAGTTAGAGGTGAGACGATGGTTTTCAAGTATCCAGAATTGGTAGCAACTGCAAGAGATGTCGAAGAGGCAAAACAACTTATTGAAGCAGGAGCGGATGCAATTAGAATTGGTCATCAGCAATATGGATTAAGGGTTAGTGGCGATTTTGAATTAAACGATATAAAAAAAACGGTTAAGTACTCACATGATAGAAATAAAAAGGTATATATTGTGACAAATGCAATCTTCCATAATGCAAATGTTGACAAACTACCAAACTATTTAGATTGTTTAGTTGATATAGAGGTAGATGGGATAATTTGTGGTGATCCATCCATTTTTCCTATTTTAACAGAAACTAATATCAATTTGCCGATTCATTGGAATCCAGAAACTTTATCAACCAACTACGATACATTAGCTTTTTGGCAATCAAAAGGAATCAATAGAGCATTATTATCAAATGAACTAGGGATGGATGCAGTCCTAGAGATAAAAGATAGGTTAACCCTACCAGTAGAAGTGCAGGTCCACGGCATGACTTGTATTTTTCAGTCTAAAAGAAAATTAGTAACGAATTATTATAACTATATTAATCCGACTGAACTAATAGGTGTAGAAGAGCTTAATGATAAGAAGTTATATATCAAGCAGATCAAGGAATCTGATAGTAATTATCCAATATTTGAGGATTGTAATGGTACACACGTGATGAGCAATGAAGACATTTGCATGATTGAACATTTAGAGCCGTTAATTAAAGGTGGAGTAGATTCATTACGTATTAATGGAATACTGAATTCTAGGGAATATAACAGTAAAATCGTTGAATTGTATAGAAAAGCAATTAATCTTTGTTGTGACTCTACCGATGGGTACCATCGTAATAAAGGAATTTTTAAACATGAAATAGAGAAAATTCAACCAGCATATAGAATACTAGATACAGGTTTCTATTATAAAGAACAGATTTACTAGAGTTGGAGATGGGATAATGAGTAATTTAACAGTAGTAAAAAAACCAGAATTATTAGCACCGGCAGGAAATTTAGAAAAACTAAAGTTTGCCATTCATTATGGAGCCGACGCAGTTTATATTGGTGGTAAACAATTTGGACTTAGGTCAAAAGCTGGTAATTTCACTTTCGAGGATATGAAAGAAGGTGTTAAATTTGCCGAAAAGTATGATGCAAAGATTTATGTAGCTGCTAATATTATTGCTCATAATGAGAATTTGGATGGAGCGAAAGAATATTTTGCAAAGCTATATGAGATTGGAATTGCTGCCGTGATTATTGCAGACCCGGCTTTAATCACAGCATGTAAAGAAGCAGCTCCTAATCTAGATATTCATATAAGTACTCAAGCATCTATTGCGAATTGGAGGACCATACAGTTTTGGAAAAATGAAGGCATCCCTCGTGTTGTATTAGCTAGAGAGGTATCTGTAGACGAAGTGCGTGTAATGAAAGAAAAGGTGGATATCGAGATTGAAGCTTTTATACACGGTGCGATGTGCATTTCATATTCCGGACGTTGTGTACTTTCAAACCATATGACATCAAGAGATGCTAATCGTGGTGGTTGTGCACAATCATGTAGGTGGAAATATGACTTATATGAAGATGGCACAGATGATTCAAGTAATATTTCAGAACAGGCTGATGAAGCTTATACAATGAGCTCAAAAGACCTAAGTATGGTCGAGTATCTTCCGAATTTAATTGATTTAGGTGTAGATAGTCTGAAAATTGAAGGTAGAATGAAGAGTATTCATTATGTAGCAACTGTTGTAAATGTTTACCGGAAAGTTATTGATAGCTATATAGAAAATCCACATAATTTTTATATGGATCAAAAATGGATTGATGAAATATGGAAAGCGGCACAACGTTCTTTGACTACTGGTTTCTATTATCGAGAACCATCAGAAAACGATCAGTTATTCGGTCCGCCTGATAAAATACCTAAATATGACTTCGCTGGCCTAGTGTTAGCTTATGATAAACACAGTAAGATAGCACATGTCCAACAACGAAATTCATATAAGGTTGGAGATGAAATTGAATTCTTTGGCCCGAATTTCTATCAATTTAAGCAAACAATTCAAGAAATGTGGGATGAAAATGGTAATTCAATTGATATGGCTAGACACCCAATGATGATTACCCAAATCAAAGTGGATCAACCTGTTAGCTATCTTGATATGATGCGTAAAAATAAGTAGTTCCAATTACAAACAGAACTCCGTCTATATAATAGACGTGGTTCTTTTATTTTGTTCAATACCCTATGGTTTATTTTTATAAAAATACATTATTTTGGCCATCCTGTGAATAATAATATAAATATATAAACTGCAGGAGGAACGTAATGGTTAATAATAAAAAAGACCCAATTGAGATTCCACAATTTCCAGAACCATATTGGAGGGAATCAGTTAATTTACCTAATTATGATCAATTGTCTGAAAATATTCATGTAGATGTAGGTATTGTTGGTGGTGGAATAACAGGAATAACCACTGCCTATTTGTTAATAAAGCAAGGGTTCAAGGTTGCTTTATTAGAAGCGGGAGAACTTTTAAATGGTACGACTGGACATACCACGGCGAAAATAACAGCTCAGCATGGTTTAATTTATGACGAATTAATTCAGCATTTTGGTGAAGAAAAAGCTAAGTTATATTATCAATCAAGTTATACTTCCATGCAATTTATTAAAGATACAATTAATGAAGGAAACATACCCTGTGATTTCTCCACACAGGATGCTTATGTGTACACAAATTCCGATAAATATATTTCGAAAATAAATAGTGAAATGAAAGCTTACGAAAAATTAGGTATTGATGGGGAAATCACGGATTCAATCCCATTCGATATACCTGTAAAATCTGCACTTATTATGAAAAATCAAGCTCAATTTCACCCAATCCAATATTTAAAGTATATGGTAGAATACATCACGAAAAATGGTGGGCAGATTTATGAACATACAACAGCAACGGATGTTGAAAACGGCGACCATCCCCACATACTAACTAGTGATGGTTATAGAGTAATTAGTAAGTATGTTGTGGCAGCCTCCCATTTCCCATTTTATGGAGGTCAAGGCTTTTATTTTGCGAGAATGTATCCTGACAGATCGTATCTTATTGGTATTAAATCTGAAAAGGATTATCCAGGCGGAATGTATATCAATGCGGAACAACCAACAAGGTCGATTCGTTCGACCTCAATCAATGGAGAAGAATTATGGTTGATAGGTGGAGAAAGCCATAAGACGGGTCAAGGAAAATCAACGATGGATCATTATCAAGCTTTACAGCAGTTTGCTCAAGATAAATTAGGGATGAAAGAGTATCTTTATCGTTGGTCAGCGCAAGATCTCACAACACTTGATAAACTACCATATATTGGACCTGTTACTGAAGATCAACCAGAGGTATTAATTGCTACCGGATATAGAAAATGGGGGATGACTAATGGTACTTCTGCTGCATTAATTATCGCTGATATCATTTCGGGTAAAGATAATCCATATAAGGAGTTATTTTCACCATCAAGATTTCACGCGGATCCTGATATGAAAAAGTTCACGCAAATAAATGCAGATGTATCTAAACACCTTATTAAAGGGAAATTAGAATACACAAAAACAAAGATAGAGGATATAAAAGAAGATGAAGGAAAAATTATTCGAGTTAATGGAAAGCGAACAGGAGTATATCGGGATAAAGAGGGAGAAGTACATCTGGTAGATACGACGTGTACACATATGGGATGTGAAGTGAATTGGAACGAAGGTGATCGAACTTGGGATTGTCCTTGTCATGGATCTAGATTTTCAATAGCCGGGGAAGTAATCGAAGGGCCTGCCAAAAAACCAATAAAAAAAGTTAATGAAAATATGACATGAATTTTATACTGCTCTTTGACTTTTTTGAAGGAAGGAGTATTTATGAAAAGTATTCAATATGAAAATGGGACAGTGTACTATGAAACAAATGGAAACGGAGTTCCGATTATATTCATTCATCCTCCAGGTATGGGAAGAAGAGTCTTTGACAAACAACAGCAACTTTCAGATAAATACTTAATAGTTACTCCGGATTTTAGCGGACATGGACTTTCCTCTTCTAGTATTGAGTATTCGATCATAGACAACTATGTAGAGGAATTGAAACTAATAATAGATAACGAAAAATTCGAACAAGCTATCATTTGTGGCTATTCAGCGGGTGGAGTAATTGCGCAAGAATTTGCGAAAGCCTATCCAACTAAAACGCAGGCGCTTATTCTATCGGGTGGATATCCAAAAGTTGCTACAATTGGATTAAAAATAGAGTATAAGTTAGGAATGCGGCTCTTTAAGAAATCACCGGAAACTTTAGCGAGGTTCCTTTCTATTAGTCATACGAAGGATAAAGAATACCGTAAAGTTTTATATTCTCATATGTTGAAAAGTGATTTTGCACATTGGTATAAATTTTATGATCAAACATTGCACTACAATGGAGTTACAGATTTAGATTCATTGGATATGCCATTATTGCTAATATATGGCGCAAATGCTTTTTGGATAAATAGACATAAGATTTATTATGAACGTTGCGCAAATCATCATGTTGTTTATATTGATAAAGCATATCATCAATTGCCAACGAAACATTGGCAGCCTTTCAATCAAATCATATCCGAATTCATTAATACTAAAGTTATATAGTAATTAATTTCTCTTCTTTGAAATAGAAGAGAAATTAATTCGATTATTCAGTTTTTTATGGTATCATTTATATGTTGTTAGAAGAAATGGCATAGGAGGAGAAATATGAGAATAGTAATTGCAGGGGGAGACGGATTTTGTGGATGGCCAACTGCGTTATATTTATCAAAACAAGGCCATGAAGTAACAATTGTAGATAACTTAGTAAGAAGAAAAATTGATAATGAATTAAAATCTAATAGTTTGACACCAATATTTTCTTTAGAGGAAAGAGTAAATAGGTGGAAAGAACTTACTGGTAAAAAAATCAATACTTTTATCGGAGATTTAAATCATTATGATTTTCTTTCCGAGGTCTTTAAACAAACACAACCGGAAGCATTTGTACATTTTGCCGAACAAAGATCTGCTCCGTATTCTATGATGGACCGTGAACATGCAGTTTACACCCAATCTAATAATGTTATTGGCAATTTAAATGTTTTATATGCTATTAAAGAATTTGCGCCTGATTGTCACTTAATAAAGTTAGGGACAATGGGTGAATACGGAACGCCAAACATTGATATTGAAGAGGGATATATCGAAATTGAACACAATGGCAGAAAAGATAAATTACCATATCCTAAACAGCCGGGATCTTTTTATCACTTATCTAAAGTGCATGACAGTCATAATATAATGTTTGCATGCAAAATATGGGGGATACGAGCGACTGACTTAAATCAAGGTGTAGTATATGGTTTACATACCGATGAGACAGTAATGGATCCAGTTCTAGCTAATCGCTTAGATTATGACGGAGTTTATGGTACAGCACTGAATCGTTTTTTAGTTCAAGCTACAATAGGACATGATTTAACTGTTTACGGAACAGGCGGACAAACAAGAGCATTCTTAAATATAAAGGATACTGTTAGATGCATTGAAATTGCAGCAAACAAACCTGCAGATAAAGGTGAATTTCGTGTTTTTAACCAGTTTACGGAGTATTTTTCGGTTGGGGAGTTGGCTGAAAAGGTTCAAAAAGTAGGCAATGAAATTGGATTAGGGGTTCAAATCAAGAATTTAGAAAATCCTCGTGTAGAAGCTGAAGATCATTATTACCATGCTGTAAATACAAAACTTAGAGATTTAGGACTAGAGCCTAATTTATTGACTGATGAAGTACTGCACGAAATATTAAAAGCTACATTGGACAATAAAACTAACGTTATAAGAGAAAATGTACTGCCAACAATTTCTTGGAAGTAAGAGAGGAAGACTCTAGTTTTGAAAATTGTAATTGTTACAGAAACCTTTTTACCTTCTACGGATGGAGTAGTTACTCGTTTAACAGAGGCAATTAAATATCTAAGGCAACTTAACCATGAAGTTATAGTGATCGCGCCAGATCTAGGTGTTAATGAATTTGAAGGTGCGGTAGTCGAAGGGGTAAGGGCAATCACTATGCCTTTTTATCGTTATCGGCCGTTTTCATTACCGCAAAAACAAGTGAAATCTATTATAAAACATTATAGCCCCGATCTTGTGCATGTGGTTAATCCGGTGTCAGTAGGGGCTTCTGGGGTTTATTATGCAAACAAATTAAATATTCCTCTAATTGCTTCTTATCACACACATATCCCTAAATACCTTGATTACTACAAGATGTACCGACCGTTAAAACCATTTGTTTGGAATTATATTAGAAGTTTACATAATAAAGCTTTGATTAATTTATGTACATCTGAATCGATTAGAAAAGAATTAGTAGCAAAGAATTTTTCTAATGTAGACGTTTGGAAACGTGGAGTGGATACCGATAAATATCACCCTAGAAATTACAGCAACAGAATGAGAATGAAGTTGTCTAATGGAAAAATAAACCAAAAACTTCTGGTGTTTGTAGGGCGGTTAGCGATAGAGAAGGAAATATATAAAATAAAGTCATTACTCGATGCAAGAAGTGACGTATCTTTAGCTATTGTTGGTGATGGGCCAGCACGCCAGGAACTAGAAGAAATTTTTACAGGAACAAGGACAGTTTTTACTGGTTTCATGCATGGTGAAGAATTAGCAGAAGCATTTGCTTCAGCAGATGCATTTATTTTTCCATCTGTAACGGAAACATTAGGTTTAGTTATTCTAGAAGCAATGGCGTCAGGATTGCCAGTAATTGCTGCTAGCAGTGGTCCAACAATGGAGCAAATATCTGATGGAACAAACGGGTTTTTATATGAAAATAATAGTACAGTTAGTATGGTACAAGCAGTTACAAAATTAGAAAATAACCAATTGTTTGATCAACTTAAAAAAAATGCACGTATAGAAGCTGAGAAATTCAGTTGGATAAAACCATCTGAACAACTAGTAGAAATATATCAAGAATTACTAGAAATCAATAATGCTGAAATAAGTTAAAAAAATAAAATATCTCACTATCTCGAGAATACTTGTCTATTGAGATGTGAGATTGCTTTAATTTTATAACTTCTGATAATAAATATTATGTTAACTAGATTTAAAGTTTACAGAACAATAACTATTCACTTTACTTTCTATAAAATATTATCTGAATAGCTGGATCCTTTCTATCTTTACCTTCCTGGTAATGTCTGGCCGGTCTGGATAAACTAACTCTTTGTATCCTGTCGAGTTAATCATTTCTTCTTGGTGATCCGTAACTCGTGCTTGACTATTTGCTGACTCTTAGCAAATTTTCCCCTCAATCTTGGTTAATTCAGTGCATAACGCACGGATTTTACGATTATCACGACGTAAATATAACATCATTATCCTTTGTAGTGCTATGTCCTAGTTCTAATCTAAGTCATAGGCAATTATGCCACGAGAACCGTGTTGTGTGACATGTTTGTCCCCCTGTTCACTATTGATTCGATCAGTTATTCGATTGTTGCTTATTTTGAAGCTCCAATCCTTTTGCTCTCTGTAATAACTGGTCCTCCGGTTCGAGTTGATAAAACTCGATGTGTTTTTTATTTTCTTCATTAACTTTGGTGGAACTGAAAAATAAATCTTTACGAGTATTAATATATTCCTTTTCGCTTATTACCTTTTTAAAAAAGTTGGTAAGAGCAATACAATTATTTACCAGGTTATCATATTGAAAGTTGGGCAAAATAAGATTACAGCTACTTACTAGGTTAGAAAACATATAGATTATAGCGAAAAAAGGAGTACAGGAAATGGAAAAAACAGAAATTCTTTTACGCTTAGCAGATATTATAAAAGAAGAAGAAAAAATTTTTAAAGAAGGATACACCATTGGCCTTGACTTTCAAGGAGTATTAGACCGTTTGAATACATATTCATTATATCGTGATTTGATAATAGAAGACACTTTCACAATGAGTGATGAAGCGCTTGATACATTAACCGATTATGAAAGTGACCTAATAACAAGAGGACAATTCAAACAGTTTTTGACATCGTTAATTGGTGGTTAGAGCTGTTTTCTAATTATAATTGAGTACATACTGAATAATTCCTATCCATTATGTTAACTAAAATTAATTAAAAAAAATACAATTATTCATCCAACTACTCTTTTATCTGATCTTGTATAATAATAAATTGATCATGAAATTCACTATCTGTTTTCAACCATGTCTGAAAAGCAGGTATTTTTATTTGTACGTAATCACATGCCATTTGCAGAGAATTATATTGCTCGTAATGTCTAAGAAAATTTTGCTTCCTTTTAATTACTGCGATTGAAGTGTTTTTAAGCTTTCTATCCTTTAATAAATTAATATCTAACGTTTCCATGTTGAATTTATCAAATTTTCTAATAAGGTAAATATCTTTGTTATGATATATCCAGTCCGAGAAAGTTTTAATCGATTTTCTACCGTTTATATGTACTCGGTGATGTTTGCTGTTAGTGTTGAAATTAACTACTAATCCTAGATTTTCTAATACACGGATTAAACTTACCATAAATTTGATTGAACCACCTACAAAAGTAACGTTAAATTTGTCGTAATTTATATATCCATCTCCATCAAAATAACCTCGTATAAAGTGACTCATATACTCTTCTGGAACATACGGAAATTCAATGCTAGTTGATTTATTGGGCATGATACCGTGTAGTTGCATTAAATCATTCTTCATAATCTTACTGTTAAGGTTTAATAAATGAACTCCAGTCTTCTTATTCTTATATATGGGATGATTAGATTCAATCTCCCTTTTGATATTTTCAAGAATGTATTTTTCTTTTTGTGAAATGCTGATTGTTTGAGCGTCTCTTGGAATGTTTCCGTCTGCTACAAAAAATCCCAATATGTATGCCATATTATTTGTCCATTTTTTAAAATAATCCTCATTTAATTGATACTGACGCTTCCAACTTCCATGTGGTCTTTTTTGGATATTATTTTTAGTTAGAACACTACTTACATATCTTGCAGATACATTTGCTAACATACCAATATCTGTTGTACTGTATCCATCTTGGTACATCTGTATCATATCAGAGTACTCCATTGTTCGTTTTCTTTTGCCTACATTAGTATTCATGCTACTCCTCTCCCTTCTATCTTCATTATACAAACGTTTGTTCGATAAAACAATAGTAAGTCTCTTTTTTATTATGAAATTCCCCCTATTCCTAATTTCTAATGAAAATAGTAATTTTATCCAAATTATTACTATTTTTTACTTATATCCGAATACCGTATGTATCCGGATATAAGTAATTTTTGTACTTTTTTTGATTTATTTAAATTCTGATTAAATATTGCGAAAATAAACTAATTATTATAAATGGTTTCATGTATGATTTAAATTTTATGTTTGCATTTAATAAACAATTTACTATTGTTGTGTGATAAAATGATTATATGTTGAACGTTATTAAGGATGTGATATTATGGATCGCGTAATTAAATCGGAGAGTGACATTCGTCAGAGATTTCAAACGACAATTCCACAGGAGATTAGAGATAAAGTGAATTTGGAAATAGGTGACACGTTATTGTGGATGTATGATGACATTCGGAATGAAATAGTTGTTATGCCAAAACCGAAAAGCTTCTCAGATGCAATTTGGGGATTGGGTGAAGGTTTGTGGGAAAATAAATATGAAGAAAAAGGAGAGTGAAAAATGGGATTAATCGATGTACTATCTACATACAAGCGTGTGGCTTTGGATACAGATATTTTTATGTATGCTTTTAATAAACATCCTGAGCACGGTCAGACTATTAAAAAAATGTTTGAACTCATTGAACAAGGAGAATTGACTGCCTGCACCTCTACTCTGGCCTTGTCAGAAGTATTAATAGATCCAATTCAGGAAGGGAAACATGATATAGAAAAAACAATTAAGTTATACTTTAAGCACTTTCCTAACTTAACAATTTCGCCAGTTAACAATGAAATTTCTGAAAGAGCTGCGCATTTAAAAGTAACACATAATATTAACGTGAGGGACGCGTTATTTCTTTCAACTGCAATTATCTCAGGTTCTAATGCTTTTATTACAACGGATAACCGGTTTGCTGATGTTACAGAAATCTCTTGTATCAATCTGAATGAGTTGATTTCTGAGAACAGCGAGATTTTATAATTACATTTAAGAATAAGGTGATACTATTAATCAATTATCAATACGCACATCAGAAAATATAATTGAAGCAGTTGAGAATGGGAAATGGACCGAAATTGAAGAAGTTACTCAAAGAGTGTTGGAAGATGGGAAGTACCTTTCATTTAAGAAAGAAAAAGATGATTTTCTGTTTTTGTCGTTTTTTGTGTATGGTAACAAGTACCGTAAGAAAAAACTATCTGATGGTACTGAAAAACTTTATCTGAGAGATTTAAAGCATTTCAATAAGTTTTTATATAATTTGGAATCACCTACTTCACTCTCTGATGTAGGAATTGTGCAATTGGACGCATACGAAAAAGAAATAAATAAGGAGTTTTCATCTTCGACCGCTCATAGAAAATTAAAAATGATCCGGTCCCTTCTTCGCTTTGGGTTTAAAGTTGAATTCTATGAAAGAGATATGACTCATTATATCCAACTGCCGCAGATTCAAAATACAAAACAAGAACGTAAATTAAATCGTAAAGAGGTTCAACTTTTATTAGATGAAATGAAGCAAAAGCAGTTAAACAGGGTGATTGGTAGTTTATTAATTATGATGGGCCTTCGTGTATCGGAATTATGTAATGCCACTTGGAACGATATTTATGAGGGAACTTCTGGTCAAACTATGATTAGGGTCTTTGGTAAGGGCGAAAAGCCACGTCGATTGAAGCTAAAACCAGACATATTTGGTTTAATACTCCAATATAGAGCTGCTAACAATCTATCAATAATCATAGGTAGCCAAGTAGATGAGCCACTTATTGTAAATTCAAAAGGAAAATCATTAAACGACCGAGTTGTCCGGTACATGATTAATCGTGCAGCGAAAAGAGCGGGAATAAATAAGAATGTTAGTCCTCACTGGTTCCGACATAGTGCGATCACATTTGCTTTAGATGATGGTGCGGGTATAGATGAAGTAAGACGGATGGCTGGACACTCTGATATACGTACCACTCAACAATACTTACATGACTTAGAAGAAGAAAAAGAAAAAAGTGCTAGTGAGTATATTTCAGGTATCAACATTTAAAATGCCCAAGGTTCATTCCGATACGAAATATGATCTTTTACATTCCCATTAAAATAGTAACATGTCAAATACTGTTTTATATTGTAACAGCAGACTATTGTATTAATTAAGAATTAGAATAACCATCAAGTTTCGTCGTCTAACAACGAAATTTGATGGTTATTCTTTTGCTTTCAAATGTAATAAATCTACTATTGCTTTTTATTTTTTGACTTGATCCATTAAGTAATTTACAAACGCTTCATCTCTTTCAAGCCAAGCCTGATAATTTCTTTTTAGGAATTTTTCTGCTTCTTCATAACTTGTGTAGGTGTGCTCCATATTATTATTATTTTTCTCAATCGACCATTCTTTATCATTGACCTGATATAGAAGAAAAATATCGCCTGTTCGATTTTTATACAAGGAACCAAATGTTGAGCGTTTTAAATTAAAGCGATTCCGTTTCGCATCTTCCTTTAATGGGTTAAGACGAAAGGTTTCTGTCACGAATCTTTTGTATGCTTGATCGTTCATGATTGAGCCGGATGCTTTCTCATGGCCGCCCCCTCCATAGACACCAGCTACTTCAGATACGTCAACATCATCATGGATCGTGCGAAAACCCATTCGTTTTCCACCAATATTTAGAATAACAATGTAGTCAAGGTGTGGGTATTCTTTGCCTAGTTCATTCCCGAGTTCTGAGTGGTATGATTCCGCATAAACAATACCTGCAAATTGGCCATCCACTTCTGTTTGAACCAGTTCACGTCTCTTTCGGCGAATGTACCTTTCGATTTTCTTTTCTTCCATTTCGAGTATCTTTTGTTCGAAATCATCAAAATTAAACTCCTCACTTTTATTGAGGCGCTCAATCATATTTTCTTCAAACTCATCAATGGATACCAAAAAAAAGAGTGTATTAAGTCTTTTAGCTTTTAAGTTATCATTTCTTTCCCATTCCCATGTGTCATATTGCCTAACGAGTTCTACAAATTCTGTAATTGTACTGGAGGGTTTTATTAATTGATTAGTAACGAGATATTCATATAGTAATGAAGTTGCGGACGTTTGTTTTCCTTCATTATCCTCTACCAAAACATGTCCCCACTCATAATCATTAAAAGATAAAGCTGTTTTATGATGATCTAGTAGTTGTACCTTCCCTCCTGATTGATAAAACTCATCAAGTCGTTTTTCATTGTCTTCATTTACAGACAAATCAGTAATAAATAAAAATGTGTCTTTGTTATCATTTTCCAAAAACCATTCCACTTCTCGGTTAAGACTTCCAATAGAGTTATAGCGGACATTCACCTGCTTATCAAAAGCAAGCTTTGCTAAAATACCACATCCAACTCCATCTAAATCATTATGAGACAATAGTTTATACATATCCTTCACCTCAGCATGTAGTATAGGTTCTAACGAGTAAAATATTCACGATTTAAATGTGTTTTCAAATTTAAATTTGTTGATGTATTAACTATTCACTAAAGCTTTTCTATAGTTTATAAATCAAATACCTAGAAACTGATATTGGTTTCTCTTTGTTTAAAATCAATATTTTTATAGTATGTGTTCTTAACTAAAATATTGGGACCTAAACATTTAACAGCTGGACAATGACAATTTAATCCTTTAGCCGTTTTTGTCTCCATCCACTGAGAATAGGACTTCTGTAAAGGCGTGTCTTGAATGTTACCTAAAGCAGGTTCATCAGCAAAATCAGTAACGATGATTTCTCCTGTGAAAATATTAACATTTAGACGAGATCTTCCATCCGGATCGTTCCTTACGCTAACATTTCTATCCTTATATAGACGTTGAAGCAAATCCAAATCCTCCTTAGAAGAGCTACAGCCATAAAAAGGTAACGTTCCAAAGAGCATCCAAATATCGTCATCACGATGATTAAGTAGACGGCTTATCGCTAAACGAATTTCATCGAGTGTTAGTGTTTCTAGATTACTGGCAAAATCAACTGGATACATTGGGTGGATTTCGTGACGAGTACAACCCATTTCAATAATATGGTCATGAATTTTTTCTAAATAAGGATAAGTTCGCCTGTTTAACATCGTTTCTGCTGAAACCATTACTCCTTCACTAGCGAGTTTCTTAGCATTTTCAACCATCACATTAAAATATTTTTTTCTAGCCTCTACCGATGGTTTCCGGTCCATTCGAGCAAAACCTGTCTCAACAAACTCTTCCATCGTCCCCCAATTATGAGAGATATGTAGGACATCTAAATAAGGAACAATAGGTTTGTATCGATCATAAGGTAGAGTTAAATTGGAATTAATTTGTGTTTTGATACCTCTACCGTGAGCGTATTCTAAAAGGGGCAAGACATGGTTTCTAATTGATTTCTTTGACATCATCGGCTCTCCACCAGTAATGCTTATTGTCCGCAGATACGGAATTTCGTCTAATCGTTTAAGAATGAGGTCCATTGGCAATGAATCTGGATCTCGGTTTTGCAAAGCATAACCAACTGCACAGTGATTGCAGCGCATGTTGCAAAGTGTTGTTGTAGTGAATTCGACACTTGATAAAGTCATCTCACCGTTTTTTTCAACATCTCTATACGCTTCCCATGGATCATTTTTAGGAGCAAGACTTTTTATATCCATCTATGAAACTTCCTTTCAAATGTTTACAATTGATTTTGAAAAAACAATATCTTTTAATAGTAACACAAGAAATCTTACGTAATGGATAATTTTTCTTTAACAACCTTCTTAAAAGATCTTCAGGGGGAAACATTTGAAATTCTGACAATAGTAAAAAAAGCTGGAGGCGCTATATGGAATTCAAGTAGCACATCCAGCTTATTTATTATTCTTTAGTAAAATCTTTTGTGCTTCTTACCGTATCAATCGGTCGAACTGATTTTTCGATTTGTTCACGCTTATCTTCTAGGAATGGAGGTAATGATAATTTCTCTCCTAGTGTTTCGTATGGTTCATCCCCCATAAATCCTGGACCCTCAGTTGCGAGTTCAAACAAAATTTGTGGTGCAACTCTTGAGTATAATGATTTGAAGAAGAAACGATCAACATAACCAGAAGTCTGGAAACCAAAACTTTGATAACGTTTATCCCATTCATCTAATGCTGCACGGTCGTCAACACAAAACGCGGCATGGTGAACTGTACCAAATCCTTGTTGTGCTCGGGGAAGAATGACGTTATGTTCTACAATAACCTGTGCACCATTTCCACCTTCGCTAACCTCAAATAAATGTAAGGACTCTTCTTGATCTATTTCTTTGAATAATAGAACTTTTTCCATCATTTCTTTAAAGTAATCAAAGTCGGCAATACGTACAAATAGTGGTCCTAAACCAGTAATAGCATATTCAAGTGGGACTGGTCCATTTTGCCAAGCTTTGCCTGACTCAACACCTTTATTTAATTCGTCTGAAATCAGTTGATAGTTTTGTTCATCGAAATCAACGAAAGATAACGTCTTTTTACCGAATTGTTCTTTTATACCAGTATGTTTTACTTCTAAGCGATCAAAGCGTTTTAACCAATAATCTAACGCATCATCACTTGGTACACGGAAGGAGGTTTTTGAGATTTCATTTGTCCCGTGGGCACCTTTTGGAATACCTGGGAAATCGAAGAAGGTCATATCAGTACCAGGACTACCTGTATCATCAGCGAAAAATAGATGATAGGTTTGAATATCATCTTGATTAACAGTTTTCTTGACTAAACGCATCCCTAAAACATATGTGAAAAATTCATAGTTTTTTTCCGCGCTACTAGTAATAGCTGTTACGTGGTGCATCCCTTTTATTTGATTCATTTTTATTCCTCCACTTTTGGTAAATTGTTAAAGGTTAACTCGAAGTATCAAAGTTCTTACAAATTATTAATATGAAAATATCTTTAATTCGAGATAAATGTAACATATAGTGAAAATTGTTGTCAATATTAGAGACGTCTAAAAAAATTAGCCATACACATGTTGATGATGCATTGGCTAATACGTTAAGTCTTTTTTAATTTTGTAATTTAACAATGAAGATAGACATAAGGACGTTGTCATTCAAATTTCAAAAAAATGTTTTGACTACTTTTTCATTATGGTTACATTTTTCACATCGATATTCTATTTCCATAGTTGTTTCAGTTATTAAATGAAGTGTTTCTTGATTGCAATTCTTACAAAACTTCTCTTCGTGTATTTCTTCCATAGCATGATCACTTTCCTTAAATTTTGAATTTGATAATCAATTACTATTGGTTTAACCAATTAGATGGAATTTAACCACTGAGTTGGTTTTGCCTTTATCATTTTTTGAAATTATTTCCTACTATTGTTACTTAGACAACCTGTCTCGTAATACAATGTTATATCATGAAAGGTGGGTTGCTACCTTGAGACAACTTGATTGGTATATGATAATTTTTGTTGGTACTTCTTTAGTTCATGATTTTTGGACTCACTTTGGTCTTCCTCAGATGTATTATTGGGATGTTAAAAGAAATCATTCAGAAAAATTTAAAGATGATGGTAAAAAAGCAGCGTGAAAGTTAGCAACGATTGATATTCAAATAGACAACGCCTGTGAACACAAGCGTTGTCTATCTTGAAATTTATAAATAGGATAAATAATACCAACCTTATTTACGGTATGATTAAATATTGTGATTGTTCTACTCACTAGCTAAGAAAGCGTTCATTTCTTCAGCATGTGCTTTTGCGTCTTGATATCCTAGTTCATGCAAATTTAATAACTTTTCCCTGTTTCGTTCAATCCTGCTGACATCAATCGGTTTGCTCGGTTGAATTACATAGGTACTCCCTTTTTTCTTTTCTTCTTCTATAAATGATAATGTATTATTATAGATCTGATGTCTTTGTTGCAATGGTTCAGTAATTGCTGGATATTTTTTATTCATCATTTTCATTATCTTGGAGAACTTACTCGGATATTTTCTATAACTATTTGGTTTAGTCATAATGATTATATTCTTTTTATTACCATCATGTTGTGATTTCTTAATTGGGATAGGATCAATAATTCCACCATCAAGTAAGAACTTTTCTTTATATTCGACACTAGATGATACAAAAGGTAAAGAACTAGATGCACGGATAATCTTTAACATCTGCTCTCCGTCTTCTTGTTTACTATAATAAACAGCTTGACCAGTGTGACAATCCGTAGTTCCGACTACAAATTGTTCGGCTCCTCCTAAAAACGTTTGGTAATCAAAGGGAACGATTTGATTTGGAATTTCATCAAATATGAAATCCATTCCAAATAATTCTCTCTTTTTTACGTAGTTGCGAAAAGAGATAAAACGGGGGTCATTTATATGGTCAATGTTTACTTTTTTGTTGCGGCCTCTTTGCCTGGAAAGGTATGAAGCAGCCATACACGCACCCGAAGATACTCCAATGACATAAGGGAAATACAAGTCATTTTCCATGAAGTACTCCAGTACACCAGCTGTGTATAAACCCTTCATTCCACCACCTTCTAATACTAATCCAATATTTGTCATGTTATAACTCCATTTCTAGGTCTAACTGATTTCTTGAAAAAGCCTATGTATATTTCAATCACAATAGTATATCATTTTTTTAAAAAAACAATCTAATAAAACAGTTTATCTAAACGATGATTTGACACCATATTTGTTTCTTTTTAATTTTTATTTTATAAATTTTTCCGAATGGAATCATGTTTACTTTTTTTATTTTATTCAAGTCTAGAATTAATACTTCGTGAAAACGAATAACGGAGGATTTATTTAAAATGATTCTATTGATCCATATATTGTTGATTGGTTTTAATTCTACAATTTTAAAATGAATCTCCCTTCCCTTGGATATTGTTGGCTTAAGCACAACTGAAAAAGGAATTATTACACTCGATTTTTTCAAATTCCCCATTATTCTAAGGTGATGGTCATCAACACTTATTCTTATGTTATTTACTAGATTGGGTTTGTTTTTATTTAAGAGATACAAAATCATTTTTTTAGATATCGGTACACTTAGGTAAAAAGGATAAAGTTTTCTTTTTTTGATAAAACTTGCAAATTTATAGATGTGTTTACTTTTCATTAGTATCACCCCCCTCTTTTAGAATACTTAGTTGCATTAGGTTAGAAAGAGATGCACAATACTCACTTGTAATATCATATTTATGGGGTGTTTTGATTGCTGAGAATTCAGCCAAAACAGTTAATTCAGTAAACCAATCATCGACAATAGCGAATTGATGATGTTGATTTGGCCAAGCATCTTGCAGGAAGGGACTGTAAATTAATGGTGATGTATTGATGGAGCAAACTTTTTTAGATTTTGACACTCTGTCACTATTACAAGGATTATTCATGAAAACATTTGGCCAATAATCTGATCTAGAACCCGTGTGACGTTGTCTGTTTGCGAATTTAACAACGCCCTTATGAACGCTCTCTATTCCGAATGAAATAGCGTACAAAGTCTTCCCAATCGTAATGCGCTCTTTCAAATTGTGAAAATCAGAAACAGTTACACCAGCAAGTTTAACTTTGTCTTTCTTAGAGTAATATGGTAGGACGACTTTTGTTAATTGAAAGAGTTGCTGAGCTTTAAAGGGAATGCTGTTAAATACTTGCTTTTGGAATTGTTTATTTTGTATCACCCTTCCCTCTATATTGTTTTGTTCATTTATTATTAACCCAATCGTTAGTAACTGTGAATTGTGTTTCTCATAAAATTCATTCCAGACTGGTATCATAAAATCCGAAACCTTAAAAGCAGGAAGAAGATAAAATAGGTTTTTGTTTCTTACTTTACATGCTTGATAAAGTAATAGCTGTGGAAAGGCATCTTGAAAAATATGAGCATTAGATTTTTCAAGCAGCAAAAAAAAGTTTTTAATTTGTTGGTCACTAAGAAAATCAGAAACTAAATCCCCCTTCAAATCAGTCATATTCCATCCACCGTTTCTTGAGACCATATGTGCTAACAACGTCCAGTGTATTTCAGGATATTTTATATAAAAATCATAATATGCTGAAGTCCTTGTTATATTATTTTGATTGTATTCTTTTGTTCTAGTTTTAATCTGATCAACCAAGATACGATCTTCTTTTGTAAGAGTAAGGGGTTTTTTTGATTTTTTGAGAGTTCCTTTCAGTTTATGATATACTCTTTCAAGCTGAGAATCAGGTATCTTAATTTTTTTCCATATGAATTTTTGTTGGATGAAATTACTTAAAGAAATTGGTGCATTTTTTAAATATTTGTAATACTTACGCACTTTGATTAACATTACATCTCTCCTTTTTAAAAAACATAGGCTTAACAGGAAAATAATGTACATAAAATTTTATTGTGGTTGTACGAATAAAACCTGGAATTAGCTTGAATTTTTGTTGCCTACTTGAATCTAGTGTAGTAATAATAGATTTTAAATATGATATAATAATAAATAGAAAGGGCAAACTTGTTGAAAAGCAAGGACGCAAAACTATAGGGGCTAAAGTATATCTATGCCAGCCAGTTGCCTATAAAAACCTCCTTAACATTTAGGTGTTTTATTAGGCATTTAATGTATGAAAGGGGTTTTTTATTATGATTTATAGAGAACCAGAATTAAAAGAAGCGCTTAATAATTTCGATAATCTGTTAATCGAATATCATGATAATTATTGCGCAGTATATCCTTATAAACATTTCTTGGAAAATTTCGTAACTGTAAGAACTGTATTTTACAAGTTGCCGCTTTCAGAAATAATGGCAGTTATAAAACATAAAAAACCAAATACTTATTACCTTTTAAAAGTGAATTATTCTAACAATCCCACTTTACATTTTATTTCAAAAACAGATATGAATTATGTAATCGCACAAAAAAGGTTAACAAGAATTCGAATGTTAATTAAATAGTTAATACGCCCTTCTTATATAGAGGGGTTTTTTTAACCTAGTGTCACTAGCTACTATGCCAGTAATAATAATTATTTGTTTGGGGATAATAATTTTGGGAGGTGTAATAGTGATGAGTCCGTATCTATGTCCGAATTGTAAAACAAATCGCTCGAGGTTTAACATTATTGAACAAGTTGCAAAACCTGTTAAATTAGACCCACAGTCAGGTGCACTTACTAATGAATACACCAATGACAACTTAGACCCCTTTCATGTAGCATATAAAGGTCCTTCCAGAAAAATTCAGTGTGGCTCATGTGGTCTAATCGAAGATGAACAACAATTTATTAAACAAGCAGAACGAAAGCAGTAAAGTTAATATCACTTTTGTTGATAGGTGTTACTTAAAGTACAAATAAAAGTCCACCAGCTAATTATTGATTGGTGGACTCAAGATGATATTTAACTAACAATAAATTTTGTGCGGCTGAATCCTTCTTTAGTCTTTTCCACTTGAAGAATTGCGGGAATTGCAGTCTTTAGTTCATGGACATGGGATATGACCCCAATCATTCTTCCGGATTTTTGTAAGTCGATTAATGTATCAATAGCCTTGTTCAATGATTCCTCATCAAGTGAACCAAAACCTTCATCAATAAACATAGTCTCTATTGATACTCCACCCTGAAAACTTTGAATAACGTCTGCCATCCCAAGTGCCAAACAAAGAGAGGCATTAAACTTTTCCCCACCGGATAGAGTTTTTACATCACGTGTTTGACCGGTATATGCATCATATACATCAAGTCCTAATCCACTCTGTCGACCTCTACTTTCCATTCGATCACTTCTCATTAAATAAAATTGTCCATTAGATATTCGTTTTAAACGTTCATTTGCAGCTTGAATAATTTGTTCTAGGTACTCAATTTGTAAATAACGTTCAAATGAAATCTTTGAACTGTTTTGTCCTCTAATCACATCAAACAAATCAGTTATTCTATTTAACTGTTGTTCTTCTTGTCGGACATTTTCATTTGCTTCAATTATGTTTAATTTCAGTTCTAAAGCCTCTTTGCGATATTCTTTTGATTGGTTCAACTCATTTAGAGCAGATTCATATGCTTTTCGTAACTGGTTTAATTCTTCAGAAAGCTCACTTAAATCAACTCTCTTTTTGTCTTTTAAAGCGTCCTTTAGTACTTTTACCTGTTCTTTCAATAAAGATAGAGTTTTATTAAATTCTTCAATTTCTGTTTTTAGTGTACTTTGTGTATCTAAAGTCATTATCGCTTCCGTATAATCTAAGGCGGATGTGAATCCTGCTTTTTGTAGAGCCTGATTAAATGTTTTTTCTGAAGCGTCTGTTTTATCAGAGGTTTCTTGTAATTGACTCTTAGCATGAGTCAAATCTGTTTGCGCCTTTGTGTGGCTTTCTTTCGTTTGTTGAAGTCTCTTCTGTGCTTGGTCCCATGCTTTTTCTAACTTAGCTTTGAACGCTTCAGTTTCTTTTATTTGTCTCTCTAAGGTAGTTAAGTCCCTTACATCCTCTGGAATAGATTCAAGCCTCTCTTGATAAACAGCTTTTTGTGAATCATAATTATTTTTTTGTTCATTATAGCTCTTTGTAGCTTGTTCTTTTATTAGATCCAATTCGTCTAACTTCTTCTCGATCTTTTCAAAAGAATCCCTTTCAGCTGTTAGCTTTTCCTGAGCTGATTTAAGCTGATCTACTTCAACCTTTAGTTGTAAACCTTCTTCCATTAGCTTTGTTCGAATTAAATCAATTTCATTCAACGGATAAGAATACTCATTCATATCGTTTTGTTTGGATTTCATTGTTGAAAGTGAGGTTTCGTGACGTGCTAAAACCGTTCGATAATCACTTTCAACTTCATTCATTTTGGTTTTAGCAAGTTCAAGGTCTTCCTTTGTAGGCGTTCCTTCGTGTTTAGAAACTTTATTTGGATGTTCTTTACTACCACAAACGGGACAAGGTTGACCGTTATGCAAGTGGGTTGCGAGAATGCTAGCTTGTCCATTTATCCAAGCAGCTTCTATTTTGGTGTACTTGTCTCTGGCAGAATTAAACGTACCCTTCTTAGTAGTTAACTCTTTCTCAATCTCAGAATGTGTATCCCTAAGTTTAATATATTCGTCTACCTGTTTATATTTCTCTCTCATGTCTGTTAGTCTTTGTTGACTTGTTGGTAGTTGGTTAACAGATGATTCGAGTGATTTAATGATTTGATTTCGTTTTACTTTAGAGTCCTTTTCCAGCTTAATTTGATTTTCTAGTGACTTAAGTTGTTCCTCTAATTGATTTACATTTGTTTCTAATTTTAAAAGCTGCTGTTTTTTGAGATCGTTGTCTTTAACAAGAGGCAAGATATCGTTCAGACGGTCTAATTTTTTACTTGTATGTTCTCGTTCCTGTTTTTGATTTTCTTCTTGCTGATAGAATTTCTGAGCATGCTCCAATTCCTCAATACTTTTATTCATAGAAATGGTTGCGTTATTTAACACTTCATTTTTTAATTTGATTGTTTCCTGCCATTCTTTTAGTTGTTTTTCATAAATTTGGACGGTGCTTGCACGTTCAGCTAAATGTAGCTGTCTCTCTTTTGAATTAAATAGTGGCACTTGATCCAGAGCACTTTTTAATTTAACTTCTTTCGTATCTAGATCGTTAAATTGTTCATTTAATGATTTAGCCTTATGGAAATCAGTTTGTTTTTGGTCGTGTAATTGATAAGCGTTATTATATTTTTTGTCATCTTCTTGTGTTTTCCCTTCGTAAAAAGCCACTTCTTTAGCTAAACCATCAGTCACTTGATTAACATTATAATTTTCCTGTGAAATTACGTTAAATAGCTCAGACTGCTCACGTGAAGGTAATGTAGCAGAAATATTTCCTATAAAGTTCTCTCTTTGTTGTGATTTTTGATTATAGGTTTCTTCTGCTGTTTTTTTCTTGAGTTTTAATTTTTCGCTAATTTGTTTGTAAGGCTCTGTTTTAAAAATACGTCTTAATATTTCTTCTTTATTTTCTGTTTGTGAGGTTAATAGTTTTCGGAATTCGCCTTGAGGAAGCATAACTATTTGACTGAATTGGTCTTGAGACAATCCAATTAGAGCCTCTATTTTCTGATTTATTTCGGTAACTATTTGTCTGTCTACGCAAGGGATTTCTTTATCACCGTTTTTTTCATAAAATTCATATCGTTCCCCAGTAGCACCTTTATTACCTTGTTTAACATGTCCTAATTGTCTAAGCACACGAAAAATACGTCCATGTAGTTCAAACTCTAATTCTATGGCTGTATGAACATTATCGTCAGCAAAATCACTTCTTAAAAGTCTAGAATCATTGCGATCTTCCCCACTTGCTGATCCATATAATGCAAAGCAAATACCATCAAATATAGTTGTTTTGCCAGCGCCTGTATTTCCAGACACCACAAACAATCGGTTGTTGTGTAATTCGGTAAAATCAATTGTTTCTGTATTTTTATAAGGACCAAATGCTGTAAGTTTAAGTTTTAATGGTTTCAAGTCCTACTCCTCCTTCCTGCTCATTTATTTAGATGAGATAGTTTTCTTTTTGTTTGTTAAGGATGGTAGTTCATCTTCTATTAATAAATCATTGAGAACTTGTTTGAATATAGTTTCTGTATCTTCTGCTACATCAGTTCCTTTTACTTCTTTATAAAATGCTTTAAATAAGGTTAGGTCATCCATTTTATTCCGGTCTATAGTACTTTCTTTTTGCTCGCTTTTTGTTGTGGAAACAATTACTTCCCGTTCTACATGAAGAGCATTCGGATAAACAGATCGTACCTTTTCCATAGGTGAAAGAACAGGTACATCGTCTAATAGCTTTACAAACACGTAATCGTTATTGTTAGGGTGTAATAATAAATCATCTATTGTTGCTTCGACGGTTCTGATATCTCGTATTGGATTTAGTAACCTTTTTTCAATTGATACGTTACCGTTTTGATCTAGATCAACGATGTGGAATCCTTTTTTGTGATTTTCTTCTGAAACAGAATACTTTAAAGGTGATCCTGAATACTGGATTGTTTCATTTAATACGTAATGTGCCTGATGTAAATGACCAAGTGCCGTGTAATTAAAGTCAGTAAATAAATTAGCATCTACATGTTCAGCCCCACCGATTGAAAGGGGCCGTTCGGAATCACTCGTATTTTCTTCCGCTTCTCCATGAGGAGTAACGAAGGCATGTCCTACAAAAACGTGTCTTGCGTTTGATTGATCATGCTTTTTTATATTATCTATGATTATTTTCATAGCATCGTTATGTGAATGAATATTTTCTTCTTCGAATACATATCGAACTATACTTGGATCTGTATAAGGAACTAGATGAAAGTGAACTTCCCCGAAATCATCGGTAAGAATTACAGGTTTTGTTTGATCAGAGAGCTGCCCAATGATATGCAAACCATTATTTTTCATTATTCTACTTCCAAAATTTAACCGACCTGGACTATCGTGGTTGCCAGCAGTAGCAAGAACAGGCGTATTTAATTCGACAACAATAGTTTCTAATATATCGTCTAATAGATTGACAGCTTCAGTTGGAGGGACACCGCGATCATACAAATCACCTGCAATGATAACTGCATCGGGCTTTTCCTTCTTTATTTCATCGATAAATTGATCTAAGATTAGTCGTTGATCTTCTGTCATATAAACACCTTGAACAAGTTTGCCTAAATGCCAGTCGGCGGTGTGAAAAAATTTCATATGAAATTGACCTCCTCTTTCTTTAAAAGATTTCGATTTAATTCTTATTTTTAATTATACTAGATTTTACTTCTCGATAATTAACAATAGGGTTTAAATTACTAGTTTTATTCTAGTAATTTTCGCCAGTTAAGAGTTAAATTATAATTTTACTAACAAAAAAACTGACCCAAGGCCAGTTTAGTGTTGTTAATCATTCTATAAATTTCGTCTATACTTCCCTCCTACTTCATATAAGGCGGTGGTTATCTGACCTAGACTTGCTACTCGAACGGTTTTCATTAGCTCTTCAAACAAGTTGCCTCCTGAGAGAGCGACTTGTTTCAATTGATTCAATGCTTTACTTGAATCTTTGTTAAATTTTTTCTGGAAAATTTCCAAATTACTAATTTGTTTTTCTTTTTCTTTTGTCGAAGCTCGGGCCAACTCCATATCGAAATCTTCATCTGATGGAGGGTTAGGATTCAAATACGTATTTACACCTACAATTGGTAATTCACCACTATGTTTTTTTCTTTCATATAATAAAGATTCTTCTTGAATTTTTCCACGTTGATACTGGGTTTCCATCGCACCAAGAACACCACCACGATCATTCATTTGCTCTAATTCAAACAGAACTGCCTCCTCAACCAAGTCCGTTAGTTCTTCTATGATAAACGAACCTTGCTGAGAATTCTCATTTTTCGCCAATCCCATTTCTTTTGTGATAATCAATTGAATTGCCATCGCTCGCCGAACACTTTCTTCTGTTGGTGTTGTGACCGCTTCATCATACGCATTCGTATGCAGTGAATTGCAATTGTCATAGATAGCCATTAATGCGCTCAGTGTCGTGCGAATATCATTAAAATCTACTTCTTGTGCATGTAACGATCTGCCGGATGTTTGTATATGGTATTTGAGTTTTTGACTTCGTTGATTAGCACCGTATTTATTTTTCATTGCGACAGCCCAAATACGGCGAGCTACACGACCGATGACCGTATATTCAGGATCTAATCCATTACTAAAAAAGAACGATAAGTTTGGAGCGAAATCGTCGATGCTCATACCACGGCTCAGGTAATATTCCACATAAGTGAATCCATTAGCCAATGTAAATGCTAATTGACTGATTGGATTCGCACCAGCCTCGGCAATGTGGTAGCCACTAATAGAAACAGAGTAATAGTTACGCACATGATGATCAATGAAATACTGTTGAATGTCCCCCATCATCCGTAACGCGAATTCCGTTGAAAAGATACAGGTATTCTGTCCTTGATCTTCTTTTAGAATATCTGCTTGCACCGTGCCGCGAACGACGGCTAATGCATTGGCGCGAATATCTGCTGTTTCATTTTCTGATGGTACTCGTCCTTCTTTTTCCTGGAAAATGTCTAATTGCTGGTCGATCACCGTGTTCATAAACATGGCGAGTATAATAGGTGCTGGTCCATTGATTGTCATTGATACAGAAGTGGACGGGTCGATTAGATTGAAGCCATCATACAATGTTCGCATGTCGTCTATTGAACAAATGTTAACGCCGCTTTCTCCGACTTTCCCATACACATCAGGGCGATGATCAGGATCTTCTCCGTAAAGAGTAACTGAATCAAAAGCTGTACTTAAACGCTTAGCATCATCTCCTTGTGATAAATAATGGAAGCGACGATTTGTCCTAATAGGTCCTCCTTCACCTGCAAATTGCCGTTTAGGATCTTCGCCTTGCCGTTTAAAAGGAAACACCCCTGCCGTATAAGGGAACTCCCCAGGAACGTTCTCTGAACGAATCCAGCGGACAATTTCACCATAGTCAGTAAAGGTTGGCAGTGATACCTTTGGAATATTAATTCCTGACAAGCTACGAGATTGCAAGTCGGTGATGATTTCTTTGTTCCTAATCTTTGTGGTGAGTTTCGCTTGTTTATAGGTTTGTTTCTTTTTTTCCCATGAATCGAGGGCTTGTTTTAGGTCTGAAGCTAGTGAATTTTTGTAATGGTCTCTTAGTTCAAACAATCCTGTTTGATCAACACTTACCTCATCGTGGTCATTGAGAGCATCCAATGTACCTTGTATTTGGAACCACCTACGCGCTTTTTTTACTTCGGCCAGCGTTTCTTCGTGATACTCTTTTATTGTTTGAGCGATTTCTCGCAAATAATGAATTTGCTCTTTGGGAATCACCGCGTTACGAATCTGAATTTCGTCTTGCCGTCCCAAGTCTGTCTGCCATTTGGAGCCACATTTTTGGTTAATAACTTGTATCATCTCATAAAAAAGTCGATTGGTACCTGGATCATTGAACTGGCTTGCCATCGATCCGTATACTGGCATCTGTTCTGGTCGCTCACCAAATCGTAAATGACTACGCTGGAAAGCTTTACGAACTTCCCGTAGAGCGTCTTCAGATCCTTTTCGATCAAACTTATTTATTGCTATTAAATCAGCGAAATCAATCATATCGATTTTTTCTAGTTGGGATGGAGCTCCGAATTCGCTCGTCATTACATACATAGAAACGTCTGCTACGTCCGTAATGGCAGCATCGCCTTGACCAATACCACTAGTTTCAATGATAACTAAATCAAATCCTGCTCGTTTAACTACTAAGATTGCTTCTGAAATTGCTTTTGATAATTCTTGTCTGCTATCTCTTGTGGCAAGTGAACGCATATAAACATTTGGTGAGTGAATAGCGTTCATGCGGATACGATCTCCAAGAAGTGCTCCGCCCGTTTTCTTTTTTGTCGGATCGACTGATAAGATTGCTACGCTCTTGTCGGTGAACGCTGTCATAAAGCGACGTACTAATTCATCGGTTAGAGAGCTTTTTCCAGCACCACCCGTTCCTGTAATACCAAGAACAGGCGTGTGAGGAAGTTCGCCATTATGAATCGTTTGTTGAAACATCTCTTGCTCTGATATAGTCATTTTCTCTTCAAACACTTTTTTTTCAGCAAGAGTAATAAAATGGGCAATAGCTCCGTCTTGCTTTTTTGAAAGGTCAACAGTTGATAAGTCTTTAGTAGCACTTGTGGAGAAATCACATTCTTGGATCATTTCATCGATCATGCCTTGTAACCCTTTTTTCCTACCATCTTCCGGTGAAAAGATATGTTTGATCCCATATTTATGTAATTCTTTAATTTCTGATGGAATAATTGTACCGCCACCACCGCCATAAATTTTTATCTGACTTGCCTTTTGTTGTTGTAATTGATCATATAAGTACTTGAAGTAATCCACGTGTCCACCCTGATACGAGGAAATTGCTATCCCTTGAACGTCTTCTTGTATCGCAGCTTGAACGATTTCGTCTACTGAGCGATTGTGTCCTAAATGGATTACTTCTGCTCCAGACGCTTGTAGCATTCTTCGCATAATGTTAATTGACGCATCGTGCCCGTCAAACAAACTTGATGCTGTTACAAATCGAATCTGATGTGTTGGTTTATACTCGGTCATACGATTCCCCTCGTTTCTCATTGGCGTTGTAAGTACATTGTTTTAGTTGCTCAATATCATCTGAGCTACTTGATTCATCAACGTTAATCTTGCAATAACATTTTTGCAATAACGAGTCGTTGTACTTCGTTTGTACCTTCATAGATTTGTGTGATTTTTGCATCTCGCATGTAACGCTCTACTGGATAATCCTTTGTATAACCGTAGCCACCAAACACTTGCACCGCTTCTGTTGTTACTTCCATGGCTGAGTCCCCTGCAAAAAGCTTCGACATAGCCGATTCTTTTCCGTAAGGGAGGTTTGCCGATTCTTTCCAAGCGGCTTGGTGAGTAAGTAGACGAGATGCTTCTACTTTTGTCGCCATGTCAGCAAGCTTAAACCCAATGCCCTGCATCTCACCAATCGGTTTACCAAATTGTTTTCGTTCTTTGGCATAGTCGACAGCTGCATCAAGTGCTCCTTGCGCAATACCCACTGCTTGAGCAGCAATACCATTACGACCACCATCCAATGTCATCATTGCGATCTTAAAACCTTCGCCCTCTTTACCGAGACGATTAGACGCTGGAACGTGGACGTTATCAAAGATGATTTCCAGTGTTGGAGATGAACGTATCCCTAGTTTTTTCTCCTTTTTCCCCATCGAAAATCCTTTCATACCTTTTTCCAATATGAACGCCGTGCAACCTTTGTGCTTTTTGTCTTTATCGGTTAAGGCAAATACTACGTACGTATCGGCCTCTCCTCCGTTCGTAATAAAAATTTTGGATCCATTCAATATGTAGTTATCTCCATCTCGCTTCGCTGTGGACTTCATATTAGCGGCATCACTTCCAGCGCTTGGTTCAGTTAATCCATATGCGCCTAGCTTCTTGCCTTCAGCCATTGGACGCAAAAATTGTTGTTTTTGATCTTCTGTACCAAATTTGTAAATTGGCCATCCCGCTAGTGAAATATGTGCAGAAAGCATGACACCTGTGGATCCACATACCCGAGAAAGTTCTTCGATAGCGATGACGTAGCTTAAATAGTCTGCTCCGATACCACCGTATTCTTCTGGCCAGGGGATCCCAGTCAAGCCTAGTTCACCCATTTGATTAAATATTGATCGATCAAATCGTTCTTCTTCGTCTCGTTCTGCAGCTGTTGGCTCAACCTCATTTTTTGCAAAGTCTCGCACCATTTTTCGAATCATTTGTTGTTCATCAGATAATTGGAAATTCATATTCGTTTCCTCCTTTAATTCTTGAGTTCTTGTTCATTTAATTGTGTGAATGCTAGATTACTATTTTCATTAACAGACGACTTCTCAAGGATGGATGCGCCTCTATAATTAAAGGCAATACGAAATCAAATTTAGTCTCGCAGTAGTTTGTTGCTAATAACTAATCGCTGGATTTCATTTGTTCCTTCGTAGATTTGCGTTACCTTCGCATCACGGAAAAATCGTTCCACCGGATAGTCTTTTGTGTATCCGTGTTCACCAAATACTTGAA
This sequence comes from Aquibacillus saliphilus, assembly GCF_020404745.1. GTDB lineage: Bacteria > Bacillota > Bacilli > Bacillales > Amphibacillaceae > Aquibacillus > Aquibacillus saliphilus. The sequence goes on from NZ_JAIZAP010000001.1 coordinate 243,157, forward strand.
TCGCCTCAGTAGTGATATTCATCGCAGAGTCTGATGCAAACATTTTCGCCATCGCAGCCTGATTACCGACTGGAAGATTTCTGGAAACAAAGTCTGCTGCTTGATAGGTTAGTAGTTTAGCTGCTTCGTATTTAGTTACCATATCTGCAAGTTTAGAAGCAACTCCTTGCATTTCATCAATAGGTGTACCAAATTGTTTCTTTTTTTTGGCATAGGCGATTGCTGCTTCTAGTGCACCCTGACAAACACCAAGAGATTGAGCAGCGATCCCTATTCGTCCTGTGTTTAAGTTGGACATGGCTATCTTAAATCCTTCACCTTCTTTTCCTAATAAGTTTTGTTTCGCTATTCGACAATCTTCAAACGAGAGGGCTGTCGTGTTCGAGCCGTGAAGGCCCATTTTTCTTTCTTTTGACAGAACAGTAAAACCTGGTGTACCTTTTTCAACGATAAATGCACTTATTCCTTTTTTTCCTGCAGTAGGGTTTGTCTTTGCAAAAACAATGTACGTGTCAGCCTCACCACCACTGGTAATCCATGCTTTTGAACCATTTAATATATAGTCATTTCCATCGTGTTTCGCTGTGGTTCTGATGCTAGCAGAGTCACTGCCGGCACTAGGTTCGGACAATGCAAATGCCCCAACATACTTTCCAGATGCTAACTTTGGAATGTATCTTTGTTTTTGTTCCTCTGTGCCAAAATATAGAATTGGATTCGTGCCAACAGACGTATGTACCGATAAAATTACACCAACGGCTGCACTGACTCTGGAAATTTCCTGGATTGCAAGAATATAGGAAGTGTAATCCATTCCCAATCCTCCATACTTTTGTGGAATAGGAATGCCCATTAGACCTAGTTCCCCCATCTCTTTGACGAGTTTCGCCGGGAATTCATCGGTTTTTTCCATATGTTCTACCGCTTTTGCAACTTTCTCCACAGCAAATTTGTGTACCATTTGCCTCATCGTCTGTTGCTCATCTGACCAGTTCAGATTCATAATGGCACCCCCTTTAATTACTGTAGTTGTAAAAACCACGTCCTGTTTTTTTACCGAGCCACCCCGCCTTAACGTATTTTCTTAATAAGGGACAAGGTCTGTATTTATCATCTCCGATACCTTCTTGCAGTGTTTCCATAATATACAGACACGTATCGAGACCGATAAAATCAGCTAATGTCAGTGGTCCCATTGGATGGTTCATCCCTAATTTCATCACTTCATCTATATCTTCTACTGTTGCTACACCTTCAAAAACGGTGTAGATTGCTTCGTTAATCATGGGCATTAAGATTCTGTTAGAAACGAATCCTGGAAAATCGTTGACTTCAACTGTAGACTTATTCAATGATTCAGCCATTTTTTTAACAACTCGGAACGTCTCGTCAGATGTGGCTAATCCACGAATGATTTCGACGAGTTTCATGACCCGAACGGGGTTCATAAAGTGCATACCAATGACTTTTTCCGGGCGTTTTGTTTCTGCGGCGATTTCTGTGATTGACAGTGAAGACGTGTTCGTTGCCAGAATGGCATGATCTGGAGCAAATTTATCTAAATCAGCAAAGATGCTTTTTTTTATTTCTATGTTTTCTACTGCGGCTTCGATAATAATGTCTTGGCTTTCTGAGTTGCGTATTTTCGTAGATAAGTGGATACGTTGCAAAAATCTATCCATGTCTGATTGGGAGATTTGTTTTTTGTTGACTTGTCGCTCTAACTGTTTTCGTATGCTTTTTAATCCTTTTTCCACATGCTCTTCTTCTATATCGTGCAACGTCACATTGTAACCGTACGTAGCGCATACTTGGGCAATACCTGCACCCATTTGACCTGCGCCAACAACCATAACTTGCTGAATATCCATATCACACTACGCTCCTTTATGGCTAACCCGTTATTCAATCTGATCAAAAGCTTGTTTATACTTCAATCATAATCGCGTCACCTTGACCGCCACCGCTACATATGGCAGCAATACCTATTCCGCCTCCGCGTCGTTTAAGTTCATAGATGAGCGTAAGAATAATTCTCGTTCCACTGGCTCCGATTGGGTGCCCAAGTGCAACAGCCCCTCCGTTTACATTCAGCTTCTCTGGAATTAAACCAGAGATTTGTCCACTGACTAACGAGACAGCCGCGAATGCTTCATTTACTTCAAATAAATCGATATCGTCGATAGATTTTCCTGTTTTTTCTAATAATTTATTAATAACAAGACCAGGAGTTGTTGGAAATTTTTTTGGTTCAACAGCTAGCTGTGTATGAGCTAAAATGGTAGCTAAAGGATCTAGTCCTCTTTGTTTCGCCTTTTCTTCAGACATCAGTATGAGTGCTGCTGCCCCATCATTGACTCCAGGTGCGTTCCCGGCGGTAATTGTTCCATCTGAACCAAATACCGGCTTCAGTTTCCTCAAACGCTCGAGTGAGGTGTCCTTTCTTGGTGATTCATCGTGTGTGACAACGTCTGAATTCCCTTTCCGTTGTGGGACTTCAACAGCGACAATTTCTTCAGCGAATTTCCCCGAATCAATTGCCTCACAGGCCAATTGATGACTTCGATAAGACCATTCATCTTGTGCTTGGCGTGTTATGTTATACTTTTTAGCTACGTCATTACCGTAATTCCCCATATGTACTCCAGTAAAAGTGCATGTAAGTCCATCATGGATCATCATGTCATAGAATTTTTGTTCGCCCATTTTAAAACCAAATCGTGCGCCTTTAACAAAAAAAGGAGCTTGGCTCATCGACTCCATGCCGCCTGCAACAATTGTATCCTGCTCGTTTGCCTGGATAAGAATGTCAGCTAATGTCACGCTTCTCATTCCTGAAGCACAAACTTTGTTAATGGTTTCGGTCTCTGTTTCCCATGGAATACCTGCTTCATGCATCGCTTGACGTGATGGAAGTTGACCTTGTCCACCTTGAAGAACACTTCCCAAAATTACATGTTCAATGTCTTTTCCTTTTAGTCCTGATCGATCAAGTGCTGCTTTAATTGCTTTTCCACCTAGCTGTGATGCTGTAAACCCTGAAAGCCCTCCTCCCATTTTACCAACAGGTGTTCTTGCTCCACTGACAATGACTGTCTTTCCCATAAATGGATTCCCCCTTAGTACTTTAATATACTTTCCAAACTCTAAATTACTAGTTTTGTTTGAATAAATACTTCCTTCACTAATAATATTTTTTAAAGCGCTTTCAACATTCTGTATCCCTATTGTAAAACATAAGGTTTCGGATGTCTTGTATATTTAACAAACATAGTTAAATTTTTAAGGTAAAATAGAGTGAGTCTTCAAATCGTAGTAAATGGTAGAATTTTTTAAGAGGCCAGCACTATCACATTAGTGATTATTATAAATTAATATGAAGATCCGATTTAAAGCAATCATCGGATCTTCATCATTTTTATTATTTGTCGAAGTTCAAATCTTTTTTTGTCTTACTTTTTGCTACTCGCTTATTCCATACGTTCCCTTGCTAAAGAGCTAAGCCTTCTCGGGCCTTCTTGTTCTACTTTGGCACCTTTTTGAACATGCGCTTCTATATCTTCTATTCTCTAACTGGTAAAGAAGTTTAAGTTTATACTAATACTTACAAGTATGCTAATTCTTCATGCCCGTTTAAACTAAAAGCTTAAATCATACATTTGTCCGGGCAGTTTCTTTTTTCGGAATAACTTTTGGTTCCTGTTCACTACTCTGAAGATTATCATAGGGAAGGACAATAACTTCCTTATCCAAGATCATGCGATCTAATTTAGCATATTCGCCAACTCTACAATTTGGCATAATAATACTATTTTTAATCAATGCACCTCTTTTAACATGAACCCCGCGAAATAATATGCTATTTTCAACATTCCCTTCAATGATACACCCATTTGCAATTAAAGAATTATTCACTTTAGATGAAGCAGAATATTTTGTTGGTGGTTCATCCTTTAATTTAGTATAAATTTCATTATTTTCCTTGAATAATTGTTTCATTTCCTCTAGGTTTAGTAGCCCAATATTACTGTCAAAGTATTGTTGTGTGGTACTGATTTTTTTCACGTAACCATTATATTTAAATCCTTTTATGTTTAAAGAATTATTTTGTATGTGATAAAGGATTACATCTTGAAAATCATCATTTTTGTGAACATGCTCATTTAATAGGTCTAGATATTTTTCTTTTCTTAATATCATTATGTCTAGAGAACCAATCTCACTCTGATTTGGTTCGCCTATGATGTTCTGAAAATCGTCAATTTCAATAGGTATAAAATGGTTGTCGCTTTTTTGCTTATCTTTATACATGATGGTAATATCTGCTCTTGACTTCACATGCTGTTTATAAAGAGGTTGAAAATCAATATTAGTGATAAAAGTATCGAAGCATAGTAAAACATAATCTTGACTACTTTTCTCCAAGTAATCTTTCGCTGAATAAAATGCTGTGAGATTACCAGTTTCCTTCAAGCGATCAGAGGGAAAAATGAATAAACCATCTTGTTTGCGATCTAGATCCCAATCTTTACCATCACCTAAATGATCAAGCAGTGACCGATTATTTAATGGTGTGAAAACACCAATATTTTGAATATCTGAATTAACCATACTAGATAATATAAAATCAATCATTCTATATCTGCTACCAAAAGGGATAGAAGCTTTACATCGATGATTTGTTAGTGGCTGTAATCTTTTATTGTCATTTGCTACATGAATGATACCAAGAATATTGTTCATTTATGTTTCACTCCTTTAATTTACCGATGAACGATAAAACTGTTTGTAATTAGAAGATTGATCAATTAATTCAATGGGCCCTTGTGGGTTACCAATAGTAACTCCATCTGGAATTATTACTCCTTCACTGATAATTGCACGGTGAATTGTGACATTTTTACCAATCTTTGCATGCGGCATAATGATAGAATCTTTTATGAAGCTTCCTTCATCTACATGAGAGTCATAGAATAAAACAGAATGGTTAATATCACCCATGACAACACAGCCTTCATTAACCATTGATCGTGTCACTTTTGCGTTCGGGCCAATATACTGTGGCGGCATATTTGGGTCCGCAGAACGGATTCGCCAATGACGATTGTTTAAATCCAGCGCAACATCGTTATCTAGTAAGTCTAAGTTGGCTTGCCAAAGACTCTCAATCGTGCCTACATCCTTCCAATATCCTTCAAATGGATAGGCAACTAGTGAACGGTTATCGGCTAACATTGCTGGAATTATATCCTTGCCGAAGTCGTAGCTTGATGATGTATGTTCGTTATCAATAAGGTATCGTTTAAGTGTTTGCCAATTAAAGATGTAAACACCCATTGAAGCGAGGTTGTTCTTTGGGTTATCAGGTTTTTCTTCAAACTCTGATATTTGATAGTTTTTGCTAGTATTCATTATTCCGAATCGATTTGCTTCTCCCCAAGGAACCTCTATAACTGATATAGTAGCATCTGCATTAGAGTGCTTATGTGCGTCAAGCATTTTCGTATAATCCATATTGTAAATGTGATCACCGGAAATAACCAAAACAAATTCTGGGTCGTATTGTTCAATAAAAGGGATATTTTCGTAGATAGCATTTGCGGTTCCTTTATACCAACGTCCGCCTGACTTTTGTACAAACGGTGGTAATATTTTGAGACCTCCGCGCTTTCTGTTTAAATCCCAATCAGTTCCAACTCCGAGATAAGAATTAAGTATTAGTGGCTGGTACTGTGTTAATACCCCTACAGTGTCTATTCCAGAATTGTTACAGTTACTCAGTGTGAAATCAATAATTCGATACTTACCCCCAAACGGTACGGCTGGTTTAGCAATCCACTTAGTTAAGTTTCCCAACCTACTTCCTTCTCCACCTGCTAATAACATTGCCACCATTTCTTTACGAATCATCTTGTTCCCCCTTATCTTGTCACTTACTTTCTATCTTTTTAAACCCATAATATAAATGGTGATAGAATTTGGTTTTTATAAATAGGTTCTTGTGAATACCGCCAATTTACTCCTTAGATAGATTTCTAGTTTTATAAATCAAAATCTAAGACATATAAGTCTGTCTTCAGAAAGAACATATTTATAAAGTGTATGCTTTAATGTATAAATTATTAATACAAAAGTTTATAAATTTAAAATTATATTATTCGCTCTAACACTTCTTCCTACTTTAAAAATCTACACTTTTATTTTAAATAAGTTAGCAAAAATATTTTTACTATTCAAACTATTTTTATTATTTGTTGTATAAATATACGTTAATTTGGATGGTATATTTGCTGTTTAAATATAGATAGCACTCCAAACAATCCTACTAATTCTTTTTGAAAAATTTTAGTGCATTTCATTGCAACATAATAAAATGTTTGATATAGTTTAAGTACAATTTTATATGCTTTACTTCAATAAATTATTGAAGTGAGGATAGAGGTGCAATGACCATTAGTAAGTTACAAGAGGAGAATGAGCTCCGCTAGAAGGTAGCTGAAAGGGGAATTTGCCGAAGTGAGTAGAAACTCATAATTCTACTGCACTGGTTCTGTATTGAATTAAATGCAGTGCTGTCATATAGCTAGATGATTCGCTATATGGAGGGCTATCTCGTGCATCATAATGGAGATAATAATGATGCAACAACGATAGCTTCAGCTATTGTTGTTGCATTTTTTCTTTTTCAAATCTTTTTCGTTGTGATGAGATACCCTCTATTCATATGAATGTTGTCGTTTATTTTGAAAGTTGTTTAAAACTATGAATAGAGGTGATTGTAATGAATTTTGGTCGTGTATTAACAGCAATGGTTACGCCATTTGACCAAATTGGGAACATCGATTACGTAAAAACGGAAACTTTAATCAATCATTTAATTGCAAACGGTTCGGATGCTTTAGTTGTAGCAGGAACCACTGGAGAGTCACCAACGCTTTCTAATGAAGAAAAACTTTCATTACTGCAGTTTGTCGTCAAGAAAGTAAAAAAACGAGTTCCAGTAATTGCAGGTACAGGTTCTAATAATACCTATGCCTCCATCGAACTAACAAAACAAGCAGAAAACGTTGGGGTAGATGGGATTATGCTTGTAACACCTTACTATAACAAACCTTCACAAGAAGGAATGTATCAACACTTCAAGGCTATCGCTAAGTCTACAATCCTACCTGTTATGCTTTATAATATTCCTGGTAGAAGTGTTGTGAATATGACACCTGAAACTATTATACGTCTTTCCGAAATAGAAAATATTGTTTCAGTAAAAGAAGCTAGTGCTGATCTTGATGCTATGACAAAAATAATAAGAGAAACAGATAAATTCTTTACATTGTACAGCGGTGACGATGGACTTACATTACCTGTATTATCGATTGGAGGAAATGGAGTCGTCTCTGTAGCATCACATATTATCGGAAATGATATGCAAGAAATGATTCGTAGTTATTCAACAGGCAATCAACAAAGAGCTGCCGACATTCATCAACATATTCTTCCGATAATAAGAACATTGTTTATGGCACCAAATCCAACTGCTGTAAAAGAAGCCCTTGCTTTAACTGGTTTAGATGTAGGCTCTGTTCGTCTACCTTTAATTCCCTTAAATTTTGAAGAAAAACAATCTCTAGAGCAGTCGCTTCATTTTTTAAGAAGTTACGATGTCGGTTAAATTATATCTAGTCATTAAAAAGCCCTTATTAGTTTTAAAATAAGGGCTTTTACTTTACAATTGAATTGACAATTCCGTTCTAAATTCTGTTGAAAAGGATTCGGTAACTACTCATTTTCTTAGTTAAAATAACAATTCGTTTACTTCATTTAATTGAAATCCACGTTCATGATCTCCTGATTCGTTTGCGTGATGCATCTCTTTACTGAGTATTTGGCTGAGTAACTGAATTTGTTCCTGATTTAGTTCTTTTACAAACTCTTCTTCTGATGAAAAATTAAGATTACTTATCTTTCGATCAATATCCTGAGCAGCTTCATTGTCTTCTGTATAGTTTGAAAGTACTTCGTGTAAGTATGCTAAGTTTTGATCCATCGATTGATTTCACTCCTTTATTGGTCAACTTTAAAATTAAAGATCGTGCCAATTTTAGGATGTATAATATTAACTTTCTTATTCATATAGAACTATTCGACTTTTAACTTTAGGAAAAATACTTACTTTTTTTCTTATTACTAACTTCTACTTAATCTTTGGATAATTGTTGCTAGTAATAGAGTTCTTGGAATAAGTGACGATAGTTCTAGATATTCTTTATCACTGTGGGCATTCCCACCAATTGGACCTAAACCGTCAATAGTGGCGATACCTAGTGCAGAAGTGAAAGAAGCGTCAGAACCTCCTCCTGTAGCGGTATCTTCAATCTCAATACCGATTTTATCCCCTATTTCCCTAATAATACCTAGAAGTTTTTCAGTTTTTTTGTTTTTTTCCATAGGAGGCCGGTTTATCTCACCTTCTAAGGAGACCACTGTCCCAGCTACGTCAGTTGTTGAACAAATTTTTTCGATTTTTTCCTCTAAGGGTTCTGCTTGGTCCATTTCAGCAATTCTGATATCAATATGAGCTACAGCATGATCCGACACTGTATTAACTGAAGACCCTCCTTCAATTAATCCTACATTAACGCTTATACCGTTATCGAGATCAGATAATTCGTGTAACTGAATAATTTTGTAAGCTAATTCTTCGATAGCACTCCTCCCTTTTTCAGGTTCTATCCCAGAGTGTGCTGCTTTTCCTTTAACACTTATTGTATAATTTCCTTTACCGCGCCTCGACGAAACAAGTGAGCCATTTTTTCTAGCTGGTTCCATTACTAATGCATATTTTTTTCCTTTAGCTTCCCGCTCAATAAGCAGTCTAGAAGTTAGAGACCCAATTTCTTCATCACTATTAAGTACTAGTTGAATATTTTTAACTCCTTGATCACCCTCATGTATAAGCGCTTTTACTGCATATAAAACAACAACTAGGCTTGATTTCATATCAATGACACCTGGACCATATGCCCTGTCTCCCTTAATCCGAAATTGACGTTCGCCTGCTGTGCCTTCAGGAAAAACAGTATCTAGATGTGCAAGTACAATGATTGAGGGATTAATTGCTTGCTTATGTTTTATAATTAAATGGTTTCCGTATTCGTCATTTTTAACTTCCTGAATAATAAATCCAAGCTCAAAAAACTCTAATGCTATAATTTCTCCAACCTTATCTACGCCCGATTTCAGGTGTGATCCACTATCTATATTAACCAATTTTTTAATTAAATTAATCATTTCTAGTTGTTCGTTTTCTATGAATTTAATCATTGTTTTTCCCCTGTTCTTTTTCTTAGGTCCACTTTCATCTAACAAAATAATACTATAGTTAATTATCTAAAGTCCATTTATTAATTATTCCGATATTTTTAAAAAATATCTAGTTTTCTTTACTGATAAAAAAAGTAACCTCCTTTTTATTTTGATAAGGTTGGTTACTTTACACACAAATCTATTTTAGTTATTATTCGGTGATTTTAGATAAGTTTTTCCTTCTTGCTGTTCTACTTTATTTTCTTTCATGAGCCTACCTAAAGCACGTTTAAAAGCGGCTTTACTAATATTAAATGTGTTTTTAATGTCGGTTGGATCACTTTTATCACTGAAGTGCATCATTCCTTCATTTTTCTCTAGATAGTTGACGATAGTCTGTGAATCTTGAACAAGACTATCTTGTTTGAGTGGTAGAAGTGAAACGTTTAATGTTCCATCAGCTTTTACTTCAATAACTCGGCCATTAACCCATTCACCAAGGCGGGGTTCTTGTTTTCGTTCAGAATTATGGATAAAACCTCGATAGCCTTCCTCGGTTATAATAACTGAACCTTCTTTATTTGTATGAAAAACTCGACCATTAATAGGAGATTTATCCAAAGATTCGGGTGCTTGGTCCCATTGACCTCCGAAGTCATCCTCCGTAACAGGCTTAGCGATAAGTCGTTCTTTTTGGTCATTATCTAAGGCTACATATAGCATATCCCCAACTTGTGGCCAAACCGATTCAAATAAGGGTAAATCGTCATTTGAGACTAATATTTCTTTTTTGATGCCGATATTAACAAATACGCCAAGTTTATCTACAACTTCCACCACTTCCGCCCAATCATATGCATCAAATTGAACGGTTGGGATAGTCATAGTGGAAATAAGCTGTCCTTTTTTATCTTGATAAAGGAACACAGTTATATCATCTTTTTCTTTTAAATCGTCGTTGGATTCACTAATATGTAAAAGTACCTCATCTTCTCCATTAGTTAAAACATAGCCAGTATCTATTTTTCTTAGGACTGATAACGTTTCAATTGTACCTGTTTTTAATTTTGTCATAAGATTGCCTTCTTTCCTTAAAAGAGATTCTTGTTTAATTTTTGACTTATTACTTATAACTTATTCGCATGAAATAATAAATTAATAGTGTTAGTCAATTTCATATTACTGATTTTTTGCACTTATCAGCCCAAACTATATGTGACTGACAAGTGCTGGATAAGGTAATTATGAAATTGATTCAGTGTAGTAAAACTAAAATTGACTAAACATAATTTTAAGTCTACCATTATTATTACTTTCATATGTAATGGAAAAGGAGAATTTCATGAAAATATATGTTGACGCTGATGCTTGTCCAGTTAAAGAAATCATAATTGCAGAAGCTTTAAAAGTTAACTTACCAGTTATCCTAGTTAAAAGTTATTCACACTTCTCACCTCAAGATGATCCCCCAGGAGCGCAATCGGTTTATGTCGATACTGGTGCAGATTCGGTTGATTATCGAATTATGTATTTAGCAAAAAGTAAGGACATCATTATAACTCAAGATTATGGATTAGCTTCGCTTGCTTTAGCAAAAGACTGTACAGTAATACATCATAAAGGATTTTTGTACACAAATCAAAATATTGACGATTTACTTCACACACGTCATGCTCATGCAAAAGCACGAAGAAGTGGTCAAAAGACAAAAGGTCCTAGAGCTATGACAAATGAGGATAAAGAAAAGTTCAGAAAACTTTTTTCCGAGATTTTAAATTAATTTATTTCAATCTAAAAAACCAGCTCCTAAAAGGAACTGGTTTAGTTATAGTAAAGTTAACAGCCACAATTGCCGTAAGTCACATAATAAAGTTTTAAACCACCACTTCACAAAGTGGGTGTTTGCAGAAACTTTCCTATCTTCCGCTCAAACGACGGCTTGATATTTCAGTTCAATGTAAAACTCCCTATTAACGTATAAAGGTTAAAACTTAGTTATCATTACGTACATCGCAGCCTGTATTTGTATAATACACTAGAAGTTGATTACTTACAATAGTAAATTTTTCCAAACTAAAACGACTGTCTCTTCTTGTTATATACTAGTTGGATAATAACTAAAGCGATACTATACCCTATGATTGCACCTGTTGTATTAAGTAATATGTCGTCAATATCAAACGTGCCAACCCGGTTAATGAATTGAGTAATTTCGATTAATAGTGAAGTTAAACAGGCAACCGTTAAAATTTTTCGATAAGAGAGAAACAAATTAGAAATCATAGGAAGTAATAAACCAAGAGGTATGAAAGCAAAAATATTTCCGAACAGGTTATCTGTTGCTAACTGAATCGTAATTCCATTGAAATTAACAAAGTAAGAAATAATAGACTTGAGTGGAATAATATTATAATCAATAATTCCATGGACACTATTACGATAATTTGAAAAAAATAATAAATAGGCTAAAATCAGTAAATAGATAAGCAACAGAATTACAGTAATAATTACTTTACCATTCCTAAATTTTTCTAAGATAACAAACCAACTCCAATAGTGCGGATAGTAAATGCATGTTTCAATTAACAACTGGAGATTTATATGCTCTGTAAAACAAATCATGAAAACCTAATCTTGTAATGGGTTCTAACGGTACTATGGGGGTTAAACCAATTTCGGAAGCTGAATTAGCTAAATATTCAAATTAGACAGTTAAACAGTGTTTACTTCATGCAATGAAGAAAACTAGGAATATTGATATCTATTGAAAGTTGTTTCACTTCTCCTATTAAACCTACTCTTCTTACTCGAATGTTCGTTTGTAAATGATATTCAAATGATTTCCTAACTCAAGCTCCTTACTAAAATAAATATTTCATTCTTCATTCAAGATTTTAGCAAGCCTACTAGCATGCCAACGCTCAGCAGTTTTTTTGGGGATTAGATATTCTTTACCTTCTCTAAGGATATCTCCGTTGTAACTTGTTTGTACCAACATTTTTACTTTTAACATTAGAATTCTCCTTTCTAGAATTTTTAAATCAGTGTTTAATTAATATGAAATAAATAGGCTCCTGTCCATAACAGATTTAGCTGTTCTTCATATGATAATTAGGCATAACCCATTCGTCATATACCCTGTTTTCAGGGTAGGAAGGAGAAATTCTTGATGTATCAAAACTTTAATCCTGACGTGCATCCCTATGGCATCGTTGAAAATGATTATAGATATTCTGGTATCAGTCCACTGGGTGCAGGCCTAGTTGGCTTAGGCTTAGGTTATCTAGGTGGTACGTATGGTCCCAATTTTGGTGGATATCCAGCTCAAGGTTTTGGTTACCCCGGACCTGGTCCTGGCTATGGTTACGGATACCATGGACCAGGACACGGCTATGGTGGATACGGATATTCTGGATTCGGTGGGCCAGCACCTGGCGGATACGGATACCATGGACCAGGAGTTGGCGGCGGATTTGGACCAGGTCCTTTCTAAATATCAGAAATAAACTGAATTTCCAGGAAGTAATCCTGCGCTTTGTATAAGATTAATCTAATTGTTATATTTATAAAAATCATCTTAACTTACTAAATAGTATTGTTACAATTGCATCAAATTACAGAGAATCTTCTGAAAATACAGTTTTAAAAAGGAGAAGGATAAGTATTTAAGACAATTGTCTGTACTTACCCTTCTCTTTTGGTTTAACGGCTTTAGTATTCTTTCATTATTTTTCGTTTCCCTACTGATAAAACAGTCAGGATTAAAGACAAAAATACTAATACGAAACCTAACAACTGCCATCCATTGACTGGATCGTTAAATAATAGAATTCCTAGCATAACTGACACGATGAGCTCTACAGAAGATAAAATTGAGGCTTTGCTAGACTCAACATAAGTTAAGCCTATCGTATAAAGAATATACGCAAATATAGTGGAAATGACAGAAATACCCAAAATGTGTCCCCATACTTCCCAATTTAGAAATAGTTCCTTTTTCATCCATATTTTACTGGTAGGAACCATAAAGATACTTCCGCATATCATTGAATATATTGTAATAGTGATTGGATGATAAATGTGACTAACATGTTTTCCTATAATACTATATAGTGAACAGAAAAGTCCTGACAATACACCTAACAATATTGTAGTTATTGAAACGCTTGGAACACCACTTGGTAATAATTCTAATACAAAGCTACAGCCAACTATTGTTAATAAAATAGCTATAGCTTTTTGATACGTAACGAGTTCTTTAAAAAGCAGTCTTGCAATAATTGACGCGAATACTGGAGATGTATATACCATAATTACTGCGATTGATAATGACGCTTTCTCAATTACTGCAAAATAAGCCCAATTAAAAAAAGCGATACTAATAACACCTAACCCAAAAAAATATGGAAGATGTTTTAAGTTTATCTTTAAATAGCTAGGCGAAAATACATAAAGAACCGTTAAAAGAATAATACTTGATACAGTTAAGCGAATTGTAACAACTTCCATAGGTGAAAATCCAAAGCTATACAAATATTGGACAAATAGCCCCGTTAATCCCCAGAATGACGCACCTAAAACAATTAGACCATAAGCGAACAAATTATTCATAGTCTTAACCCTCCCTTTTCTCTCTATCTACCAGGTTCAGGTACAAAAATTATTTAAGACTATATAAAAAATCTTCTATATGCTTTTCAATGTATCTCATTAATGAGTTTTATTCAAGGTGTGTCGTTCCAATTATTATTTCCATTTTTACTATATTTTAGAATGTAAAAATAACAATCTATTCTTTCGTTAGTTTTACTCAAAAAGATTCATACTAAGGTAACGTTCACCTGTGTCTGGAGCTATACAAACAACTTTTTTCCCTTTTCCTAATCGTTTGGCTACTTCGATAGCAGCATATACAGCAGCACCAGCAGAAGGTCCAGCAAAAATGCCTTCTGTAGCAGCAAGTTTTTTGAACATTGAAACTGCTTGGTCATCCTCTATTTGAATTATCTCATCATAGACAGACGTATTTAAAATTTCCGGAATAAATCCGGGACTAGTACCCACTAATTTATGTTTACCAGGTTTACCACCTGACAACACCGGAGAACCCTTTGGTTCAACTACAGCAATGTATAACCCTGGAATCAATTCCTTTAATGTCTCTCCCGTACCTGTCACAGTTCCTCCTGTGCCAGCTGTAGCAACAAAAGCATCTAACTCGCCATCCATTTGTTGAAAGATTTCTTTTGCTGTTGTAGTACGATGAATATCAGGATTTGCCCTATTTTCAAACTGTTGGGGTATAAAGCTTCCAGGGATTTCTTTTTGCAATTCAGTTGCCTTTTTGATAGCGCCAGGCATTTTTTTAGCGCTATCAGTTAAGACTACCTTAGCTCCGAATGCTTTTAATATATTGATTCTTTCTTTCGTCATGTTATCCGGCATCACTAAGATGGCATTATAACCTTTTGCAGCTGCTACCATAGCTAAACCAATTCCTGTATTTCCGCTAGTAGGTTCAATAATTGTATCCCCAGGTTTAATCAATCCTTGTTCTTCTGCAACCTTAATCATGTTGTTAGCTGCACGGTCTTTTACACTTTTTGATGGATTAAACATCTCTAGCTTTACAAATACATCTGCAGCATCTTCAGGTACAAGTTTATTTAATTTTACAATTGGAGTATTTCCAATTAATTCAGTCATGTTATTAACAACCTTCATCAAAATTAAGCCTCCATATTATCTTTTTACTTTCCTAATTCGGTTATGCATGAATTAAACTCCGTAGCTAGTTCTTCACTTCAGAAAAGACAACAATAGTTAAAATTTCACCTTATAATCTTCTAAGATTTTATTCATTCATGGTGGCTCTCATTTTGAAATCAGATAAACATCAGGCGATTTCGTAACCAAGTAAACCCCATATATACTCTTTATAATAACAACAACTAATCATACCTTCCAAACAATTTGATTCGAGAGTCAAAAACTTATTTATAAATAACTCACCTTTATATTCTTAGTTTAATTCAAACGTACTTTCGTTTATCCATTTTATCGATTTATCTTCCTTTAACTCTCTAACTAATTGAAATAGTGCATCATCTTTTTTCTTGGCTTCAATCATACAATCAACCGTGTCAACACTTCCTTTTACTTCATGGATAAATGAAAGAAACATTTTAGGATCAACATAATCAGCATGATGACGAAACTGCTTTTCACTTTTTGGACTTGATAAATGAATTTTCACAGGAAACTTAGAATCACTCCAAGTTTTAATAATCCGATCCCAGTAAATCGTCCAATCTAAATTATTGTTATTCGCTTGATGGTGATGAATATCAAATACATGAGGTACTGCTAGTTTTTCTGATAGGTATAGAACATCTTCAGTATTAAATGTTTTATCATCATTTTCTAGAATAATCATTTGTTGTAATCTTTGAGACATACGGCCCCAATTTTCAATAAAACGTTCTAAAGCATTTTCCTTATTTCCATAACTACCACCTGTGTGTAACACGCATCGGTGTCTAGGGTTCAATCCCATTGCATTTAATAAATCAAAATGATATTTCAAGTTCTTTACCGAACTTTTAACTACTTCTGATTTTGGTGAGTTTAGAACAACAAAATGATCAGGGTGAAAATCTATTCGCATGTCATTCCTAATTGCGTAATTTCCAAGTTCTTGCAACATTTCTTTTGTAGGATTTATAAAATCCCAGTCTTCTAAATCTTTATGTGTAGCAAGTGGAATTAGTCTTGAACTCAGTCTGAATAAAGATATTCCGAATGCTTTATTATGTTTTAGTAAACGAAGCGAATTTTCAATATTTGTATTCGCGATATTTTCCAACTTCCTAATAGCTGCTTCACGATCAGCATGTTGACTAAAGCTTGTATATGTCATAGTTTTAGAGGGTGAGCTGTTTTTCACATGTACACTCATTGCAACGTAGCCAAGACGATAAATTGTCATAATAAACATCTCCATTAAAAGGGTGTTTTTATTATGACCAAATAATGGAATAATATCTATTTTAAAAATTGATCAAACGTTTGTTTAACTTTTATTAGGATTAAATTACCCCTATAGATTGTCTAGATATCCTTATCAAACAAACCATTCTTCGTTACGTTCACTGGCTTTAAACCACCTGAATTTTTCAAGAAACTAACGGGAATGTTATCTGGTATCGTTGCTCCCTTTAACTATGATCTAAGTTGGCATGTTAATTCGACCACTTATAAGAAAATTCTGGTATGTGGTTGTCACTGTCTTTCCGGTTATTAATTATTACTATAATTTCTTTTACATATCTTGATGATTTAATGATGAATATTATTATACAGCCTGCAATGCCAACGTTTATGTTAGCTACTATTCTATTTTCTAGATATGCTAATGACGAAGAAAAAGCTGTTGTGACGACAATTTATTCTATTATTCTTTCTATCTCTTATCACAATTCCAATCGTTTCTATCCTTGCGACATGGCGGAATAAATTTAAATTAATGATGGTTATTGGAAACAATTACTCCTTCACAGTAGTTAATGTATCCTTTATAATAGCTTGTTAAGTAAGGAGGTGTTTATATGGCTGAAATGAAGTACTTTGTCTTTTTTGATTTTGAAATGCTCTGTTCTAATCGTGGTATGCCTTTTGAAGATATGGAAGCTATTCGACTTGGTGCTGTAAAGTTTGAAATTGAAACTGAAAATATCACTTATTTTGATCAATTCATCCGCCCTACTCAGTTAAAGCCACTTAGTGCGTTTTGTAAAAGATTAACTGGAATTGAAGATATAGACTTAATTGGAGCACGAAACTTCGAGGAAGTGTTTTTTGATTTTCTATCGTGGGTGGGAGGAGTCAAGCGATCACGTTTTTTTTCTTGGTCAAAAAGCGATTTAACACGGCTAAAGTTAGATGCAGACAAACATAATGTTTCTTCAACTACAATTAGTAAAATCGAAGAACGCTATGTTGATTTTCAAGCAATTTTATCTAAAAGGGTATCAAAAAGTAACCTTTCTGTAGAAAATGCTCTAGATTTATATGATCTAAGATTTATAGGTCAAAAACATAACCCTATGTTTGATGCTTATAATACGCTTCGAATCTATTTAAGTTTCTTAAATCAGCCACAAAAGTCTGATTTTATTATGCTTAATCAGTTCATATTTGGAGAAGTTACTGATAATAAATCAGAAATAAATATAAAGGTACGTGAATATCTAGATAAAGATATTGAATTGTTTCTTCGAGAATTAGATGACATATATAAAATCAGGCAAGCGCAAAAAATGATTAGAAAGACAAAACAGCTAGTTAACAAATATGATAACATTCTAGTAAATCGTTCCGGTTTATTTTCTTCCGAAATCATAGATAGGGTTAAACTTCTTAAAGATTTTTATGATGAGCTGTTATTAACCTATAAAGAACATTTTGACTGTTCATCAAAAACAATGATACTTGGTGATCAGATAGTAAAACCTATTAAACAGCTTGCCATTTGAAGTGAGGACAATCGTCTTCCTTCATACATAGTGATAACTCACCTTTTTCCTCCCTCTTTCTAAAATTCTCTCCTAATTTAAATCACCTCATATTCCCAA
Source organism: Aquibacillus saliphilus (assembly GCF_020404745.1). Lineage (GTDB taxonomy): Bacteria > Bacillota > Bacilli > Bacillales > Amphibacillaceae > Aquibacillus > Aquibacillus saliphilus. The sequence continues at coordinate 261,093 of NZ_JAIZAP010000001.1, forward strand.
CTGCTATATTATGAGACTTTTAAGACGGCATGAATGTAAATGAATTCATGACGTCTTTTATTATTTTTTATAAATAAAGTTGAAATTTCCCGACTTTTACGATTTTGTGACAGTAACTCGAAAACCTTTTTATCCACGTGTAAATGGTTATAACCTTCCTTTTTCCTCATAAGAACATGCAACAGTGATATAAGTCCTGAACTATAGTGACCTACCTCACTACTAAGCTTTCATATAATCGATAAACTTAACTTACATTCTTAGTGAAGTTGTGAAAAATCACATGAAACTAAGATAGGAGATTAACAAACGGGGGTGATTCCAGATGAAAACAACAGAAGCTATTAAGTCTGAAAAACAGTTGAATAATGATGATGAAAAATCACTAAGAGGTACACTGGTTTCCGTAGGTTTTGTTGCAGCAGTAATCGTAGTCATGTGGGTAGCAGTATTTTGGATCTACATGGAAAGAGTATAAAGGGGGTAAGGATATGCAACATCGGTTAGAGGAAATGTGGATGATAGTAAGTGTCGGTATTTTAGTTGTATTTATGATAATTATTGGTTATCAAACATTTGCAATGGGGATGGGACCGCCAAGTCACTCTGAAACCATTGATCCACAAAAAGTGGAAGAAACAGCTCCTTTTGATGAGCCTGGTGTTTTTGAAACAGGTGAAAATAAATATGAAGTAGTTATGATATTACAATCTTTTGGATTTACTCCAAGCAATATTGAAGTACCAGTAGGAGCGGAAGTTGAATTTGTAATGACTTCAAAAGATGTGACACATGGTTTCCAAGTCCCAGGTACAAACATCAATGCAATGGTTATGCCAGGACATATTCAAAAAATTTCACACACGTTTGATGAGCCTGGTAATTATTTAGTTATCTGTAATGAATATTGTGGTATCGGGCACCAAGCAATGAGTACTACAATTACTGTCAAGTAAAGGAGTGAAATATAATGGAACAATCATTAAAAGAAACAATTCGTCAAGATCCTAAGAAAATATTGGGTGTTAATCCACTAGATGCAAAAGTGTCACTGTCTTATCTGACTGTCGCATTCGTGTCATTATTAATCGGTGGGATACTAGGATTAGTACAAGGACTAGAACGTGCAGGACTTATTGATTTACCATCATGGTTAAATTATTACCAAGTGTTAACAGCACACGGACTTTTATTACTACTTGTATTTACTGCTACATTTTCAATCGGCTATCTATATGCCAATCTTTCCCATGCCTTAGGTGGACTACTTCCTAAAGTTCGTAAATTCGCATGGGTAGGCTTTGTCTTAATGATAATAGGTGTAGCAATGGCAGTTACCATGATTGTATTAAATGAAGCATCTGTCTTATATACGTTTTATCCACCACTTGCAGCACACCCAATCTTCTATATAGGATTAGTGTTTGTTGTACTAGGAATATGGGCTTGTTGTGCTGGTGTGTTTATAAATTATCGTCATTGGAGAAAAAATCATCCCGGTCAAGTAACACCGTTATTAGCATATTTCACAATGGCTGTATTTGTATTATGGTTTTTTGCAACTATAGGTGTGACTATTGAGGTTTTCACTCTAATTCCTTGGTCAATGGGTCTGGTAGAAACAACTAATGTTATGGTCGGTCGTACGTTGTTTTGGTGGTTCGGACACACATTAGTTAATATTTGGTACCTTGTAGCAATATCTGCATGGTACGTGTTTGTACCAAAAATTATTGGTGGTCGACACTTTAGTGATAAATTAATTCGACTTGTTGTTATATTAGTAGTTGTTTTAAACATTCCTGGTGGTTTTCACCATCAAATTATTGATCCAGCTATCTCGCAGTCGATTAAATTCTTACATGTATTCATGAGTCTATCAATAGCAGTACCTTCACTCATGACTGCATTCGCTATGTTTGCAGTATTTGAAAGAACAGGAAGAAAACTAGGTGGAAAAGGTCTACTCGGCTGGCTGAAAAAGTTGCCATGGGGAGATGTACGATTCCTAGCACCGATGATCGCTATGATTAGTTTCATTTTTGGTGGAGCTGGTGGGATTGTTAACACTAGTAATCAACTAAACCAAGTAATTCATAATACTATGTGGGTTGTTGGACATTTTCATATTACTGTTGGTGTTTCAGTAGTTCTAACATTCTTCGGCATTTGTTATTGGTTAATTCCATATTTAGCAAAACGTAAATTAACTCCAAAAATGAATAAATTAGGTATTATTCAGACAGTTATTTGGACTGTTGGTATGATAATCATGTCTGGGTCGATGCATATCGTTGGACTACTAGGTGACCCAAGACGTACTTCCGATACAACATATGGAGGTCATGAAGCGGCTGCAGGCTGGATACCATTTGAAATGTTATTTGCAGTTGGAGCAACACTCCTGTTAATTGGCGTTATTATTCAGGTTTACGCAGTATTTAACATGATGTTTTTCGCTCCAAAAGGTCTCACAGAATATCCAGTTGCTGAACCGGAAGATGACGCAACTCCAGCACCTATGTGGACGGAACGTTGGGGGCTTTGGATTGTACTGTTACTCGCAGTAGTTGCGATGGCGTATGTTGTACCAATCGTTGATATGATTTTAAATGCACCTCCTGGGTCACCACCAATCAGAACATGGTAAATTAGTCTTGGAAATTGCATTTAGGATGTGAAGATTATGATTAAAATCCAGCCCACCGTTGTAAGTATTATTCTTGTCATATCATTTGGAATAGTGTTATTCTTTCTAGGAACGGATGGATATCGGGCCTTTACTGCAGAAAGTGCTAGAACATATGAGCTAATTCAAAATAAGCCGAATTTTCCATCAGTAACTTTACAAGATAGTAGCAATAGAACGTATACGTTTGACGAATTTGCTGAAGGTAAATACGTATTTATTACATTTATGTACACAAATTGTGGCACTGTTTGTCCACAATTAGAGTTAAATATGGCTGAAGTCTATGATCTAATACCAAGCAAATATATAGGTGAAGATATTGTTTTTTTAAGTATTAGTTTTGATCCAACCCGTGATGATCCGGAAACATTGACAAAATATAGAAGTTACTTTGGAAGTGACGGTGAAACCTGGCGGATGGCTCGAATAAACGATCAAGCAGAACTTGATGCACTTTTAGAACGTCTGGGTGTCATTGTTATTCCTGACGGTTATGGTAATTTCCAACATAATACGGCCTTCTATCTGATTGGACAGCAAGGTCATTTAATTGAAATGATGGATTTTACTGAGATTGAAAAATCCTCAAATACTGTCTTATCCTATTTAGACAATAAGGTGGAGGAATAGTCATGAAACTAGCAAAATATGGATTAGTTTTGTATCTTTTTCTAGCTCTTCCTCCGGTTGCGAACTTATTAGAGTCAATTATGATTGTGCATATGCACATGCAGATGCCATTGTTGATTGCATCAGGATTTTTAATGGGGCGTTTCTTCCAATTGAAGTTCCCGAGATTTTTCGAAAAATGGAATAGCAACGGTGTTCCTGGGATAATTCTTTTCATTATAGTCTGGAGTTATTGGATGATTCCTAGAGCTATGGATGAAGCAATCACTATCCAGGCTGTCGAGATTTTCAAATTTATTAGTTTGCCTCTTTTGGCTGGGGTTCCTCTCCGTGATAGCTGGAAAAAACTCGCGTCTGTTGGAAAGGACATTACCTTTGTATATTTCATTTTAATGTTTCTTATAATGGGATGGATATACATTGGTTCAGAAAGTCAGGTATGTAACAACTATTTATTAGTGGAACAAAAAACAGTAGGCTTCGGATCTTTGGCTATTGCAGCTTGTATAATTATCTATTTGTTGCAATTAATTTTTATTGATCAATCAGAGTTTGATGAAGTTCAAAAAGATTAGTTAGGATAACTTACGAAAGTATCTATGTGTCAATTTTATGACAGTCGCACAAAGTGTGATTTATATCAAACCTAAAGGTTTAAAAAGTATGTATATTAATACTTGTAAGGAACATTAAATTAAAAACTCTAGGAGGAATTTACAATGAAAAAGGTTATAGTAACAGCATCGTTCACACTTTTGATTTTAGTTTTGGCAGCTTGTGGCGGCGATGATAATGCAAGTGAAGGTAACTCTGAAGGAAGCGGAACTGCAAGCACAGTCGATCTTGTAGCTACAAATTGGGAATTCGATCAAGACACATACACTGTACCTGCAGGTGACGTAACAATAAATCTTAAAAATGAAGAAGGACATCATGGTATAGAAGTAGAAGGTGCTGATGTTTCAATCGACGGTGAAGGTTCAGCTACTGCAAGTCTTGAGCCTGGTGAATACACTATTAAATGTACTATTCCATGTGGTGAAGGTCACGAATCCATGGAAGCGAAGTTAGTAGTTGAATAGAAAAAGATAACCAAAAAGGATCAGCGACTTGCTGATCCTTTTTTTAATATAATTATTACAATTGTTAAATTAAAAGATTAAATAAATTAGCATCTTTGTTTATTTCAATATACGAAAATCCTTTATTCTCCATACGATTTATGAGTTGATGGTAGTCATTTTTTTCTTGAAGCTCAATACCAACTAGTACAGGGCCTTTATCTCGATTATTCTTTTTTGTATATTCAAAGCGAGTAATATCATCTGTTTCACTTAGCACATCATCCATAAATTCTCTTAAAGCTCCTGCACGTTGAGGAAAATTAACAATAAAATAATGCTTGTAGCCCTCATAAATGAGTGAGCGCTCCTTAAAATCTTGCATTCGATCTATGTCATTATTTCCCCCACTAATGATACAAACAATATTTTTCCCCTTTATTTGATCTTTATAATAATCAAGGGCTGCTACAGGAAGAGCTCCTGCTGGTTCAGCGACGATTGCATTCTCATTATACAAGTCTAGAATTGTTGTACATACCTTCCCTTCTGGAACTACAACAATATCATCAATGACTTCTTTAGCAATTTCAAAAGTAAGGTTACCGACTTGCTTAACACTTGCACCATCAACAAATTTATCAATATAATCAAGTGTTACTACTTTATCTTGTTCTAATGATTTCTGCATTCCTGGTGCACCAGCTGGTTCAACACCAACAATTTTTGTATCCGGACTAATACTTTTAACATAAGAGCCAACTCCAGAAATTAGCCCTCCTCCCCCAATGCCCATGAAAACATGAGAAATAGGTTCTTCCATACTATCAATAATCTCGAGTCCGATTGTCCCTTGACCGTTTATTGTTCTGTAATCATCAAATGGATGAATAAAGGCCATGCTATTTGTATCGCAATACTCTTTAGCAGTATAAAAGGAATCATCAAATGTGTCCCCTGTTAAAACGATTTCTACAAAAGGCCCGCCAAAAAACTCCACTCTTGAAACTTTCTGGCGTGGTGTCGTACTAGGCATGAATATTCGCCCTTTAACTCCCAATGCTTTGCAGGAGTATGCGACGCCTTGAGCGTGGTTTCCGGCACTTGCACAGACTACACCATTAGCAAGTTCTTCTTTAGTTAAACTTTGCATGAAATTGTAAGCCCCTCTAATTTTAAACGACCTTACTACTTGTAAATCTTCTCGTTTTAAATAGACATTACAATCATAACGATCAGAAAGAATTGTGTCTTTTTGCAATGGTGTCTTTACAACAACGTCTTTTAAAACTTGATTAGCAATAATAATATCCTTAATTTGAATTGGATTTAATTTTGTACTCATAATTGTATCCTTCCCATGAAAATTGAAATAGTTAGACTAATGTTATCATACTCAGAATAATTATAAAACTAGTTATTTTCAAAAATTTTAGAAAAATTAGCCAATATCAGAAATGATATAGAAACCACACCGATACGGAATGGGATAAGGTTATTGAAGATTGCCATTTGATCAGTGCAAAATCACCTTTCCTCTTATGTTGAATTATACAATTAAGAAGACAACTGCCTATCTTAGGCAGTTGTCTTCTTAATATTTCTATACGTAATGTACTGGTTTTTTATTAAAATGCGTCCGTAAGATAAGGAACAATTTGTTTTTTTCGTGATACTACACCATTTAGTGTAGCAATGTTATTCTCTAATGTAACATTAAACGCCTTTTCAACAACCTTGCTACTTTTACCAAGTGCTAAGACATCAGAATCGTTTGTTAAGATGTTTGTAACAACAAAGACAAATAAATCTAATCTTTTTTCATCAATTACCTTATTAATAGCCACTTCAATTTCTTGTTGTTTTTCTAATACTTCTTTTGTATCGACTGTATTTATTTGAGCAACCTCTACTTTACTATCTTTCATAGAAAATTCTTTTGCATCTAATGAAATTAGTTCATATACGGTTTTATCACTTAGATCTGCTCCTGCTTTAAGCATATTTAAACCATAATCTTGAGTATCAACATCCGCTATTTCTGCTAGTTCGCGCGCTGCAGCAACATCTTCTTCTGTACAAGTTGGAGATTTAAACAATAGAGAATCAGAAATAATAGCGGATAACATTAATCCCGCTACCTCTTTTTTAATTGTTACATTATTTTCTTTATAAAGTTTGTTTAGTATGGTTGCGGTACAACCAACTGGTTCAGCACGATAATATAAGGGGTCACTTGTTTGAAAGTTTGCAATTCGGTGGTGATCAATTACTTCCATAATCTGAACCTGGTCAATATCGTCTACACTTTGTTGTTTTTCGTTATGATCAACCAAAATAACTTTATTCACTTCATTAGATACCGTTTCAACAAGTCTTGGTGCATCCATGTTAAAATGATCTAATACAAATTGAGTTTCGCCACTAATTGAGCCTAAACGTACTGCCTCAACATCAGCTCCTAGCTCTTTTTTTAGTTGAGCGTATGCTATTGCAGAACAAATTGTATCCGTATCTGGGTTTTTGTGTCCAAAGATTAAAGTTTTTTCCATTTTAATTCTCCTTACATATATTGATTTTAACAGCTAATTGTTTATGTATAAGCTAATAGTAACCCGGTTTCTATTCTACCATGTATGATTAAATAGAAGAAGTGCCAGCTAGTTATAACCTAAAATTTTGTGTTTGTTAGGTCGGTATCTTAAATTAGAATTTCAACCTTCAACATCAAATCACTATAAAATAACCTCCTTCAGTGATAAGACCAGTCGATCACGATGAACAGCTTCTGGCTTTGATTGATTTGTTTTATTCATCGCATCTTTACTTAACAGCCCTTTTATCTGTTGTAATTCAAGAGAGGTATAGTTAACCTGGCCTTTTGCAATTACTTCCCTATCTAAGTTAACTAGTTCGACTACATCTCCTACATTAAAATCTCCTAAAACAGACTTGATGCCTGCTGGCAATAAACTTTTACCTTCGAATACTATTGCATGTTCAGCTCCACTATCAACAATTAGTTGGCCACATACTGATGAATGAAAAGCAATCCATTGTTTTTGTTTGCGAAACTTATGTGTGAGTTTTCCACCAATATATGTACCATCACCATTCCCGTTCATAATTTCAATTAATTTATCATGATCAGTTCCAGACCCAACAAAAGTATTCACACCAAGAGATAACGCTGTTTTTGCAGCTAAAAGTTTTGATTTCATCCCACCGGTACCAACACCTGAAGTTGATTCTACATTCGCTTGTTGAATCAAGTCCTCTGTTATAACTTTTAAGTAATCATATTTATTTGCTAAAGGATTAACATGTGGGTTTTCGTCATAAAAACCATTAATGTCGGTTAAGATGATAAGGAAATCCGCACGGACTAATCCGCTCACTAAGGCAGATAACATATCATTATCACCAAATGTAAGTTCATCAATAGCAACTGAGTCGTTCTCATTAATGATAGGTAACACGGCCCTTTTTAATAGTTCTTTTAATGTTGAATAAGCATTGCTGTACTGCTGCTCATTTACAAAAACATCCCTTGTTAGCAGTAATTGAGCGGTGGCTATTTGATGTGTTTTAAATTCTTCTGTGTATGCTTGAACTAATAATCCCTGCCCCACTGCTGCTGCCGCTTGTTTACCGGCTAAGGTGACAGGTCTTGTTGGATAACCTAGATCACTAAATCCAGCTGCAACTGCTCCAGAAGATACCAAAATCACTTCATAATCTAGATTTCTCAACTTCGCAATTGATGCAGCATGCTCCATCACTTTTGTCTTACTCAGCTGACCATTACCATTTGTTAAAGAACTACTTCCAATTTTAACTACTACTCTTTTTTTAGCCAACACTATCACGTCCTTATTTACTAACATAATAAAAAAACTCTTTTTCCATCCTTCTACAGTTAATTGTAAAAGGACGGAAAAAGAGTTTATATTCCGCGGTACCACCTTAATTGACATAACTAAAAAACAGTAAATGTCCGCTCTATTCCCGTTAACGTGGGAAACGGTCGGTGTATTCTGCCGACAGCTCAAAGGATAGGTTCAATAGATAGATAAACGATGGAATTTTACAGCCGGTGAATTCCACTCTCTTCCGTATCTAGTCTATTTACTGGCCCTTATCAAAGCAAGTAGCTATATTAAAAATTATTATGCTTTAGTTGAGCGATAAAGTCAATGAAATACTAGAATTTTTCAATTATTATTTTAATAAGTCAATCTTATATTACTGATTCTTGCAATTCTCATCCGCATAAGGTAATTATGAAATTAATTCGAATGTTGTGAGAAAATGGTTAACATAACTTTAGTTTTATATAAATACAATGGAGTGAGGACAAGTTATACATTGGGTAAAGAGGAGAATCTGTCTATGCGACCTAACTTAATATCAACTAATTGCAACCTTTGGGTTTAACATGAGAAAGATACTTAGATCATATCTTATTATTACATGTGGTAGTTTTATTCAAGGAATGGCTATGGCTTTATTTCTTTTTCCACATGCTATTCCTTCTGGCGGTGCCGGTGGTATTGCAGTATTACTTAATTACTGGTTTAGTATTCCATTGAGCTTTGCCCTGTGGCTTGTAAATTTTTCATTATTAGTATTAGCAATTAAATGGTTAGGTAACGCGAGTACAATAGGAACAATGTTTACGATTACTATTACTTCAATCAGTTTACATGTTTTTAGTATGGATGTCTTTACTCACCGTGAAAATGTCTGGGTTGATTTAATTATCGGTTCCATTATATTAGGAACAGGAGTAGGAATATTACTAAGACAAAAGGTGTCTAATGGTGGAATGGGCGTAATCGCGCTTATTATTTCTAATTACCGGAGCATACCTCCTGGAAAGCCCCTTTTATTATTAAATGGGTTTATATTTTTACTTACTGCATCTATCATTGCATGGGAAATTGTTATTCAGGCACTCCTATCACAATGGATTTCAACAAGGATAGTCGATTTTGTTTATAACTTAAAACGGAATCTCTATACCGTTCCATCAATGATTTGGAGAAAGAAATAATTGTTGTTGTTAAAGTTGTCGTAGTGCTGAATGTTTATTGATTACTTTCTTGTTCGTCCAGTTCTACTTTTTTTCCACCTACAGACAAGTATGTATATACGTCCAGATCTGGCTTTAACTTAGTTAAGCCTTGTAGATAAGGATTTACAAGATCCTTAAAGTCTTGATATACACCCTCCTCTTCTAATTGACCATAAACATACATCTTTTTTTCCTCAATCAAAAAAGCCATATAACCTACTGCCTTATTTTTATCATCGACAATATTTAACACTTGTGCATCTTCTTTTAAGAATTCTGGAGAAAAATAAATTTGCAAAACAAGTCCTCCCTATTATTCAGTAGTTAGTTGTACCTTTTTAAATAACGATTCAGATGAACCATTAGAATCATCATTTGATTTATCTTTAACGTGAATCATGATTAAACATAAAAATGCAACAACTAGTGTCAAGCCTCCAGTAGATAGAAACATCCCAGTTTTTGACCACCCCATTAACCAGCCGTATATAGGAGGGCCTGCGGCTACTCCTAGGAATCGAACTGAACCATACAGTGATGTAACAAAACCTCTTCTCGACTTCCCGACAGAACCTGTTATTAAACTGTTTAAGCAAGGTAATACCAATCCTGTGCCTATGCTGCTAAAAACTAGAACAGCAAAAAAGGGTATTAAATTTTCAAAAAATACTAGGGTGCCAAATGAAGTTGTCATAAGTAATAATCCAATAATAATTAATGCTTTCATTACTTTTAAATTTTTCCCGATTTTACTTCCAGTTATAAATGATGTAATCATTAAGAATAAAAGTGGTATAGCTAATATAGCACCTTTTAATACACCATCAATATCATGTTCTTTTTCCAAGACATCTGATATATAAAATAGTATGCCAAAAAGAGTAAATAAACATGTTGCTCCAGCCAAATAGGCAGTAAACAACCATCTTCCCTCCTGTTTAAAAACAGAAAATAATCCTTTAATGTATTTACCTATTGGTGGAGGAGCTTTTTTCTTTTTCTTTTCTTTAATAAAAAAGATAGTTAATAATACCGACAATAAGCAAAACAATGGAAATCCCCAAAACGGCCCATACCAAACCACTAATGCTAAAAGAGATCCAACAATTGGAGATAAAACTTTTCCAAAACCATTTGAGGCTTCAAGTAATCCTAATACCTTACTTTGATCCCCGCCTTTAAACAAGTCACCTGTAAGAGCCATGGCTATCGGTGCAGTACCAGCTGCTCCAATACCTTGCAATGCTCTTCCAACCATTATCCATAAATAAGCACTACTAAACCAAGCAGATGCTACTCCAGCTAACAGACCTCCTAATCCGTAAATAATTAAGGCTGGAACAATAATGATTTTCCGTGTGAATCGGTCGGAAAAATAGCCGAATATCGGAATGAATATTGCTGCAGTAATAGAGAAAATGGTGATTGTTAAACTTACTTGAAATGAGCTAAGGTTCAGTTCTGACTCCATTTTAGGCAAAATAGGTATTAGCATTGAGTTTCCTAAAGTCATAATTAAAGGTATAGATCCTATTGCTAATATCACTAATCCTTCTTTTGGTTTCTTGGCCATGTATCCATCTCCACCTTAGCTGTATTCTTAATATAAGCAACACTTAAAAAATCATTCCTTAAATAGAATGGTTTTTTGTCAAAAAAAAATACACCGACGCACTTAATTTAAGAATTTGAAAAATAAAAAAGCTTTAAAATATGAAAGAGAGGCCTTTAAGTTAATACATGATTAGCTATTAATTCATACGATGTTAACCGTTCTTGATAATCATCGGTAATAGTTACAATCATAATTTCATCTGCTTGATAAATTTCTTTTATTTCTTTAAGTTGCTCTTTGACCGAATTAGGATTGCCCACAATTACCTTTTCATTCCTTCTTTCGACTAACTTTTTTTCATCAGAGTTTTGCTGAATAGTTGATTTTGTTTTCTCTCGTATTTTCATAGCTTTTTCATTAGTTTCAGCGCAAATAGCTGCAACCGTGACGATAGTGTAAGGTTCACTATCTCCGTTTCTTGATTTAAAGTTTTGCTGATAAGTCTGAACAATTTCTACACCGTCATTATCGCTCATAAAATACCCAAATGCATAGGCAGCCCCTGTTTCTGCCGCTAGTTTTGCACTTTTAATACTTGTCCCTAAAATCCATATGTCTGGCGGATATTCAGGTAATGGTGCAGCTATTGTACTTGAGTAAAAATGATTTTCAGGGAAATCATTGTTGATAAAATGTGTTAAATCGGAAATGGATTCTGGCATTTTTTTCACATTCTCAAGAAAGTTACCAGATAATGCTATCGAAGCTTCAGCAGATCCACCTGGCGCCCTCCCTATTCCAAGGTCGATTCGATTTGGAAATAAAGTTTGTAGCATATTATAGGTTTCTGCTACTCTGTAAGGCTTGTAATGAGGTAATAACACAGCACCACAGCCGATTTTAATTTTTTTTGTATTTGCACCTATATAACCTAACATAACCTCAGGTACAGAACTGGCTAAGGTAGAAGTGCCATGATGCTCTGCAATCCAGTACCGTGTATATCCTAATTGTTCTGCACTTTTGACAAGTTCAACAGAGGCAAGAAGAGCTTCCCTGGAAGTCTTTCCTGTTATTATAGGTGATTGGTCTAATATGCTAAGTTTCATTCCATTCGTCCTCTCATTTATTTAAATTAAAAGAAAGAGCATCCCTTTTAGAATGCCCTTCCATGACTCAAGTAATTTATTTTACTACGTCAATCCATCCGAATGAATCTTCGACTGTGCCATATTGAATACCTGTAAGTGTATCATACAGTCTTTTAGATACATTACCAGTTTTCCGGTCATTAATAATTAATTGCTCACCTTGCCAAGATAATTCACCTATTGGAGAGATGACAGCAGCAGTACCAGCACCAAAAGCTTCTTCTAATAGTCCGTTCTTGTATGCTTGATGCACTTCTTCCATTGATATTTTGCGTTCTGCAACAGGAATATCCCAATGATTTAAAAGTCTGATCACTGAGTTTCTTGTCACACCCTCTAAAATACTGCCATTCAAGGCTGGTGTTACGACTTCACCGTTTATCTTAAAAAATACATTCATACTACCTACTTCTTCGATGTACTTTTTATCTACACCATCCAACCATAAGACTTGGGCATATCCTTTATCAGCAACAAGTTCTTGTGCTTTTAAGCTAGATGCATAATTACCTGCTGTTTTAGCCTCACCTGTACCACCTTTTACCGTCCGGACGAAGTTATCTTCGACTGCAATTTTGACTGGGTTAATTCCTTCTTTATAGTAAGCACCAACAGGTGATAATATCACCAAAAATTGATAACTTTTAGATGGTGCTACTCCTAAATAAGCCTCGGTAGAAATAATAAAGGGTCGAATATAAAGGGATGTACCAGGTGCTGTTGGAATCCACTCTTTCTCGATACTTACTAGTTCATTAATCGCATTTAGAGCTAGATCCTCATCAATATGTGGAATACACATGCGTTCATTTGAACGATTTAGACGTTGCATATTTTTATCAGGTCTAAATAGACGTGCTTCTCCATCTTCTGTAACATATGCTTTTAGTCCCTCAAATACTGTTTGACCATAATGAAATACGATGCTTGCTGGATCTAAAGTAATCGATTGATATGGTACAATCCTTGAATCGTGCCATCCTTTGCCTTCTATGTAATCCATAATGAACATATGGTCTGTAAAAACCTTACCAAATTCTAGTTTCTCAGCAGCGGGCTTTTCTTTTTTATCTTTTGTTAGTGTTACATTGATTGTTTTATCTACCATTTCTTATGTCTCCTTGTCGAAAAATTATTTTAGAAATTTTCCATGTATTTTATAAAAAATTAATCTATGTAACCATTCTATTATTAAAACGACCAAGAAAACAAGAAATTGTAATTGAAAAATTCAAACATTTTGAGTTTTTCTTGTTTTTTAAAAAAAGCAACCCCAAAAATGACTTCTTTCAATGAACTGGTTTATTTCCACCTCTGATTCTTATTGACTAGTTAAACATTTAGATAATTATGTTAATATATTACTATCATGTTAAGGAGTTGAACACATGGAGCCGGTTATACATGGAGAAAATGTGCATAGATTTGAAGCAGCATATAACAGAATTCATAATAAATTAATAGATTTAGTATTCTCATCAAGAAGGCATGTTCCTTATGGCGAGGTATTACACCAAGCAAAAAAACTTCATAATGTCGTAAAGTATAATTATGATATTCTTCGTCAGTTTGGACACTTGCGAAACGCATTAGTTCACCGCAAAATTAAAAATGACTTTTATATAGCTGAGCCACATAAAGAAATTGTTGAAGAGATTGAAACAATTTGCGAATTATTATATAAACCTCCTATGGCGCTTTCAGTTGCATCTCAACCAGTAACTACATACTTAACTATTACACCCTTGAAAGAAATTTTAAATAAGATAAAAGAAAAAGGTTTTTCGCAGTTTCCTATATATGATGACAGTGGGTTTCAAGGCCTCTTGACTGAGGGTGGAATTGCCAACTGGATTGCCTGTAATTTAATTAATAATACAATTTCTTTTGAAAAGGTTTCCGCTTTGGACGTACTTAAAAATGAAAAGAAACACAATGTTAGGTTTTTACATAGAGAAAGTACAATCTACGATTTGGAAGGGACTTTTGAGGCTAGTTTTGATGAGAACTTAAAATTAGAAGCTATAATCATTACTGAAACAGGTTCTATAAAGCAAAAACCGATTGGTATCGTTACCTCGTGGGATCTAGTTAAAATTGATCATACGACCATTTCTATTGCTAGCCATGTTTAACTACCTAATAGAGTTAAATGATTATTTTTAGAATGCTAGAGAGGTTGAAAAGATGATGAGAGAAGCTATTCAATTAATGGCAGATATAGTTAACGAGGGTCATGATGTTCTAATCGTTCTGTTCCAACTGCTGGGATTCAACTTGAATGATAAGCAACTACATTTTTGGATAATAGGAATTATCGGAATTGTGACATTTTTCTTTGTTTATACCTTTTTTAAGCTTCTAGATAAATTAAAAATAAGTACTACTGTATTTTCTTTTATTTATACGTTTACAGTAATGATCGTATTAGTTTTTGCAATAGAGATTCAACAAGCCATTACAAACAGAGGGAATATGGAATTTGCTGATGCTGTAATAGGATTATGGGGTTTCATCGTATTCTTCTTGGTCTATGTGATACTAGCATTAACAATTCTTATTATCAAAAAGGTGCTAAATAAAAAATAAATATCAAAACAAATAGATTGCATATTAGTACAAACTTTTAACTAGACAATTAGGAGGAATCTCATGCTTAAAATGGGATTTATTGGTTTTGGTAAAAGCACTAATCGTTATCACTTACCATATGTATTACTAAACGAAAGAATGGAAGTTAGTAAGATTTATAACCGAACTAGAAAACCAGAATTAGAAAATTAGTATCATCACGAAAATATTGAGTTTACGACTGATCTAGAAATAAGTTGTATTTGCTTATCTTCTAATATACTACAAAGGAATTGCTAGATTTAGCTACTAGATAAAGGGTTAACAATAATGCTCTCTATTATGATGGCGCCTTTTATGGTTTAGGTGTTCATTTACTCGATCAGGTGATTTCTCTGTTTGGAAGGCCTGAGAAAGCTATTGTAAAAACAAACCATTTAGTTAAATTGCCTTATCCAAAATTCACTGTCCATGGTAAAAATCGTAGCTATCTTAAGTTTGGCATAGATAAACAAGAAGAATGTCTTAAAGCGGGAATGAAACCTAATGAAAGTGGTGTTGGAGTAGATAGTGAAGATGCTTATGCTAAAGTTAGCTTCATCGACAATAACGGGAATGATAAGGTGGAAACAATTGTTACTCCATTAGGTGATTACGGCAAAGTTATGATAACCTTTACGATGCAATCATCAATGAAAAGATAAGATAGTTAAAGATAAAGAATTATTAACAGTGATGGAAATATTAGAAAAAGGGATTAATGCCAAAGAAAATCCAAAGGTGGTCGTATTAGATAATTAATGTTAACACTCTAAAAAACCCGATTCCCTCTACTAGGGAATCGGGTTTTACTATTATTCTTACATCGCTTCATAAGTCGGAAGTGTTGATGCTCCCATTAAATACTCATCGACAGCATGGGCTACCTCACGACCTTCATTGATAGCCCAAACAATTAAACTTTGACCTCTTCTTGTATCACCGGCAGCAAATACACCTTCTATATTAGTAGAGAAATCACCATATTCAGCCTCTGCTTTGCGGTTAACTATGTTAACACCAAACTCTTTTAGTACAGGCTGTTCTGGACCTTCAAAACCAATTGCAATTAATACAAGTTGGGCGGGCCATATTTTTTCGGTTCCAGGAACTTCCTCATAAACAAACATACCATTTTCATCTCTAGTTTTCTTCATTTCTATCGTATGCAATTCTTTTAGGTTGCCATCGTTATCTGCAACAAACTTTTTTGTTTGAATGGAATACTGACGAATGTCTTCTCCAAATTTTGCTTTAGCTTCTTTATGCGCATAGTCAAGACTGAATACATGAGGATACTCAGGCCAAGCGTTTTCAGATGTACGCGCTAACGGAAGTTGTGGATGTTTACCAAATTGGACGATACTATTAGCATTTTGACGTAATGCAGTAGCAATACAGTCTGCACCAGTATCTCCCCCACCTATTACGATAACATCTTTTCCTTCTGCTTCAATGTAATTATTATCTTCAAAGTTAGAATCTAAAAGACTCTTAGTTGAAGTGGCTAGATAATCCATTGCAAAATGAACACCTTTAGATTTTCGGCCATCGATTACGAGATTCCTTTGCTTTTGAGCTCCTGTACATAAAATCACAGAATCGAAACGTTCTTTTAACTCTGCGGCCGTTATATCCTTACCTACTTCGGTATTGGTTATAAAATCAACGCCCTCTTGCTTTAAAAGATTAATACGGCGTTCTACGACATCTTTTTCAAGTTTCATATTAGGAATACCATACATTAATAATCCACCTGCGCGATCATCACGCTCAAAAACAGTTACTGAATGTCCCGCTTGATTCAATTGATCAGCACTTGCCATGCCAGCAGGTCCTGATCCAACAATAGCAACTTTTTTACCAGTTCTTTTCTCAGGTATTTTCGGTGTAATCCAACCATTTTCGAAACCTTTATCAATAATGGATTGCTCAATATTTTTAATTGTTACAGCCGGGTCAGAAATTGCTACAGTACATGACCCTTCGCACGGAGCTGGACAAACCCTTCCTGTGAATTCAGGGAAGTTATTCGTCTTCATTAATCGTTCTAGTGCTTCTTTCCACATACCGCGGTAAACTAAATCATTCCACTCAGGTATTAGATTATATACAGGACAGCCTGACGCCGCACCATTAATTTCCATACCGATATGACAAAAAGGAGTACCGCAGTCCATACAACGTGCGCCTTGTTCACTCATTACGTCATCCGAGAAAGGAGCAGAATATTCTTTCCAGTCATTTAAGCGTTCAATAGGATCACGTTGAGTTGCTTCTTCGCGCTTAATTTCCATAAAACCTGTTGCTTTTCCCATATTCTTATCTCCTTTCTATTTTATCATTGCTTTTTCAAGCTTCTTTTTTGAAACAATTTTGTTTTCCTTTTTAGCCTGAAAAGCACTCATTTTTGCTTCTTCATCTGATTGACCATAATCTATGAATGTTTGAATCTGATTTAACATTAGTTTATAGTCCTGAGGAATTACTTTAACGAATTTCTGAATAGACTCATCCCAATTTTCCAAAATGCTAGCAGCTTTACTACTGTTAGTGTATTGGTATTGTTTTTGAATCATTTCTTTCAATTCATTGATTTCCTTTAGATCAGTTAATGTTTCGAAATCAATCATTTCTTTATTAGTTAAATACTTAAACTTATCTTTATCTTCAGCAAGGACATAAGCAGTACCACCAGACATTCCGGCAGCAAAGTTTTTGCCAACTTCGCCGAGAATCACTACACGTCCACCAGTCATGTACTCACAACCATGGTCTCCAATACCCTCTACGACAACTGTTGCACCACTGTTTCTAACAGCAAAACGTTCGCCAGCACAGCCGTTGATATATGCTTCACCGCTAGTAGCGCCATAAAAAGCTACGTTACCAACAATAACATTTTGACTCGGGTGAATTGTTGATTCTTTGGGTGATGATACAACTAGCTTACCACCAGACAATCCCTTGCCTATATAGTCGTTAGCATCTCCAGTTAACAGCATCGACATTCCTTTTGGAACGAATGCGCCAAAGCTTTGACCAGCTGAGCCAGTGAAACGTAAGGTGATTGTATCTTCAGGTAAACCTTCTTCTCCGTATCGCTTAGAAATTTCACTACCAACAATTGTACCTGTTACACGATTAATATTTCTTATCGAATAAGATACATCTACTTTCTCTTTTGTTTCTATTGCAGAACTTACTGCTGGTAATATCTTAGTGATATCCAATGATTCATTAATTTTATGATCTTGCGGGGTGGTAAACGTACGCTTTCCACTAGGTTGATATAATAATGTCGATAAATCTAGGTCTTTAGCTTTCCAATGTGCTTTTGCTCTATCACTTATACCTAGTACATCAGTGCGGCCTACCATCTCTTCTAGAGACTTAAAGCCTAGTTGTGCCATAATTTCACGTAACTCTTCTGCTACAAAACGCATGTAATTCACAACATGATCTGGGTCACCAGTGAATTTTTTACGTAACTCAGGGTTTTGCGTAGCCACACCAACAGGACAAGTATCCATATGACAGACACGCATCATAACGCAACCTAATACAACTAATGGAGCAGTAGCAAAACCAAATTCCTCTGCACCTAATAGTGCAGCCATAGCAACGTCTTTTCCTGTTAGCAGTTTACCATCTGTTTCCAAAACTACTCTTTCGCGTAATCCATTTAACATTAAAGTTTGGTGCGCTTCAGCTAAACCAAGCTCCCAAGGAAGTCCTGTATGCTTAATACTAGTTTTAGGTGATGCACCTGTACCGCCGTCATAACCAACAACTGAAATGACGTCTGCGTTACCCTTTGCAACACCCGAAGCGATTGTACCAACGCCAGCCTTTGCAACCAACTTAACGCTTATACGAGCATCGCGATTAGCATTTTTCAAATCATGAATGAGCTGAGATAAGTCTTCAATCGAATAGATATCATGATGCGGTGGTGGGGATATTAGGTCCACACCAGGAGTTGAACCACGAACACCAGCTACCCATGGATATACTTTTTTACCAGGTAATTGACCTCCCTCACCAGGTTTAGCTCCTTGAGCCATTTTTATTTGAAGTTCATCAGCATTTACAAGGTAATGACTTTTCACTCCAAAACGACCAGATGCAACTTGTTTAATTGCACTTTTTCGGCTATCACCATTTTCGTCATTAATATAACGTTTAGAATCTTCTCCGCCTTCACCACTATTACTCTTTCCGCCTAAACGGTTCATTGCGATTGCAAGTGATTCGTGCGCTTCTTGACTTAATGAACCGAATGACATCGCACCTGTTTTAAATCTTTTTACAATTGAATCGACAGTTTCTACTTCATCAATCGGAATAGATTGATTTGATTCAAATGAAAATAAGTTACGTAGAAAACCTAAACGTTCTTCGTCGGCTGATTTAGAGAATTCCTTAAATAAATGATAGTCACCACGTCGGCATGCCCATTGAAGGGTGTGAATAGTTTTAGGGTTGAACGCATGGTGTTCTCCGGTTTTTCTCCACTGAAAATCACTGCCTGGTTCAAGCGTTTGATCAACAGCATCAGCATAACCGTCTTGGTGAAGCAATGTAGCTTCTTTGGCAATTGTATCTAAACCAATACCGTCAATTTGGGAAGCTGTACCAGTAAAATACTTATCGATTACTTCTTTACTGATTCCCACTGCTTCAAAGATTTGTGCCCCACGATAACTTTGAACAGTTGATATCCCCATCTTAGACATTACTTTAATGACACCTTCTGTTACCCCATCGATGTATTTGTTAATAGCTTCATCATAAGTAACTGAAAGGTTTCCTTGATCAATTTCATCTTTATAAGTTTCGAATGCAAGATATGGAACTATCGCACAAGCCCCGTAACCGATTAAAGCTGCAAAATGATGAACCTCTCTCGTTTCACCAGTTTCAATTAAAATACTAACCTTCGTTCGATTACCTTTGCGAATAAGATACTGATGCAAGCCACTTACAGCTAACAAGGCGGGAATCGCAACTCTTTTTTCACTCATATTGCGGTCTGAAAGAATAAGGATGTTAGCACCTTCATTAATAGCTTGTTCAGCCTTAGCAAACACTTCTTCTATCCCTGCTTGTAAATCAGTCGAGAATAATGAATCTATTGTCTTACTTTTAAAACCGGAATAGTTATCTTCTTTAATAGTTTTAAATTGCTGATTTGATAGTACAGGTGATTCCAATTGTATGCGATGACAACTCTCATTATTAGGGTGTAAAATATTTCCTTCTGGCCCTAATAAGGTCATCGTTGATGTAACTATTTGTTCACGATAAGCATCAATTGGCGGATTTGTCACCTGGGCAAACAATTGTTTGAAATAATTATATAGTGACTGTGGACGGTTGGACAGAACTGCTAACGGCACGTCACTTCCCATCGCACCGATCGGATCCTTTCCTTCTGTAACTATTGGTAATAAGTATTTATGAATATCTTCATACGTATAACCAAATGCTTTTTGTCGAGTGAAAAGATCACTTATTTTCTCTTCCTCTATATTATCAACTGGCTGATCCAGTTTAATTAACTTTTCATCCAACCACTTCTGATATGGATGTGCGTTTGCTACTTCATCCTTGATCTCTTTATCCGAGATAATACGACCTTCTTCTAGGTCTAAGAGAAGCATTTTACCAGGACTTAAACGGTCTTTATATAATATATTTTCTTCCTCTACATCAATTACACCAACCTCGGAAGAATAAATAAGGTAATCATCTTTTGTAACATAATACCGAGCTGGACGAAGACCATTTCGATCCAAAATTGCTCCAATTTGTTTGCCATCAGTGAATGTTATTGATGTAGGACCATCCCACTGTTCCATCAAACAACTATGGTATTCATAGAAAGCTTTTTTTTCTTTTGATATATGTGGATTTTTCTTCCATGGTTCTGGAATTAACATCATTGCTGCATGTGCTGGTTTACGTCCAGCTAATGTAAAGAATTCTAGTGAATTATCTAACACTGATGAGTCACTTCCGTCTGCATTTAGTATCGGAAGAATTTTCGGTAGATCATCACCAAAAGCTTCCGATATAAATTGTTGTTCTCGGGCTCTCATCCAATTAATGTTACCTCTCATTGTGTTTATCTCACCATTATGGATGAGGTAACGATTCGGGTGTGCCCTTTCCCAACTTGGAAATGTATTTGTACTAAAACGAGAATGTACTAATGAAAAAGCCGATACGAAATCTTCATCTTGTAATTCCAAATAAAATTCATCTACTTGGTTAGGAGTTAATAAACCCTTATACACTATCGTACGATTTGATAGGCTAGGAAAATAAAAACGCATTTCTCGCTTCTCAGCCCAGTTTTCTGCTTGCTTCCGAATTACGTATAATTTGCGTTCAAAAGCTAAATCATCTTGTAACTTGTCGCTAGCACCAATAAATACTTGACGCACAACTGGACAAGTGTCTTGTGCCTTTTTTCCGAGTTTTCTGATATCTACAGGTACAGTTCTCCAACCAAGGAGCTTCTGTCCCTCTTGTTTTATAAGTGAATTTAAATGGTTTTCTATTTCATTTCTTTCATCTTCATCTTGAGAAAAGAATACCATTCCTACTCCATAGCGCCCTTTTTCTGGTAAATTTAATTCAGGACTAACTTTACGGAAGTAACTATCCGGTATTTGTACCATTAAGCCCGCACCGTCTCCTGTATTCGGATCACTACCTTGACCACCGCGGTGATCTAATTGGCAAAGCATTTCTAAACCTTTTTTGACAATGTCGTGTGTAGCCAATCCTTTGATATGAGCATATAAACCAATTCCACATGCATCATGTTCAAATTCAGGACGATATAGACCCTGTGCTTTAGGCATTTGATTGTAACTCATATTATGCGCCCCCGTTTACTCTAATCCATTTAAGGTGTCTTATTACTATTATAGGTTTGATTATTCATCCAAACAATATATAATAAAGATAGAAACCATCTCACTTTGAGATGATCGGGGAGAAATGTTATATGGAATTAAGACAATTACGTTATTTTATGGAGGTTGCTGCAAGAGAACATGTCTCAGAAGCAGCGGTGAATCTTCATGTTGCCCAGTCTGCTATTAGCAGACAAATAGCAAACTTAGAAGCAGAACTTGGCGTTTCTCTATTTGAAAGAGAAGGTAGAAATATTAAATTAACACAAATAGGCAAAATATTTCTTACTCATACAAAAACAGCAATGAAAGCAATAGATCATGCTAAAAAGCAAATAGACGAGCACCTAGATCCAGAACAAGGATCAATTAAAATTGGATTTCCGACTAGTTTAGCGAGTCATCTACTTCCAACGGTAATCTCAGAATTCAAAGGATTATATCCAAATATCGCATTCCAACTGCGACAAGGTTCATACAAATTCCTAATTGAATCAGTAAAAAACCGTGAGCTAGATATTGCTTTTCTAGGCCCAGTTCCAACCGATGTACCTGAGATTAATACCCATATATTATTTACAGAAAGTCTATATGCATTGCTACCAGCGTCACACTCATTAGCTGATCGATCGAGTATTAACCTTAGTGATCTAAGAACAGATGCTTTTATACTATTTCCTAAACAATATATTCTTCATAAATTAGTTGTTGACGGGTGCAAAAGGGCTGGATTTTCACCTAAAGTTTCTTCAGAAGGAGAAGATTTAGATGCAATCAAGGGTTTGGTTTCCGCTGGTATTGGTGTCACGCTTTTACCGGAAAGTACTTTTTATGATGCTACCCCACGCTTCACAAAAAAAATACCAATTGATTTGCCACAAATAAGACGGTCTGTAGGTATTATCACACCGAAAAACAGAGAACTTGCACCGTCAGAAAAAGTATTTTATCAATTTGTTAAAGAATTTTTTGCCAGGCTTCAACAGTTTCAATAAAATATACAAGCCAATGGATAACCGATTCGTGAAGCCGGATTTTATGTTCATGTAAATTTCTTTCTAAACTAAGAGGCCTGACACAGTGGTACATTTTCCACTGTGTCAGGCCTCTTTTGTTAATAACTCATCTTTTTGTATTCGTTTTTTTCGCGCGTTGTTCTAATTGTGACTTAGGTCGTTGGTTAGCTGTATCTTCGGTTAGTCCTTGTGGATTTACACTAGTTTCAGACCGATTGGCGCTTCTGTTATTCTTTTTTTCACTCACTTAAAACACCTCCAAATCTAGTGTTTTCAAGCAAGTCACTTATTATGCTTACTATAATACTAATTGTTGTTAAGGACTAAACAACTTTATTCAACCATCTTGAGATATTTTTTAGTTCCAGGTCCTGCAATTTGAGATTTACTCTTTCACTATTAATGCTCCAAACAGCATCATCTAATGAACAAGACACAGGTACCTCGCAATGAATTTTAGCTAATTTACGTGATAAATGTAGCATCTCGACATTGTCTTCAATTTTCTTTTTTATACCCTTAGATAAAAAGTCTAGGTTGGTTAGTATATCGTCAATTGAACCATACTCTTGTAATAGTTTTAATGCAGTTTTTTCACCAATTCCTTTGACACCAGGATAGTTATCTGATGGGTCGCCCATTAATCCTTTCAAATCAATCATTTGTTTTGGTGAAATTCCTCTCTGTTCATAAAAGGTGTCGTCTCTTAAAACATCGTAGTTTCCTTGCCCTTTTTTCATGATAGCTACAGAGATATTTGGTTTTACTAATTGTAATATATCTTGATCACCAGTAACGACTACTACATTATTCTCTTGACCGTATTCATTCGCTAAAGTACCAATACAGTCATCGGCTTCAAAACCAACAATTCCTACATTTGGAACTTCAAATGCATCGACAACCTCTTTGATTAGATCAAACTGTGGTACCAATTCAACTGGTGGCTCTCCTCGATTGGATTTGTACTCTTCATATAGGTCTGAGCGAAATGTTTTACTACCCATGTCCCAACAACAAACAACATGACTCGGTGAAAATGTCTCAATAGCATTTATAAAATAATTAAGAAATCCAAAGATAGCATTTGTCGGTACACCTTTACTATTAATCATAAAGTTACCTGTATAGCCAGTTGCATAAAAACCTCTGAACAATAATGCCATTCCATCTACAAGTAAAACAGTTTTTTTAGTTTCCATAACAAAACCTTTCTTTTGAGTAATTTTCGTATTACCATATTATAATCTCATAAATTGATAGTTTTAACCAATGTTATTCAGGTTTTTAGCTTGTTATATATTAACATATATATTTATATTAAACTTGTGGTTCCTTTGAATGGGATTCTAACACATTGTAAAACTCACTGTGTTTGGGATTTTAAGAGTTGTCAGATGAATAATCAAACTGGTATATTAGAGGTTATAGATTTAAATATGGAGTGAACAAAAGTGACAAATAAAATAGAAACCGCAACATTCGCAGGTGGTTGTTTTTGGTGTATGGTCAAACCCTTTGACAAGTGGGACGGTGTTGAACAAGTCGTATCCGGATATATAGGTGGACAGGTTGATTCACCAACTTATGATCAGGTAAAGTCTGGTACAACTGGTCATTATGAGGCTGTTCAAATAACCTTTAATCCCAGGTTAATAAATTATCAACAAATCCTAGACTTATATTGGCCGCAAATAGATCCCACCGACGAAGGTGGACAATTTCATGATCGAGGATCTCAATATCGGACAGCAATTTTTTATCATACGGATGAGCAAAAAGATAAAGCAGTACACTCTAAACAGAATTTGATCGAAAGCGGTAAGTTCAAACAGGATATTGTAACAAAAGTACTACCTGCTAGTACATTCTACCCTGCTGAAGACTATCATCAGCATTTCCATAGGAAAAATGAAAAAGAGTATCTTGCTGATCGACAAAAATCTGGTAGGGATCAATTTATAAAAAAACATTGGGAAGCATAATAATAGAGGCTGGGACAAAACTCAGTAAATAAAAAAAGCGTGGTAATCACCGTGTAGGTGACGTACCACGCTTTTTTATATATTCGTTTATTTTTACTAAACAAAAAGAACCCCTTTTGATAGAATTAAAGTCACTACACAATAACTATCGGAGGGATTCTTATGTTTAAAAATTATAACATAAATCAAGTTGTTTTGCCGCTAGATTTAGAAATAAAATTGGATGAAAATGATATTGCTTATGCGGTAAATGATGTTGTAACACAGGTTCCGGATGAAGCATTCGCTTCCTTTTCCCGTGAAAACGGATGTCCAGCCTACCACCCAAAAATGATGATGAAAATAATCTTGTGTGCCTACACGCAGTCGATTTTCTCAGGAAGAAAAATCTAAGGGTTACTCAAAGACAGTGTGCGTATGATGTGGTTAGCGCAAGGATATGAACCAAGTTATCGAACCATCAATCGTTTCCGTGTCCATCAAAAGGTTAAAGAAATACTGCGCCAGTGTTTCGTGCAATTTCGTTGTCAGCTGGTGGAAGAAGAACAGATTGATGAAGAAGCGATTTTTATTGATGGAACCAAGATTGAAGCGAATGCCAATAAGTTTACATTTGTATGGCGTAAATCGATTGAAAGGCACAGCGTTAATTTGGTGGAAAAATCTAACCAAATGTATGATGAATTATTGGAAAAAGAAATTATTCCAGGCATTGAACGCGAAAGTTCGGACGAACTTTCCACGGATGAACTCACAAAAGTAGTGAAACAGCTGGACGACGAGGTAAAGATCTACGACAAAAAGATAGAAGCTAGTAAGGTTGGTAGCGAGCGGAAACAAGTTCGATCGGAGCACAAAGCACCCAAACAATACCACAAAAAATTTAAGGATTTTGTGGTGCGTAAACAAAAGTACCAAAACGACATGGAAATCTTTGGAGAACGCAACAGTTACTCAAAGACCGACCATGACGCAACTTTTATGCGAATGAAAGATGATTACATGAAGAACGGTCAACTAAAATCAGGCTATAATGTGCAGGCTGCGACGGAAGGACAATATGTGCTCGCTTATGATGTATTTCCGAACCCGACAGATACACGCACCTTCATTCCATTTCTGGATAACATAGAGGATAACTTCTTTAAGTTGCCGAAGCATATTGTCGCTGACGCAGGGTACGGAAGTGAACAAAACTACGAAGATGTCATGGAGAATCGAAAACGCACCCCCTTGATTACATATAACCAGTATCGAAAAGAGAAGAAAAAGAAACACAAGAATAACGCTTTCCATACAGCCAATTGGGAATATAATGAGGGAGACGATACGTTTACCTGTCCAAATGGAAAACAATTGATGTTCAGCTACGTGTCCAATCGAACAGACAAATATGGACTGACACGAACGTTTAAAGTCTATGAGTGTGAGGATTGTTCAGGTTGTCCCTTGCGCTCTCAATGCACCAAAGCGAAGGAAGGAAATAATCGAAAAATTTATTATAACGAAAAATGGGAACACCAAAAAGAATATATTAGGCAGCTGCTTTCGGAAGAGGAAACTGGTGAAATCTACGGCAAACGAAAAATTGATGTGGAACCAGTCTTCGGGTTTCTGAAGGCTAATTTGTGCTTCACTCGTATGTCTGTGAGGGGCGAAGAGAAAGTAGAAAATGAATTAGGATTTGCATTCATGGCGGTAAACTTGAGGAAGTACACCGCCATGAAGATAAATCAACCAACAGATCATGAAAGTAATCCAACGAAAAATGGTTCCAATCATCAAAAACCGATGATTGGAACCATTTTTAAGTTATTTTTGGCTAGTTATGTCCCAGCCTCATTTTTTTTGAGTAAAATATTAGGTGAGAAGCAAACGTTAGTTCACTACCACTCTTTTATTTCGGGACGATCACCTTTACTATTGCCTTTTTTAGAGAAACGATTACTAAGTTCGTCTTTAACATCATTTAAAGACACATTTTGGTCAGCCATTAACACAAAACTATGATAAAGCAAATCACTTACTTCATTTACAATTTCTTGTTTATCCTGATTTTTAGCAGCAATAACGACTTCTCCGGCTTCTTCAATTACCTTTTTACCAATTTTGTCTATTCCTTTATCAAATAAATAATTTGTATAAGAATTTTCCGCTTTGACTCTCTTCCGCTCTTCCACTTCATCCATTACTACATCGAAAATATCCAATCTACTATTAGTATAGTTGTCACTTTCAAGAGTAGAATCATTATTCAAGTCAATTGATTGATAAAAACAAGTCCGTTCTCCTGTATGGCAGGCTGGTCCTTCCGGTCTAACATGGATCAATAATGTGTCATTATCACAATCTAATTTCATTGATGTGATTGTTTGGAAGTTACCTGAAGTGGCTCCTTTATTCCAAAGCTCCTGACGAGAACGAGAATAAAACCATGTTTGTTTTGTTTCGATTGATTTTTGAAATGATTCTTCATTCATGTATGCTAACATCAGTGTTTCTCTCGTCTTATCATCTACGATAATTGCTGGAATTAACCCTTTAGAGAAGTCCGGCTTCACGAATATTCACTCCCTTTTTATTACAGTCTTCTTTTACCTCTTTAATAGAAAATGTATTCTCATGAAAAATGGAGGCAGCTAACCCTGCTGAAACATCTGTTTTCCTGAACACTTCTGAAAAGTGGTCTGGTTTCCCACATCCTCCAGAAGCTATGACTGGAATTCGAACAGCATCTACCACAGCTTGAGTTAGTTCAAGATCAAAACCATCCTTTACTCCATCCGTATCAACACTTGTTAGAAGGATTTCGCCAGCACCTTTTTGTTCAGCTGTTCTGACCCACTCAATTGCGTCAATACCAGTATCCTTACTACCGCCGTGGGTCATTACATGCCATCCATCCTCAAATCGTTTGGCATCTACTGCAACAACGATACATTGAGCTCCAAATCTGGCAGCTGATTCACTAATAAGCTCTGGATTAGCAACTGCTGCTGAATTCATGCCAACTTTATCAGCACCTGCTCTTAACAAGCGAGTAACATCATCAATGGTTTTCACTCCGCCTCCAACGGTAAATGGGACAAATACGTTTACCGCTGTTTCTCTAACGATATCTATCATCGTTTGTCTGCCTTCATTTGTAGCGGAAATGTCCAAGAAGATAATTTCATCAGCACCATCTTTTGAATAAGCCGACGCCATCGCTACAGGGTCTCCAAGTTCACGTAAAGAGACAAAGTTTGTACCTTTAACTACTTTACCTTCTTTTACATCAAGGCAAGGGATAATCCGCTTAACAATCACTGAGGTCCCCCCTTTAGTGTTACTGTACCTTCGTAAATTGCTTTACCAACTATTGCTTCTTTTATCCCTATTTCCCGAAGAGCGATTAAGTCTGAGTTATCTTTAATGCCGCCAGAGGCAACAATCTTACAGTTGACAGCTTTTAATAGATTTTCTAATGCGACTAGATTCGGACCAGTCATTGTTCCATCTCTTGAAATATCCGTAAATACAATTGTTTCTACTCCTAGTGATTCCATCTTTTTGGCGAATTCTATATAATCAACTTCAGAAACGGTTTCCCATCCACGTGTTGCTACTTTTCCATCTTTTGCATCGATACCAATCACAATGTGGTTGGAGTATTTTGCTAAGGCTTCTTTTAGAAAATCTTCGTCTTCGATTGCTGCTGTGCCTAAGACAAGCCGACTAGCACCAGCTTCCACTAGATTTTTAATTGTCTCTAAATTTCGAATACCACCACCGACTTGAATGGGTATTGATGATTGTGAGCACAACTTTCTAATCAGATCATATTGTCTCGCTTCTCCGTTGCGAGCACCATCTAAATCTACGATATGGACAATTTCGGCTCCATCTTTTATAAAGGTAGATAATTGTGTCTCAGGGTCGCTGCCTACTTGCGTTGTTTTATTGAAGTCTCCTTGATAGAGTCGGACACACTTCCCATCGATTAAGTCAATTGCAGGTAATATTTTCATTATATTTTCCTCCCAGAATAAATCGGTATCATGAATGCTGGTAATTCTTTTGCTTAGAAGTATATTTAGTCGTTAGTAAGGTATGTTAGGTGATAGGAAGCTAACTTTTAATTAGATTGAAGGAAAGCTTTTAATATTTCTACACCAACTTCACCACTCTTTTCCGGATGAAATTGTATTCCGAGTACATTATCTCTTTTTACGATTGCAGGTATTTCTGTTCCATACTCTGCTGAAGCAACCAGATTACTCGAATCAGTTCTAGCCTCGAATGAGTGGACAAAATAGACGTGTTGATCTTGAAATGGTTTAAACGCTTTATTCCCTGTTTTTATATTAAGTGCATTCCAGCCGATATGCGGCAATAAATAGTCAGTTTCTATTTTTTCTACAGTACCTGGAATGATATCTAATCCGCTTGAAACTCCACCTTCATAACCTTCAGTAAATAGCAACTGCATACCTAAACATATACCTAAAAACGGCTTTTCTTTTGCTAAGTGTTGTAACGGGTTTCTAAGAGATCTTTTATCTATTTCTTCAACAGCTGCCTGAAAAGAGCCCACTCCTGGTAAGATGATATGTGAAGCTTGTTCTAATTCATCAGCATTATCTGTTAACAGAACATCATGACCTAACCGTTTAAAAGCAGTTGAAACACTAGCAACATTCCCCATTCCATAATCAACGATTGCTATCATTCAATTAACCCCTTTGTTGAGTTTACCCCTTTAATATCAGAGTTAACCTTTATTGCTTCGGCTAGCGAGCGACCAAGTGCTTTGAATAAGGATTCAATTTTGTGATGTGTATTTTCACCATACAGTACTCTTGCGTGTAACGTAATACCTGACTGAAAAGCAAAAGCTTGAAGGAACTCCCTCACAAGTTCTGTATCAAAGTTCCCTAATTTTTGATTTGTGAATGTGGCATCAAATGCTAAAAATGGACGTCCGCTAATATCAAGGGCGACAAAGCCTAAAGTCTCATCCATCGGTACATATGCAGAGCCATATCTAGTAATCTGATTCTTGTCACCTAATGCTTCTTTTAGAACTTGCCCTAAAACAATACCAACATCCTCAACGGTATGGTGGCTATCAATGTGTAAGTCACCATCTGCTTTAACAGTTAGGCCAATTCTACCGTGTCTAGCAAGTAATTCTAACATATGATCAAAAAAACCAACGCCAGTATCGATGGTAACTTCCTCTCCATTGTCTAAATTACATGAGACTTCAATTGATGTTTCATTTGTTTTTCTAACCTTATTGGCACTTCTCATTATTTTCACTCCATTTATTAAAGGATAGTTTAATTATTATTTATGACTCTTTTTTGAACAGCCCTTGCATGCCCATCTAATTGCTCTGCAGTAGCAATGTTAACAACATGAGACGAAGCGTCTTTTAGAGCGTTCTCTGAGTAGTATAGGAATGTCGTCTTTTTCAAAAAATCATCAACGGACAATCCTGAAGAAAATCTGGCGGTACCAGATGTTGGCAATACATGATTGGGACCTGCAAAATAATCACCCAATGCCTCCGGAGTGTAATTACCTAGAAATACAGAACCGGCATTTTTAACTTTTCCTAAGTAACTAATTGCGTTCTCTAATTGTATCTCTAAATGCTCTGGTGCTAATTTATTAACAAGGTCAAAAGCGATATCTGTATTATTTACTAATACAGCTGCACCATTTGTTTTTAATGAAGTTTCAGCTATTTTTCTTCTAGGCAGATCAGCACACTGTTTTTCAAGTTCTTCACTTGTTTGGTTAATAAGTTTTTCGGAGGTAGTAAACAAAAATGCCCTTGCATTCTCGTCATGTTCCGCTTGTGCAATTAAATCCGCTGCTACAAATTCTGGTTTGGCAGATTCATCGGCAATAATTGCCACTTCAGATGGACCGGCAATCATATCAATACCAACATCACCAAATACTAACGATTTTGCTGCTGCAACATAGGCATTACCAGGTCCGACTATTTTATCGACAGATGGTATTGTTTCAGTACCATACGCAATAGCGGCGATTGCTTGGATTCCACCTAGTTTATAAATTTTTGTTACCCCAGCAATATCTGCTGCAACAGATAAAATTGGTGCAATGTTCTGTCCATTACGAGCAGGAGTTACCATAATAACTTGCTCAACCCCAGCTAACACCGCTGGTATTGCATTCATCAAAACAGAAGATGGATAGCTTGCAGTGCCACCAGGTACATAAATACCGACGTGTTCAATTGGTCGATATATTTGTCCAGAGACAACTTGTTCATTAACATCCATAAAACGTGAGGACTGCAGCTGTTTACTATGAAACTTCCGAATGTTGTCGGCAGCTTTTTTTAAAGAATCAATTGTTTCACGAGGCACTTGATTCCAAGCTTCTAAACGTTCCTCGTTTGTTACTTCCCAGTTGTCAGGAACAAGGCCATCATATTTTTTAACATACTTTTTTAATGCGTCCTCACCATTAGCGCGGATGTCTGCTATTACATTCTTAGCTATTTCGAGAATTTCATTGTTGACTTGGTTATCCTTCTTTTTAGGTAGGAAGTTTTCTGTGAACGAACCAGCTGAATATTTGTCAATCATCGGACTACTTCCCCTTTCTGAAACGACCGGATAACTGGCGCTAATAATTCTCGTTTAATTTTTAAAGAAGAACGGTTCGCGATGCAACGGGCACTAAATTCGAAAAACTCTTCTTTGACTATCAAACCATTTTCTTTTAAGGTGTTTCCGGTTTCAACTATATCTACAATGCCGTCAGCTAATCCTAAAATTGGTGCAAGTTCAACGGATCCTTCCAACTTAAATATATCAACAGACTCTCCCTTTTTACGGAAAAACTCTTTTGTTATGTTTGGATATTTACTAGCTATCCGTCGTTTCCTGGCTGGCCAATCTTTTCCCTTCTCTGTTGCTAGTGCCATTCGACAGTTGCCGAATGGTAATGGAAGAAGACTATATACATCGGGTTGAAATTCTGAAAGAATATCTTCACCCACAATGCCTAAATCAGCTATACCATGTTCGACATAAGTAGTAACGTCGACTCCTTTAGCAAATACAAACTGAAATTCATCTGTTTCAACCCGTAGTTTTCTCCCTTTATTAATTAAGGGTTCAACATCATACGACAGTGATTGAAAAAATTCTATAAATTGTGTTTCAAGTCTACCTTTTGTTAACGCAATGCACGGTTTCATTTTTCAACCACCTTGTAATTATTATTTTCATCTTTCACTACCTGTAACACTTTATCAAACTGTTCACTACCGTTAAGTTGGTATTGTATATCGACAACTGAGTTGGAGTAGTTTTGTCGTATTTTTTCCGCATATACATGAGAATCCTCTGAAGCAAGAATACATATCCTTTTTGAACTATCATGTGTTTCTAAATTTTCCGACAATACATCTACATCAAATGCTAAACCAACTGCAGAAATACTTTCATTAAATTGTTCGTAGAGTTTATCATAACGCCCCCCTGAAAAGAACGTTTCTCCTGTTTCCTTAAGAAATCCTCTAAACATCGTTCCACAGTAATAAGGTAGATTTTTAACTCTTCCTAAATCAACAAGTACTTCCTCTACACCTGATTCTTTTAATAAAGTAGCTAGTTGCTTTATGTGCTTCAAAATTTTTAAAAGTCGATTATTGTTTTCCCAGTGCCTTTCATAAGTTTCTATAACATCGAATGAACCATAAGCATCGACTAAGTCGGATAGTTGTTCAGCAATAACTTTATTATCAGAAGCAATTTGATATACTTCATCTCTTCGCTTATCGTGCATAGCTTTTCTCAAATTTTCTAGTTGATCTTCATTTAACTTGAGTGGCGCTGTTAGCTCATCAAATATCCCAGTATGACCCAACTCAAATAAATAATTATTTATTTGTAGTTCGTTTAAATAATTTACTGCTGTAAGGAGACATTCGCTTTCTCCTAGGAACGACGGAGTATGAACGATTTCGATTCCAGCTTGCCTACTTTCAATTCCGTCCTTATCACTTCTAAATACGGAGCCTTGGTAAGCCCATTTTAATTGAGATGGGTGTTGATTAACCAATGCACGGGCAACTGCTGTTGTCCAGTCAGGGCGAAGAACCTCAATTTCTCCTTCACGATTGAACCATTTCAACATATTGCTAAGTTCCATTCCTGCATGTTTATTTGTGAAAGTATTTGCATATTCAACTACTGGAGTAGAAATTTGTTTGTAATTTCTTGTAAAAGTGACTCTTTGAAATAATTCAAATGCTCTGGAGCGATTATCAATTGGTTTTCCTATCTCATCTTGACTTCCTGTAGGTAAAAACATTTCTTCACTTCCCGACTATTAGTTTCTTTATCGCGCTACCACTTTACTTAGGTAAAGCGTTTATGTATGTAGTAAATTTAACACAAAATTATCTTTTAAGTCAACATCTTACTTTCTATTTAATTAGATTAAGACTATCATATTATATAGAAAGGAGAATATCTAATGAAGTCAATCGGAGATTTCCATGTACATACAAATTTTTGTCCCCACGGAACGACTGATTCAATGGAATCCTATGTATTAGCAGCTATTGACAAGGGGTTAGAGTATTTAACATTTACAGAACATGCACCCCTACCAAAAAACTTTATCGACCCTACCCCAGAGAAAGATAGCGCAATGCGGTGGGAAGATATTGATAATTACCTTAGTGAGGCTAATCGACTAAAAAGTCTTTATAAAAATAAATTAATAATTAATGTCGGGTTTGAAGTAGATTATATCGAAGGATTCGAGCAAGATACCAAGGAGTTATTAAATCAGTATGGTGATCAATTAGATGATGCCATATTATCAGTACACATGTTAAAAGATCCAAATGGAGAATATGTGTGTATCGATTTTAGTGTTGAAGAGTTTGAGCGAATAATAAACCTTTTTGGTTCCGTTGATGCTGTTTATAATTGTTATTATCGCACCTTGGAAAAAGCACTATCTTCCGATTTAGGGAAATACAAACCAATTCGTATTGGACACATTACATTAATTGAAAAATTTTCAAAAGAGTATAAACCAGATGCCGTCTATGAAAATGAAATTAGCGCTATTCTAAATATAATCAAAGACAATAAATTTGAGTTAGATGCTAACACAGCTGGTTTATTTAAAGAATATTGTGGTTCTAGTTACCCTAGTCAAGAGATAATGATGCTTGCAAACCAACTTAGCATTCCACTTGTGTTCGGTTCAGATAGCCATGCTTCAAATCACATCGCAAGAGGATTTAACCTTCTACTGACTAGTAGTAGTTTGCCTAGGCATCTACGATAAAAGGTCACAGTGTAGATTTATTCAAATAAAAAGGCACAAGTAGTCAATCCTGTTAGGTTGACTACTTGTGCCTTTTTGGAGTTAGGAATTCACAAAATGGACTGCTGTAGGTAATTAATTACTAAGTCAGCCGTGTCCAGCTCCGACGCCCTTCCCGCCTTTAGGTCTTTAGTCAATCCTCTATGCCCTGTAAAGAACCTAGGGCGCAGAGGTTTGTCTTATTGCCCAGGGTGAGCACTAACGAAGGCAACTCAGAATAATTTTCGAAAGAACAAGTGCTTTCTTATTTCGAAGGCGCCTGCGTTTTTGTTCTTTAATCAAGACTAGGTATTTAAATCACTGCTTAAATCCTCTAGCTTTGAAACAGCTGCCTGTAATTCTTCCATATTAACTTTATTTGATAATGAATGTGTCAATCCATCGTAGTACTGATTAATACTTAGTCTAGCACTCGTTCTAATATCGTCAGTTAATCTTTCCCATTGTTGTTTATATGTCAGAATAATTTTCTCTTTTTGACTGGATAAATATGACTGGACATATGGTGAAAGTATATTGAAAATTTCATCTTTCATTGCTTCTTTTTCATTTTTTTCAAAAAAAGATTTTGTGTTTTTGAATATTGCTAAGGCTTTGTAGAAGACAGATGTATCGAGATTTAAAAAAGCAGATTCAAATATAGGTGTTTCAAATGTATATTGCTGAAATTCAGATAAAGTTAACTCTTTGTCTGTTTCGCTAGATTTTGTTGATAGAGTTTGATTAAACTCAGTTGCTTTTTGATTAATAAATAGTTCAATTCTAAGTGATACTGCTCGTAATTCCTGAGCGAGTTCATATCCAACGTCTTTAATTAGCTGTTGCAAACAATGTTCTAAATCCGTTTTGTTTTTAATAGTGGACGGATTAAATGAATGTTTGTAGTAATCAGAAAATTGGATTGATAAACGATGATTAACATAAAACACTTGTTTATCAATTTTTTGTTCAACTTCCTTTTGATATGGTTTGTCATTTAAGTTATCGATTTTTTCAATTACATGTAGTTGTTGCTTCTCATATTCTTTATACATTAATTCCTTTTCGTCATTATCTAAATAAGCAGCTTTCAAGTAACTTTTTAAGAGTTTCTTAGCTCTTATCATATCATTTTCTGCTGAGGCGATTAGTAATGCCATAAGCTCATCACGAATAAAATGATAGAAATCATCTTCAAACGGCTTTAAGCCCGAATTAACATCCTGTTTGGAATTACTTTTCTCTATAAGTGCTTGCTTACTCGAGATTGGATACATCCTTGGGTGACGAATACCAAAATCACTTAACTGATTTGTAACATAATTCGTTACCATCTGTAATTCGGTCTTGTCTTTAGCTAAATCTGCTGCATTGACAACAAAAAACATTTTATCAAGACTAAAAGCATCTTTTACTCTTCCTAATTGCACCAAAAATTCTCTATCTGCTTTCGAGAAAGCATGGTTGTAATAGGTTACAAATAAAATAGCATCAGCATTCTTAATGTAATTAAACGAGACATCAGTATGTCTAGCATTGATTGAGTCGGCTCCAGGTGTATCAACTAAAGTAATACCTTTTATAGTCAATGGACAGTCATAGAAGAGTTCCAGCCATTCTACATAACAAGCAAGATGTTCTTTGGCAACGAAGTCTGAAAATTGTTCTAAACGAATCGATATTTGTCCACCTAAATCACTCGACATTTTTTGGTATCCATCGGCTAGTGCACTTAAAAAAGAGTGATATTTATGGTCTAATTGCTGCTGATCTTTTTCTTGTTTAAAGCCTTCTAAATATTCATTAAGTGTTTTTTTACTAGTAATTGTCTCATCAGCAATTGCAGAGATATCTAATAATAATCTTTCTTGACTTTTAACTTTGACAATTACTGTTCCGTGTTTATGATCTTCATCAATAGGACTAATCTTATTAATTGCAGCTGTTGTAGGGTTTGGTGAGACAGGTAACACTTTCTCACCAATCAAGGCATTTGCAAAGGATGATTTTCCAGCACTAAATGCCCCAAAAAGTGCTATTGTATAATCCTTATTCACTAACTTCTCTCTCTTTTGAGCAAGGTCTTGTTCAATAACCTTAAATCCTGGAATATTTTTTATTGTAGCTATGGTATCGGTAATGTTATTAATTGTATTCATCATAGGTGCATTCCTGTTTTTATTCTTAGAATTATCGTTTTCCTTTACTATCTCAGGTGTTTCTATCCGTTGATCTGCATATTCCATCTTTTTATGGTTTATCTTTACTAATTCTTTTCTAAGTTCTATCTCTTTTTTTACATCTGTAACATTTACTTTGTCTGAGCTTTGCTTATAAATGAGTAGGTTTTGCAAATTTCTCTTTTTGGTTTCTAGATCATTATCCACTTGATGAAGTTCGCTTTTTATTTTTTCTACTTTTTCTCTATTAGCTAAATCTATGTTTATAGCTGAGATGTTATCGTTGGTTTCCCTTTCCAGGCTACTCTGTACAGAATCCCATATCAACAAACATTCGTGTTTAAATTCACTTTTTATATCCTTAGATACATCCTCTGTGTAAATTAGAAGGTATTCACCAGTAAATATGGCGCCCGTTTTAATAATTTCTTTCAAACGCCACTTTGAGTAGGTTATTGATAACGAATGAATCCGATTCGAATATTCCGAGTCATTTAAACTGTATTTTTTTGTTAATTCTAACAGTTTGTCTCGAAGCTTCCATTCAATATTAGTTTTGACAGACTCCATCAGAGAATTATAGAAATTATCTAATCGATTAATTTTCTCCAATTCTATCTTTTTCTTCGTCGAAAACATTCCCAACTTAAACCCAGGTTGTTGCGTTCGTAAAAAGGAATCAGCTAATTCTCTTAATTCAAATGGCATAATATAAGCATTTTTTAATGTGGAATTTAAACTGTTAAGAAAATCTTTTTTTGCTGTAGCCACTAAAGTTGTTAACCGTGCTAATTCTTTCTTTTGCTGAGTTGAATCACTATCAACTAGTTTATGATTAAAATCGACTAACTGCTCTTTTAGTATTTCTTTTTTTTCTTCGTTCAATACCTGTAACCAATCAATATGTTGGTTGATTAGCGTCTGCATCGAATTTTCTACAGTTTGTTCCACTGTATCAAGATTACTATTCATCAAATCACTTAGGTCTTTTTGAAGCGTTTCATACTGGTTTAATGGAATGTGAGGAGCTATCAGACTTGTATAGTATACAGATTGAGGATATATTTCCCAGTTTTGTAATGTTTCAGTTACACTAGTTTTAAAATCTGAAAATGCAATCTCCTCTTCTTGGTGTTTATCAATTTGATTAATAACTATGTATATAGGTTTGTTTTGAGCTTGCATTTTTTTCAGGAAACTCAGGTTCACTTCAGATTGGACATGATTATAATCCATTACATAAAAAAGCGCATCAACCAAATGTAAAGATGATTCCGTCATAATACGATCGGCATCGTTAGAAGAATCAATACCTGGTGTATCAAGTATCGATACGTTAGTAGGAATAACAGTATCTTTTTTACTGATTTCTATTCTTTTTATTGAATCTCCATCTTTACAGTAATCTTTAATTGTTTCTAAATCATAAGGTTCTCTGTATTCTATTGGATCTTCGTAATTAAAAAAAACTCTAACAAAGCCCTCGCCAGCAGTTAACTTTACTACATTAGCACTTGTTGGAATTGGACTTTGAGGAAGAATATCCTCCCCTAATAAGCGATTTATTAATGAAGATTTTCCAGCCGAAAAGTGACCTGAAAAACAAATCACAAACTCATTTTTTTCTAATTTATTAAAAAGGTCTAAAGTTTTTTCTTTGAATACTTCATTGTCTTCATTTTTAATCTCCTGAAAAATGGAAGCGATATTTTCTGTTTTAATAGCATCTGAGACTGATGTATTCATTAACCAAGTTACCCCTTTTTTCATATTGTTAGCATCTATTATACGTTTTTCTTAGAAGAATGACTAGTTATCATAAAGATCAATCGTCAATCTGGGACCAAACTTAAAGAATTAGTGAGATTAATATCGTTAAAAAAACATGTCCAATTCAGTGACTCAAACAAATTAAAACTAATCTAGTTTTTTATTTATCTCTTGGTACTCACCACCAAAATATACGATGGGTTGACCACTGTTCAACTCAACATCAGAAACTTCAGCTATAAAAATTAAATGATCACCAGCTTTAGTAGTTTCTTTAACAGTACAAGAGAGAGTTGCTAGACTGTTTTTTAATACTGGCTTTCCATCTTGAAATGTATAATTAATTTCACTGTCCGTTTCTTTTTGTCTTGCAAAAATCATTGATAATTCTTTTTGTTTATCGGAAAGAATACTTAATCCGAAGTTTTTTGTATCTTGAAGTTTTTCGTACATGGTGGCTTTTTCGTCAATTGATATAGCAATTAATTTTGGATCAAGTGAAATTGACATAAACGCATTAACAGTCATTCCATAGATTTCACCTTTATATTCAGTAGTAACAACTGTAATACCAGTTGCAAATTTGCCCATAGCATCTCGAAACAAACGATTATCCATTTAAATATCCCCTTTAAATAATTCTTTTATTAAAGAATATCACTTTTAATGGGTGTTTTGAATAAAACTGCCTCATAGTTTATCAAAGAGGGAAGCGCAAAGGAGATGGTTTATACTCCACAATTTACCTCTTACAATATCCTCTTCCACTTATTATAATAAACGACGGGAGAGGATATTATGAACACTACAGTTATTTTATCGCTATTTATTTTTATACTAATTTTTTTCGTTTATAAAGCATATGCGAATACTAAAGATGTGATAATTAACAATATTCAATATAAATTGATAGAACCTAATGAACCACATATAAATTTGTTACAGATCTCCGACATGCATCTTGAAAACATCTCCATCTCACCAGACAAACTATATAATCAATTAAAGGATAATTCTATAGATTTAATCACAATTACTGGTGATTTACTTGACCGAAAAAGAAGTTTTCCGAAGTTAATTTCATATCTCAAAGTTTTTAATCAATTAAAGCCAAAACATGGAATATATGTTGTATTTGGAAATCACGATTATGTTTTACGAGAAAAAGACCTTGCTGTTATGAAACATACATTAGAGCAACATGGTTGTAAGGTATTACAGAATGAGCATGATAGTTTAGATATAAATGGCGATATACTAAATATTATTGGTGTTGATGACTCGAGTACTAAACGAAGTGACTTAGTAAAGTCATTCG
The DNA here is from genome assembly GCF_020404745.1 of Aquibacillus saliphilus. Taxonomy (GTDB): domain Bacteria; phylum Bacillota; class Bacilli; order Bacillales; family Amphibacillaceae; genus Aquibacillus; species Aquibacillus saliphilus. The sequence continues at coordinate 300,424 of NZ_JAIZAP010000001.1, forward strand.
AGAACGTAAAAACGGGTTATAATTTAGTAATTACACATGACCCTAACATTGTCATGAAAATGAAAAACTATCATTTTGATTATTTACTAGCTGGCCATTTTCATGGTGGTCAAATTCATTGGCCAAAACCATATCATTTAGCTAAATTAGGTAGGGAAATGATGAAGATGAATATGGTTAAAGGTTTGCACTACTATGATGATAAACCGTTTTATATTAGTGAGGGATTAGGGCAAACAGGTGTCAATCTTCGAATAGGGAGTCGTCCAGAGATTACTCACCATAAATTATCAATCAACAATATAACAAAAAAAGTCACTTCAACAGCTATTTGAAGTGACTTTTTTGTTATAAACTTATCTAATTCGTTTCTTATGGATACCTTTTAGGCAAGTCCTAATGCTTATTGATACGAAGCGTAGCTGTAGTCCTTGGTCTAGCTTAATGCACTAGGTTATTCAAGTAGCTACTATCTTGTTGGTTTTTAATAACTTGAGTTAAGAATTCATTGAATAAATTAGCTATCTTCGTTACCAAAAACCTTAGTATAGACTGCTTGTTCCCATACTTCTTTTATTTCCCCTTGCTCGTCTGAATCAATCACGTATGAACCATTACTATAACGATCACTTTTAGTAAGTTCAAGTGGATAAATTGTATGCGCTGATCCTAATGTTGTTACAAATTGCAAGGTGTCTTGTTCATTGACAAGTGAAAAGCCAACTATTCTATGTGGCTTTCGTTTTAATTCACGTAACATGACGGAGCCACGTTTGGCTCTAGATGACTTTTCGAACTCGTTAAGTTTCATCCGTTTACATGCACCACGTTGTGTTAGTAGTACAAGACTTGGGTTATTTGTTAAATCATCGAAAACGACACCATTAACAACAAATTCTTCGTCTTTTAACTGTATGGCTTTGACTCCTGCTGCCCGTTGACCTACAGGACTAACTTCTGATTCGTGATACCATAGTCCATATCCCTTATTCGTGGCTATAAATATATCTGAATGACCATCTGTAACATGAACATTTTGAACATAGTCATCTTTTTTCAGATTAACTGCTACTAATGCTTTTGAATACCTTTGGGCTTCATATAATTTAAGTTCACTCCGTTTAACCATACCATTCTTAGTGAAGAACACTAAATAATTTTCAGTATTAAAATCTCTTATTGGGATGGCTTTGATAATTTTCTCATCTTTATCTATTGCTACCATGTTCGTTATATGCTGACCTAAGTCCTTCCAGCGAATATCAGGTAACTGATGGACATTAACAAAAATATACCGTCCTTTATTTGTGAAAACCAACAGCTTATCTGTTGTGTTAATTTCTTGTAAAGCAATTAGATGATCATTTTCTTTTATTGCTAAATCTTCTCCGTTGGAAGCAGAATAAGACCTTAAGCTAGTTCGTTTAATGTATCCATCTCTAGTAACAGATACGAGTACATCCTCACTAGCTATCATTACTTCTAAATTAATCTTTAATTCTTCTATTTCTTGCTCGATTATAGTTCGTCGTTTATCTTGATACTTCTTTTTTAAACTTTTCAAATCATTCTTAATTACTGTTAGTAATTTACTTTCATTGTTAAGAATGGACTCTAATTCTTCAATTTTTTGTTCTAACTCAGCAGCCTCTTTTTGAAGAGAGGTAATATCGGTGTTAGTTAAACGATATAATTGTAAGTTAACAATTGCTTCCGCCTGTTCTTCGGTAAACCCGTACTCTTGTTTAATTCTTTGTTTCGCGTTTTGTTTATCCTTAGACGCGCGAATTGTTGCAATTAGTTCATCCAAAATGGAAATGGCTTTAATTAAACCTTCTAAAATATGTGACCGTTCTTTTGCTTTTCTTAAATCAAAAGTTGTAGCCCTAGTAATTACTTCTTTTTGATGACCAATATATGCTTCAAGCATAGCAGACAAGCTTAATAGTTTTGGGGTTTTGTCTTTTATGGCAACCATATTAAAATTATAAGTTATTTGCAGATCTGTGTTTTTATAGAGAAAGTTGAGGATTCCAGTACTGTCGGCATCCTTTTTTAATTCAATAACAATTCGCAATCCCGTTCTATCTGTTTCATCACGTACTTCCGCGATTCCTTCAACTTTACGATCAATTCTCAGTTCATCCATTCGCTTAACTAAATTAGCTTTATTTACTTCAAACGGAATCTCATCAATTACAATTTGTTCTCTAGTGCTTCGAAGTTTTTCTACTACAGCTCTTCCCCTGACAACAATTTTCCCTTTGCCAGTCTCGTAGGCTTGTTTTATCCCGTCAACACCTTGTATTGTTCCACCAGTTGGAAAGTCAGGACCTTTCATCACACTCATAAGCTCATCTATTGTTACAGAAGGGTTATCAATTTTTTTGATAACTGCATCGATTACCTCTGCTAAATTATGAGGAGGAATTTCTGTTGCATAACCTGCTGAAATTCCTGTTGATCCATTGACAAGTAAACTAGGAAATTTTGCAGGAAGGACCACCGGTTCATTAATTGTATCATCAAAGTTTGGTATGAAATCTACTGTTTCTTTTTCAATGTCACGTATTAGCTCCGATGAAATACTCGAAAGTCGTGCTTCTGTATACCGCATTGCAGCCGGCGGATCCCCATCAACACTACCATTATTACCATGCATTTCTACTAAAGCATTTCGCACTTTCCAATCTTGACTTAATCGTACCATTGCTTCATACACAGAAGAGTCACCATGAGGGTGATAATTACCAATAACTGTACCAACTGTTTTCGCAGATTTTCTAAATGGTTTGTCAAACGTATTTCTCTCTTCATGCATTGCGTAAATTATTCTTCTTTGTACGGGTTTAAGTCCGTCCCTTACATCTGGTAGTGCACGATCCTGTATTATATATTTACTATACCTTCCAAAGCGATCTCCGATTACATCTTCTAAAGGCAAGTCTAAGTATTTTTCTGTTTGTGACAAAAAGACTCCCCCCCTTAGTTCTGAATATTTTCATTATCAATAATGTTCGTCTCTTCTTCTAAACCAAATTGCACGTGTGATTCAATCCATTTCCTTCGAGGTTCAACTTTATCACCCATTAATGTTGTAATCCTTCGCTCAGCTCTGGCAAGATCATCAATTTTGACTCGAATTAATGTTCGTGTCGTTGGGTCCATCGTTGTTTCCCATAACTGATCTGCGTTCATCTCACCGAGACCTTTATATCTCTGTAAGATATGACCGCCTTTTAATTCTTTAACTGCTACTTTCATATCATCTTCATTCCAAGCATATTTAATTTTCTCTTTTTTCCCTTTTCCCTTAGAAACTTTGTATAACGGAGGTAAAGCTATATAAACTTTTCCGGATTCTACTAACGCTCTCATGTATCGGTAAAAGAAAGTTAGCAGTAATACCTGAATATGTGCACCATCAGTGTCAGCATCAGTCATGATAATTATTTTGTCATATTGGACATCATCAAGATTGAAATCTCCACCAACACCAGCACCTATTGTGTGGATGATTGTGGATATTTCCTCGTTTTTTAATACATCAGCAAGTTTTGCTTTCTCCGTATTAATTACCTTACCACGCAATGGAAGAATAGCTTGAAATTTCCGATCGCGACCTTGTTTAGCAGAACCTCCGGCTGAATCACCCTCAACTAAATACAATTCGTTTTTCTCTGCATTACGTGATTGAGCAGGCGTTAATTTTCCACTTAATAAGGCGTCTTTACGCTTTTTCTTTTTACCAGATCTTGCGTCTTCTCTCGCCTTTCTAGCCGCTTCACGAGCTTCTTTAGCTCTAATTGCTTTTTTAGTGAGCATTCCAGCTACATCTGGATTTTCTTGTAAGAAATAAGATAATTTTTCAGACACAGTCGAGTCAACTGCTGAACGTGCTTCTGAAGTACCAAGTTTTCCTTTTGTTTGTCCTTCAAATTGAAGTGATTCTTCAGGTATGCGAACAGAAACTATCGCAGTGAATCCCTCCCGAATATCATTGCCTTCTAAGTTTTTATCCTTTTCTTTTAGTACATTGGTTGAGCGGGCGTACTCATTAAATACACGAGTAATCGCAGTTCTGGCACCGGATTCATGTGTACCACCGTCCTTTGTTCTTACGTTATTAACGAAGGAAAGCATACTCTCAGCATATCCATCATTAAACTGAAAAGCAAAATCCACTTCTATTTCTTGGTGTTCTCCTTCAAAAGAGACGACTGGATGAAGGGTATCCTTCTCTTCATTTAAATAAGCTACAAATGATTTTAAACCATCGGGATATTGATAAGATTCTTTATTATCATCGCGTTTATCAATTAAGTCTATTTGTAAACCCTTCAATAAGAATGCTGCTTCACGTAATCGCTCAGCTATTGTTTCAAATTGATAATGTGTAGTTGAAAATATAGTACTATCTGGTTTGAAATGAATCGTAGTTCCAGTTTTTTTTGTTGGACCTTTTTTCTCTAAGGAAGTAACAGGTACTCCACCTTCTTCAAAGCGAAGATAATAACTATAACCATCTCTATGAATGGTTACTTCTAACCACTCTGATAACGCATTAACAACTGAGGCGCCTACACCATGAAGACCTCCACTAGTTTTGTAGCCACCCTGTCCAAACTTTCCTCCTGCGTGTAATACTGTCATAATAACTTCGGGAGTTGGCCGCCCAGTTTTGTGTGTACCTGTTGGCATACCTCTTCCCATATCATCAACGGATATACTATTGTCTTTATGTATAGTTACTTTAATTAGATTGCCGAATCCTGCTAGCGCTTCATCTACGGCATTATCTACAATTTCAAATACTAAATGATGTAACCCGCGGGTGTCGGTACTACCAATATACATCCCCGGTCTTTTTCTAACTGCTTCAAGTCCTTCTAATACTTGAATTGAGTCATCAGTATACTGTGTTGTTGTTTGTTTAACCAAATCGACGTTTACCCCTTCCATTCAATTACTTACTATCTATAGTAGTTGAAAAACTTGGATTTCACCAAGTTTTTCGGATAGTCATTGTTTTATAGGTATATTATATACTAGAACAGACGTTTGTTGATGTAAAGTCATAGTTTAAGCAATACTTACTATTTTAGCTTGTTTCAAGTAAATCGCAACCTCTTATTTTAAAATAACTAATCGGATCGCTAAATGTAATTATTAAAAAAGAAAAAATCCCTTTCGAAAAAGGGATTGTGAGTACTACCTCATTTTACCTATAGTCAGTGAATGTGCAACTTTAATGCACATATCCATTACCACAGTAAAATCATGTTCTGTTAAGTGTTTATGGGCGTCTCTATCAAAAATACCTTGTTGTGCCCAAAAAACTTTTGCATTTGTTTTTGTTGCTTGTTTAGCAAGCACAGGTAAATGTTCCGATCTTCGGAAAACATTTATAATTTCAAATGGTTCTTTTACATCTAAAATAGAGTTATATGCTTTTTCACCAAGTGTTTCGTTTATCTTTGGATTAACAGGAATAATTTTATAACCTTCTTGTTGGAGGGCTAGAGCAATTTGATAGGATGTTCTCTCAGGGCGATCAGATAACCCCACAATAACTATGGTTTTTGCATCTTCTAATACTCTTTTTATTTCTTGATTTGATGGATTTTCGTAAGCCATTTTTATTACTCCTTTTAATAATGTGACATAGTTTTGACGCAAGATTTCATAAATACCTTATGCAGCCATTGTCATGTGGAGGACAATGGCAAAAATCAGTATCATGAAATTGACTAACTTATTTAATATATAATATTTTTGTATTAACTTAATTACTAGCTATTAATTAGATACCCGTTTCTCGAAAAATTAATCCTGTCTTAATTAATTTTAAATATAACATAACCATTAGTTATTTAAGTTATCTATACAATACAAGGAAACTTCATGGTAAAATAGCAATACAAGTTTTTTTAGATAAAAGGAGTTATCATATGGATTATTTTTTATTAGCAATTATAGCTTACTTAATTGGTTCTGTTCCTTTTGGACTTATCGTTGGAAAAGTCGGATTCAAAATTGATATTAGAGAACATGGCAGTGGTAATCTTGGAGGCACAAATTCTTTTAGAGTATTAGGGGTCAAAGCAGGTTTTATAGTTACAGTTGCAGATATTTTAAAAGGAACTCTAGCAACTCAGTTACCACTACTCTTTGGCATAGAAAATGTCAATCCACTTATTATTGGAATAATTGCGGTAGTTGGTCATATGTATCCAATTTTTGCTAGATTCAAAGGAGGAAAAGCAGTTGCAACCTCAGGTGGTATTATTCTAGGTGTTAATCCACTCTTGTTTATTATTATACTTGCTACATTTTTTATTATGCTTTACTTAACTAAGTATGTTTCTCTATCGTCAATGATAACTGGAATTGTAACTGTTATTGTCGCATATATTCAGCAAGAAATGGGCTTGGTAATCGTAGGATTAATCTTAACAGTTTTTGTTTTTTATCGTCATAGAGCAAATATTAAACGAATTATCGACAAAACTGAACCTAAAATTAAATGGATGTAATTACCAGGGACCTAACCTAACGTTAGGTCCCTGGTAATTTAAATTATTTATTATTTCGTCAATTTAGAGGTAAATAAATTGAATAATAGTATCTTGTTGAGTATACTTTGAAATAGTTAAAAAGGGCTAAAAGGAGTCGAGATTATGGATACATTTAAATCTAATAAAAAATCATTGCCAAATAAAGTTGACCGACATAAATTGTTTGGATCCGTTGAGCCTGGTCCAAGAGTAAAGCCTATCGATAAGACTGGTATGGCGGATTTACAGAATACAAAGAAAGATTTTATGTTTGATATAGACGCAGTTGGAATATCAAATGTAAAACACCCAATAGTAGTAGAAAGTAGCCTGAAACCTACTATACAAACGACAATTGGAACTTTCCGATTGTCATCGCGCATAGACAAAGATAGTAAAGGGACAAATATGAGTCGATTTACTGAACAATTACATCATTATCATCAATCTGGTTTCGTAATCAACATTAAAACGTTAAAAAAGTTTACCAATGAACTTGCGAAGCGATTAAAACAAGATGATGCTGAAATTGAGGTCTCATTTCCTTGGTTCTTTGAAAGGAAAGGTCCATCATCTGAACTTGCGGGAATGAATCACGCAGATGTTACTCTCAAAGTTGCTTATGATAAGAACAATGGATATGATATAGAAGTTACTTTATCTGGAACTATTACTACATTATGTCCTTGTTCAAAAGAAATCAGTGAGTATAGCGCGCATAATCAACGTGGACAGGTTTCTATGACCGTAAAATTAGATGATGAATTTGACGAAAGTACAATAGATTGGAAACAAGTATTATTAGAAGCTGCCGAAAGTAATGCTAGTGCCAGAATTCATCCTATTCTAAAGCGGCCAGATGAAAAAATGGTAACAGAGCAAGCTTTTGAAAATCCTAGATTTGTAGAAGATATCGTTCGTCTAGTTGGTGCAGACTTATATGAGTTATCTTTTGTTCGAAAATTTAGTGTGTCATGCCGTAACGAAGAGTCCATTCATTTACATGATGCAATTGCAACGCTTTCCTATGATAAAACAAATGAAAAAGACTAGGTGAGAAACTAATGAAACATATTTTTATTGGTCTTATAAAATTTTATCAGAAGATAATAAGTCCTATTAAACCTCCAACATGTAGGTTCTACCCCACCTGTTCTCAATATGGGTTAGAATCATTTACACGGTTTGGATTTTTCAAAGGTATCTATCTAACGATAAAAAGGATAATGAAATGTCATCCATTCCATCCTGGAGGATTTGATCCAGTTCCTGAAAAAAGAAATAAATTATAAAACGTTATGAGATCTGATCACAATTATTTACTAGTGGTTAGATTTTTTTTAACTGTTTAGAAGTGGTAAACGATTTACACTAATCAGCCACCTCCACTAATACTTGAAGGTGGCTGATTTGAATTTTCGTTCAGCAAGACCCAATAATCCTTACTGAATGTTTTATACAACTTTATTTATTAAGGTAATTTTCCAGAATTATAAGTTAAACCGCCTTATTTGATTGATTTGGTTTTCACTGAATAATATTTGCTTCTGTCTATCTCCAAATAAATCATAATGCGGAAAGTTTTTATCTTGATGGATCCAACTAGTGCTTAATCCATATTGTTCTCCCCATTTAATGAGTTTATCAATATCCGCACAACCAACTTTTGTTACGGTTGTACAATCCGGAAATCTAGAATCCAACCAGTAGTGTGTTAAAAAAGCTATTTCACCATTTTTGACACTCTGTTTCCAAGAATTGAGCTCATATCTCTTAATTCCAAAAGCCATGTTAATCCTCTCCTAACGCATTCGTGTATGCTTGATGCCAATCGGGAAAGGAACGTCTTAACGAAACAGGTCGAAAACTATCTTTTTTAACAATCACATGTTTAGTTGTACCGGTGACTGCTATGTTTCCTAGGTCGTTAGTTATTTCATAACCATAAGTCGTTCTTAATCCATCATAATTTTCAATCCATGTTTCAACGTAAGCGTTCTGACCATATCTAATCGGTTGTTTAAAATAAACATGTGCATCAACTACAGGAGAAACAATTCCAGCACTCTCCATTTCATGATATTGAAAACCTAAGTCCTCGATAAAAGCTGTTCTCCCTATTTCAAACCATATTAAGTAGTTGGCATGATAGACGACTCCCATTTGATCTGTTTCTTGATATCTAACTTTTATTTGTGTTTTATTTTTTTTCAAGTACTATTCCCCCTTACATTCGCCAAAGCATTTTGAAAGTCTTCTTTTTTAAGTAATTGATAGGAGTCTAAATTATCAGATTCAGTTTCCTCCATTCTCAAGGCTTGAAATTGAATAGCCTCGTCAATTAAATTAACAACAAATCGTGCATTTCCTTCAATACTGTTTTCCTTATACACTTTTGTTAAATAACTACCAGCTTTATCTTCTAATTCATACTGATAATTTTCAATATGCAATTTAGTAATTTCTAATAATTCTTGTTCATTATAATCTTGGAATTCAAAGTATTTTTTGAATCTAGATTCAAGTCCAGGATTACTGGAGATAAATCGCTGCATTTCATCGTTGTAACCGGCTAGTATTACCACTAAGTTTTCATTATGTTTAGTCATCTCATCAACAAGTGTATCAATTGCCTCCTTACCGAAGTCTTTCTCTCCTCGATAAAGTGAGTATGCTTCATCAATAAATAGCACACCACCAAGTGACTCTCTAACTTTTTGTTTAGTTTTAATAGCTGTTTGACCAACGTATCCTGCAACAAGGTCACTCCGAGATGCTAAAACAAAGTGTCCTCTTTTCAGCAATCCACATTCTTTTAATATTTGCGAATATATTTTTGCAATTGTTGTCTTTCCTGTTCCCGGGTTGCCCGAAAATACTGCATGAAGTTGGATCGGAACTACTGGTAATCCTTTTTGTTTACGTTTTTGCTGTACACGAACAAATGATGAAAGTTTCATTACTTCTTGCTTAACATTATTAAGTCCTATCAGCTGATCTAAACGTTTTAGTGGTTGTGTATCATTATTGTCATTATCCATGAAATCTAAATCATTTTTGTCAATTCTCATATGCTCTAACCAATTTTCATTTGAAGATAAAGTTTTTGATGCGCCTTTTTTAAAGATAGCTTTTAGAACTAAATCTCGTACAGTTCGTGCATTTCCAAATGTATCGTCCACTCGTGATTTTTCAACTAAAGTTTCAAATTTAAGTAAGGCTGCTTCAGTAAAGAAGTAATCATTACTTAAGGCAGTATTCTCAGCTATTTGTAATAGTTCAGCTATTTTAAAGTCAGGTAAAGATATATGGTTTTGCTCTGGAAATCGGCTTCTAAGACCAGGATTAGACCAGAGGAACTGTCTCATTTCTTCAGGGTAGCCTGCTAATATTAAGGCAAAACGATTTGCATAGTCTTTATTAGTCATATTAGAAACAAGAGTGTCTATAACTGCTTGCCCATAGTCATTGCCACTCTGTCCTTCTCTTTTTAAGCTATAAGCTTCATCTATAAATAATATACCTCCAATTGAATCCCTAACAAAATTCAAAGTGTTTTCTTCACTTTGACCAACATAGGAGCCAACTAGATGAGAACGATTCACCTCAGTTACCTCACTTGTCTCTAATAAACCCAACTCATAGTATATTGAGGCTAATAACCTTGCGATCGTTGTTTTACCGGTTCCTGGGTTCCCTGTGATAATCATATGAAGACCAGGTTCGTCTACCATATGAAAGCCTAGGCTTTTTCTTTCTTGTTGATATTTCAAATAATGATAATACTGATGAATATAATTTTTTATCTCTTTTAAACCGATCATTTCATCAAGTTCATCTAAAGGGTCTTTTCTTAGTGATTTTTTAAAAATATCAGGAAACTGTTCATAAAAATCGGTTTTCAATAGAATGATTTTCTTAACATGTTGATTGAGCTCTTGTACCTTAACATCTGATTTTCTGCTTTCAATTGAATTTATCACACTGTTTAGAGTATCGCTTAAGGATAACAATTCACCCTCTATACTTAAAAATATTTCGTTAAGCTTATTCTTGTTATCTGTTATTGTAGCTTTAGCATTTTTTATATGATCAATAAGTCTATCTACTTCATTCAATAACTCTTTAGACTTCTTCAGTTTTGCTGGATCAAAATCAGTTTCTCTTATTGACCAATCGCCAAAATCACTTGATTCTAAATCAGAATAAAAGTTGAAATATAATTTCAGGTTCTTAATCTCTAAAAGGACAGGCTGGGTTTTATTGATGCTTTCAGCTTCTTTTAATAGTAATTCTGTAATTTGATCGTCATCAAAATTCCTTTTCAACCTAAAAAAAGCAAGCATACAATATAAGTTAGCTAAACTTTCTTTAGAAATAGCTTGTTTTTGTTGGAATGAGAACCAATCCAACCTACGTAAAACCTCTACTTCATAAAGAGGCGGTTTATCACTAGTAGAAGTCCATTGATTTATGATTGCTTCTAATTCATTTATGTCGAAATCGTCCATAACTTGCCGCTCTCCTTTCTTCTTTTTACATTTTCATCCCAGTTTATCGGGTCCGTAAAATCAAAAAATAGCATAAAAGTTGAATTAGACATTTTACTTGAATGAAGTTTCACTATATCATACCGAGATGTGTAAGTTTAAACTATTGGCTCATACTAAAAAGCCTTCTTAGTTCCACTAAGTAGGCTTTTTAGTATTATTGTTTGGTTTGTTGATAATGATATTCATCTTTAATTTCTTCACGAAGACCATCTATAGATTCTTGTCTTCGTTTATTTTTTTCTTTAATAGTTTGTTTCTCTTGCTCTGAAGAAAACCCAATTGCTTCGTGAGCAGCTTCTATATTTTCAATCGTATCTTGAACAATATTTTGGAGTTTTTCAACATTATCTCCTCTATTATCTGGATTTGGCTTTGTGTTATCCTGGTTCATATGCCTTCCTCCTATTTACCTTTGGTTTTAATAACTTTAGGTTTTTCGTCCCCTTGCATTTGCATTTGTTTGCCCTTATTACCACCTGCTTCAAGTGGTTGTGTTCCAAGGTGACTTGGCCTAAAATGCTTGGAGTCTTTTTTAGGATTACCCAATGCTTAACACATCCCTTTCAAATGGAAGTCTAAGTTATCATTTGCATTTTTAGATCTACTTATACGTCAATATAAGAGAGTGAAATCCTGGTATATTTGTATAGATTTGGAAATAATCCTGGGAAATTTGTATTATTCACAAACAAGTTACTCACTGTTTCTTCCAATAAAACATACGTTGAAATTTATGCGTTAGTTAACAAAAATATTTTGGACTACTATAAAAGCAATTTTATGTGTCCCTAGCTTTATTTATTTTTACTAAGCATTCCTTTTAAATGAATCATTTAACCTTTTCTCGATTTTTTCATCAATTTCATTCATTAAATGTCGATCTTTGAGAATTTGAGTTTTATTTTGTTGCACTAGTTCTTCAAAGTTTGGTTTTTTTCTTAATGAAATGATAACCCTCTCCTTAAGTTTAGTATAGTTTAAGGATTACCATTATTCTGAAAAATATAAGTGGCTATTTAATTTTATTCATCATTTCAACCATATATTCAAATGTCATTGGGCCCATTAATTTTCCAGCCGCAATGGTGCCATCTGTTCCAATGAAGTAAGTTGTTGGGATAGTCAATACACTGTATTTGTCCTCTACAACAGATAAGTTGGGATCAATTACAGTAGTAAAAGAAAAATTTCCTTGGTCTGTGTATTTTTCAACATCAGTTACGTTATTCTCTGTTTCTGTCGCATTAACGGCAATTATCTCAACTTCATCCCCAAACTTCTTATAAAATTCATGCATATCAGGCATTTCTATTCGACAAGGGCCACACCACGTTGCCCAAAAATTCAAGAATACTTTTTTCCCCTTGTAGTCAGATAATGTTATTTTTTCTCCATCCAGAGTTTCTAATGTGAAATCAGGTGCTTTATCCCCCACTTTTAAACCTTCTTCAGTTTCAGGCGATAGAATGGTTGTACCTTTCACAGATGAATCTCCCGATACATCAATTTCATTTGTAGAATTAGTCTTATTAGATTCCTGAGATGTACTATTAAATATAAATATACCGATTAATAGTATCAACAAGATTGTAGCTAAGATTTTTTTGAACATATGTGCACTTCCTTTATATATGTGTTGAACTACAGTAACATATTTATTATATGTAAATGGATAGAAAAACTGCCTTCTAAGTAATAATATTGTTTTTTTAAACTGAAGTAAAGAATATAAAACTCAAAAAAAGGGTAGCTTGTTTTAAACAAGCTACCTTTTTTCTAAATGAATTATGCTTTTAATTTGTTGCGTAAAACCATTTGTAAAATTCCACCGTGACGGTAATAATCAACCTCTACATCACTATCAAAACGTGCTAAAGCTTTGAATGTCTTTTTATTTCCTTCTTGATCTGTAGCAGTTACATTAACTAAATCATGTGGTTTAACAGATTCATCAATTTCAACGTTAAAAGTTTCTTTTCCTGTTAATCCAAGTGATTCAGCACTATCCCCACTATCAAATTGAAGTGGTAGAACACCCATCATAACTAAGTTAGAACGGTGTATTCTTTCATAGCTCTCTGCAATGACAGTTTTAATACCTAGTAGACTAGTACCCTTAGCAGCCCAGTCACGGGAACTACCCATACCGTAATCTTTACCAGCAATAACAATTAGGCCTGTACCGTCTTCTTGGTACTTCATAGCAGCGTCGTATATTGGCATGATTTCTTCTGTAGGCCAATAAGTAGTGTATCCACCTTCTGTTCCAGGTGCTAGCAAGTTTTTAATACGAATATTTGCGAATGTTCCACGCATCATAACTTCATGGTTACCACGTCTAGAGCCATATGAATTAAAGTTACGCGGTGATACCTCTTTCTCTTGTAAGTACTTCCCTGCAGGCATGTCTTTCGCAATAGCACCTGCTGGTGAAATGTGATCAGTTGTAACTGAATCTCCAAATTTACCTACAGCCCGAAGTCCAGGAAGTGCTACAACTTTGCCTGCCTCTTTAGATAAGCCTTCAAAGAATGGAGGATTTTGTATATAAGTTGATTCGTTATCCCATTCATATAAAGGTTCATCTGTAGTTTCGATTGCATTCCACTTTTCATTGGAATCGAAAACTTCTTCGTATTCTTTACGGAAGATTTCAGGTGTAACAACTTTTGCAACCTCAGTTTTAATTTCTTCCATTGTTGGCCAAATATCTTTGAAATAAACAGGTTTACCATCGTGGTCTTCACCAATTGGTTCCCCTTGTAGGTCTACATCTACAGTACCAGCAAGTGCATATGCTACAACTAGTGGTGGTGATGCAAGATAATTTGCTTTAACTAATGGATGTATCCTACCTTCAAAGTTACGGTTACCTGATAGTACAGAAGAAACGGTTAAGTCATTCTTTGCGATTGCCTCTTCGATTTCTTCAGATAATGGGCCAGAGTTACCGATACATGTCGTACAACCATAACCAACAAGGTTAAATCCAAGTTTATTTAAGTGTGTCATTAATCCAGCGTCTTCAAGATATCTTGTAACAACTTTTGAACCTGGAGCTAAAGAAGTTTTTACAAAGGCAGGAACTTCTAATCCCTTTTCCACTGCTTTTTTAGCTAGTAGACCAGCCCCTAGCATAACATATGGATTAGATGTATTCGTACATGAAGTAATTGCTGCAATTGCAAGTGAACCTGTTTTCATAACAGACGATTTACCACTTGGGTGATCAATTTTCACTTCTTTTTCAAATTCTTTTTTATCAAGTCCAAATCCTTGATGACCAGCGGGTGCAGTAATAGCTTTATTGAATTCCGTTTTCATCATTGAAAGAGGAATTAAATCCTGTGGACGCTTAGGGCCTGATAAGTTTGGTTCTAAATCGGATAAATCAATTTCGACCAACTCTGTAAAATCAGGATCTTCTTGGTCAGGTGAATACCAAAGATTGTTCTCTTTACAGTACTTTTCAACTAAAGAGATTTGCTCTTCACTTCGACCAGTTAAACGTAAATAATTAATTGATTCTTGATCAACAGGGAAGAAACCACATGTCGCACCATATTCAGGAGCCATGTTAGAAATAGTACCACGATCAGCTAAAGGCATATCCTGTAGTCCTGGTCCAAAGTACTCAACAAATTTACCTACGACTTTCTTTTCGCGCAATACCTGTGTAACTTTTAAAGCTAAGTCTGTAGCGGTAGTTCCCTGTGGATAACTTCCAATAAATTTAACACCGATTACTTCAGGAGCAGGAAGATACGATGGTTGACCTAGCATTCCAGCTTCAGCCTCGATACCACCAACACCCCAGCCTAAAACACCTAGACCATTAATCATTGTTGTATGTGAATCTGTACCTACTAATGTATCTGGAAAGGCATCATATTCACCATTATCATTTTCGATTCCATGTACAACATTTGCAAGATATTCTAAGTTTACCTGGTGGACAATTCCTGTTGCAGGCGGAACCGCACGGTAGTTGTCAAATGCTTTTTGAGCCCAGTGTAAAAATTCATAACGTTCTGCATTTCGTTCAAATTCCAATCCCATATTAAAGTTAAGTGCGTCTGCACTTCCATACCGGTCAACCTGAACGGAGTGATCAATTACTAAATCAACTGGTACTTCTGGATTGATTTTGTCAGGTGAACCACCCAAGTCAACCATTGCTTTTCTAAGTGAAGCAAGATCAACAACTGCCGGTACACCAGTAAAATCCTGTAAGATAACTCGAGAAGGTTTAAAAGGAACATCTTTTCCTACTACTTCGCCCCATTTTGCAAGGCCTTTTACATGTTCATCTTTTATAACATGGCCATCATATTGGCGCAATAAAGACTCAAGTAAGACTCGAATAGAAAACGGTAAACGAGATATTTTTCCTAATCCTGCATCTTCTAATGCTTTTAATTGATAATAATTGTACTTTTTGCCATTCAATTCAAATTGTTTGTGTGCATTGAATGCATCATTTGTTGTCATATAAACGTTCCCCCTTATAAATTTCGAAGTGCTTTTCCTGTATCTCCATTCCCAGTTTAAAGCTTTACATATGGACTCTCACCCTATATATTTTAAATGAAATCGGTTTATAAGTAAAATGATTAGACATAATTTTCATAAAAAACCCTTTATTTAAAAAGGGCTTATACATATTATCTCACTTCAATTATTTCGTGCTTAATCTTTTCGAGAGTTTCTTTATAATTATTTAGTCGATTTGACTGGTATTCACTTGCTACTGCCAATTCTTTTTTGACTTGTTAATATGTTTCATTTATTTCATTAGTTAAGTGGGATAGTTCAATACCATAATCGGCTTTACTAATTGAATTCAACAAAGAATTATGTTATTAGCTTGTTTTAAAGATTGAAATACCTGCTGCTTATTTTTGTACGAGGACAAAGGCTCATTCCTTCCTAACAATAGTTTACTGTTAGTCGGGATCAATACTGTATAAAAGAGAAGCTTGAACAAATAATAAAATTATAGGAGGGATAATGATGTCAGACAATAAGCAGAGTAAGAAAAGTAAACAACCAAACGAACCTATGAGTGGTTCTAAAAAGGTTAAAAATCATAACCATAGTAGACAGAAAAAGGGTGCGTCTCACGATATGTAATAACTTAAAAAAGTACTTCCTATCACTTGGAAGTACTTTTCACAGGACTATTTATCAAGAGGTAAACATACACGGAATGTGCTTCCTTTTTTATCATTCTGAGAAATTTCAATTTTGCCATCATGATTCTCTACAATTTTTTCGGAAATCATCAATCCTAAACCAGTACCCTCTTTTTTTGTAGTAAAGAAAGGTTCTTTTAGTTTATGTAATATATCATCTGGAATACCCGGGCCTTCATCTATGATTGATATCAGACATTCATCGCTATTGGATTCGACAATGACATCGATGTCTCCACCATCTGTCATCTCTTCAATGGCATTTTTTAGTAAATTTATTAGTACTTGTTTTATTTGTGTTTTATCACATGAAATTGACATATTTTCTTTAATTTCTAAAGTAATCTTCACATTATGCAGATTCGCCTGTGAAGTTAACAAAGTAATTACGTCACCTATTAATTCTGAAATTGATTCAAACTTTCTATTATCGGTCATAGGTTTTGATATGAAAAGTAATTCTGAAGTAATGGAATTAATTTTATCGATTTCATCGATCATAATTTTGTAATACTCATCTTTTCTTTCAATACCAGCTTGCAACAATTGAACAAATCCTTTTAAAGAAGTTAATGGATTTCTAATTTCATGGGCAACACCAGCTGCTAATTGACCAGCAACAGACATTTTTTCGGAGCGAATTAACATCTCCTCCGCTTCTCTCTTGTCCGTAACATCCCTTGCTAATGCAATAATCTGTGGCTGTCCACGTTCATCATTAAGTTTTGCAATCATTGCCTCTACCCATGTATATTTTCCATCTTTACCACAAACACTTAAGGTAAATTTTCTGGATTTATTACTTCCTTGGAAAATATTAACTAGATGATTCTTATCATTACGAAGGATGTAGTCGGTAGCTTGTTTACCGATAATTTCTGCAGGATAATAACCCAATATTTTTTTAACTGTTTTTGAAATATAGATAACTATTCCTGAGAGATTAGTTACTACGATTAAATCAGATCCATTTTCTTCTATCCAATTTAACAAATGCGTCGGAAATGCTGACAGTGTTAAATGATTCGTCTGTTGTTCCAATGAGACATACGAGTTTATATCCTTGATTTGTTCTCCCCTATCCTCTGGATCATTAAATTGAGAAATCAATCTAAACCCCCCCTATGCTTTTTCCGACAAGTATGTTTATCAATTTCTTGTAATTTAATTTTCTTCCTTTTATAATATTTATGTTAATGAACTGCACAGAAAATAATATAAATTTTATTTTTTCAGAATTGTTTTTGTGTAAACTATAGTAAAATGTGGAGAAAGTATGAAAATCTAGTAATTATTAGTTATGTTACTATAAATACCACAAAAATAAAACTTTTGTATCATTTTTATCGCAGAAATAATAATTATTAATACATTTTAGACAGAAATAGGTGGTATTATGACAACCGGATTTGCAATATTTATTATCACTTGGACATTTATTCTTGTTGGTTTGTTAGCAATAGGTGGTTTTTTTATGTTTCGAAAATTTTTGAAAAAGTTACCTAAAGAGGACGGGAAATCAACCCTTGATTGGGAAGAATATTATGTTGAAGAAACTAAATCTATGTGGAAAGACAGTGAAAAAAAACTGTTAGAAGAGTTAGTATCACCAGTACCAGAAATTTTTAGAGATGTTGCAAGACAAAAAATTGCTGGTAAAATTGGTGAAATTGCCTTGAATAAGAAAAGGAAAATAATTACCCGCGATATACTAATTGAAGGATATATTATTGCAACACCAAAGAGAGATCACAAATTTTTGCTCAAAAAATTGGATGAAAAAAACATTGATGTTACTCCTTATTCAGAGCTATTTCAACTTAGTGATTCAAAACAGAACTCTTAGATGTTGCGGTTGATTGTCGAATAAAAATTCAGTATTCTAAATTAACTTAAAATCCTTGATAGAGATCATCCTTCTTCTATCAAGGATTTTTTTACTTTATAAAATTTTATTAGCATTGCTATTCTCCATGAAATAATCATTCCGAAAGCTAGTAAATAGAACATTCCACTTGTCTCTCCAACCGGTATTGACTGACTAACTATTAGTTTTATTATAATCCTGAAAATTAGTAGTCCAATTAAAATAACAATAAAAATCTTTGATGGAATCAAATATACTTGACCTTGACGTTTTTCAAAATTCGAAGTTTTTATTAAAAATATTGAAAAGATTACTCCTACTATGATAGCTTCTAGTGCCTGTTCTAGTGAAACTTGAAAAAAAGGAAATAAAAACATTAACGCCCCTGTACTCATAAACAGCGGCGGTAGAATTATTCTTAAAACACCTGTAGGTTTTTGTGATGCCTTCAAACGAATAAATACCATTAAAACAGCCATTATCATCCCAATTACTGTACTCGGTACAATCCAAATCATACAAATCAACTCTCTCTTTATCAATCACCTTTATTTAAGAATTCGATTTACTGACTCTAGTACACGATTTTCTTCAAAAGGCTTTGCTAAAAAATCTTTTGCTCCCAACTCAATAGCTTTAACTACAAGTTTTTGCTGTCCCATAGCGGAACACATAATAATTTTTGCATTATTATCCCTAGAAATGATTTCCTCCAATGCTGCTAAACCATTCATTTCTGGCATAGTAATATCCATTGTAACTAAATCTGGTTGTAACTTTTCATATAATTCAATAGCACGCTTCCCGTTTTCAGCTTCTCCTATTACATCATGACCTTCACTTTGTAATATATTTGATAATGTTATCCTCATAAATTTCGCATCATCTACAATTAATATTTTAGCCACAATTACTCCCCCTATAGTTAGCGATCATCTGCAATTGACAAAATAATAGTCATAGTAACACCAATAACAGTTAGGAAAACACCTAAATCAAATAACAAAGCAGTTGCGAGTTCCTTTTCACCTAATATAGGTAAATGAAAATATGCAAAAGTTTGGCTAAGAAAAGGCTGTCCAAATAAAAAAGAACCAATACTTGATAAAACTGCAATTCCTAATCCAATCGGAATTAAAAACCTGAAGTCTACAGGTATTATTTTTCTAACGGTTTCGTATCCATAAGCCATATACATTAAAACAATAGCAGCAGAAGCCATTAAACCGCCGATAAATCCACCTCCAGGTGCACTATGACCTGCAAGAAATAAATAGATAGAGAATCCAAATAAAATAAACGCAATTAAAATCGTAGTTGTTCTTAGAATAAGATCGTTTATCGTAGTCATATGTAAAACTCCTTTTTATGTACTTATTTAATGATAATACAAATATCATCATATTTCTACAGTCTAAAAACCTGTAAAGCCAAACCATCCAGCAAGAAATGCAGTCAGTTTATACATCCAATCAAAGAATAAAGCGATACCCATAAAGATCATGATGTACCCACCAATTTTTACCAACCGAGGACCATTTCTTTTTATCCAACTAAGTTTCCCTACAAAAAAAGATAAGACCAAAAATGGAAGTGAAAATCCTAAAGAATAAGCAATCATCATTATCATTCCTACATCAGGGTTTTCTGTAGCTAATAAAAATACAGTTGCAAGTATTGGACCGGTACACGGCATCCACCCCATCGAAAAGGCCATACCTACAATAAATGAGCCTAAGAAACCTGTAGGTTTGTTTTTAAAATTTATCCTTCTATCTTTCATTAAAAACTCAAAATTTAATACTCCAATAATTACTAATCCGAAAAATATAATTAAAATTCCACCGAGTTGCCTAATAACATCATTCCAACTAGATAGAAACTCAGAGATATATGAGGTTGAAAAACCTAACATTACAAAAATGCTAGAAAACCCTAATAGAAACATAACAGTATGAATAATACTCTTTTTGTTGAACATTGCACCCTCATCTTTTATATCATTAACACTCATCCCTGTAATATAAGAGAGAAATGCTGGATACAACGGTAATACACATGGGGAAATAAAAGATAAAAAACCAGCACCAAATGCGATGAAAATATTTATCTCAGACATACATTCACTCTCCTTAAATTCGCACTGATTATAATTTTACCAAAGAACAAAGAACAATTGCACTAAAAAAGATGACAACATAATGAAAATTTTTAGTTAAAAAATATAAATCCCTTAAACCATTTGGCCTAAGGGATTTATGTGCAATGCTTAATTAATAAATTTACGAATCATGGTTGTCCATATTTGAAATTTACTTATTTTGATTATTCATTGCACGCATCATCTGATTGATTTTTTTCTGCGACGGTTTTTGTCCCATCTGCATCATTAGTGTCCGAAGCATTTGTTCGTTAATTGGTGGGTTCTTTTTCAAATAATTCATCATATATCTTCTTGCGATAAAGAATCCAAGTGCGACACCAGCAATTAAAGCTATAATAGCAATTAATACAATCCAAATCGTGCTCATGTCAAGCCTTCCTCCTTCGTGTTGTCTCTTATACAGTATAGTAAAACACAGAAAATATTACAATAGCTGATAGTTAAAGTAGCATTTCTTTTTTCATAGGAGTGATCCACCCTGAGTTATCAGTTCCTAACTCAATTACAAAAAAGCTTGAATTAAATGCTTTTAAAGGTTGAAATATTAAGTCATCTACTTCCTCTTGTGAGTTAGAAAGAATAATTAAATTTCTGTTATTAATGTACAAAGTTAGGGTTTTCCCGTCTTTTATTAAGTCTATTTTATTTCTATTAATAACCATTTCAACTTCATATTTATGGTAATTTTTAATATGTGTAACTAGTTGATTATATGGAATGTTATGGGTTATGTAATTAAATTGAGATTGCATACCACCATTATGATCATAGTTACTTATGTAATTAATTAAAAATCTGCAAAGTATATCAGGTTTAAAAAAGTAATTATAATGAAACTCTTCCTTAATCCAAAACGTCGAATACTCATGCATATGCTTGTCCCTCCTACCTTGACAAACATTATACATAAAATTCTATCATTATCATGTCATATCTTGTTGAGAAAATCATCAAGTTTTGTCTTACTATATAAATCTTGAAAAATGTAACCCCTTAGCTTCATTGCTAAGGGGTTCAACTAGAAGTTAATTAAAAAGTGATTCAACTTGTTTTATTACATTATCAACGGTAAATCCATATTCAGCCATAACTTTATCGCCATCAGCTGAAGCACCGAATGTATCAATAGCTAGGATCTTACCTTCATCACCAGTAAAACGTTCCCAACCAAATGGTGAAGCCATTTCAATTGCAAGACGCTTTTTAACAGCAGGTGGTAACACGCTGTCTCTATAAGCTTTATCTTGATTCTTGAAACGATCCCAAGATGGCAGACTAACTACGCTGACATCACGACCTTTAGCTTTTAGTTCTTTTTGAGCTTTTACTGCTAGTTGTACTTCTGAACCTGATGCAAGTAATAGTGCGTCAGGTGTCTCTTTATCAGAAGGGCTAACAACATAAGCACCTTTTTTAACACCTTCATACGCATTTTTATCTGTTCCTTCTAATGTTGGCAGGTTTTGCCTAGTTAGAATAAGCGCAGTAGGTGTTTTTTTAGATTCTAATGACAAGCGCCAAGCAGCATTTGTTTCATTGCCATCTGCTGGTCTTATTACTGATAAGTTAGGCATTGCTCTAAATGCTGCTAACTGTTCTACTGGTTCGTGAGTAGGTCCATCTTCACCTACAGCAATAGAATCGTGTGTAAGAACGTACGTTACCGGTAGATCCATTATTGCAGATAATCGAACTGCAGGGCGTAGATAATCACTGAACACAAAGAATGTTGAACCAAATACTTTTAAGCCACCGTGAAGAGCCATTCCGTTTACAGCAGCAGCCATAGCAAATTCGCGTACACCAAACCAAATATTTCTACCAGAAGAATTCGTTCTAGAGAAGTCATCACCATTTTTTATAGTGGTTTTGTTAGATCCTGCTAAATCTGCACTTCCACCGAACAAATAAGGAACTGCTTCAGCAATACCATTTAAAACCTCACCAGAAGAAGCACGCGTAGCTAAAGTGTCTTTTCCGGCTTCATAAACAGGCAAATTACTTTCCCAATCCTCAGGAAGATCTCCATTAATAGCTAATGATAATTCTTTAGCCAATTCTGGGTGTGCTGATTGGTACTTTTCAAATAATTCGTTCCATTTTGCTTCTGTTTTATTACCACGATCAACTATTTTTTCATTGAAGTCATTATAAACTTCATCCGGAACATGGAATTCTTCATGCTCCCACTCATAAAATTCTTTTGTTAATTTAATTTCATCTGCTCCTAGTGGTGCACCATGCGATGCAGAGGAAGCTGATTTGTTAGGTGAACCGAAACCAATAACTGTTTTAACTTCAATTAATGTTGGTTGGTCTGTGTTTGCTTTTGCTTCTTCTAATGCCTTACGAAGGTCAGTAGTATCGTTTCCATCTTCTACACGTATAACCTGCCAACCATAAGCTTTAAAACGGTCTTCTACATTTTCTGAAAATGACTGATTAAGGTCACCATCTAAAGATATATCATTAGAGTCGTATAATGCGATTAACTTACCTAGACCTAAGTGGCCTGCTAAAGAAGCAGATTCATGAGAAATACCTTCCATCAAGTCACCGTCACTAACTAGTGCAAAAGTGTGGTGATCAACAACAGGATACTGATCTTTGTTATATTTTCCACCAAGGTGCTTTTCGGCCATTGCCATACCTACTGACATTGCAAGACCTTGTCCTAATGGACCAGTCGTTGCTTCAACACCGTCAGTATGATGAACCTCTGGGTGTCCTGGAGTTTTGGAATCCCACTGACGGAATCCTTTTAAATCTTCCATTGTTACTTTGTAGCCTGACAAATGTAAGAGTCCGTAAAGTAACATAGAACCATGTCCGGCTGATAAAACAAAGCGATCTCTATTAAACCACTTTGGGTTTTTAGGGTTGTGATTCATAAAATCTGTCCATAGCGTGTAAGCCATTGGTGCTGCACCCATCGGTAACCCAGGGTGTCCAGAATTCGCATTTTCGATTGCGTCTATCGCTAATGTTCTTATCGTGTTAATAGACTTTTGTTCAATTTGTTTTGACATTAAATTGTATCCCCTTTCTTATCTTCAAAAAATATGTACGTACCTTTCTTATCCTATAATGAAAAACGATAAGAAACAAGTATTATCATATCCATATTACTATTTATAACACAATATTTAATAAATTTGTCATGATTTGACTAGAAAAGAGAAACTAATGAAGATTTTTGCTATCATCATTTCTAAGTTTTTTTACTTTTTCAGGTGTTACATCATTTCCTTTAGGATCAACTACTTTCATACCCTTAAATTGGTTTTTAAATGATTTTCTTACATTAAGTAAGTATTCATTTCGCAACTCTTGTTGTTCCACTTTTTCTTCGTTCGATAATCCTTCAGCCTTCTTTTTTTTTGCAAGGTCATTAATACGATCTATTTTTTCTTTAGATAACATAGGAATTTCTCCTTTTATTTGTAATGTGATTTTTGCAGAAGATGATAGAAACAATTTTTACTAAGAATTATGTTGTCTGTAGTTCATGTCAATTCTAAGTTCAGAAAATAAAAAAACAAGAATTATTTAAAACAATCCTTGTCATTCATTCTATATCATTTTTTTCATTATATTCAAGTAATAGGTGCTCTTTATATCTTCTATGTACAGTCGCCTTTGAAATAGTGTATCCCATTCCGTTCAATGTATTAGCTATTTCAGCGAAGGTTAAATTATTCTTTTTTAAACGAACAACTTCTTTAATCGGAAATTCAATCCGCTCTCTACCTGAAGCTTGTCTTCTATTAGATAAATTATCGCTTGGATTATATCCATTTTCAATTGCCTTTTTCATGCCTCTTTTAATTTTAGCATTATGAATTTTTCTTTGATATTCTTCTACTATACTAACGATTTGAAGTACCATTGAATCCGATTCAGATAGCTGTAATTCTCCATTATGCGACAAAGTAAAAATTGAGATTTGTAGTTTGTTAAGTTGATGTAGTAAAGCTATTTTAGTGTTCCCTCTACCTAAACGAGTTTCATCTTGAATTAATAAACAATTTGCTTGTTGTGAGGAAAAGTAATCTAACATTTTTAAAATACCTTCACGATCAAATTCATATCCACTATATTTTTCTTCAATTATATCAACTATTTCTATATTTGTTTGATTCGCTAATTCTATTAATTCTTGTTTTTGTCTTTTAAGAGATGAAGATTGCTCTTCTTTTTCTGTACTTACTCTACAGTAGATAATTGCTTTCATTGTTTACTTCCTTTCAGCAGAAGAACTGGTTAGATATTAGATTGTAACAATTGAGAAATACATAAATCCTAATGTTAACACAAAAGCAACTAAATAAAATAAATCTATTTTTGATAGATTAGTAAACATATAAACGCCTCCAAATTTATTTTTAAGAACCTTTGTTCGGTTTGTAACTCTATTATATACGAACAAAAGTTCTTGTCAACTGATTTTTCGAACGAATGTTTGTATATGATTGGAAACCATGGTATAATCTTGTTAATAAATAATATGTACGAGGTGTTTATTTTATGAACAAACTATCAAAAAGGCAGGAAGCAATCTTACAATTTATAAAAGAAGAAGTAATAGATAAAGGCTATCCACCGTCCGTAAGAGAAATCGGTGAAGCGGTAGGACTTGCTTCTAGTTCAACTGTACATGGTCACCTATCTAGACTTGAAAAAAAGGGATATATTAGACGTGATCCTACAAAGCCGCGAGCAATTGAAGTGCTTCATTTAGAAGATGAAAATGCGATACCGAAGGGTGAAGCTACCTTTGCGCCAGTAATTGGAAAGGTAACCGCAGGGATACCAATTACTGCAATTGAAAATATAGAGGAGTATGTCCCCCTTCCAAACACAATCGCTAATCCTAACGACAGTTTATATGTATTGGTAATCGAAGGTGAAAGTATGATAGAGGCTGGTATTCTAGACGGAGATATGGTGATAGTTAAACAGCAACAAACTGCTCAAAACGGAGAAATAGTTGTTGCAATGACAGATGAGCATGAGGCTACTGTTAAACGGTTCTTTAAGGAAGTTGACCATGTAAGGTTACAACCAGAAAACGCAACTATGGAACCCCTTTTCTATCAAAACGTATCAATACTAGGGAAAGTTGTTGGACTCTACCGAAATATTCATTAAAGTAAACTAATAAAAAAGCATAAGTTTTAGCTAAACTTATGCCTTTTTATTAAATATGTCTGGAAGTTAATACTCAGTTTCTGCAGAAATTCTATAAAAGATTGGACTCAATTAGTCGTAGAAGCATTTATTATATGCCCTGTGTAGTTACTTACCTCTACGAGATGTTATACGTTTTCTATTAGCTCCCAGCTCATAATGCTAACGTTGTTATACCCATGTTTATTTAAATGCCGATTAATTTGCTTTATTTCTTCTTTTGGTACAATTATTGCTTCTACCTCTTCTTGATTAAAAAAGAAATCCTCGAGACATCTCCATTCTCGTTCTCCATAAAAGGTCCCATCATAATCAGATGCGAAATTTGTTAATTTCAAGAAATTTAACAATGGATTTTCTTTTTTTATTCCTACTAAATCCCAAAGCAATGGATCTTCGTTATCACTTTGAACTACACTATTTGGATCTATTACTATATTTTGATGGTTGATTTTTGCGTGATAAGGATCTAAATATAGTACAGGGTGAAAGTTTTCATGAACTTTCTTAGAATTAAAACCAATTGCATAATCACCATAGTATCCACGATGATAAGTTAAGTCATTTAATGGAATATCGCAAACACAGCAAAATTTTTCGGTTTCTACTTCTTCAGCTACCTTCTCAGTTGTTGTTGCTTTTAATACCTTTTTCTCAATAATATTTTTCAGATTGTCCATAGCGAGTTCAGGATTCCTTAACTTAGTATGATCCCTTACTTCCTTAAGGCCACGGTAATTATGCCAAATGATATCGCCATCTTTTGACACAGGCCCACCAGTGAAATGCCAATAAATATTTGAGTAATATCCAGGTTTAGCCAACATTATTCCTCCGAATTTGTGTTTAAAAAAACACTTCAAATTGCAAACAATCTTTAAGCTAACTTTATAACTTGGGATAGTTTTTTCCAACTCATCAATCTTATTCTAAAATTGAAATTAAATGTATTTCATTCATCTAATTGTAATTTAGTAAGAAAAAAGCATATCATCATTGAATGATGATATGCTTCTTTAAACCTTATTAATATGTTGATAAGTATTGTTCTCTTTCCCAAGGGTGTACTTGAGTGCGGAACATGTCCCATTCAATTTCTTTTGCTTCAACAAAGTGTTCGAATAGATGATCGCCTAATGAATTAACAATAATTTCATCAGATTTCAATCTTTGAACTGCATCATATAACGTTGCCGGTAAATCTTGAACGCCGTTAGCTTCTCTTTCTTCTTTATCCATAACGTAGATGTTGCGGTCAACAGCTTCTGGGGCTGCTAGTTTATTTTCGATACCATCTAAACCAGACGCAAGTAATACAGACATTGCAAGATATGGATTAGCTGCAGGGTCTACACTACGAACTTCGATTCTAGTACTAAGTCCTCTAGAAGAAGGTACACGGATTAATGGACTTCGGTTTGAACCAGACCAAGCAACATAACAAGGCGCTTCATATCCTGGTACAAGTCGTTTATAAGAGTTAACAGTTGGATTTGTGACAGCAGTAAAGTTTAGTGCGTGCTTAATAATACCAGCAATAAACTGATAAGCAGTTTCGCTTAACTGTAGCTCTCCACTCTCATCAAGAAATGTATTCGTTTTGCCTTTAAATAATGACATATTAAAGTGCATACCAGAACCGTTAACTCCAAACAATGGTTTTGGCATAAATGTAGCATGTAAACCATGTTTTCTAGCAATTGTTTTAACTACCAACTTGAAAGTTTGGATATCATCAGCATGTCTAACTGCATCAGCATATTTAAAGTCGATTTCGTGCTGACCAGGTGCAACCTCATGGTGAGACGCTTCTACTTCAAATCCCATTTCTTCAAGTTCTAATACGATATCGCGACGGCAGTTTTCCCCAAGATCAGTTGGAGCGAGATCAAAATAACCACCTTTATCATTTAATTCAAGTGTAGGTTCACCTTTTTCATCAAGTCTGAAAAGGAAAAACTCTGGCTCTGTTCCAATATTAAATGCAGAGAATCCCATCTCTTCCATTTTCTTAAGGTTACGCTTTAAGTTGTAACGAGGGCAACCTTCAAACGGTGTACCATCTGGATTGTATATATCACAAATAAATCGAGCAACTTTCCCTTTTTCTGAAGTCCAAGGGAATACTAAGAAAGTGTTAAGATCCGGATATAATTTCATGTCAGATTCTTCGATGCGCACAAATCCCTCAATGGATGAACCATCAAATGCCATTTCATTATCTAATGCCTTGTCTAATTGACTAAGAGGAATTTCTACGTTTTTAATTGTTCCAAGCAAATCTGTGAACTGCAACCGTATAAATCTTACATTTTCCTCTTCAATTTGTTTTAGAATCTCTTTTTTCGTCAAACCCATGTTATCCTCTCCCTTAAATCTTTTTTAGTGAAAAAATCTCGATAATTCCCCTTGGCGTAATGAAGCTTTGCCAAGTCGTCCTGTATCAAATAATTCTTTGTGCAACATTTTTCTTAATTGTTTATCCGTTAATTCCGGAGCCTTCTCATTTTCATCCATTTGCTTTGTAATTGGTAAATCTTTGATAGAAAGCACTTGCTTAATACCTGCTAGATTTATTCCCTTTTCTATCAACTCTTTTATTTCAAGTAGTCGATCAACATCATTAAAGGAAAATAATCGTTGGTTACCATTTGTTCTAGCTGGATGAATCAAATTGTGCTCTTCGTAATAACGGATTTGTCTAGCTGTCAAGTTAGTCAAAGATTTGACTATACCTATGGAAAATAAGGGCATCGAACGTCTATCCATATCGCTCATGTTATTGCACCTCTTTCCTACTTAACTTTTCCATAATTTAATTATACATGCGGAAACATAATTGTCAAGACGTGTTAGCTTAGTTTACATCAAAATTTTCTAAATATTCTAGTTATATATATAACTGGATACTGTTTTAGCCCTATTTACTCAGTATTTCATTCAATTTTACGTTAAGTTCCAAAAAATTTTGTTTACTTAAGTCAATAACTGCATCTGTAACAGCAATTTTGACATGCGCATAGATTAATCCACCCTGAACAAAGGCTGTATAGGGTGGGCGAATCGGACCATCGGCAGTTAATTCCAAACTTGCACCTTGTATAAACGTTCCTGCAGCCATAATTACTTGATCCTCATATCCAGGCATTGATGCTGGATATGGTATAACATGAGAATTAACCGGAGAACCCTTTTGAATAGCTTGACAGAATGCTATCATTTGCTCCGCTGTTTCAAAATTAACCGATTGAATTAAGTCTGTTCTTTGATCATCAAAAGCTGGTGAGGTACTAAATCCAAGTACAGAAAGAAAGCGTGAAGTGAATATCGATCCTTTTAATGCTTCTTCCACCACATGAGGTGCAAGAAAAAGTCCTTGATACATTTCCTGAAGCATACCAATACTTGCACCTATTTCCTTTCCTAGTCCAGGGGCTGTTAATCTATTTGCTGCTAACTTCACAAGTTCTTTCTTACCGACTATATAGCCCCCCGCACGTGCAATTCCTCCTCCAGGATTTTTAATTAACGACCCTGCAATTAGGTCAGCGCCAACATGAGGAGGTTCAATTGTTTCGACAAATTCACCATAACAGTTGTCAACAAAAACAATAATGTTAGGGTTAATATCTTTAACAAACTCAACCATATTTTTAATTTGCGTTACTGTAAAAGATGGTCGATTTGCATAACCTTTTGACCTCTGAATTGCTACAACCTTTGTTTTTGTTGATATATTTTTTTTAATATTCTCCCAATCAACTTCCAAAGTGTTTGTTAAAGGGATTGCTTGATAACTGATATTAAAGTCTCTTAGTGAGCCTTCGTTTGAATGCTTTTCACTTCCAATTACGCCTTCTAATGTGTCATATGGTTTTCCTGTAATGTAAAGGAGCTCGTCAAAAGGTCTGAGAATTCCAAATAGAGCAGTTGTTATCGCGTGAGTACCAGACACAATTTGAGGTCTAACTAACGCATCTTCCCCACCAAAAATTTCTGCATAGACTGATTCTAAGGTATCTCTTCCGAAATCGTCATACCCGTATCCTGTTGTTGGATTGAAGTGGCTATCGCTTACTTTTTGGTTTTGAAAAGCATTCAATACTCTTTTTTGGTTTGTTTCAGCTACTCGTTTAACTATTAGAAATTGTTCATTGATTTCCTGTTCTACTTTTTCGACTAATTGTTCAATCATTATTTAAGTTATTGCTCCTTCACTAAATATCTTAATGGATGTTTCGGATCGATATGTCCCTGAATCACATAACCTTCAAGAGGTTCATCAAAATATCGCTCATTAATAATAGTACTGCTATTTAACTGTTGCAATAGCTTCCCGTCTGACGCCGGAATAAATGAATTGTACGTTTCCCATTCATCTTTAATCAATTCTTGCATCTTCAACATTACTTTGTTTAAGTCACTTAAATCATAAGCACTTATTGTAATAGATGGATGAGAACTAGGAATAAAATCTTCATTAAGTAAATCTTTTTTATTAAAGACTGTTAATGTTGGTATATGGTTTGCTTCTAAACTAGTAAGCAAATGATTTACTGTGTGCTGATGTTGCTCCTGGTCAGAATGAGAAGCATCAACTATATGTAAAATAAAATCTGCCTCTGTTACCTCTTCTAAGGTTGAACGAAAAGCAGCAACCAATGCAGTAGGAAGATCTTGTATAAAACCAACTGTATCTGTAATAATCGCGTCTAAACCACAGGGCAGTTGTAATTGCCTTGTCATTGGGTCTAAAGTCGCGAAAAGTTGGTTTTCTTCAAGAGAATCACTTTTGGTCAACCGGTTAAATAGGGTTGATTTCCCCGCATTTGTGTAGCCTACTATCGCTATTTGAAAGGCTCTGTTTTCCCTTCTACGTTTACGATATTGTTCACGTTGATTCACTACAGTTGTTAATCTTCTTTTAATCTCATCTATTCTTCTACGAATGTGTCTTTTATCTGATTCTAGTTTTGTTTCACCAGGACCACGTGTACCTATCCCTCCTCCAAGTCGGGATAAAGCGACACCCTGCCCATGTAAGCGAGGGAGCATGTATTGGTATTGTGCTAACTCAACTTGTAGTTTTCCTTCCTTCGTGTTAGCTCTTAGAGCAAATATATCTAGGATTAATTGACTTCTGTCAATTACACGAACACCTATTCGTTCGGTTAGGTTTCTTAATTGTCCTGCTGATAATTCGTCATTAGAAATTACTAAGTCGATCTCTAATTCTTCAACCGCTGCTTTAATCTCTTCAATTTTACCCTCTCCTAAATATAAAGCAGGATGGATTCGTTCGCGTTTCTGCGTAATATTTTTAATTACAGTTCCTTTGGCTGTCTCCGTTAATGATTTTAGTTCATCAAGTGAATACTGCAATCGTTCTTCATCTTGCTTTTGATGATGTACTGCCACAATTAAAACTTTTTCCTGCATACTTTACCCTCTTTCCCTAAAGATGGTTCTTATCTTGGAGTCAATTAAATTATAAATGTTTTTCTATTCTTTTTAATGTGTAAAACAAAGATACTATTGATTAGAAAAAAATCATCAATCGAATTTTGGTAATTCAATACCACACTTCGATTGATTTCTAATAAATCTTATTATATCAATACTCCTTAATTATATCTAATATCCGCAACAACTAGTGACAAAATCAATGATTGTGATAAAACGAACTAGCAAGCAGTTAGAACCTAAATTAAAGTCCAACTGCTTGTAATCCACAATACATAAACTACTGTCTATAGTCCCCCACAATTTTTAGGTGATTGACTTTTGATGATTTTATCTCTTTCTCCACCATCCGATAATTCTTCAGAAAATTCATGTTCTGACCTTTTGATTTTTTTCTGTAGGACCCTTTTTTCTTCTTTCTCATTATTTCTATTCCTCATTGTCATTCTCCTGACTTAAATAACTATTCTCCCCAGGTGCATAACTAACATTCCGTAAGTTGAACTCTTCTTGACCAGGATAAGTTATTAGGTGTTCTATACTCTTAATATCCCCGTCAGCATTATTTTTTTTATTTGAAAAATATGATTTTTTCTCTTCATCCATTAAAACCCCTCACTTTCTATCCTTTTGAACCCGGTCCTTCTTTTGGACGGTTGTGATTACTCCGATTAAATATTTCTTCACCTTCTGGAAGACTTTCCTTTGGTGTATTATTATTAGTTATTGCCGCACGCTTTTGTCCTTTTCTTTTTTTCATATAACTCCTCCTTTTCTTGTTAGCTTTTGCTTAACTTCATCTGATAGACAAGGAAATAATTGTATGACGCATGAAAAAAACTGGTAAGATAAATTTACATGTAGACATAATTTTAATACTTATCAGTGGATGTAATGTTAGATCATAAGCGAAAACTTAGTGCAAGAGCATACAGATAATTCTGATGTATTATTTGATAAATCAAGACCCTCATACTTTTTGTATAAGGGCCTTGATTTATATCTATCTAATCTAAAGTTAGATCGCTTTTGGTAATTAACATTAATTCTTCAGTTGTGTACTTATTTTTCTTCAATAAACGAACAGCATGCTTTCTAACCGACTTCTCTATTGTATTTCGAACAAATCGTGCATTCGAGAAGTTTCTCAAATAATAATCCTGTTTCTGCTTTATTAGATAATCACGTAACTTCCATTCGGCTTCCTTTGTTAATAGATATTCTCGTTCATGCATCATTTGTTTGGCAATCTCCATTAACTGTTCAACCGAATAATCATCAAAATCCAATACGATTGGAAATCGGGAGGCTAAACCAGGATTGAGTGATAAGAAGTGATCCATTTCCGCTGGATAGCCGGCAAGAATTAAGATAAATTCACTGTGGTGGTCTTCCATATGCTTCACTAAGGTATCTATCGCTTCTTTTCCGAAGTCTTTCTCTCCACCTCTTGCTAATGAGTAGGCTTCATCAATAAACAGCACACCCCCCATTGCTTTCTCGACCAATTCTCTAGTTTTTTGAGCTGTATGGCCGATATACTCCCCGACGAGATCTGCCCGTTCTGCTTCAATAAAGTGTCCCTTAGAGATTACGTTCATTTCATAGAATGCTTTAGCAAGTTTTCTAGCTATTGTTGTTTTTCCTGTACCTGGATTACCCTTAAAAAGCATGTGGAGCACTTGATTTTGTGTTTTCAAACCAACTTGCTCTCGTTTTTGATTAATTTCTATGTTCGCATATATTTCTTTAATCGTTTCTTTTAGGCGGTTCATTCCAATAAAAGAAGAAAATTCCTGATCAATCCTATAGAATGGGTCCTTACCTTCATCCTTTACATGTGCATCATTTTCAATAATAATGTTTTCTCTTTCATGCAATACAATATTAATTTGACCATTTTTTTTGAATGATACTTGAGAATCCACGTCACCACCCCTTACTCATCTCATTATACGTATCAACAAGTAAGTTTGTGACATATGCCCATTAATTGTTTTTTTATATTAAAAATAGAAAAAAGGACGCAAAAATTTGCGTCCTTTTTTTACTATTCCTTCTCTAATGTAACGTTCTTTGCCGGAGCAAAAGTCGAAATAGCGTGTTTGAAAATTAATTGCTGTTTACCATCAGTGTCAAAAAGAACTGTAAAATTATCAAAGGCTTTCACCGTTCCCCTTAACTGAAAACCATTTGTCAAAAACACAGTCACCTGTATTCGATCTTTTCGTAGCTGATTTAGATATTGATCTTGGATATTAACGGATTGAGACATGTTACTTTCCTCCCTTTTCTATCTGTAGTTATTATTTCTATTTTTTTTCAAGCTTTCCTGCAAGATCGTTTAAAATAATTTCAAATTTTTCATTTTTAGTGTCTAATGTAATCGAATACCAGTCGACATCCATTTTATTTTTAAACCACGTGTACTGTCTTTTGGCATACCTTCTTGAGTTACGTTTTAATAGTTCAACGCATATTTCAAACGACTGTTCCCCTTTAAAATAAGGAATAAATTCTTTATAACCGATTGCCTTCATGGATTGAGCATCTTCTAGGCCTAATTCATAGAAATATTTCACTTCTTCTAATAGGCCTTGCTCTAGCATTATGTCAACACGATTATTAATCCTCTTATACAGTAGCTCTCTATCCATTTCAAGCCCGATTAGTATTGGACGATATGGATTATCAACCCGTTGCCTCAGGTGATACTCTGTCATGGTCATGCCGGTTCTATCGTACACCTCTAAGGCTCTAATAACCCTTCGAACATTATTAGGATGTATTTTATCAGCTTGGG
The DNA here is from genome assembly GCF_020404745.1 of Aquibacillus saliphilus. Lineage (GTDB taxonomy): Bacteria > Bacillota > Bacilli > Bacillales > Amphibacillaceae > Aquibacillus > Aquibacillus saliphilus. The sequence goes on from NZ_JAIZAP010000001.1 coordinate 334,216, forward strand.
CTGGATCAATTTTTTTCAATCGTTGATAGACAACGTCAATTCCATCGACATCAATTTGTTTTTCAATTTTATTTTGGTAGGATTCGTCTCTTTTTTCCTCAGCAAAATTATAACCAAACAATGCTGCTTGCACGTATAGTCCTGTTCCACCTGCAATGATAGGTAAATGGTTGTTTTTACTTATTAGCTGTATTTTTTGACGAACGTTTTTTTGAAAATCCGCTACTGAAAAAGACTCATCGGGATTTTTTATATTAAGCAGGTGGTGAGGAACTCCTTCTTTCTCCTCTTCAGTAACCTTAGCCGTACCAATGTCCATCCCTTTATAGATTTGCATAGAGTCGCCACTAATTATTTCACCATTAAACGATTTTGCTATTTCAATACTTAAAGCTGTTTTGCCAACTCCAGTTGGTCCTACAACTCCTACAACTGTTTGTTTCATACGATATCCTCTGTTTTTTATTATTATCCAATAAAACATTACTAATTTCATTTGATTGTTTTTCCATTATACACCATTAATATTATTTCGCAATTCAATCTAAACCAAAAAACAAGGCTGATAATTAATTATCAGCCTTGTACAGGTTATTCAAATGCAATATACGCTCTTAGCATCCATACATGTTTTTCGAATCTCCCGCGAATATCATTTAATAAATCTGATGTAGGTTGATCATTAATCTCTTCAGCTAATGGTATTCCTGTCTCTTTTATTTCATTAATCATCGTTCTATAATCTTCAGATAGTTGGTTAATAATTTCATTTTCTTTATCATCAGCTTGCGCCTCTTGTAGGGTAGTTTCTTTGATGAATTTATGCATGGTGGCAAGAGGTTTGCCATCAATCGCTAGGATTCGCTCCGCTACTTCATCTAAATCTTGAGCAGCTTCATTATATAAATCCTCAAACACTTCATGTAACTTAAAGAAATGTCTACCTTGAACGAACCAATGATAACGATGAAGTTTGATGTATAAGACTGCAAAGTTTGATAATTCTTGGTTTAGAAAATTAACTAATTTTTGATTTTCTGGCATAAAGCACCTAACCTTTCCTTAATTCATTTGTACTATTCTTTAGCTAGGTGCTTTATTTTATACCCTTTTTGAGGGCACATTTACTGATGATCTAATTTTCACTTGTAATTATTACCAAGCTCGTTACCCCGATTTACATAATTCGCTTAAACATCTTTTCCATTTCGTATGTGGAGTAATGAATAATGATAGGACGCCCGTGCGGACAAGTGAATGGGTCTGTCGAGTTTCTTAAATCTTCAAGTAAGCGAAACATATCATTGTTATTAAGATAATGATTCGCCTTAATTGATCGTTTACAGGACATTAAAATGGCAGCTTCTTCTCTTATTTTGTAGATGTCTACTTTTTCTAAGGCAATTACTTGTTCAACAATCTCGTGTATGACTTCTTGTTCAAACCCCTTTGGGAACCACTGAGGATGTGACCTTATCGCATAGCTTTGTTGTCCGAAAGCTTCAAAAAACAATCCTACCTTTTTAAGTTCTTCTTGATATTGTTCTACTAATAGTGCTTCTTGTTTTGAAAAATCAAAAGTAATAGGAAGTAATAGCTCTTGTATTTCATTGGCAACTTCTCCAATTCTATCCCTGAAAAATTCATATTTAATACGTTCTTGTGCTGCGTGTTGATCAATAATGAATAAGCCATTCTCATTTTGCGCTAAGATATATGTTCCATGATGTTGCCCTATTGGGTACATTACGGGAATCCGTTCTGTAGAATTTTGATGATCATTCTCATCGTCTTGATTGTCAGTTTTTACGGACTCTTGTTCACGAAATGATTCGATATCAAATTCAGAGTATTCGTTACTTATTATTGCATTTTGAGTAGTTTTAAATGCATCTTGCTCAATTTGCTTATCGTCACTTGTTTCTAATACCTGATTTTGATAAGAGAAGCTATTATATACAGGATTTCTCTTATTTGTTTCGTAAAAATCAAAAGAATGCTGTGAACTCTGTTCCTTTTGTTTTTTTGGCTGTTTGACCGAGGGTATTAATGTTTCTTTTCTGAAAGCTTGTTTAATGGTTGTTTCTACAGCCTCAAATAATTCTCTCTCTTTACTAAAACGAACTTCTAACTTTGCAGGATGAACGTTAACATCCACTAATATAGGATCCATTTCAATAGTTAATGCAACAAGTGGACTTCTTCCGATTGGCAATAAAGTGTGATACCCGCTTAAAATTGCTTTGTTTAATGGGATACTTCTAATATACCTGCCATTAATAATGGTAGATATGTAGTTTCTAGATGCACGTGTAATTTCAGGTTTAGCAATATAACCAGCAATAGAAAAATCAAGGGTTTTATGCTCAACTGGTATCATTTTCTTGGCGATTCCCATGCCATATACTTGAGCAATAATTTGAAGTAAGTCTCCTCGACCTGAGGACTTAAATAATTGTTTGCCATTGTGACTGACTTCAAAACGTATATTAGGATGTGAGAGTGCCATCCGATTTAATATATCAGTAATATGACCCAACTCTGTATGGATAGTTTTCATATACTTTAACCGGGCAGGAGTGTTGAAAAATATATCATCCACGGTAATTTCGCTACCCTGTCTTGCATCACTTTTTGATCTACGGGTAACCTTACCACCTTCTAATTCAAGCAAGGTACCTGCATGTTCACCAGTCGATGTTTTTATTGTCAGCCTACTAACAGCTGCAATACTTGCTAAAGCCTCACCTCTAAAACCTAAAGTTTTGACGTGGAATAAGTCATTTTCATTTTTTATTTTACTAGTAGCATGGCGAAAGAAAGCACGTTCACAATCTTCCTCAGACATGCCATCTCCATCATCAATAATCTTGATTTGTTGCAAGCCAGCTTCTAATACTTCTACCTTCACCCATGTACTGTTCGCATCAATACTATTTTCGACTAATTCTTTTACTACAGATGCGGGGCGCTCAACCACCTCACCTGCTGCAATTTTGTTTGCTAGCGAATCAGGCATTTGAAAAATCTTCACTTATTTGACCCCTCCCTGCTTATCTTTAACTTTCTTCTGTAACTCGTACAATTCATTCATCGCCTGCATTGGTGTCATTTCCATAATATTTAAATTCTTTAATTCTTGAACAAGTTTATTTTCTGATTTTGTTATTCCACTTTTGGATACTTTATCTTGAGTTGCAAAAAAAGAGAGCTGTGCATCATCATCTTTTGCTATGCTAACCTGTTTTTTAGTTGGTTGACTTTCAAATTGATTCAATATTTTCGTAGCACGATCGATTAGTGGTAATGGAAGTTCAGCTAATTTAGCAACATGGATACCATAGCTTTGATCGGCTGCGCCTTCTTGAATCTGATGTAGAAAAACAACATTTCCTTCGTGTTCCTCGGCACGAACATGAATATTTTTTAATTTATTTAGAGTTTCCTCCATACTAGTTAACTCATGATAATGGGTTGAAAATAACGTTTTCGCCTGAACATTTTCATGTAAATATTCAATAATCGCTTGAGCTAAGGCCATCCCATCATATGTACTAGTTCCACGACCTATTTCATCAAATAAGATTAAGCTATTCTGTGTTGCATGACTTATAGCGTGATTTGCTTCCAACATTTCTACCATAAAAGTACTTTGACCAGAAACTAAATCATCTGCAGCGCCAATCCTAGTGAAAATTTGATCAAAAATCGGTAATTCAGCAGATTCACATGGTACAAAACAACCGATTTGAGCCATAATGCCCGTAAGCGCTAATTGTCTCATATAGGTGCTTTTACCAGACATATTCGGCCCTGTTATTAGCAAAATATTTGTATCTTCAGGCAATTGAACATCATTTGGAACAAAAGAGTCATTTTTCATTACCTTTTCTATCACGGGATGTCTTCCCTGTCTAATAGATACATCTCTTTTATCATTAAATTCTGGTCGATTATACCTATTTAATTCACTTACAGTTGCAAAACCTTGTAATACATCTATTTCACTAATAATGTCAGCTAATTCCTGTAATTTAGGAATATATGCTTTGACTTGCTCACGTAAATCAATAAATAACTGATGCTCCAAATCGACACTTTTTTCTTCCGCTTCAAGGATTAATGATTCTTTTTCTTTTAATTCAGGTGTAATGTATCTTTCAGCATTGGTAAGCGTTTGTTTACGTTCATATTTCCCTTCTGGCAAGAGATGAAGGTTTGCTCTGGTAACTTCTATATAATAGCCAAAAACACGATTATAACCAATTTTTAATGACCTAATGTTTGTTTCTTTCTTTTCTTTTTGCTCTAACTCTGCTATCCACTTTTTGCCGTTTCTAGAAGCATGTCTGTAATCATCTAATCTGCTGTTATAGCCGTCTTTGATAATTCCACCCTCTTTAATAGTTATCGGTGGATCTTCTATCAGGCTATTGTCAAGAAGGATGAATAAATCATCTAGGGGGTTGATATTCTTACTAAGTTCTTGTACATTTTTGCTCGTAAAATTAATTAATTGCTCTTTAAGATCAGGTATTTTACTTATAGAAAGTTTCAATTGATTTAAATCTCTTGCATTTACATTTCCAAATGCTACTCGTCCAGAAAGTCGCTCTAAATCATATATCGACTTTAATGACTCACGAATAGTTTCTCGTTCAAAAAACTGTTCCAAAAATCCATCGACAATATTAAACCGCTTTTCAAGTAGTGTTTTGTTTAATAATGGACGCTCTACCCATTTTTTTAACATTCTAGATCCCATAGCTGTTACTGTTTGGTCAATTACCCATAATAAGCTTCCTTGTTTCCCTTTACGCATAATTGTTTCTGTAAGCTCTAAATTACGTTTTGAATACATATCTAGTGACATGTATTGCTTTAGCTCGATCAACTGAGCTGGCTTAAGATGGTCAAGTGTTCTTTTTTGTGTTTTTTGAATATAGTTAAACAATCTCCCAAATGCTTTGATTTCTTTTTCATCCTCTAAATTAGAAAGCAAATGTTTGAAATTATCATCAATTTCAGTTTGCTCATGATACGAAAGAGTTACCTGCAGTCGCTCTCGTAATTCAGTTTGAAGTTCCTTCGCGAGATCAACCGAAACAACAATCTCCTTGACTGGGCGATTAAATAACTCGCTAAGAACAGCAGTCCATCCATTTGATATTGTAGCTATGCTATTTTCTCCTGTCGATAAATCGTTATAAGAAATAACATATGTTTCATCTTTGAAACTAGTAATACTTGCAAGGTAATTATTTTCTTTCTCATCTAACATGTTACCTTCCATTACAGTACCAGGTGTTATTAGCTGAACAACCTCTCGTTTGACAACACCTTTTGCAGTCTTAGGATCTTCAACTTGTTCACATATTGCAACTTTATAACCCTTTTCAACTAAATTTTTTATGTAATTCGCAGCAGAATGGTATGGAATTCCGCACATAGGAATCCGGTCCTCACTTCCACCATCTCTACTTGTAAGTGTTATTTCGAGTTCTCTTGATGCAGAGACAGCATCGTCAAAAAACATTTCATAAAAATCACCTAAGCGAAAAAAAAGAAAACAATCTTTGTAATCGGCTTTGACTTTTAAGTATTGTTGTATCATTGGTGTATATGTAGCCATAATATATCCTCCAGCACGTACGAGATTTATTTCTATCATTATAGCATACGAATGCTATCAATTTTGATTGATACGATTATGTAAATTCAAGAAATTTTAGATAAAGAAGGAGGTTACCATTGAAATAATAAGGGCGCTTATTATTTAGAAGACTATTCTAAGTTACCTCCCTTTGTAATCACCTTAGGGCAATAAGACAAGCTTCAGCATGCATTCTTTTCAACATAGAGGATTGTATTAAGACCTAAAGACGAGGTGGTCGCCGGAGCCGGACGTGGGTAACATAGAAATTAATTATCCACAGCAGGCCATTTTATAATTTCCTTTAAAAAAAGTATTTGACATTGTACTCTAAATAATAAAAAAGAGCGCAAATCAGAATTGCTAATTTGCACCCGAAACCTCATATAATATCTTTTGTCATTATTCTTCTTCTACATTAGCTAAGAAATCAGGATCAACATCTTCAAACTCATCGTCAGATAACTCAAAATCCCAATCGTCATCATCACTTACAACTCCGTTAGGATCAACTCTAACTGTAACTTTTGTCTCACCGATTACCTCAACAAGAAACTCTCTTTCTACTTCCACAACAATCTTATGATCTTGATTGGCAATCTTACATTCTAAGCAATTCGGTTGTTGAATAACTTTTGCGTAAACTTCTACTTCATCACCAAGTGTCTGTTCATCTCTAACAGAAAGCTTGATGTGATCCGTGTAATTGACTCGCTCAGTAACAACCTCCGTTTTAGTATTGTCGTTGTAAGAATACCAAATATTCACGTCATAACTACCATTCACTTCTACAATGTCGTCTCCCTTTTTCTTGGCATTGTATAGGTGATTGATGACCCAGCAACCAAGAATGCTGGAAGGTCTATGTGATGGTGTGATTGTATTTGTATCCTGAGTGAATTTACGCCCTTTACCAATGACAGCTTTTGTAATTATTTCTCGATAGTCTTGATCAAGAAAAGACATAAGAACTAAAACCTCCTCTTTTTTCATAGTCATTTTATGCATGGCATCTACCTAAAGTGCATACTACTTTTTGTAATTCTCTTTTGGGTAGACCAGCAAAGGTTCTAGTTCATCCTATGCGAAAGCCTAAAAAAATGTACGAATATTATGGAAAAACTTCTAATAATCAGCTTTTTACAAAACACCAAGTTCGTTTTTTAAAAATGAGTGACTTTTATTGTTGTCAAGTGAACACTGGATTTTCCCACAAAAAAGACTGACTTATTGGTTTGAAATTCACCTTAAGTCAGTCTTTGGTTCAAATTAACGCTTTAATGTCCACAAGAACTGCGACCTACTTTAGATCCAGTTTCTCCTGCTAGAATGTCTCCGTTAGTCGAACGAATTACTTCGTTTGTTACTTCTCTAGCGATTGTATTTGATACTAATTGAAGGATGTCATTGATAACAACCTGTGAGTCTTTAAATTCTTGTACGATTGGGATTTCATCGATTTCATCTTGAATGCGATCAATTTCAGCTTCAACTTTTTTCAATGCCTCTTGTTTTCCATACGCTTGAAAGTTAACTGCTTGTTTTTGCAAAGCTTTCATCTTTTTAATCAACGCTTGAATCTTTTGATTCTCATTTAACTTGGCTTCTATTTGCTTGAATCGATCGATCTCATCGGTACTAGCCATCATTTTTGCTAACTTATTTGCTTCCTCTACAACTTGTTTACGCGTATATTCTGCCATATTAATTCACCTCAACAGCTTCTTTAACCAATTCTCCATCAAGAGACCAGGTTTTCGCTTTTGTTATTTTAACATCTATAATTTTACCAATCACTGACTTTGGTGCTTTAAAATTAACCATCTTATTTCTTTCAGTATAACCAGACAGAACATCAGGATTTTTCTTGCTTTCACCTTCAACAAGAACTTTCACCGTTTGTCCTTCATATTTTTGCATTGCTTCAGCAGACTGTTTATTAACCAGTGCATTTAAGCGTTGGAGCCGTTCTTTCTTTACTTCCATCGGGATGTTATCTTCCCATTTTGCAGAAGGAGTGCCCTCTCTTGGGGAATAAATATAAGTATAAGCACTTTCGAATCCAACCTCTTCCATTAATGTCATCGTTTCCTCGAATTGCTCATCAGACTCGTTAGGGAAACCGACGATAATATCAGTAGTTAGAGTAGTATTTGGCATTGCTTTTCTAATTTTATCAACAAGCTTTAAATATTCTTCTCGTGTATATCTACGGGCCATAACTCTAAGTACTTCTGAACTTCCAGATTGAACTGGCAAATGGATATGATCTAGTAAATTTCCACCTTTAGAAAGCACTTCAATTAAACGATCATCAAAATCTCTAGGGTGTGATGTTGTAAAACGAACTCTTGGAATATCAATTTTACTGATTTCTTCCATTAAATCACCTAAACCGTACTTCATGTCTAAGTCTTTTCCATAGGCATTAACGTTTTGGCCAAGCAAAGTAATTTCTTTATATCCCGCTGCTGCTAACTGACGAACTTCTTGTATAATATCTTCAGGCATACGGCTTCGCTCTTTTCCACGAGTGTACGGTACAATACAATACGTACAGAATTTATCGCAACCGTACATAATGTTAACCCAACCTTTTATCTTTCCTTTACGTACTTTAGGTAGGTTTTCAATGATGTCGCCTTCTTTTGACCAAACTTCCATTACCATTGCTTTACTAAACATAGCCTCTTTTAACAGACTTGGTAAACGGTGAATGTTATGTGTACCAAAAATCATATCGATAAATGGATGTTTCTTTAGAATCTTGTTAACAACTGATTCCTCTTGAGACATACATCCACATACGCCTACAATTAAATCAGGCTTTTCTAATTTTAATGGTTTCAAATGTCCAATTTCACCAAATACTTTGTTTTCAGCATTTTCACGAATCGCACATGTATTTAATAGAATAACATCAGCTTCGTTCGTATCATCTGTTGATTCGTACCCCATGTCAGTCAAGAGCCCTGCCATAACTTCGGTATCGTGAGCATTCATTTGGCAACCATAAGTACGGATAAGGAACTTTTTATCTTTTCCAATTGATTTCATTTCCTCAGGAATACTAAAATCATAATGTACTTTAACATCTTCTCGTTTACGTTTTTTTGCTTTTTTTAAGTTTGGTGGTTCATATGTTGCTTGAAAATACTTACCTATCAGTTCATCAGAGTCTATATGTTGAATTCGTTCTAGGTTTGAATCCGCATCAGATTTTATGTCTGTTGGATCTACCTGTTTGATTTGATTGGCTTGTTTCCGTTGTTCTTCGTTCATGTACACGGAATCTCCTTTCGGTCTAATCTAGCTATTCTAACTGAGATACGTTACTATATCAAAGAGTTAACCAGCACTTTAATTGAAACTCTTCTCCAATTTTACATTATATCAAAAGACTAATAGTAAAATAAAGACATTACTTGTTTATTATATGGCAGATTTCTAACAAATACAAAGAAATGCTAAATTTGCTATTGTCATATCTAAACTAACTAGTTGCGCGGAAATTTATTTAAAAAATTCTGATAACTAATTTTTACAATCGTATCGGTTGGAAAATTGTTATGACATTCAGTTATAAACATATCATAATCTAAATAGTCATAAAGACCGTCAACAAATCTTACTGTACCATCGAAATCTGAACCGAGACCTAGACAGTTTTCAGCACCACTTTTCAAGAAGTAATTAAGATGTTGAATTACATCTTTTACCTTTGCGGTTTTTTGGTCATTTAGAAAACTTGGCACGAATGTCACTCCAATCCAGCCATCATTTTCAATCAATGCTCGAATTTGCTTATCATCAAGGTTTCTTCGGTGTGCGTTGATAGAATAGGCATTAGAATGTGAAGCCATCGGATAGGTTGCTAGTTTGATTACATCAAAAAAACCTCGGTAAGAAATATGTGATAGATCTGTCCATATACGTTCTTGATTAAGCAATAGCACTACTTCCTTGCCAAATTCACTTAATCCTGCTCCCCTTTTTTCTCCAATACCATCGCTCACTGCATTGGCTTGATTCCAGGTTAAACCAACTATCCTAACTCCTAAACGAATTAACGTTCTTAGTTTGTTTAGGTCTTTACCGATGGGATGACAACCCTCCAGTGTTAACATCGCACCTTTTTCGTTTTCCTTTAAAGACAACATATCATTTTTTGAAGAAATAAATTTGACTTCATCATAGGGCTCTATTATTTGTTTGAAAAAAATATCAACCATTTCAAGTGCAACTTGAAACTGAAGTTCATCAGGAACATCGTCCGGTACAAAAATGGCAAAACATTGTATTTTTACAGAACTTTTTTTCCATTTCATGTAATTAACTTGTAATTCATCGCTAGAATGAAATAATATATTTTTTGACCATAGTTTTAAAAGCGCGTCACAATGTCCATCAATTATCATTATAATATACCCCCTTAAGATTTTTTCAAAAAAAAAAACTGTTTGCTTAGAGCAAACAGTGAATATTTTGATTACCTTGGTTCAATAATAAATTTAATTGCAGTTCGTTCTTCATTATCAATCATAATATCTGTAAAAGCTGGAATACAAATTAAGTCAACTCCACTTGGGGCAACAAATCCTCGTGCGATAGCTACTGCCTTTACGGACTGGTTTATTGCACCAGCACCGATCGCCTGAATTTCCGCTGAGCCTCGTTCTCTAAGTACGTTTGCAAGTGCTCCTGCTACTGAGTTAGGATTCGATTTGGCTGAAACTTTTAATATATCCATTACTAGTACCTCCTTAGTTTACTAAAATGAAAGTTATTCCACTTTTACTATATTCTTGGAGTTGATAGATATTCCCTTTTATTATGAACTAATTTTTCGAAAAATTCAATTATTCAGCCAAAAAATGGATGATCATCATTAATTAGAACTCTTTCGACTTTTTTCGTCCTTCCCGATTGATTATCAACATCAACTAAAAAAGCATTTAGTTGAGTTCTTCCTTCTTTCTTAACTTCAAATCGAACAGGAAGATTAGTTAAGAATCTCTTTATAACTGCTTCTCTATCGGTACCGAGTATTCCATCATATGGACCTGTCATTCCGACATCAGTTATGTATCCAGTTCCCATTGGTAAAATTCTTTCATCCGCTGTTTGTGTATGTGTGTGTGTTCCTACGACCGCAGTGACTCTGCCATCCAAATACCAGCCCATTGCTTGTTTCTCACTAGTAGCTTCTGCATGAAAATCTACAAAAATAAGATTAGTACGTTTTTTGGCCTCATCTATTAATTCATCTACTACACGAAATGGATCATCTAGAGGTGGTAAAAATGTTCTCCCTTGCAAATTAATCACCGCAAGCTCAAGTCCGTTAGATTTAATGAATACTAGACCCTTTCCTGGTGTACCTTCTGGGAAGTTTGCGGGACGCACCATATATGGTGCATTATCTATAAATTCAAAAAGTTCTTTTTTGTCCCATGTGTGATTTCCCATTGTAATAGCTTGTGCACCCCATTCTAACAACTGTTTATAAATTTTCTCAGTTATTCCTTTACCAGAGGCAGCGTTTTCGCCGTTTACAATTGTTACATGTGGTTGATATTTTTGTTTCAATTTCGGTAAATAGTTTTGTACCATATCTCGTCCAGGAGATCCAACGATATCTCCAATAAATAATATTTTCATTGTTTACAGTCCCATCTGTTAAATTACGTTCAGTTTTACATATATAATCTTAAAAGTCAAAATGGTGCAGTACCTAAATAGTATCCTCGCAAAAAAATAAAGCGACCAAATGGTCGCTTTATTTCGCATATTCTACTGCTCGCGTTTCACGAATAACTGTTACTTTAATATGGCCTGGATAGTCCAATTCATCTTCAATTCTTTTTCTGATTTCTCTAGCAATTCGTAATGATTCAAGATCATCAATTTCATCAGGTTTTACCATGATTCGAACTTCACGACCCGCTTGAATTGCAAAAGATTTCTCGACGCCTTCATAAGATTCAGAGATTTCCTCTAACTTCTCAAGACGCTTAATATAATTTTCCAATGTTTCACTTCTAGCTCCAGGTCGCGCTGCAGACAATGCATCAGCAGCAGCAACAAGAACAGCTATTATCGAAGTAGGTTCTTCATCACCGTGGTGGGAAGCAATTGAATTAATGACAACATCATTTTCTTTGTATTTTGTTGCCAATTCCTTACCTATTTCCACGTGACTACCTTCCACTTCATGATCAATAGCCTTTCCGATATCGTGCAGCAAGCCGGCTCTTTTTGCGAGGGTTTGATCTTCACCCAGTTCAGCAGCAAGTAGACCGGAAAGATACGCAACTTCAGTTGAATGTTTCAATACATTCTGACCATAGCTTGTACGATATTTTAAGCGACCTAGTATCTTCACCAAGTCTGGATGTAGACCATGTACACCCACTTCAAACGTTGTTTCCTCTCCAACTTCACGAATATACTCATCAACTTCGCGTCTTGATTTGTCTACCATTTCTTCAATCCGCGCAGGGTGAATTCGTCCATCTTGAACCAACTTTTCTAAGGCGATGCGAGCTGTTTCTCTTCTTATAGGATCAAATCCTGATAAGATTACAGCCTCTGGTGTATCATCTATGATTAAATCAATGCCAGTTAATGTCTCAAGTGTTCGGATATTACGACCCTCACGACCTATAATCCGGCCTTTCATTTCATCATTTGGAAGATTTACAACAGACACGGTTGTTTCAGCAACATGATCGGCGGCACAACGCTGTAAAGCAAGAGATAGGATACTTTTTGCTTTCTTATCCGCTTCTTCTTTCGCACGATTTTCTGCTTCTTTTATCATAAGTGCAGATTCGTGGCTTACTTCTTTTTCAACTCGTTCTAAAATTATTTGTTTTGCTTGGTCAGAAGTGTAACCTGAAATGCGCTCTAGTTCAACTTGCTGCTCGCTTAACATAACTCCCACTTTGCTTTCCGTTTCTTCAATTTGTTGTTGTTTTTCTGTTAGCGAACTTTCTTTTTTCTCTAACACGAGCTCACGCTTATCGAGCGTTTCATCCTTACGGTCCAGATTTTCTTCTTTTTGCATCAGACGGCCTTCTTGCTTCTGAATCTCTGTTCTTCTCTCTCGAAGTTCTTGATCTGCCTGTTGTCGAAGTTTGTGATTTTCATCTTTAGCTTCTAGAAGAGCCTCTTTTTTAGAAACTTCTGCATTACGATGCCCTTCTTCTACTATTTGTTTTGCCAAGTCCTCTGCACTAGAAATTTTCTTTTCTGCAATAGATTTACGAATTAGATAACCAACAACAATACCGACGATAAGGGTAAGCAAAATGGAGATGATTAAGGTAACTATTTCCATGGTTTCACCTCCTCTTGCTATAAACTTGTACAATCAATTTAAGTCGGCATCTACATTCTTACTTTAAATTAATCTAGGTTTTAACAAAGAATGTATAATGAATAATAATATTATACACATTAATTTTAATCTCGAGGGTATATAATGTCAAGGAAACGTCAATTTTATGTAGTAATTATGTAAATTTTTCTGATATTTATTGGAAAAGAATTAATAATTAACTAATTAGTTGTCGAAAAGCTGTCAATTTTAATTATGATACTTAAGCATAGATATCCTATAACTTCACACTACTACATTAATAATCTAATACTAGTTAAGAAAAATTCATTAAATAAAAAGTAACGGCATGGGAGATTTTCCATGCCGTTACTTTTTATTTCATATCCAATGTTTCTTGTGTTTCTTTTTCAGTTTTAGATTTACCTTTGCCATTTTTTGATTTCTCTTTTTCTTTAGTATCTTCTACTACGTCCATATTATAATGAGCTCTAACCGCATTATAAATTGTTTCCATAACTTCCTTATTTTCTTTCAAAAATTGTTTTGAATTTTCTCTTCCTTGACCCAAACGCTCTTCATTATAAGAATACCAAGCACCACTTTTTAGAACAATATCCAAGTCTGAGGCAATATCAAGAATTTCACCTTCTCTAGAAATACCTTCTCCATACATGATATCAACTTCAGCTTGTTTAAAAGGTGGTGCCACTTTATTTTTGACTACTTTTATTCTTGTTCTATTCCCAATCATGTCATTTCCTTGTTTTAATGTTTCTGCGCGACGAATATCGAGTCTAACAGATGCATAAAACTTAAGAGCTCGTCCACCAGGAGTTGTTTCGGGACTACCAAACATAACTCCCACTTTCTCACGAATTTGGTTAATAAAGACAGCAGTAGTACTTGATTTATATATTGCACCAGATAGTTTTCTAAGTGCCTGTGACATCAAACGAGCTTGTAAGCCAACGTGAGCATCTCCCATTTCGCCTTCAATCTCTGCTTTTGGCACTAAAGCTGCAACAGAGTCAACAACTACTATATCAACTGCACCACTACGTACAAGTGCTTCAGCAATTTCTAACGCTTGTTCTCCAGTATCAGGTTGAGATAAAAGTAGTTCATCAACGTTTACACCTAAATTTCTAGCGTAAATAGGATCAAGTGCGTGTTCAGCATCGATGAAGGCCGCTTGTCCACCTTGTCTTTGTGCTTCCGCAATTGCGTGAAGTGCAACAGTTGTTTTACCGGATGATTCTGGACCATATATTTCAACTACACGTCCTCTTGGATATCCACCAACACCTAAAGCTACATCTAATGCCAACGATCCGCTTGATACTGTTGCAATCCGTTGCTCTGCTCGGTCTCCTAGTTTCATAATTGAACCTTTACCAAATTGTTTTTCTATTTGTTTCAACGCCATATCTAAGGCTTGTTTACGATCGCTCAATTTATATTTCCCCCTCGTATATTAAACTATTTCTATCATAACTTGTTTTTTGAGATTTAACAAGCGAAAAGCGAATAAATGTTCCCTTGTAATTATACCATCTTTTGTAGTGAAAATTGATTTTTCTTATAGACAATTTATATATTTAGATAAAAAATATAGTTAACTTTCGCAATTTTAATATGTTAATAAGATATTTACCAAATCACACAAATTTCTAAAGCTTCAATGTATGATTATGACTCAAACAATATATCTCGGAGTAGTTCAAATCCTTTTTTCACACTTCTATTCCTAATCATTTCTCGATTGCCTTGAAAGTGATATTCTTGGATCGTTGATTTATTAAAAGAATCACAAATAGCTATAATTACTGTTCCAACAGGTTTTCCCTCTAAGGAGTTAGGTCCAGCAACTCCTGTAAAACTTATACCAATATTTGCATTTAATTTCTGTTTTACATTTAACGCCATTTCTGAAGCGCATTTTTGACTAACAGTTCCATACGTTTTTATTGTCTCAGAGGATACATTTAACATGTTTTCTTTGGCTTCCTTAGAATAACAAACAATTCCACCCATAAACACTTCAGACGCTCCATTAATTGAAACAATAGATTCAGAAAAGCTACCACCTGTTAAGCTTTCAGCTGTAGCTATTGTCAGTTTTTTAGATTTTAGTAGTTGATAAACCTTTTCTTTAATTGAATCTTGATCATAGCCATAGAAATACTTGCCGACCTTCTTCAAAATTTTGCTTTCTGTTTTATTAATTAACTCATCTGCTTGTTGCTTGTTTGCGGCTTTAGAAGTTACCCGTATAGCAACTTCACCTTCTGAAGCTAAGGGTGCGATCGTAGGATTTTTTTGAGAATCTATTAATGATTTCAATTCATGTTCGATTTGTGATTCACCAATGCCTATAAAACGAAGCATCCGTGATTGAATTACTGTATTCAATTGTAATGTTTCCTTCAAGTATGGTATCACCTGTTCGGTAGTTATTGCTTTCATTTCTCTAGGAACACCTGGCATAAATACCCATATCGATTGGTTATGTTTTATAATCATACCTGGAGCCATACCAGCGCTATTTGCTAATACCTTTGCTTCACTAAAAACTAATGCCTGCTTCCGGTTATTTGGCGTCATTTGACGTTTAGATTTTTCGAAATAGCTTGTGATTTTATTGAGCGACGATTTGTCCTCTTTCAATGTTTTATTTGTTAAAGCTTGAAATGCTTCACGTGTTAAATCGTCATCTGTAGGACCTAAACCTCCAGTTACAAATATAATATCTGAACGCTCACTAGCTAATTGAAAGGTATCCTTAACTCGTTCCAAATTATCTCCAACTACAGCATGATAAAACACATTCATTCCATTATCAGCTAACTGTTCTGAAAGCCATTGGGCGTTTGTATTAGCTATTTGTCCGAGTAACAACTCTGTTCCAACTGCAATAATTTCTGTTTTATAATCACTCATTTTGAATCCCTCATTACGTGCCAATTTTTCACAAAGTAATCATATCCTGAAATCACAGTAATAATTAATGCACTATAAAGTGCAATAATTGCAAAGGGAATTCCGAAATAGGAGAAAGGATAATTATGTAATAATAGAGCAGCAATGGACACAATCTGCAATACTGTTTTCAACTTACCCATTTGACCTGCAGCTAAAACAATTCCTTCACCTGCAGCGACAAGACGTAATCCAGTAACAGCAAATTCTCTACTAATAATTACGATGACTACCCAGGCTGGAGCAAGGCCCATTTCAACTAAGAGTATAAAAGCTGCTGACACTAGTAACTTATCGGCCATTGGATCCAAAAACTTACCTAAATTTGTAACAAGGTTATGTTTCCTAGCATAGTATCCGTCAACCCAATCTGTAGCTGAAGCAATGATAAATAATAATGCAGCAACGAAGTGGGATACGGGTAAGTCTTGTTCACCAATATTCCACACGCCCCAGTTAAAAGGAACAGCTAATAAAATTATGAAAATTGGTATTAATAATATTCTCGAGATTGTAATTCTGTTTGGTATATTCATTTATAGTCCCTCCATGTCTTTATATAACAGTCTAACGCAATTCAAACCCTTCCCATCCTAGGATGAGAAGGGTTTTAGAAAAAAAGTACTTCATACTATTCTGCACTATTTTGTACATTTATCCAAACATTTTGTGGTGTAGTAGGTTCTATGTCATCAGGTAATTCCAGCGATACACCATTAATTGTGATATCTAGTTCTCTGGGATTACCAAATCTTAAATAAATTCGCTCTTCTCCTGTCAAATCTAATTCATAAGGTGTCTGATCGGCATAAAACATGTCTTCATAAAAGCTTGCTCCCTCTCCATTCTTAATTTCTAGCCAATGCTCACTATCCGATTTAAGTGTTAGCAATAATTCATCGGTTGCATTCTCAAGGTCATATGTTTGTTCACCATTTCCTTGATCAACTAGTGTTAATGTTGGTTCAGGTTCATCCTGGGTTGTCTCTTCCTCAGATTCTTCATTATCGTTAGTTGAGGTCTCTTCATCTCCATTAGACCCAGAATCGTCGTTTTCTGCTTCATCAGGAGGTAACCTGACTTCATCATTACCAATATCTTCAGTTTGTACAGGTTCATTGGAGTCATCTGCTTGGGATTCTTTATTAAAATACCATACCGCAAATACTATACCTACAATTAATAGTACTACAATAGCAGTCGGTAAAAATGAAAAAATGGCTGGGCTTTTTGCCGGTGTTGTATCTTTTCTACTTCGCTGTACCCGAGTGTATTGTATCGAACTTTCATCACTGGTAGATGGTAGTTCATCCTGATGTTCTTCAATCAGCTGTTCTGGATCTAACTCTACAGCTGTTGCATATTCTTTAATAAATGCTCTAACATAAAAATTCCCGGGCATTACACTAAAGTTACTTTTTTCAATTGCTTGTAAATATCTTTTTTGGATTTTAGTTACTTTTTGTATATCATCTAAAGATAATTGTTTTAACTCCCTGGCTTCTTTTAGTCTTTCTCCTATTTCCATTTATAACACCATCCATTTTTCAAAAATCAAACATAGAAAATCCATCTTGTTGGTTAAGTTCAGGTTTATCAATTGGATCATATCTAATCTCTTCGTCACTCTCAGTTCTAAGTTCAATGATATAGTCAAAATCATCCATTTTGTATTCTGTTTGTTGAACAAAAATATCTGGATGTTCAACTACTTTCGTAGCTGGTAGGCGCATGATTTCTCTAACAAGTTCCCAGTGCTTTTCACTAGCCCGCCTCGTAGAAACAATTCCATCTATAATATACAGATTATCGACATTGTATTCATCTTTAATTAGTTGATTACGAATTGTTTGTTTTAGTAAAGTGCTTGATACAAATAACCAACGTTTATTGGCACAAACGCTAGCGGCAACAATTGATTCAGTCTTACCTACGCGAGGCATCCCTCTTATACCAATTAGTTTATGACCATCTTTTTTATATAATTCCGCCATAAAATCAACTAACAATCCTAATTCGCTACGCACAAATCGAAATGTCTTTTTATCATCAATGTCACTGTGTATGTATCGACCGTGTCTTACCGCCATACGATCTCTTAGTTTAGGTTTCCTTAATTTTGTGACATTAATCGTATCCATTGTATTTAAGATTGATTTTAAGCGGAGAATTTGTTCGTCTTTCCTCGAGAGTAACAACATTCCTCTTCTAGAATTTTCTACTCCATTTATCGTTATAATGTTTATTGAAAGCATTCCTAATAAAGAAGAAATATCACCTAGTAGGCCTGGTCTATTATGCTGAATTTCATATTCAAGGTACCATTCTGTCTTTTCCACAACAAAAACCCCTTTAAACGTAATATTTCCAATGTAGCCCACTTATATATTATCATAAATGATTTTATGGTTTTAGAAAAGACAATATTCGTAATATATAGAACAAATTCAACATTTTTTATTGAATTATTCAAATTTATAATACTGTTTTTTAAAATTTATCCACATATAGCCGGAATAGCCCGACTCAAACTATATGTGGATGACAATCGCTTAATAAATTAATTATAAAATTAATTAGAAATACAATACAAAACCCTTGTTTTTAAGTAAGAAACAAGGGTTTTGTATTAATAATATTAAGGAGTAAACTTATTTACCTGTGCCTTCGTCTTGCACAAGTTTTACCATCATGTTTGCAATTGTGTGTTGCTCATCTTTGTTTGCAACACTCCACAATTCGCGCAACACTGCCTCTTGCTCATTTTTAGCATCTACTTGGTTGGATAGATAACCACCAATATCATAAGCTATTTCAGTAATAGCTTGCTGACTCATTCCTTGACCTTGTGCCTGATGCAAACGATCGCCAAGGAAATCTTTCCATGATT
This sequence comes from Aquibacillus saliphilus, assembly GCF_020404745.1. Taxonomy (GTDB): domain Bacteria; phylum Bacillota; class Bacilli; order Bacillales; family Amphibacillaceae; genus Aquibacillus; species Aquibacillus saliphilus. Next base: position 353,083 of record NZ_JAIZAP010000001.1, read on the forward strand.
CAAAATTATCGAGAACAGACATTTTATATTCCTCCTTCATTCAACTTACACTAATAGCATTTGAAATTTATAGAACTTTATACATGAATGAAGAAGGGTTTTATCCTACCATGCACCGTTAATATTAATTATTTCCCCTTGAATATAACTTGATTTCTCATCAAGTAAAAAGGATACAGCGTGAGCAACTTCACTAGGTTGACCAGCTCGGTTCATGGGAATTTCATCAATGATTTCTTTTTTTTCTATTTCGCTCAGAAACTGGTTCATTTTTGTTTCAATATATCCTGGGCTTACACCATTTACAGAGATACCTGATGAAGCAAGCTCTTTAGCTAATGCTTTGATGAAACTATTTTGTGCTCCCTTAACTGAAGAATAGACAACCTCGCAGCTTGCTCCTATATCCCCCCATATGGAGGAAATGACAATGATACTTCCTTTATTATTGCGAACCATACCAGGTATTAATTGTTTAGCTATTAACCACGTAGATTTCACATGTAAAGATAGCATTTCATCCATAGAAGCTTCCGAAATATCCTGAAATAAACCATATTCACTTCTACCACTTGCAAATATTAAATGATCAACAGAATAGTGAATATTACTTAAAAAAGAATTAATTCCATTATTAGTAGTCAGATCACCATGAATAACATCAATAACAGACTCTTTTGGTAATTTGTCCAATAATCGTTCGATTTGTTGTCTATTTTGATGATAATGGAGAATAAGCGTATAACCTTCAGATGCGAGTTTTTCTGCAATTGCACCACCAATTTCGCCGCTTGCTCCTGTTATAAGACAATTTCCTCCCATAGGATCACCCTTTTGAAGGAATTACTTGGCAGACAGCAATTCTTTCTTCATCAATCCACTGATGGAGAAAATTGTTGGCCTCTTCAACACTCAGCTTTTCAATTGCCGGTACTACTTCAAATAAGTCAATTCCTAAAAGATTATAATGAACAAATTGTGTAGAGATGAATTCTAAAGAATTCATTGCTCTTAATAAGTGACCAATTTTTTTTCGTTTTATTCTTTCGAATTGTTCCTCATTCAAAGAAAAGTCTTTCAATTTTAATAGCATCCCTTTAATCTCTTCCGCAAGTTGATCAGGCTTTTGCGTATTTCCACCTAGTATAGAAAAACCGAAATTCCTTTCTAAATTTGATTCAAAGCTAAAGCTATTATCAATTAAGTCTTTATCATACAATTCTTGATAAAATTCACCACTTTTTGAGAAAAAGTGATCCAAAAGCATATCGACAAGAAGATCCTTTTTCAAAAATGCTTCTGTACTGTCATCCTTTACGTTCTCTTTAATTCCTACCAAGCATTTAGACACTGAAACCGGCATCTCTATGACATGTTTCTTTTTAGCTACTTCAACCGGCTCATCTGGAAAGCTTCTATCAATATCACTCATAACTGGAAACTCTTTTTTACTTTGATTGTCTTTTATTAATTTCATCATTGATTCGGGTTCGAAATTTCCAGCGACAAATACACTCATATTAGATGGGTGGTAAAAGGTATTGTAACAAGTGTACAAGTCATCCTTTGTAATTTCAGCTATCGAATCAATTGTTCCTGCTATATCAATTTGAACTGGATGATTTTGATATAAACTTTGAATCGTACCAAAAAATGAACGCCAATCTGGTTGGTCATCATACATTGTAATTTCTTGACCAATAATCCCCTTTTCTTTTTCTACGGATTGCTCCGAAAAATAAGGATCTTGAACGAAATCAAGTAAAGTTTGCATATTTTCCTCAATACTACTCGTTGCAGAGAATAGATAGGCTGTTTTTGTGAAAGACGTAAAAGCATTCGCTGATGCGCCTCGCTTGGTAAAATCTTGGAACACGTCTCGATCTTCTTTTTCAAATAGTTTATGCTCGAGAAAATGAGCAATCCCGTCAGGTACAGTAATAGGTTCTTCCTGTCCTATCGGAACAAATGTCTGATCAATTGAACCATAATCAGTAGAAAAAATACCGAATGTTTTAGCCATTTCTTTTTTTGGTAAAAGAAATACACTCAATCCATTGTCCAATTTCTCGGAGTACACAACTTCTTTTAATTGTTCATAGTTAGTTTTTTTCATTTTCATTTCCTCCTTTATTAGTTAGAAAATAGACAGTATCTAACTCTATTTTTTCTCCTATTTTAAGAAGGTCGTCTTTTTTTACTTGTTTTATTTTTTCAATCATTTGGTCTGGTTTTATTTGAGTATCTGCTAGAATTTGATGGTATAGTAACTCGATTAATCCCTGTGGGTGGTCCATTGTTTCTAGCATTTGATTAACAACCATATTTTTTATTTCCTCTACTTGCTCCTCAGTAAAGTCACCTTGTTTCATTAACTCCATTTGCTCAAGGATAATATCTTTGGCTTTGTGATAATCATTAGGATCAATTCCACTAAATACAAATAATAATCCTTTATGGCTTTCAATGCGTGAGGCAGCGTAATATGCAAGACTGTGTTTTTCCCTAACATTCATAAAAAGTTTAGAACTCGGAAACCCACCGAACATTCCATTAAATACTTGCAAAGCAAAATACTCTGGGTCTTTGAAGAGAATGTTAGTACGGTATCCTAAATGCAATTTAGCTTGCTGAACAACTTGTTCATCTTTAACCTCTTTTATCTTCGCAATTTTCTTTGTTTTAATCTGTTGTGGAACTTTATTTACTGATTGCTCACGAGAGAATTTCGATTGTGCTAGCTTATTTATACTTTTCCCTTCAATATCACCTAGAACATAAATATCCATTTGATCATTAACTAACAGACTTTGGTAGTACTCAAAAAGGTTGGCTGCAGTAATCGAATCCAAGTCTTCAGGATAACCATGAACATGAAGGTGATATGGTTCGTCGTTACACATTTCATCGATAAGGCGCATATTAGCATAGCTCATTTTATCATCAACGATTGATTCCATCTTCTGCTTCAATGTTTGCTTTTCTCTTGCAACTATTTTTGAATCAAACTGGTCATTTTCCGTTTTAGGATGGAAAATAATCTCATTCATCAAATTCATTGCCTGCTCAATAATGTCATCATTTGATGATAAGTATTTTTCATTCGCTATTTCCATACGAACAGTCATAATATGACTTTCGCCTTTTTTCCCACCGTCAATACTTAGAACTGCTCCATATAAATCATCTAAAGCTGTCCGTAACTCTCTAGCATTAGTGTGAGTCTTTGTCCCTTGTTGTAAAACATAATTCAGTAGTGCTCTCTTTGTAATTGTTTCTTTTTCTAAGGGTGTTTTGAACTTCACAACTATATTTATTGTTTTGTACTTCTTGCTTTGAATAAGGTGTAAATTATACCCATTCTCTTTATACAATTTTTCTTCTATCGCCTGCATCAAAGATCCTCCCTAAACTAAGTATATGTATAGCATTTCAAAATCTAAGCATATCTATCCTTTTTTCATCTCCTAAATGTAATTGTAACGAAAAAGAAACCAGGTAACAATTACCAGGTTTCTTTTTTCGTATTTTTTTTAGAGAATCGATTAACCGTTGCTATATCCATCACTTAGAACTTAGATGGTTCAAAGAGATTTAAGTGATAATAGCGAACAGACTAAAGCTAACTAAATGACTCAGAAGCCGTCTGAAAGGTTTTATCTAGTTCCTTTTATATAAGGTTGATTATTAGCTTTTGGTGCTTCGGATCTACCAATAAATCCTGCTAAAGCAAGAATAGTTAACACATACGGTGCAATTGTTAGATAGACCTTTGGTATGTCTTCTAGAAGTGGTACTCCAGAACTTATTACACTTAAACTTTGAGCAAAGCCAAAGAATAATGCAGCTCCCATCGCTCCAAGTGGATGCCATTTACCGAAGATTACAGCAGCAAGTGACATAAATCCTTGACCAACGATTGTTGATTGAGAGAAGTTCAAAGCGATTGTTAAAGCGAACACTGAACCACCAATACCACCAAGTGCACCTGAAATCATAACTGCAACATATCGCATTGCATATACATTTATACCATTAGTATCAGCAGCCATTGGATGTTGGCCAACTGATGTTAGACGCATTCCAAAAGAAGTTTTATACAAAATAAACCATGCAATTATTGCAAATATTATAGCGATGTATGAAGTTAGGTAAACACCTTCAAAAAATATTGACCCTAATATAGGAATATCTGAAAGTAAAGGTATGTTTTGAGAATAAAACGGTTGGCTAACCATATCTGTTTGCCCTTTGCCATACCATTGCTTAGTTAAAAAGACTCCAAGACCTAATGCAAGAAAGTTAATTGCTACACCACTCACAACCTGGTCTGCACGGAATGAAACAGATGCTACAGCGTGAAGCAATGAAAAAACTGCAGACACAACCATTGCAACTAAAACAGATATCCAGGGAGTAGCAGCTCCAAACGTATCAGCAAAGGTTAGATTAAATACGATACCAACAAAGGCACCCATTACCATTAAACCTTCTAATCCAATATTAACTACGCCCGATCGTTCACTAAACACACCACCAAGAGCAGTAAATATTAGAGGGGCTGAATAAAATAAAGCTATAGGTACGATAGATTGCAAGATATCAAGAAAGCTCATTTATTTCCCCTCCTTTTTAAGACGTAATAACATCCAACGAATAACGAAACTAGAAGCAACAAAGAAAATAATTAAGGCAATTACAATTTCAACCAACTCTGAAGGAACTCCGGCACCAGTAGGCATATTCAAAGCCCCAATTTTAAGAGTACCAAATAAGAATGCAGCTATTACTACTCCTAAAGCGGTATTCCCTCCTAACAAGGCTACTGCGATTCCATCAAATCCAATATTGGTGAATCCAGAATGGGCTGGCATATAACCAAACGTACCTAAACCTTCCATTGCTCCGCCAAGTCCTGCAATACCGCCGGAAATCACCATTGCGAATATGATATTTTTCCCAACATTCATCCCCGCATAGCGCGATGCGTGTTGGTTATAACCAACAGATCTTATTTCATATCCTAGGGTAGTTTTGTCAATTAAAAACCATATAAGGACAGCGACCAATAGTGCGAGCAATATACCATAATGCATCCTGGAATAAGCAGTTAATTGCATAATCCAATCGGCAGACAGCGAGGCAGATTCAGATATTTTATCCGTAGTATCCTCTCTATCTGTTAATACACTTCTAATTATTGCATTCGTACTATAAAGTGCTATATAATTCAACATAATTGTTACGATAACTTCATGTACACCTAGTTTTGCTTTTAATATTCCAGGGATAAATCCCCAAAACGCTCCAGCTAAGAATGCTGCTAGAATAGCTAAAGGTAAATGAATGAACATTGGCGCATCTACTGTTGTACCTATCCATACAGCAGCTAACCAGCCAACAAGTACTTGACCTTCAGCTCCGATATTAAATAGTCCACTCCTAAATGCAAATGCAACTGCAAGACCAGTAAAGATATATGGAGTAACTTGTCTAATCGTTTCTCCAAAGAAATACCAATCACCAAATGCACCATTCCATAATGCTATATAACCTGATATAGGATTATACCCAAAAGAGAGCATAATGATTGCACCTGCTAATAAACCTAACAGTACTGAAATAACTGGAACCAATATGTTAAACATTCGATTGGTAAACATTACTGCTCACCTACTTTCTCTTTTTTACTACCAGCCATTAATAGACCTAATTCTCGTTCATTTGTTTCAGTAGGTTTTAAATTGGCAACAATTTGACCATCGAACATAACAGCGATTCGATCGCTAACATTCATTATTTCATCTAGTTCAAAAGATATAAGCAAAACAGCTCTTCCTTTGTCACGTTCCTCTATTAACTTTTGATGAATAAATTCAATTGCTCCGACATCTAAGCCTCGAGTTGGTTGCGCGGCAATTAATAAGTCAGGTGACCTATCGACTTCCCGGCCGATAATTGCCTTTTGCTGATTACCGCCAGAAAGTGAGCGTGCGTGTGTAAATTCGCTAGCTACGCGGACATCGTATTCGTTTATTAATTCGTTTGCTTTTTGATAAATGTTCTTATAAGAAAGTATCCCATTTTTAGAATATGGCTGCTTATAATAAGTCTGCAGAACCATATTTTCCCCAATAGGAAAATCGAGCACTAGTCCAAATTTATGTCGATCTTGAGGTATATGAGAAACACCAGATTCAGTAACTTTACGTGGAGAGAAATTAGTTATATCTTTATCATTTAATAACACAGAACCTGATTCAGTTTTAGTCAATCCTGTTATTGCTTCTATTAGTTCGGACTGACCGTTACCATCAACACCTGCAATCCCTACAATTTCTCCAGCTTTAACGTCAAGGTTTAATCCTTTAACCATCTCTATATTTCTATTATCTTTAACTCTAAGATCTGTAATTGATAATACTTTTTCTTTCGGATTAGCTTCTGATTTTTCAGTTGTAAAATTTATTTCTCTGCCAACCATTAGTTCAGCTAGTTGATCCGTAGATGTCTCTGAAACGTTAACGGTTCCAATTCCCTCACCTTTACGGATAACGGTGCAACGATCACAAACTTCCATAATCTCTTTTAGTTTATGAGTGATAAGAATAATTGAAATTCCCTCTTTAATTAAAGACTTTAAAATCTCGACTAATTCCTTTATTTCTTGAGGTGTTAATACTGCAGTTGGCTCATCTAAAATAAGCACCTCTGCGCCACGGTACAGCGTTTTCAATATCTCTACTCGCTGTTGCATTCCAACAGAAATATCCCTTATTTTGGCAGATGGATCTACCTTTAAACCATATCGCTCTGATAGTTCAGCAACTTTTTTTTCTGCTTTTTTTATATCTATCATGCCATATTTTTTAGGTTCTTTACCAAGAATAATGTTTTGTGTAACTGTAAAAGTATCTACTAACATAAAGTGCTGATGGACCATACCAATACCAAGATCATTCGCAACGTTTGGGTCAGTAATATTTACTTTTTTACCATTAACACGAATTTCACCTTTTTCTGGCTGGTATAAACCAAATAATACATTCATTAAAGTAGATTTCCCTGCACCATTTTCACCTAGTAATGCGTGAATTTCACCCTGTTTCACCTGTAAAGTAATATTATTATTTGCTACAATACCTGGAAACTCTTTGCGGATATTAAGCATTTCAATTACAGAATCCTCCAAATTCCCCAACTCCTTATCTGGACAATAAATTTTTCATTTTTTTATGACGTTCAGTAATTACTACTGAAAATCGCCAAATGAAAAGGGAGGAAATACGTCTCTTCATTTGAAGATTTTTTATCCTTAAGACATTATTAAATATTAAAAACTATTCTTAAAACTAATTAAGGGAAAAGGCTAGTTTAACCTAGCCTTTCCAAGTAGTTAATTAAAGTGAATCTTGATAAGATTCAAGTTCCTCATCGGTAGATGGAACTTCAATTTCACCATCAAGAATTTTTTGCTTCCATTCTTCAACTGCAGTATCGATATCAGCTGTATAAGCTTCTTCGTTTGTTTTAGCTACAGCAATACCATTATCTTCTAAACCAAATTCAAGAATCTCTCCACCTGGGAATTCACCGTCCATAGCAGACTTTGCTACTTCTTGAACTGCAATATCAACACGTTTTACCATTGAAGTAAGAGTTACGTTTGTATCACCAATTGTTCCTTCTTCATACTGATCACGGTCAACACCAATTACCCAAGCGTTAGCATCTGAATCACTATTTTTAATGTCTTTAGCTTGTGCAAACACACCATTACCAGTTGCTCCAGAAGCATGGTAAATAACATCAACACCACTGTTATACATATTAGCAGCGATTGCCTTACCTTTATCAGGTGCACCAAAAGAATCGGCATATTGAACATCTACGTCAATACTAGAATCTACTGATTTCACACCTGCAACAAATCCTACTTCAAATTTCTTAATTAATTCACTTTCTTCTCCACCAACAAAACCAACTTTGCCAGACTCAGATTTAAGAGCAGCAGCTACACCTACAAGGAATGACCCCTGTTGTTCTTTAAATGTAATATTTACTACATTGTCTCCTTCAGCTACTGCATCAACTAGAGCAAAGTTTGTATCAGGATTTTGACCTGCAACTTCTGTTATTGCATCCGTTAACATAAAACCAATACCAAATACTAAATCATACCCACCACGAACTAGACGGTTAATGTTAGGCATATAATCGGAATCACTTGATGACTGTGCATAATCATATCCCTCACCTTTGGACATACCATGTTCATTACCAAAAGCTTCTAAACCTTCCCATGCGGATTGGTTAAATGACTTATCATCAACACCACCAATATCAGTAACCATTGATACACTAAAGTCTGTTGCTTCTGACTCTTCAGTTGCATCTTCATCAGTGCCTTCAGCGCTTTCTGTTTCTTCTGTGCTTGTTGTATCTTCTGTGTTATTAGCTGTATCCTCTTCATCAGAAGCTCCACATGCTCCTAAAATTAAACCAAATGCTAAAAGTAAAGATAATAATAGTAATAAACGACTCTTTTTCAACGATAAAACCCCCATTATATAATTTTAACTCATGTCTTACTTTTTTTGTTGCTGGTGTGAAGAGTGATCACCCCCTGTAAGTTAATGGATAGAAATTATATATGCATAGTTTCTACATTTATTAATCAAAACATAGAAACTAAAGACACCAATTTTTTAACACTAGTGATTACTTATGAATAAAAATCAGAGTATAACTCGCTAAAACTTATCAAAAAAACAAGTATGTAACTATATTGAAATGGATGCGCTATCAAGAGGTATGACATCTAACCTTGTCCGACATTAATATAACACTTTTACACCTATAAATAAATAGAAATATTAAAGAAATATGATAAACCTTTAATAATTGTAACATTTTGTCATAAATATGTATTATTACAGTAAAAATTTCCCAACTATAAAATAATAATCGGGAAATTCTTAAACAACTTTCCCTTTTAATTAAGAAAGTTTTTCTTCGGTAGTTTGAGTTATTAAAACGGTACGGGGTTTACTCCCCTCGTAAGGACCAACAATTCCTCTGGCTTCCATTGCATCAATTAATCTTGCTGCCCTAGTATAACCAATTCGAAATCTTCTTTGTAACATTGACACACTAGCACTTTGTATTTCGACGATTAATTGGACAGCATCATCGAATAATTCATCATCAACATCATTTTTAATTTCTGTTTCTTCCTCCGGTATCATTTCCTCTTGGTACTGAGCTTTTTGCTGTTCAATACAATGATCTACTATTCGCTCCACCTCTTCATCGGACAAAAACGCTCCTTGAATTCGGGTTGGTTTAGATGATCCAACTGGGATAAATAGCATGTCACCTCGACCTAACAGCTTTTCAGCCCCACCAGAGTCCAGTATAGTCCGTGAATCAGTTTGCGATGAAACACTAAAAGCAATACGAGATGGTATGTTAGCTTTAATAACACCAGTAATTACATCAACAGACGGACGTTGTGTTGCAATAATTAAATGAATTCCTGCTGCTCTCGCCATTTGAGCTAATCTAGTAATTGCGTCTTCGACATCACTAGAAGCAACCATCATCAGATCTGCTAGTTCGTCAACCAAAACAACAATATATGGTAATAACGGCTCGTTTTCGTTTTCAGCTGAATTATATTTTTTTATATATTCGTTGTACCCCTCGATGTTTCTAGCACCAGTATCAGAAAAGAGTTCATAACGACGTTCCATTTCGGAAACAACTTTCTTTAATGCTCTAGACGCCTTTTTAGGATCAGTTACTACCGGTGTTAGTAAATGCGGGATACCATTGTAAATGTTTAGTTCTACTTTTTTAGGATCGATCATCATCATTTTCACTTCATGAGGTTTCGCCCTCATCAAAATACTAGTAATAATTCCATTTATACAAACACTTTTACCACTACCCGTTGCCCCTGCTACTAGTAAATGAGGCATTCGGTTTAACTCTGCCATAACAGCTTCTCCTGAAATATCTCTTCCTAAAACGAATGATAGCTTAGAGCCTTGCTTTGCTTGCTTTGTTTCTAATACCTCTCTGAGTGAAACAGTCGCAACTTCCTGATTTGGAACTTCGATACCTACAGCAGATTTCCCCGGGATAGGAGCTTCAATACGAATATCTTTGGCAGCTAGAGCTAATGCAAGATCATCATGTAAACTTACAATTTTACTCACTTTAACCCCAACATCTGGATAGACTTCATATTTTGTTACAGCTGGACCAACGTGAACCTTGGTGACTTTTGCCTTTACTCCAAAACTATTAAACGTTCTTTCTAACTTTCTAACGATTGCTTGAATTTGTGACTTTTCTTGTTGCTGTGTATTTGGCTTTGGTTCAATTAACAGTTCCATTGGTGGCAGTTTATATTCGAAATTCTCTGTCTCAGTCATCGGTAGAGACTCAGCTATCTCCTCATCTTTAGAAATAACCTTATCTTGATCTTGTTTTTGTTTGTCTTGTTTAAGTTGATGTTGATCATCTTCTTCTGTTGTATTTTCTGTTGAATATGCAATATCAGGAAATTCCTGAATAATAGGTTCATTGTTAGATTCATCATTTGCTTGCTGCGTTTCTGGTTCATTCATTACATCTGATGTTAATCCTTCTTTTTTCTCTTGTTTTTTAATATCTTTTCTTTCTTGCCATTGGTTTAATTGTTCTTCTGTAAAAAAATGGATTTTTTTCCATACCTTTTCGATAAAATCACCGATTGAGAACTCAGTTAAAAATAACCCCCCAATAATAATCGAGAATATCGATACTATATGAGCACCTGCTGATGAAAACAAATAATAGCAAAATGCAAATAAAAGAGCACCAACCATGCCGCCGCCTAGATTAGTAGACGGAACAGTTCCATTTACGTAGTCAAAAAAGAAACTTGCTGATGTCTTTATTATAGATGGATTCAGTGAATTAGTTATAATACTTTCAAAGGATTGAATATGAGTAAATAATAAAATACCTAAAAAGATTAAATATAAACCTATTAATTTTTTATGTAGCAAGAAAGGTATTTTTCGCTTTATCATAAGGTATAAACCGATTCCTAACAAGAATAATGAAGCAATGAAGTACCATATTCCAAAGGTAAACCTAAAAATGTTTTCTAGACCTGCTGGTATTGCCCCATCACTTATTGCACTAGCACCACTACCAAAGACAGCTAGAAAAATAAACAATATGCCAAACAACTCATATTTCACCTGTTTTTTAAGCTGATTCTGCTTTTTTTTACTTTTTCTTTTTCTTTTTTTTGCCATATTATCACCTCTGTTATTTATCAGAAGATGTACCATACCCTTCTAAGTTAAGGGTTATAACAACTTAATCCAACTAAACAAAATAAGTTACTTATTGATTAGAGAAACCCTTGTCAGTAATTGACAAGGGTTAAATATATTAGCTTTGTTGGCAAAACTAACCACTCTACTTATTTTATTATACCATACAGATTTACGATTATTAACTATTCATCGATTATATTTATTTTAAATTATTTCACCAGGGGTAAATGAGTTGTCTAGATAATCGTTGGGATCTGTAGAAAGTAACTGCAAAATCCGGAATGATCCATCATCTTGTTTTTCAACTTGTACCATTCTCCCTTGATAGTTTACCGTCTGGCACTTGTCATAATCTTTTTGTTCGGTAGGATAGATATCTGATTCCGATAAAGGTGTGTATAAAATCATTGAATCATCTTCCCTTCTTGTTTGTTATTATCAATGAGCTCATTCAATTTCTTAATTGCTTCTTTAACTCCACCTACTCCATCGATTAACCCATATTTAACGGCATCTGTACCAATTACGTTCGTTCCTATGTCTCTTGTTAAATTACCTTTTTCGAACATTAACTCTTTAAATTTTTTTTCCTCAATGTTTGAATGGCTAGTAACAAATTGGATAACTCTTTCTTGCATCTTATCTAAATACTCAAATGTCTGCGGAACGCCGATTACTAATCCCGTCAAACGAATAGGATGAATAGTCATCGTCGCTGAAGGAGCAATATAGGAATAACTAGCAGATACTGCTATGGGAACTCCAATCGAGTGTCCTCCTCCAAGCACAATCGAGACTGTAGGTTTAGATAAAGAAGCTAGCATTTCTGAGAGTGCTAACCCTGCTTCTACATCTCCGCCAACAGTATTAAGTATAATTATTAATCCCTCTATTTTCGGATTTTGTTCTACTGCTACAATTTGAGGAATTAAATGCTCATATTTGGTTGTTTTATTCTGCGGTGGTAATTGTACATGCCCCTCCACCTGGCCAATAATTGATAAAACATGGATATTTGAGTCAGGTGCAGTTGGAACTGAAGATTGTCCTAACTGTTGTATTTTTTGAACTAACGATGATTGGGTTTTTTGATCATCATTCTGATCTTGTTTACCCGGATCCTTATCTGCCATCAAAAAACGCTCCTTTCTTTCATAGCTTTAGTATGAACAGTTGAAATACGTTACATACAAGGAAAAAGAAAAGAGTCTATTGTATTATTAATAAAGGCGATTACTCCCTTGGAGTAATCGCCTTTTATTAGTTTATGAGCATTTTTAGTTGATTGCTTTCATTAGCTGAAAGAGGAACGAGTGGTAAACGAACACCACCAACATCTATCCCTTTTATTTCTAATGCGAACTTAACAGGGGTTGGAGATGGAGCCATAAATAACCCCTTCATAATAGGTAACAACTGCCGATGGATTTTTGCAGCCTTTATCACATTACCCTCATCGAAGGCTTGAACCATCTCTTGCATTTCATTACCTATTACGTGGGAAGCGACTGAAACTATACCATTGCCACCTATTGACTTTATTGGTAATGTCAGACTGTCATCACCACTATAAACAGTAAAATCATCACTAGTATTGTCAATTATTCGTGAAATCGAATCAAGATCACCACTTGATTCTTTTACGGAAACAATATTAGTTATTTTTGACAATTCAACAACCGTATCCGCAGAAATTTGTACAACAGTTCTTCCTGGTATGTTATATAACATTACAGGAAGATTTGTTTCTTGTGCTATCGTGGAAAAATGTGCATACAAACCCTGTTGACTTGGCTTATTATAATAGGGTGTAACAAGTAAAATAGCATCCACACCTATTTCTTCAGCTTTTTTTGTCAAGGTTATAGTAGCAGCAGTGTTATTTGTACCAGTTCCAGCTATTACTGGTACACGTTTGTTAACAACCTTAACAACATGTTCAAACAATTTTATCTTTTCTTCATTACTAAGAGTCGGAGATTCACCTGTTGTTCCGGCAACGACTAATCCGTCAGTCCCATTATCAAGAAGATAATTGACCAATTCGGTTGTTTTCACTAAATCTAAATTATTTTTATCATCGAATGGAGTGACCATTGCTGTAAGTACTTTTCCGAAATTCATGATACTCCTATTCTCCTTTCGTCTTCGACTACTAACAACTAAAGATGAGTATTCCAGTAATTAAAATTAACACTACAATCTACATGTCGCAGTTTGTTAGTCCTTAAGATTTAGCTCAAATGTTTCATGGAGCGCATTCACTGCTGTTACCAGATCATCATGGTAAATGAGTACCCATATTGTTGTGTGACTGTCGGCAGATTGAAGAATTTGTATTCCTGCACCCGTCAAAGCTTGAACAATTTTAGCTGTAACACCTGGAACACCTGTCATACCTGCTCCAACTAAAGAGACTTTAGCGCAGTTTTTAGTTATTTCTGGATGGTAACCTAATTCTTTTAATAAATCTATTGCTTTATCAGTGAATATCTCCGGAATTGTGTAAACAACACCCGTAGGAGAAATATTAATAAAGTCCACAGATATACCTGCTTCAGCCATAACTTTGAACACTTGGGAATGCAGTTGATATGGTTCGGTATCTGTATTAACTTTTATCTGTGTTATTTCAGACATATGAGCAATTCCTGTTACTAATCGATCAGGTATGTCTTTACCTTTAACTGAATCTCTAGAGGTAGTAACTAAAGTTCCCTTATCTTTTGATGCAGTCGATCTTACTCTTATTGGTACCTTTGCCTGCATGGCAATTTCAACTGCTCTAGGATGAATAACTTTGGCCCCTTGGTAAGCTAGATTACAAATTTCTGTGTAGGTAACTACGTTTAACATTCTTGCTGATTGGACTACCCTAGGATCAGCAGTCATAATTCCTTCAACATCAGTAAAAATATCAATGTACTCAGCATCTAGCGCTGCACCAAGCGATGCCGCTGAAGTATCGCTTCCACCTCTACCAATAGTTGTAATCTCACCACTGTCTGTTTGCCCTTGGAAGCCTGCGACTACAACTACATCACATCTTCTAAGTTCTTCAACAACTCGATCAACATGCATTTCTTTTATTTTTGCAGATGTAAAATCGTCATTGGTTAGAAAACCTGCTTGAGCACCAGTCATTGCAATCGATGAAATATTGTTTGCTTTTAATTCATTAGAAAATACAACAGAAGATATTGTTTCTCCACATGATAGCAGTAAATCTTGTTCTCTTTTACTTACATTTGTGTTCGGAAAATCGATTAAACCTAATAAAGAGTCAGTAGCATATGGATCAGGATGTCTTCCTATGGCTGACACGACAACAACTACTTTATATCCTTCACCAATCGCATCGGTTATATGCTCTATAGCACTCTGTCTAGATTCTTTGTCACTAACAGAGGTGCCACCAAATTTTTGTATTAGAATTTTCATTTATACACCTCTAAATTATACCAAGTTTTTTTTGACTAGTGATTCAGCAATCTGAACAGAATTCCATGCTGCACCTTTAAGTAAGTTATCTGAAACTACCCATAAATGAAAACCTTTGGGGTTATCAAGGTCTTTTCTCACTCTACCAACAAAAACTTCACTTTTTCCGGCAGCACTGAGAGGTGTTGGATAAGATTGGTTGGACGGATCGTCTTCCAATATAATTCCTTCAGCATTCGAAAGTATTTTTTGAATATCAGATACTTGTAAGTTTTCATCTTCCACTTCCACATAAATGCTCTCTGCATGAGAAGTGAAAAAAGGTAGCCTTACACATGTTGCAGCAACATGGAGTTCCTTTGTATGCAATATTTTTTTTGTTTCGTTAATCATTTTCATTTCTTCAAAGGTATAACCATTTTCTTGAAAAACATCAATTTGAGGTAATGCATTGAATGCAATTGGATAGTGTTTTTTCTCACCTTTAACAGGCAGAAGTTCTGGTTTTAACTCTTCACCATTAAGAAATGCTTGTGATTGTTCTCTTAATTCATCTGCAGCTGAATTTCCTGCTCCAGAAACCGCTTGATAAGTTGATACAATTACACGAGATATTCCAAATGCGGCTTGAATTGGTTTTAAAGCAGCCACCATTTGAATAGTAGAACAATTTGGGTTTGCGATAATACCATTATGTGTAGCTATATCTTCTTCGTTCACCTCTGGAACAACCAAAGGAACGTTCTCATCCATACGAAAAGCACTAGTGTTATCTATAACAATTGCCCCTCTAGTAACTGCTTCATGCGCAAGACTCTTTGAAACAGAACCACCTGCAGAAAATAATGCAATTTGGACACCTGCAAAACTCTCAGGTGTTGCTTCTTCTACAACAAGCTCTTCACCTTTATAATTAATTTTTTTTCCAGCCGAACGACTAGATGATAATAATTTTAAGTTTTTAATAGGAAAATTCTTTTTCTCTAATGTTTCCAACATTTTTTGTCCTACTGCACCTGTTGCACCAACTACTGCTACATTGTATCCTTGTTCATTTACCATAAAAATATGTCTCCTCTCTTATTTCACTAACATAAAAAACGTTAATAAAATTAATTTTAACATATTCTCGACGTATCAGGTACAGTAAGGACCATTTCGCTTATTTATTTTCTTTCAATAATAACTGGTTGAATTTGTGTGAATTCTAACGCATGCTCTATGGTTTCTTGGATTAAAGTCATATCTGAAACAAGAGAATTAGGTTTTTTAAACGGAGCATCTTGACCATAAGGTACAAAATACATTAACTTGGTTGACATTAGTCGCATCAGGTTGACTCCATTTAATCCAAGTGCATCATTTGTAGATATCGCTAAAACAACTGGTTTTCCATTTCTAATCGTAGCTTTGGTTGCCATCAGTACAGGACTATCAGAAATAGCATTCGCTAATCGACTCATAGAATTACCTGTAAGTGGAGCTAGCACCATACAGTCTAACGGTTCAATAGGTCCTAGAGGTTCTGCATCAACAATCGTTTTTATTGGCTCTCTTCCTGTTATGCTCCTGATTCTGTCCATGTGATCATCAGCTTTCCCAAACTTAGTGTCCGTTGTTTGAACAGTATAAGATACCACGGGTACAACTTCTGCTCCTGCATCAACTAATTTTTGTATTTCTGGAAAAACGGCTTCATACGTACAATGAGATCCTGTAATTCCAAACCCTATTTTTTTCCCTTTTAAGGACATGTTATATACTCCTCCCCTGAAACTCTTCATTTAAAATCTGTTCAATTACAATTCCAAGAATTTCGCCAGCCGTTTTCGGAGCTACTATTCCTGGTAATCCTAAAGAATGCAAAGCTTTTATTCCACGCTTCTTTGCATAAGCAAAATCTACTCCACCAGGATTTGAGGCAAGATCGATAATTAACGCGTGAGATTTCATTGGTTTAATGGATTCATCTGTCACCACCAATGCCGGAACAGTATTTATTAAAATGTCACAATCAAAAGAATAGGAGGATAGTTTATCAATGTGAAAAGCTTCGAGCCCCATTTCCTTAGATCTAGCAAAATCTTCTTTCTTTTTTGATCCCACACTTACTTTTGCACCTAAAGCAGAGAACTTACTAGCTGTACTTAATCCAACCCTTCCTAATCCTAATACGACAACCTTAGCAGAATGGATTGTAAAATCTGTATTTTGAATTGCTATCATAATTGTTCCTTCAACTGTAGGAATAGAATTGTAAATAGCCACGTCGTTGCGATTCATAAGCGGAAAAAGTTTTAACCCCGCTTCATTAACACAGTTTGATAAGTAACTATTTGTAATTCCACTAAAAACTAAGCAATTTGTTGAAAGTTGTTTAAACCAGCCTTCAGTCAGTTGTATTTTTCTGTTTGAAAATACTGTTTCAATGACGCCTTCATTATTAGTGCCTGGTATAGGTAAGATAATTGCATCGAGGGTTTCTAACTTTAAATCGTCTAAATTCACTTGTTTAACCCCTGTAAATCCTTGGTTTAATTGGTCAAAGCCTACTAGCTGTATTTCTGTGATCGATGATTTCGAAAGATTTTTAATCATCTCTAAATACCTCGCATCACCGCCCAATACAGCAATATTTATAGTTTTATCCATTGTTTCACCTCGCCTGGCTTAATGACTATTCGTATTTATATTATGGGATTTTTTTTAGATAGTGAATAAATCTAAATAGATAAGCAATTTTTACATAAAAAAACTCTGCTACAAAAGTAACAGAGCTTCCATCTATGTTATTAAAAATAGTAAACGTGCTCTTTTTAAAACTAAACGTTAAGATTGCCCATGATAGCTTTTTTATGATTCAATAATAATCATATCCTCACCTATTTTCTTAATGTCTTCCCAGTTGATTCTTATGTTTTCTCCTTCTCGTTTCATTCCAAACCAACTATAATTTGGAATAATAAACGACTTAATTTGCCCGGTTTTTTCATCTAGTTCTAAATCTGTTTGACCTAAAACACCTAAACGAGAACCATTTCTCACATTTACAATTTCTTTCCCACTTAAATCTTTGTAACGCATTTTCCCCCACTCCTTTTTATACTAGAATTTAAGGAACTGCTTAGTCCATACTATACAGATATGCCAAAAAGAAAAAGCCTATGAGTAAAACTCATAGGCTTATCCATTTGAAGAAATTAGGGCACTCGAATTTGATCCATTAAATAGCTTCTGAATCACCATATTTGTTGACTCAAAATTTACTGCATCTATTTCTTGAATTATCTCATCCATTGAGCGATGCCTATTTAGCAGCAATTCATTTTTACCATTTCTACTCATTCGGCTATTTGTGCTTTCTAAACTTAACATTATATTTCCTTTTAACTGTTCCTTACTATTTTTTAATTCTTTAGCAGTCAATCCATTCTTCATTAGATCCTCAACCGTGCTTGCAATTGTTTCTTTTAGCAATGGAAGTTGTTTTTGACCCGTGCCTGCATAGATTGTTAATAAGCCATTGTCAAGAAAAGAGCTGTGGTATGAAAAAACGGAATATGCCAACCCTCTTTCCTCTCTAATTTCTTGAAACAAACGTGAGCTCATGCTACCTCCAAGAACATTGTTCATAACAATCAAACTATAGATATCATCATCCTCTATTGATAGACCGTTATACCCCATACATAAATGCGCTTGTTCGGTATCTTTTTTTCGTTCAACATGGTCAGCAATAAATACTGGCTTTTCAAAACTAGACGGTACTTTACCTGTTTTATATTTCCCGAAATACTTTTCTATTTCGTTGAAAAATGTCTCATCTATATTACCGGCAACAGAAATCACTATGTTCTCAGGTGAATAGTTAGTATCCATATAATCTCTTAAATCTTTAGGTTTAAACGATGCTAGTGTTTGTTCTGATCCTAAGATTGGAAAAGCAAGGGGATGCTGTCCATATGATGCTTGGGATAATAAATCATGAACAATATCATCAGGAGTATCTTCAGACATTTTAATCTCTTCTAATACAACATTTTTTTCTTTTTCCATTTCCTCTTGATCAAATAATGAATTAAAAAACATGTCAGCTAAAATTTCTAAAGCGTAAGCCTTATGAGTATCAAGAACTTTTGCATAAAAGCAGGTATATTCTTTTGATGTAAATGCATTGACTTGTCCGCCAATAGCGTCAAAAGCTTCTGCAATATCTCTCGCAGTACGAGTATTTGTTCCTTTGAAAAACATATGTTCTAAAAAGTGGGAAATCCCATTGTTTGCCTTACCTTCATTTCTTGACCCTGTTCGAATCCAAATTCCGAGTGTAACAGACCTTACCGCTGGAATATCTTCCATAACGACTCGTAGTCCATTTTGACATACGTATTTTTGCAACAATTTTAGTCCTCCTATTGTGTGTTTACCTCAACTTCTTATCTTTTTTCATTTAATAAATTTCCAACTGTTCCAATTCTATACTCTTTTTCAATAATATTCAAAATCAATTGATCTAAACCTTTTTTCATTACTTCTGTTGGATGCATAAGTATCATTGCCCCGGGATGAAGTTTTGAGTTAACACGATCTAACATAACTGAAGTTGTTGGTTTTTGCCAATCTACTGTATCTACTGACCACAAAATAGTTTCCATTTCTAGTGATGAAGCTAGCTGAACTACCTGTTCATTATAACTTCCGCTTGGGGGAGCAAACCATTTCGGTTTCTCTCCAGTTATCGCTGTTAAAATTTCATTTGTTTTGACAAGTTGTTCCTTATTTTGCTCATTCGTCAATCGTTTCATGTCTGGATGGTTAAATGCATGATTACCTATTGTGTGTCCTTCTTCGTTAATCATCTTCACCAATTTGGTATTGTTACTTGCCCATTTTCCTTCAATAAAAAAATTAGCTTTTACTTTATGCTTTTTAAGCGTATTTAAAATACTTGGAATGTTTTCATTACCCCAGGCAACATTTATTACTAATGTAATCATCCGTTTCTCAGGATGACCTCTATATATAGGTGAATTTGGTAAATCAGTTATTGTTACTTCAGGTTTAACTTGCTCGAAAACTAATAATGATTGGTTAAATTCACCTTTATCCTGCATTTTTTCAAAGGATTTTTCAATATTTACTTTAACTCCATTTCGACCTGGTATTTTTTTCCACACTTTATCTATCTTTGCATTTTGAGGAGGTTCTTCATATTCATTACTTTTCTCCTCGATTTCTTTCATGAGTTGAGCTTTATTTACTGACACTTGTTTGGATTGTCTAGATAGACTATCAAGCATAGATGGGCTATAAGGGTTTGGGTTTTGTTGGTATGACAAAACAACTATAAATAAAAAAACCAAAAAATGGATTACCACACGATTCAATTCAATCCCTCCTCGTTTATAATTTATGAAGAGAAAGGACAAGGTAGAACGAATCATTTGGTGAAACCAAGTTCTTCAATGAAATAGAGGTTTTCTATATCAATAGTATGTTCATTTACTCAATAAATAGTGTCCAATTAATACTTTTTCTAAACAACAACAGCGCTGGTTCTGGAAATGGCTAACTTAGTAGTTTATTATCCACAGCAGACAATTAATGATTTCCTAGACAAAAACAAAAAAAGAAACTGGCATGCCAGCTTCTTACTTTTAGTTACGTATTTTTCTTAGCTTTTTCTTTTTCATCCAATAATACTGCTTTTCTAGATAGGTTGACTCTTCCTTGGTTATCGACTTCTTTAACCTTAACCATAATTTTATCACCTATTGATACAACATCTTCAACTTTGCCGATTCTTTCCTCAGCTAATTCAGAAATGTGAACTAGACCCTCTTTGCCTTTATAAAGCTCGACAAAAGCACCAAATTTCTCAACACGTTTAACTGTACCAAGATACATTTCACCTGATTCAACTTCACGTACTAAATCTTCAATGATTTTTTTCGCTTTAAGGTTCATTTCATTATCAATAGAGGAAATAAATACACTTCCATCTTGATCGATATCAATCTTTACACCAGTTTCTTCAATGATTTTATTAATTTGTTTTCCACTCGGTCCAATAACAGAACGAATCTTATCAGGTTTAATTTTCATTGTCAAAATCTTCGGCGCATATTGCGATAATTCTTCTTTGGGTTGATTAATTGTTTCGAGCATATGACCTAGAATGTGCATGCGCCCTTTTTTAGCTTGCATCAAAGATTCTTCTAATATCGCACGGGAAAGACCTTCAATTTTGATGTCCATTTGTAATGCTGTAACACCCTTAGCAGTTCCAGCAACCTTAAAGTCCATATCACCTAAGTGGTCTTCCATTCCTTGAATATCGCTTAAAATAGAATAATCTTCTCCAGATTTGATAAGTCCCATGGCAATGCCGGCAACTGGTGCTTTAATCGGCACACCTGCATCCATCATTGCTAAAGTACTAGCACAAATACTAGCTTGCGAAGTTGAACCATTTGATTCCAACACTTCTGAAACAAGTCTAATTGTATAAGGGAAATCATTCTCAGACGGTATCACTTTTTCTAGAGCGCGCTCACCTAAAGCACCATGACCAATTTCACGACGACCAGGTCCTCTAATTGGTCCTGTCTCACCTACACTAAATAAAGGGAAATTATAATGGTGCATAAAGCGTTTAGATTCTTCCAAATCTAAACCATCTAAAATTTGGACATCTCCCAGTGCACCTAGTGTACATATACTTAATGCTTGGGTTTGTCCACGAGTAAATAATCCAGAACCATGTGTTCTAGGAAGAACCCCAATACGAGAAGACAATGAACGTATTTCGTCAATTTTACGACCATCTGGTCTGATTTTTTCCTTAGTGATTAAACGACGCACTTCTTCTTTAACCATTTTGTCAAGGATGCCTTTTACATGTTTCATTGTTTCATCATCGGCTTCTTTTTCTTCGTACTCAGCAATTAGTTCTTTTTTAACTTGTTCGATTGCATCTTCTCGTGCATGCTTCTCTTGAATTTGAATTGCTGTTACTAAAGTAGTTTTAACTTTATCTTCCACTTCAGTCGTTAATTCTTTATCTAATTCGAACAAAGTAATTTCCATTTTTTCTTTTGCCACTTCTGCAATAATCTTTTCCTGAAAAGCAACCAAGCGCTTAATTTCTTCATGACCAAACATAATCGCTTCAAGCATAATTTCTTCAGGTACTTCCTCAGCACCAGCTTCTACCATGTTTATTGCATCTTTTGTACCAGCAACAATAAGATCAATGTCACTTTTGGCACGTTGCTCTATAGTCGGATTAATAACAAACTCACCGTCAACTCGACCAACTATCGCACCAGCGATTGGTCCGCCAAATGGGATGTCTGAAATAGAGAGTGAAATAGAAGATCCAATCATTGCTGCTATATCTGATGGACAATCTTGATCCAAACTCATTACAATACTTATTACTTGAACATCGTTACGATAACCATCTGGGAACAATGGACGAATAGGTCGGTCAATTAGGCGTGATGTAAGAACTGCTTTTTCACTTGGTCGACCTTCTCTTTTAATAAATCCTCCAGGGATTTTACCAACCGCATAAAGTCGTTCCTCATAATTAACTGTTAACGGAAAGAATGGTAAATCCTTTGGTTGTTTAGAACCAGTTGCTGTCGATAATACAGAAGTATCTCCATATTTCACCATACAAGCACCGTTGGCCTGTTTTGCTAATTCTCCTACTTCAACTGAAAATGGTTGTCCAGCTATTTCGGTGGAGAATACTTTTTTGTCTTCTGCCATATTTTGTTCGTACTCCTCTCAAAAAATAATATATCGGTACTCTTATTTTAGTGGTTGGTTTCAAAAACAGGTGTTTATAATTATGTATAAAAAATATCTTGTGGATACTATTATAGTAACTCATTAACCGTTTTTTAAACGTACCTAGTAAAATTAACCTATGTAAGTGTTTTTTTACGTACAGAAAAAGCGGGAATTATCCCGCTTTTAAAAGTACACTTAACGACGTAATCCAAGTTTTTGGATTAGATCACGATAACGTGCTACGTCTTTGTTACGTAGATAATTCAATAAATTACGACGTTTACCTACCATTTTTAATAGACCACGGCGTGAATGGTGATCTTTCTTATGAACACGTAAGTGCTCATTTAAAGTAGTGATTTCCTCAGTTAGAACAGCGATTTGAACCTCTGGTGATCCAGTATCGGTGTCATGAGTTTTATGCTCACTAATAATTTCATTTTTACGTTCTTGTGTAATTGCCATCTTGTTATCCTCCTAAAATTTTATATATCCCCAATTCCCTAGCAACCGTCGGAGTTTCGCGTTGCCAAGCAATGGTTTACGTCTTTTAGATTACATCTTTTTAATTAAAAATGCAAGTATTTGTACTAAATCGTTTCAAGATAAGCACGAATATTCTGCTCATCTTTTTGAATTTGGCCTACCAGCTCTTCAATTCCATTAAATTTTTGTTCACCACGAATGTATAGCTTCCACTCTACTAATAATTCTTCCCCATATAAATTATTATTATAATCAAAAATATGAACTTCAATTGAGGGTTTTGTCGCTTTTTCATTAAAAGTAGGTTTATAACCAACATTTGCCATACCTAATAGTTGTTCTTCTTTATGTTTTATTGTTACAGCATATACTCCAACCTTTGGTAGCAAAAAGTCCTCAGTTAGTTTCAAATTAGCGGTTGGATAGCCGATAGATCTTCCTCGTTTGTCTCCATCAATTACTACTCCACGAATAAATGGTGATTTCACTAATAACTGATTTGCTTCATCAACTTTACCTTCATTTAAGTATTTTCGAATTAATGTTGAACTTATTTTTCCATTATCATCCTTAACTTTATCAATCGAAGTAACATTAAATTCACCTTTTGAATGTATCAAGATGGTATCCATTGATCCGTTTCCTTTGTGTCCATAACTAAAATCAAAACCTGCTATGACATGCTTTACATTCAACCCAATGATAAAGTGATCTATAAAATCTTCCGGAGATACCTTAGATAACTCTTGATTAAATGTAACAACATATAGTATATCCACTCCCATATCACGCAACAGTCGTTCTTTTTCTTTCAATGGAGTTATATAATTAACATGCTTTGGTTCTCTATCCAAAACCACTGATGGATGAGGATAAAATGTGATTACCGCACTCTTTCTTCCTTGTTCTTTCGATTTGTTAATAGCTGTATCTATTAATTTTTGATGACCTTTATGTATGCCATCAAAAAATCCAATAGCAGCGACTGTTTCATCAAGTTCTATTTTTTTAAATTGATGTGGATAAGTTAGTTCGACTACTTTCAAATTCCTTCACCTACTTCAAAATTGTTTCTATCACTCTAACAGGTTTTATAAGATCATGTTTACTTGGATGCAGCTGATATATGGCTAGAAGCTTATCATCTAATTGTACACGAAAAGGATTGGTTTTAGGTAACTTATCAGGGATAGGTAATTTCTGTCCGTTACGTATTTTGGTAACAAAATCAGAAGTGACATAATAGGTGTCCAAATGTTTGACACCTTGTTGAATTGGTGATAGTAACTCTATGCCTTTCCCATTAGAAATTGCTTGTTCAATTTGCTCAAAAGAGTAACTATTTTCAGTACTAAAACTTCCTGTTTTTGTTCGAATTAATTCTGACATATGGGCTGGATACCCCAAAGCATGCCCGATATCAACACACAATGTTCTTATGTAGGTTCCCTTTGAACATTCTACTCGAAAGGAGAATTGTTGCATTTTCTCATCCGTCTTTTTCACTTCTGTCAATAGTTCAATGTCATGAATAGTAATCAAGCGATCAGGACGCTCTATTATTTTACCTTCTCTGGCATATTCATACAACTTTTTCCCATTCACCTTCACTGCAGAATACATAGGAGGTACCTGTTTTATCTCTCCGACAAATTGATTAAGAACTGATAAAACCTTATCTATATTTAAAACTTCTTGAACATCTTTTCTTTCAATTACTTTTCCATGGCTATCTTCAGTCTCAGTAGCAATACCTAAAGTTACTTCTGCAATATAAGTCTTTCTAGTATCAGTTAGGTACGGTACAATTTTGGTTGCTTGTCCGATACATATAGGAAGAACACCTTCTACTTCTGGATCGAGTGTTCCTGTATGCCCAACTTTTTTAGTTTTAAATAATTTTCTGATTTTCACAACACAATCATGAGAAGTTAACCCTTTAGGCTTCCATAATGGGAGAATACCATCCATTTTCAAACCTCCAATACCTGTAGAATAATATGCCCTTAAAATATAACACAAAAGTAAAACCCTTGTTAATAAGTACAAGGGTTTTACCAAAGGGACTTTACTTAATCTGTTGAATCGTTTAAGTCTTTTAAAATATGCTCAATTCTGTTACCTTTTTCAATTGCTTCATCAAATTCAAAGAAAAGCTCAGGAGTTTTTCTTAATCGAATTCTTTTACCAATTTCAGAACGGATAAAACCTTTAGCTTTAGCAAGACCAATAAGGGTATCCTGCTTTTGTTTATTTTCTCCAAGAACTGAGATAAAAACTTTAGCTTGTTGAAGATCACCTGTTACCTCAACATCAGTAACAGTAACAAATCCTACCCGAGGATCTTTAATCTTTCTCCCTAAAATATCTCCTAATTCTTTTTTCATTTGTTCACCCACACGATTAGCGCGTATTTCACTCATAAATGACCACCTCTTCTGCTCTTGAGGGAATATAATAGTTAAATCTTGAGTTTTAATGACTATCAAAGCCAATCAAAATTAGTAATTGTTCGTTCAATCTCTGGAAAAGAATCAATCATAGCTACCGCTTGATTGATAACTCTTTCTGCTTGAACTTTATCACTAGAAATAGTAACCAGACCAAATTTCGTACGTTGCCAAAGGTCTTGATACTCCATTTCGCTGATAGCTATATTATAATCATTTTGTATTCTAGTTATTACTTTTTTGATTACAGATCTTTTTTGCTTCAATGATTGTGCTTCATAAATAAAACACTCTATTTCAGCAAGTAAGATCATGTACGTTTAATTTCTTCCATAACGTAAGCTTCGAATATGTCGCCTTCTTTAATATCATTAAAGTTTTCAACCGTAATACCACATTCGTAATTCTTAGCTACTTCTTTCACATCATCTTTAAAACGTTTTAAAGTATCAATTTCACCTTCATAAATGACGATACCATCTCTTATTACACGCACGCTAGCAGCACGAGTGATTTTACCTTCAGTTACATAGCTACCAGCAATAGTACCAATTCTAGATACCTTAAATATTTCACGAACTTCTGCTTGACCGATTACTTTTTCTTCAAATTCAGGATCAAGCATTCCTTTCATTGCTAGTTCGATTTCTTCGATTACCTTATAAATAATTCTGTGTGATCTCACATCAACGTTTTCTGATTCTGCTGTTTTCTTAGCATTTACGTCAGGTCTAACATTAAACCCTATTACGATAGCATTAGAAGCTGATGCTAAAATAATATCTGATTCACTAATTGCACCTACGCCTTTATGAATGATACGTACTTTAATGCCTTCAACTTCAATCTTTTCAAGAGAAGATGCTAGTGCCTCTGCAGAACCTTGAACATCTGCTTTTAGAACTAAATTAATATCTTTAATCTCACCTTGTTTAATTTGCTCGAATAGGTCGTCTAAACTAACTCTCACTCTGTCGCCACGATTGGCTTCGATTTGTTTTTGTTGACGTGCTTCACCAACTTGACGAGCCTTTTTCTCATCGTCAAACACAGTGAACTGGTCGCCTGCTTGTGGAACTTCATTAAGACCAGTAATTTCTACTGGGGTTGAAGGACCAGCTACTTTAACTCGACGGCCAAGGTCATTAACCATTGCACGAACACGGCCAAAGGTATTTCCAACTACTAGAGGATCTCCAACTTTAAGCGTACCATTTTGGACTAGTAAGGTTGCAACTGAACCACGACCTTTATCTAATTCTGCTTCGATTACTGTTCCGCTTGCATTTCTGTTTGGATTTGCTTTTAATTCTTCTACTTCAGTGACAAGTAAAATCATTTCAATTAAACTGTCGATGCCTTCTCTTTTTATCGCTGACAATTGAACAAAGATTGTGTCTCCGCCCCAGTCTTCAGACACTAACCCATAATCGGTTAATTCTTGCATAACTCGGTCAGGATTTGCTCCTTCTTTATCCATTTTATTTACAGCTATAATAATTGGAACTTCGGCTGCTTTTGCGTGATTTATCGCTTCTACTGTTTGCGGCATAACGCCATCATCTGCTGCTACGACAAGGATAGCTATATCGGTAACCTGCGCGCCGCGAGAACGCATGCTAGTAAAAGCAGCGTGACCTGGGGTATCAAGAAACGTTATTTTTTTCCCATTTTCTTCAATTTGGTATGCACCAATATGTTGGGTAATTCCACCCGCTTCTCCTTCAGTTACCTTCGTATGACGGATCGAATCAAGTAAAGTTGTTTTACCATGGTCAACGTGCCCCATAATAGTTACCACTGCTGGACGCTCAACAAGATCTTTCTCCTTGTCTTCAGCGATATAATTTTCTAAGGCGTTCTCATCAACTTCAACTTCTTGTTCAACTTCAATTTCATATTCTTCACAAATAAGCTCAATCGATTCATGATCAATATTTTGATTTTTTGTTGCCATAACTCCCAAAGCCATTAATTTCTTGATAATTTCACTAGCGTCTTTATTTAATTTCTCTGCTAATTCACCTACAGTTAAAGTGCCTGTGTAAGTGATTTTAGATGGTGTTTCAATTATCGTTTGTGGCTTTTCGTTAGGTTGCTGCTGATTATTTTTCATATTATTTTTATTTCCCTTACCTTTTAGTTTGTTTGAACTATTCTCATTCTTACTTTTACCCTTAGGTTGGGAATTTTTCTTAACATCATTCGTTTTCTTTTGATTCGTATTATTTGGTTTGGAATTACTTCCACCAATGCTGCTATCTAATTTTTTCTTTGTATCGTCAGAAATCGTAGACATATGATTCGAAACTTCAATATTTAACTCTTTCAATTTGTCTATTACAGATTTACTAGACAAGTTCTTTTCTTTTGCATATTCATAAACGCGCGTTTTACTCAATACGTTCACCCCCGAGTAGATTTATCGAGTAACGATGTAATCTTAACAGCAAAACCAGAATCTATTATAGCAATTGCTACTCTTCCAGACTTTCCGATAGCATGTGAGATCGTATCACGATCATCTACTACTATTAACGGAATTTGATAATAACTACACTTGTCAGTTATTTTCTTTCTGGAATTTTCACCTGCATCACTTGCTAACAAAACTAGTTTAGCCTTTTGTCTCTGAATATCGCGAATAATGGACTCCTCACCCAATGTGCATTTTTTCGCACGATACGCTAGTCCTAACAAATTCAGATAATCTTTACTCAATTTTATTACCTTCTATAACATTATTTAACTGCTCATAAATCGATTCATCGATCGATGTCTTCAAATGACGTTCTAAAATCTTGCTTCTTTTTGCTGAATCCACTACGTCCAGGCTTTTTGAGATATAAGCACCTCGACCGTTCTTCTTCCCCGTTGGATCAACAGAAACGTCACCTTCTTTATTTTTTACAATTCTAATTAATTCTTTTTTATCTTTCATTTCTTGTGTGACGACACATTTTCTAAGAGGAACCTTTTTATTGGTACGTGGCACCCTGACAACCTCCTATTCAAATAGATCTTCATCTATATCAGAATAAGAATCTTCTTCTTGGGTAAATTCAGATAAAAGACCTTGTTCTTTAGCTTCAGATTCACTTTTTATATCTATTTTCCAACCAGTTAGTTTGGCAGCTAATCGGGCATTTTGACCCCGTTTACCTATTGCTAAGGATAACTGATAATCTGGAACTATTACAGTAGTTGCTTTATCTTCTTCATTAACGATTACTTCTACGACCTTTGATGGACTTAGAGCATTAGAAACATAAACAACTGGATCTTCAGACCAAGCAACAATATCTATCTTTTCACCCTTCAATTCATTAACGATAGTCTGCACTCGTTGTCCTCTTTGACCCACACAAGAACCAACTGGATCTACTTCAGGATTCGCAGCATAGACAGATATTTTTGATCTGTCTCCAGCTTCTCTAGCAACAGATCTAATTTCAACTGTCCCATCATAGATTTCTGGTACTTCCATTTCAAATAGACGTTTTAGTAAACCTGGATGTGTTCTTGAAACATAAATATGTGGACCTTTATTCGTATTTTCAACTTTAGTCACAAAAACTTTTAGGCGATCATGAACATTATATTGTTCAGTTGGCATTTGTTCACCTTCAGGTAATCGCGCTTCAATTTTACCAAGATTCACATAAATAAAACGAGGATCTTTTCGTTGAATTATCCCTGTCATTACATCCTCTTCTCTATCTATGTATTCATTAAAAATCACACCTCGTTCAGCTTCTCGTACTCGTTGGGTAACGACTTGTTTAGCTGCCTGTGCTGCAATTCTTCCAAAGTCTTTTGGTGTGACTTCAATTTCGATAACATCTCCAAGTTCATAATTGGGATCTAATTGCTTTGCTTCTTCAAAAGCTATCTGTTGTTGTGTATCTTCTACCTCTTCAACAATATCTTTTCTAGCAAATACATGCATACTACCTGTGTCTTCATTTAAATCAACACGGACATTTGTTGCAGATTTAAAATTTTTCTTATAAGCGGAGATAAGTGCAGCCTCAAGGGCTTCCATAAGAATATCTTTATCAATTCCTTTTTCTTTCTCCAGATACTGAATCGCATCAAAAAGCTCACTGCTCAACGTCTATTCCCCCTTCAATTAAAAGTTACCGCTAATCGTGCCTTTGCAATTTTACGTAACGGTATTTCCATCTCTTTTTTGCGTGTTTTTATTTTGATTTCTAAAGTAACAGTTTCATTTTCAAATGATTTTAAAATACCTTCAT
The DNA here is from genome assembly GCF_020404745.1 of Aquibacillus saliphilus. Taxonomy (GTDB): domain Bacteria; phylum Bacillota; class Bacilli; order Bacillales; family Amphibacillaceae; genus Aquibacillus; species Aquibacillus saliphilus. Next base: position 382,861 of record NZ_JAIZAP010000001.1, read on the forward strand.
ATTCTTTTTCACCATCGAGAGGCTCATAAAGTTTAATATAAATAGTATTATTAATATTTTTTTCAAAGTCTTCTTTTCTTTTTAACGGTCGTTCTGCCCCCGGTGAGGAAACTTCTAAAAAGTAAGGATAGGTTACTGGGTCTTCTTCATCTAGTTTTTCACTAAGTTTTTCTGACACCAGACCACACTCTTCGATATCTACGCCGCCATCTTTATCAACATAAACTCGTAAAAACCAATTTTGACCTTCTTTTTCAAACTCAACGTCAACTAGGGTTAAATTAAGTTCTTTAAGTATTGGTTGTACTAATTCTCCTGTCGTTTCTGTAACATTATTGCTCAATGTTTTCCCTCCTTCAATACACGTAAGAATAAATGTTCTGATAAAGTATTTTTGTTAGTATACTCAAGTTTAGTTCTTTCATTTAGTTATTTGTATAATAATGAATCGGTAATTTTTACTTAATTTCATTAATTGACGCCGTATTTAACAATAACAAAGAGTAAATACAAAACCCTTGCCATTACTTATCGGCAAGGGGAACTTATCAGTTTCCATCCTATTCTAGGGACCTACCTTTACATCCTCCTGCGACAGCGACAGACAAAATGCAAAAAAAGTATGAAGAAAGAGTGGGTTTCCCCACTCTTTCGTTCCTACGTATCAATGCTTACCACAAAAAATATACCACATCTTACAATTTAATGCAAGAAAATCACTGATTACACCTTAGGCTACTACAATTCTTTCATTCTAAACTCTTTATTTGAATACAATATTTGATCCGTTTGGATTTTCCCATTCTTATTTTAAAAAGGAAAAATCACATATATTCAAATTCTTCTAAAATAATGATAACTGATTAGCATCGGCCATACCATCTAGGCAACCGTGATTATCTAAATACTCTAATACAGTTTTAGAAATTCTACTGCGTTCTCGCAAATCTTCTTTCGAAAGAAACTCTCCATCTTCTCTTACTTTGACTATATTTAAAGCAGCGTTCGTACCTAATCCATCAACTGCATTAAATGGCGGAATTAATGTGTTGCCATCAACGATGAAATCAGTAGCATTTGAGGTATATAAATTCACCTTTTGGAATGAAAAACCTCTTTCATTCATTTCTAAGGCTATTTCTAACACAGTCAAAAGGTTCTTTTCTTTAGGTGTTGCGTCATTACCTTTTGCAATAATTTCTTCCACTCTTTTTCTAATCGCTGCACTACCTTTGACCATTACATCCAGATCGAAATCACCTGCACGTACAGAGAAATAGGCAGCATAAAAGAAAATAGGATAATGAACTTTAAAATAGGCAATTCTAACGGCCATTAATACATAAGCGGCAGCGTGGGCTTTAGGGAACATGTACTTAATTTTCTTACATGAATCAATATACCAATCTGGTACATTATTCTTCTTCATTTCCTCTATCCATTCGTCTTGCAACCCTTTACCTTTACGAACAAACTCCATAATCTTAAATGCAAGTGATGCATCTAAACCTTTATGCATTAAGTAAACCATAATATCATCACGACAGCCAATTACATCAGGAAGCGTACAAATTCCTTTGTTTATTAATTCTTGCGCATTACCCAACCATACGTCAGTACCATGGGACAGACCAGAAATCATGACCAGCTCAGCAAAGGTTTTCGGATTTGTATCCTCTAGCATTTGACGAACAAATCTAGTTCCAAATTCTGGAACGCCTAATGTTCCAGTTTTACACATAATTTGATCTGAGGTAACACCAAGCACATCAGGTCCAGAAAATATTTTCATTACTTCTTTATCATCAGTCGGTATTGTAATTGGATCAATTCCGCTTAAATCTTGCAGCATCCGAATTACGGTAGGATCATCATGTCCAAGGATATCCAATTTCAATAAATTATCATGAATGGAGTGAAAATCAAAATGTGTCGTCTTCCATTCTGAGTTTTTATCGTCGGCTGGGAACTGAATTGGCGTGAAATCATAAATTTCTTTATCATCAGGTACAACGATAATTCCTCCTGGGTGTTGTCCTGAGGTTCGTTTTACACCAGTACATCCCTGTACAAGACGGTCTACTTCAACGTTTTTAATCTGTAGCTGTTGATCCCCTGCATACCCCTTTACATAACCATAGGCAGTTTTTTCTGCAACAGTTCCAATTGTACCAGCCCTAAACACCTTGTCCTCTCCAAATAATACTTTCGTATAATTATGTGCACGAGGTTGGTAAGCACCAGAGAAGTTTAAGTCAATATCAGGAACCTTATCTCCTTTAAATCCTAGGAATGTCTCAAATGGAATATCCTGCCCATCTTTTTTTAAGTTTTCACCACAATTAGGGCACTGCTTCTCAGGTAAATCGAATCCACTACCAACGGAACCATCATTAAAGAATTCATTGTACTGGCAACCTGTACACACATAATGTGGTGGAAGTGGATTTACCTCTGTGATTTCAGTTAACGTAGCAATAAGAGAAGAACCTACAGAACCACGCGATCCAACTAAATAGCCATCTTCTAGCGACTTTTTAACTAATTTATGGGATATTAAATAAATAACAGCGAAGCCATGGCCAATTATACTTTTCAATTCTTTTTCAATTCTTTTCTCAACTAATTCTGGCAATGATTCTCCGTAAATTGATTTCGCCCTATTATAGCTCATTTCCCTAATTTCATCTTCTGCACCATCAATATTGGGTGTATATAAATCCTCTTTAATTGGCTTGATGGATTCAATTGAGTCAGATATATATTGAGTATTGGTGACTACTACTTCCTTGGCTAAATCTACCCCTAGGAAACTAAAACACTCTAGCATTTCATCTGTTGTTCTAAAATGCACATCCGGAAGTGTTTGTCTGTTAAGCGGGTTTCCCTTTTGAGACGAAATTAAAATTTGACGATATAACTTATCACGTTGCTCAATATAATGAGTATTTCCTGTAGCGACACACTTCTTATTCAGTCTTTCTGCCATTTCAACAAGATTTCTTAAAATATCAAAAATCTGAGCTTCGTTTTGTACCAACTCTCTTTCGAGTAAATGGTTATAATTTGAGGGTGGTTGTATTTCAATATAATCATAAAATTCAGCGGCTTTTTCAGCTTCATCTTTCGACTTTTGCATCATCGTTTCAAAAACTTCCCCTTTATCACAACCAGAACCAACTAAAATACCTTCTCGATACTTTTGTAGTTGTGACCTTGGAATTCGAGGGACTCGGTAAAAATAATCAATATGCGCCATTGATACAAGTCGGTAAATATTTTTTAATCCTATTTCATTTTGAGCTAATAATGTGACGTGAAATGGACGTGAACGCTGGTATGCATTCCCTTCACCCATATGTTGATTAAATTGATTGTGATTTGTGATCCCTTTTTCGTTTACTTTTTTTATAAGCTTCCACAACAGATAGCCTGTTGCTTCTGCATCATAAATTGCTCTATGGTGTTGTGTTAATTCAATATCTAGTAGCTTACACAATGTATTAAGACGGTGATTTTTATTGTCTGGGAATAAAAATCTTGCAAGTTCTAATGTGTCTATAACAGGATTACTAGCTTTATCGTAATCAACTTTTCTCAGACCTTCATTTAAAAAACCCATATCAAAACTAGCATTGTGGGCAACTAAAATATCATCACCCATCCACTGGTGAAAATCTTTTATAACATCACCAATTTCCGGTGCATCGTTAACCATGTCATCAGTAATGCCTGTTAAATCAGTTGTCGTTTGAGATAACGGGTGATGCGGATTAGCAAACGATTCAAATCGGTCAATAATTTGACCGTCTTTTATTTTCACAGCTGCTAATTCTATAATTGTGTCATAAACAGCTGATAGTCCTGTGGTCTCAACGTCAAAAACCGCATATGTCGCCTCACTCAAATCAACATCATGTTCATTGTAAGCAATCGGGACGCCATCATCTACGACGTTCGCTTCTAAACCATAAATAGCTTTTATACCATGCTTCGTGCTAGCGGCATATGCTTCAGGATATGACTGGGCAACAGCATGATCTGTAATAGCAATTGCTTTGTGCCCCCATTTTGCAGCCTGTTCAACTAATTTAGAAGCCGAAACAACAGCATCCATTTGGCTCATTGTTGTATGTGCATGTAATTCTACACGTTTTTCGTTTTCAGGTTCCTTATCGATTCTTTCTTCTGATACAATTTGATTAATATCATTCGCCATCATAGTCAGTTCGTTTGTAAAAGTATCTGTTTGGACTGTTCCACGGGCTTTAATCCAAATTCCTTTTTGAATTTGCTGAAATTTTTCTGCATCTTCATCGCCTTTAGAGAACTTTTTAATTTGGAATGAATCTGTATAATCAGTTGCTTTAATAATTAACAAGTGACGACCCGATCGTAATTCTCTGACATCAACATCAAAAATATAGCCCTGTACCACTTTACTTCTTTCTTCCTCTAGAATCGTTTCCATAGGATCGGCTTCTTCCTTAATCTTGTATCCGATCATTACAGGACCTTGAGGGATATTATCGGTTTTTTGTTTTGCTCTTTCTTCTTGATCACGGACAGCTTTTTGGACGAGCTTTTGATCCTCTAATGCTTTTTGCGCTCTGAATTTTTCGATGTCGCCTAATTCTGTTTTAACATCAATATCGAGCGTGTAGTTAAGCGAACCAATTCGATAACAATAACTTTTGAACTCTGGTTCAAGGCGTTTTCTTAACGCACTTGCTTCGGCATCATTCCTGGAAGTTAACATAATCTTATTCCCATTAATTCTAGGCTTTTGTTCGTACACTAGATCACGATATGCAGGTGATAAATCTTTTAGTGACGAGACGAAATCTTGCCAGTAATCACAAACATCTTGTTCAACTAGAGACTTTTTATTTGTATAAAGAGTCCATTCGATTTGGGCTAACCGGGAAAAAGTTTCCTGTAATTTCAATGTGAATAATTTATAAACTGAAGGTGGTAATACACTTGATAGGTTTATATGAAAGTGCCACGCTTTATTCTTCGTATATACTTCTAATTTTGACAAAGAACTTCCGCCAAAGTGTTCATCTATTAAATCTTGTGGCATTTCTAATTGTTGTAGTAAAAGACTCATTTTATCATTGCTGGATATGTCCATTATTGTTCCTCCCCTATCCAGTAGTGACGTTTTTTTCATTTCTTTAGGTTTTTTATCCTACCTGAAGGACCTGAAAATCGTACATCTAATATGGATGATTCACTTAATTATTCTACTACTAATTAAAACCCTTGTCATCAGAGAATTCGACAAGGGTTTTTTTAACTAGTTAGGAAATTATACCATGGACTACTGTGGATGATTAATTCCAAAGCTTTGCCACGTCCAGCTTCGAATGCGCCTGCGCTTTTGTTGCTATTTTCCTAATAACTTATTTACTTTTTCCAATATATCCGACTGATGAAGATCGGATTGTTCTCCACCTACTCGTGTTTTAAATTCAACATAGCCTTCTTCAGCTCTTTTACCTACTGTTATTCGATAAGGAATTCCTATCAAATCACTATCAGTAAACTTAACTCCTGCTCGTTCTTTTCTGTCATCATAGAGTACTTCAATTCCAGCTGATTTTAAGGTTTGATATATATCATCAGCTAATAGTCTTTGTTCCTCTTTTTTTGAATTGATAGCGAGAAGATGCACCTGGAAAGGTGCTACATCTGACGGCCAAGTAATACCATTTTCGTCATGGTATTGCTCCACTATTGCTGCTAGAGTTCTAGAGACTCCTATTCCATAAGAACCCATAACCATCGTTTTAGCTTTACCATTATCATCTAAATATTTGGCACCCATTTTATCTGCATAGAAATCTCCTAATTTAAACACATGTCCGACTTCAATACCTTTAGCAAACAGGATTGTCCCATTACCATCCGGAGAAGAATCACCTTCTTGAATAAATCGTAAATCAGCATACTTGCTAATTTTAAAGTCTCGTTCCGGGTTTACATTCACGTAATGGTATCCATTGTCGTTAGCACCACAAGATACATTAGCCACAAATTCGACTGCATGATCAGCAACAACTTCTATTTCTTCATTTACACCGATTGGACCAAGTGATCCAAATCCAGCGCCGATTACAGTTCTCGTTTCTTCCTCAGTAGCTAGTTCAACTACACTAGCATCGTAAAGATTCTTCAATTTAATATCGTTTACCTCATGATCTCCACGTGTAACAACCAGAACTAGCTGTTCATCAACTTTAAACATTAGTGCCTTTAATCCTTTTGAAAGGGAATGATTTAAATAATCAGCTACTTCTTGCATTGTTTTTTGGTTAGGCGTTGCTATTTTCTCTAACTCTTTTAATGGTTCATTCTCTTTTGTATAAGTTGATACGACAGGTGCCATTTCAATGTTTGCTGCATAATCCGATGTATCAGAATATGCAATCGTGTCTTCGCCAACTTCCGATAAAACCATGAATTCATGGGTATCCTTACCACCCATTGCACCAGAGTCTGCAATAACAGCTCTGAAATTCAAACCACATCGCTTAAAAATTTTGGTGTAAGCCTGATACATTTTCTTATAGCCTGTGTCAAGACTTTCATATGAATCGTGGAATGAATAAGCATCCTTCATAATAAATTCTCTGCCACGCAACAACCCAAATCGTGGTCGCTTTTCATCTCTAAATTTTGTTTGTATTTGATATAACATAAGAGGAAGTTTTTTATAACTTTTTACTTCATCTCTAATCAAGCTAGTTATTACCTCTTCATGTGTTGCACCAAGAGCAAATTCTCTATTATGTCGATCATGTAGACGCATCAATTCTGGACCAAACGTGTTCCACCTTCCAGTTTCCATCCAAAGTTCTGATGGTTGCAGTGCAGGCATCAACATTTCATTGGCACCAGCATTATCCATCTCTTCTCTGACTATTTCTTCAACTTTGCGAAGCACTCTCTTACCTAATGGTAAAAAGCTATAAACGCCAGAGGCGGTCTGACGGATGAAACCTGCTCTAAGCAATAGTTGATGACTTTTTATATCTGCATCCGTTGGTATTTCTCTAAGTGTTGGTATAAGTGTTTGACTTTGTTTCATCTATTTCACCTCATGTATCCTATTAATTTTTAAGTTATACTTTACAGAAACAATCGTTGTATATCATTCCATGTCACTACAAGCATTAGTAACATTAATAATGCAAAACCAATGAAATGTACAATACCTTCTTTTTGCGGATCAATCGGCTTGCCACGAACTCCTTCTAGTCCAACAAATAGTAGTCTTCCTCCATCAAGTGCAGGTAGAGGTAATAAATTAATAATTCCTAAGTTAACACTTAGTGCAGCAGTCCACGATAAGAAATTCATAAAACCAGTTTGAACGACTTGGTCAGTCGCATCATATATACCTACAGGTCCTGATAACATATCAATTGAAAATTGACCAGTTACTAATTTACCAAGGTTAACGAGAATTAGTTTAGACCACATATATGTTTGCTCTATACTATATGGTACAGCTTTAATAACTGATTTTTCTAATGATATTTGAACTCCAATTTGTCCAACTACCATGTCTTGTGTTTCTAATCTTCTAGGAACAACGTTTAACTCTACCATCTCATCGTTTCGATTGACGGTCATCGTTAATTCTTCCTCAGGATTATTTTGTACAATTTGTTGAAATTCTGTCCATGTACTGATATTAGTACCATCGATTTGGATGATTTCATCTCCAGCTGTAAAACCGGCTTCAGATGCTGGGCTATCCTCTTGAACTTCACCAATTAATGCATTCTCAGCAGGAACACCTTGCATGAATCCCAGTAGTATAAATATAACAATTGTTAATAGAAAATTCATCATTGGTCCGGCAAATAGTTGCATTGCTCGTTGAGGAACAGTTTTGGAAGCGAATTGTCGGTCGTAAGGAGCTATTTGCGTTTCTCTTTCATCCATAATAAACACTGCTTTTGGATCCACTTCAAACGTTAGTTTTTCCTCTTCATCAACTTCATAACCTTCTATTACTAAAGCATGATCAAGATCTGATTTTTCAATTTCGATGACATGTGCATTGGGATGTTTTGATTTGTTATTGACTATAATCTTATTGACTTTTCCATCGTCGTTAAATTCCAGTCCGATGTGTTGACCTGCTTTTAAGTCAATTATTTCTGGATCTTCCCCTGCTACACGAACATAACCACCAAGGGGTAATAGTCTAATTGTATAAAGGGTTTCATCGTTTTTGAAAGAAAAAACCTTTGGACCGAATCCAATCGCAAATTCTCTAACTAACATTCCTGCTCTTTTTGCAAATATAAAATGGCCAAACTCATGAACGAACACAAGTAGACCGAACATTAACACAAATGCGATGATGGTGGTCAAATGTAGCACTCTCCTTTTAATTTAAATAGGATGTTACTTGCCTTCTTGTTTGTTGGTCAACTTCCAATATCGTTTGTAAATCAGGTGATTGAATAACTCTGTGATTATCCAAAGCTTTTTGTATAAAAGTCTCAATTGTTAGGAAAGAAATTTTCCCTTTTAAAAATAAATCTACTGCAACTTCATTTGCTGCATTTAATACTGTAGGCATTGTTCCACCTTTTTTTCCTGCATCAAAAGCCATTCTAAGACATGGAAATCGATTTAGATCCATCTTATTAAAATGAAGTTGATTAATTTCAGTTAAATCAAGCTTCTTAGCTTGAGGTAATTCAAGCCTTTTGGGATATGTTAACGCATATTGTATTGGCACCCTCATATCAGGAGAACCTAATTGTGCAATAACACTATTATCACTAAATTCAACCATAGAGTGGATAACACTCTCTTTATGAAGAATAACTTCTATCTGGTCATAAGGGATATCAAACAACCAATGTGCTTCAATCACTTCTAGGCCTTTATTCATCATCGTTGCAGAATCTATTGTAATCTTCGCACCCATACTCCAATTTGGATGATTTAAAGCATCTTGAACATTTACCTTAGCAATCTCTTCCCTTGTCTTGTCTCGGAAGCTGCCACCAGACGCTGTCAGTATAATCTTATTAACTTCACCACGATTTTCTCCATTTAGGCATTGAAAGATTGCTGAGTGCTCACTATCGACAGGAAGCAGGCTTACATTATTTTTCTTCGCTTCTTCCATAACTAAATGACCAGCAGTAACTAGTGTTTCCTTGTTCGCAATAGCAATTTGTTTCTTATTTTTAATGGCACTAAGGGTTGCTTCAAGACCAACACTTCCCATTACCGCATTTATTACAATATCTGTTTTTGAATCGACACTTATCTCTATCATACCCTGATTACCTACCAAGATATCATTATGATAAACAACATTTTCTAATTTTCTTTTTGTATCATTATCAAGAACAACTATTTTTTTGGGTTTAAATTCATTTATGATTGGAATAGCCTTGTCTATATTTTTGCCAAATGCTAAGGCGTATAGGTCAAATTGATCTGGGTGCTGACGTAATATATCCAATGTTTGCATACCAATTGAACCAGTAGCACCTAATAGTGCAATTTTTTTCATGTTTCACACTCCTATGTCTCATCCTATGAAATAAAATGGATAAAATGCAATAATGGAAAAACAAAAATCCAACTATCAAACCGGTCTAAAATCCCACCATGACCAGGTAGAATTTTCCCTGAATCTTTCACATTATAATGCCTTTTAAATGCCGATTCTACAAGATCACCTACTTGTCCAAACGCAGATGCTAAGACAGTGACAACTAAAACTATCAATGCAGAAGGATGAACAGGTACAAATGTATGGAAGATAAAAGCTACTAGACACGCTAGAATTATACCTCCTATCGCACCTTCAATTGTTTTGTTAGGACTGATTTCTGGCCATAACTTTCTTTTGCCAAATGCTCTTCCAAAAAAGTATGCACCAGTATCAGTAGCTAAAATCACAACAATTGCATAAAAGACATATCTTAAACCTGCTGCCTGAGTTTCCATAAAGTAATAAAAACCTAATCCTACATAAATTGCGGATAAAACTAGAAAACCAGCATCTTCGAACGTGAATTTATTTTTCACTAAAACAGTATAAGATAATAGTAATAAAACTACGAATAAAGTTATCTCGGATTTCGACAAGTGAAAACCTTTAATTAGCGTATAATCCTCATAAGGAAATAGGAGACCCCATAATAAAAACAAAGTAATGATTGTTGGTATTGGATAAGTTGTCATTTTCCTCATTTTGAGCAGTTCCAATAAGCCAATTGATCCAATAAGATACATAATTAAATAAAATGGCAGACCGCCATAAAATACAAAAGGGAAAAATAAAAGTATTGCGATTATCGCTGTAATAATTCTTGTTTTCATTTATATCCACACCTTATATCCCACCATAGCGACGTTTTCTTTGTTGATAATCGCTAAGTGCTTTTTCAAATAAACTTTCATCAAAATCAGGCCAATATGCATCGGTAAACCAAAATTCTGTATAAGCAGATTGCCATAACAGAAAATTACTAAGACGCTGCTCTCCACTAGTGCGTATTAATAAATCAGGGTCCCGTAAATGTTTTGTATAAAGATAGTCATTAAATAAAGTTTCATCAATTTCATCAATTGACAAATTATCGGATTTTATATCGGTAGCGACATCTTTAATTGCTTGTATAATTTCATATCTACTACCATAATTTAATGCAATATTTAGAATCAAACCATTATTTGAACTAGTTCTCTCTTTTGCTTCTTGTACTGACTTTCGAGTATGTATTGGTAATTCATTACAATCACCAATCGTTTGTATCCTTACATTTTCTTTAATCATTTCTGGTAAATATGTATTTAGAAACTCCATTGGTAATTTCATTAAATAATCCACTTCACTCTTTGGACGTTTCCAATTTTCTGTCGAGAAGGCATACAGTGTAAGGATTTTGACCTTATTTTTATTAGCAATCCTTACTATATTTTTCACGTTATCCATACCTTGTTTATGACCAGCAAAACGAGGTAGTCCACGTCTTTTAGCCCAACGACCATTACCATCCATTATAATAGCAACATGTTCTGGCAAATTATCTTGCTTTAGTTTTTGTTTGTTTGTTTGATCCGCTGTTTTTTTATTAAGAAACGGAAGTTTAATTAGTAGCATAATAAATCCTCCATAAATGCCTAGCAACATATATAATATCATACAAGTATATAACTTTTCTTAAATAAATTAAAGAAACCTTAACGCGGCGATTGGACTGTTGCTCAAAACGTTTTATTTAATTTTGTTTAAACATTCCTAATTACAAGCAAAGACCCCCTTTTTAAAGAGGGTCGTTATTCATATCTTATAATACATGTTATCAGCTTAAACTTCCATTATTTCTTTTTCTTTTCCATCAACAAGTTTATCAACTTCAATTATATGCTTATCTGTTTCTTGTTGAACATCGTCCTGAAAACCACGTAGGTCATCCTCTGTTATATCACCATTTTTTTCTGCCTTCTTTAGCTGATCGTTAGACTCTCTGCGGATATTTCTGACCTGAACTTTCGCTTCCTCAGCATACTTCCCTACGACCTTCACAAGTTCTTTACGCCTCTCTTCCGTTAAAGCAGGAATGTTAAGACGAATTACATTTCCATCACTAGATGGAGACAAACCTAAATCAGCTTTCTGAATCGCTTTTTCGATATCACCAGTAGAAGATTTATCAAACGGTGTAATTACTAAAAGTCGTGCTTCTGGAACAGAGATAGAAGATAATTGATTTAAGGGCGTAGGCGCACCATAATAATCTACAAATATACCATTTAGGATTGCAGGGTTTGCTCTTCCAGCTCTTACAGTGGCTAATTGTTTAGAAAATGCTTGTACAGCTTGGGACATTTTTGACTTTGTTTCACTAATTATTTCTTTGGACATTTTTATTTCCCCCTTATAATTGTTCCGATTTTTTCGCCTAAGACGGCGCGTTTAATATTTCCTTCTTCTGATATAGAGAAGACGAGCAATGGTATATGATTATCCATACACAAAGAAGATGCAGTAGAATCCATTACACCCAAACCTTCATTTAACACTTCTAAATATGATAATTCCTCATATTTTTTTGCGTCTTTATTCGTTTTAGGGTCGGCAGTATAGACACCATCAACATTATTTTTCGCCATTAAAATTACATCGGCCTCAACCTCAGCCGCTCGTAAAGCTGCTGTTGTATCAGTTGAGAAGTAAGGATTTCCTGTACCAGCAGCAAAAATAACGACACGCTTTTTTTCTAGATGACGTATTGCCTTTCTTCTTATATAAGGCTCTGCTACCTGTCTCATCTCAATTGATGTTTGTACCCGTGTTGGGATACCGGAATTTTCAAGACTATCTTGAAGTGCTAAAGAATTCATAACTGTAGCCAACATACCCATATAGTCTGCATTGGCACGGTCCATTCCCATTTCACTTCCAACCTTACCTCGCCATATATTACCTCCACCGACGACTACAGCAATTTCGACACCTAACTCAGCAATTTCTTTTACTTGGGTGGCTATTGATTGGATCACTTTTGGTTCTATTCCATACCCTTGTTCACCACTTAAAGCTTCTCCACTTAATTTTAACACAATTCTACGATAGCGAGCAGTTGTCATAATTACCTCCATCATGATATGTACTTTTTCTATTATAATAACTTAAATTTCAACAATTATCATTGCTTTGCACTTAAGTTTATCGTTTAATTGTTTTCTTTTTAGTCTATTCAATTTACAAGTAGTAATAATATCGCCAATAAATTGCTTTTTGATAACTTTTTAGTATTCTATTTTCTCCTTGAAAATAGGGAACACCAAGTGTCCCCTATCAATGATACTTATTTTTTAACTTGATTCATTACTTCTTCTGCAAAGTTATCTTCACGTTTTTCCATACCTTCGCCTACTTCGTAACGAACAAATCCTTTTAGACTTGCACCCTTGGATTCAAGTATTTGCTTAACTTTTTGATCAGGATCTTTTACAAACCCTTGTTCTAGCAAACAAATTTCTTCAAAGTATTTACTAAGTCGACCTTCTACCATTTTTTCAACAATTTTTTCTGGTTTTCCTTCATTTAACGCTTGAGTTTTTAACATTTCGCGTTCCTTTTCTACCTCATCCTCTGATACTGCATCACGCGACACATAGCGAGGATTAACAGCAGCAACATGCATTGCAATATCCTTAGCTGTTTCTTCATCATTAGAACCCTCTAAAAGCGTTATTGCGCCAATATTACCACCCATGTGAATGTATGCGCCAAATGAATCACTATCTGTTTTTTCAAAAATTGTAAATCGGCGTAATGAAAGTTTTTCACCAATTTTAGCGATATTTGAATTGATGTATTGCTCCAAGTTTTCTCCATCTCCATGAAGATTTTGCTGTAGAGCAACTTCTACAGACTCTGGTTTTTGATTTAACAGGTGTTTCCCAATTTCACTAAGTAAGTTTTTAAATTGATCATTTTTAGTAACAAAATCCGTTTCGCAATTAACTTCTAGTAATACAGCAGTGTTACCAGCCACTTCAACGTGAGCAGAACCTTCTGCAGCTATACGATCAGCTTTTTTTGCAGCTTTAGAAATTCCTTTTTCACGAAGAAAGTCAGCAGCCTTATCAATATCACCATCTGTTTCTTGTAGAGCCTTTTTACAATCCATCATTCCAGCACCAGTTTTTTCACGTAATTCTTTAACCATTTTAGCAGTTACAGCCATTTTAAATTCCTCCTTATAGAAATAATTCCTTTTTAGAATAAAGCTTAAACAAGCTGACTATTAATTATTTTAAAAGTCACAGTATATAAGAGTAGCTAACCTTAAGATGTTCACCAACTACATAACTAATCATACATACTAAATGAAGCGAATGGATGATCTATCCATTATATTTGTCTTTAAAAAAGGTGATAAAAGGTTCCCCTCTTATCACCTCAACCTTTTGATTAATCTTTTGCAGTTTCAGCTACTTCTTCAGCTTGAACTTCAGCTTCTTCGGTAACTTCCCCTTGCTTTGCTTCTAAAATAGCATCCGCCATTTTACTAGTAAGAAGTTTGACTGCACGAATAGCATCATCATTAGCTGGGATAACATAATCGATTTCATCAGGATCACAGTTAGTGTCTACAATACCTACAATCGGAATGTTTAATTTGTGAGCTTCTGCTACTGCGATACGTTCCTTGCGAGGATCAATAATGAATAATGCATCAGGCAATTTCTTCATTTCTTTAATTCCGCCTAAGAATTTAACAAGACGATCTTTTTCTTTAAGAAGTCCTACAACTTCTTTCTTTGGAAGTACTTCAAATGTACCGTCTTCTTCCATACGCTCGATATCTTTCAAACGATTGATACGTTTGCGGATTGTTCCGAAGTTTGTTAAAGTACCACCCAACCAACGTTGGTTAATAAAATACATTCCAGAACGAATTGCTTCATCTTTCACTGATTCTTGAGCTTGTTTCTTAGTACCAACAAAAAGAACAGTACCACCATTTGAAGCAATCTCTTTTACGTAGTTATACGCCTCATCTACCTTTTTAACTGTTTTTTGAAGGTCAATGATGTAAATGCCGTTACGCTCAGTGAAGATATATTTCTTCATTTTTGGGTTCCAACGACGAGTCTGGTGACCGAAATGTACACCAGCTTCAAGTAATTGTTTCATAGAAATAACTGCCATGAATAATTTCCTCCTACTTTTTTTGGTTTTTTTATCCTCCGCCTGATTCATCTTTACATAAGAACTAATTGAATAGCACCTCTTACATAATCCACAAGCGTGTGTAATTAACACCAAAAGTAAATATACCATATCAATTTCGAGCAATCAAGCATTTTTATGAGTTTTTACGATGAAATTTTAACATTAATTCAATCTCTGTCTTCCCGCAGTCAAGTTTTCTTGCAATAGATTCGACAGACTCTCCTTGATCATAAAGAGTATAAACCTTTCCAGTAATCGATTGTTCAACAGTGTCTTGCACGTCGTCTACTGATGGCGGTGTGTACTCCGCCGGTTCATTACGTACCTCAGCTTGATATAGCTTACTATTTGTTTGTTTGTTGGTATTATTTTTTTTGTTAACTACTTCTGTCGTTTTAATAGGCTCATTATCTTCTGACTTCACTTCATCAGAATGATTAATCGCAGAAAGTAATTTATCATTTTCATCTTTTATTTCGAGTAGATAAACTGCTAGCAAGTCTTCAACTTCTTTTACATGTTGTCTTTTTTCAGATTCAGATTCTAAATAGTCGTTTAAGCGCATTTTATAATTTTTTAAGACAATAAAAAAAGTTATATGGAGAAGAAAGCTTATTAATAGTAAAAAATAAATCATAGTATCCCCCTTAACCATTGAAATCGATTTGACTCCCTAAATAAGGATGATCGGAGCGATTTTCCTTCTCCTGAGCTAGATCGTCTTTTTGTTTATCTTGGTTAAGAACACTCTCTTGACCCTCTTTTTTCTTATTCTTAACATTATCCTTTTGATTGTAATCATTTACTTTTTTTCGTTTTTCTTGTTCAGACAACAACTGACTACTAGTTATAGAATCTTGAACATGCTGTCCTCTTTGTTGCATTTGTTCTTGAATTTTCCCTGCATCTTGGATTCTTGGTAATGCTACTTGCATTTCGACCGATTTCCAACTCATCTGTTAATCGCATCCTTTTAAAATAGTTATGATTTTAAAGCGACTGAATTGTAGTTTCTCGGCTGTCTATCTAGTAGAATAATGACTCCTAACTTGTATCATCTTAAAAAGAGAACTACCTAGAATGAGATAAATACTTTCTCAATTTAAAAATTGCTTGTTTATGTATTTGAGAGATTCTGGATGTTGTTAGATCTAGTACATGTCCAATCTCCGTTAAGGTAAGCTCCTCTTTATAAAATAAACTAACTACCATTTGTTCTTTTTCATTTAATTCTTTGATTGCAATTTCCATGTCTTGAAGGTTCTCTTGATTAACTACTTTGTTTTCAGGATTGTTTTTTTCTTCCATCGGAATAATATAACCAATTCCCTCTTTATAGTCATCATTTGAACTTTTGTTTTTTTCTTCAATTGACAATACATTAACAAATAGCGAATCTTTGACAGTTGTTTCTACATCTTTTGCAGTTAACCCAATTTCCAACCCAATTTCCTCTGCAGTAGGTTGCCGTTGCAACTTTTGTTCTAAATGTTGTGAAGTACGATCAATAGTTTTCGCTTTATCACGTACAGACCTTGGAAGCCAATCCTCTTTACGCAATCCATCCATAATAGCTCCACGAATGCGAAATGAAGCATAAGTATCAAACTTTAAATCTCTACTTTGATCAAATTTATTAAGTGCATCGAAAAGTCCAAACAAACCTAAACTTGTAATATCATCTTTACTTACGCTACTAGGTAAATGAATAGCAATACGTTGAACATGGTATGTCACCAAATGAACATAGCTTGTAATAAGTTGGTTTGCCGTTTCATTATCTTTATTTTTTATCCAGTTATCCCATAAGTGTTGATTATTAATAGTTTTATTTTTGGACATATTAACCACCTCGTAATTCTTGCTCTTACCTTATCATCTTAAGTTTATATTTCTATTTCACCCTGGTTAACCTTCTTAATTTTCAACATACCTGTTGATGGGTTAAATTCTATCGTGCGTCCATTATTACCACCAACATCACTGGCTAAAATTGGAACATGATAGTTACCTAAGTGTTCAACAACCGCTTCAATATTTCTATTTCCTACTCTTAGGATGTTTGTTGAGGAAGGAAATGAAAACATTTGTGCCCCTCCTGCAATTTTCGCTTTAAGAGCAAATTTTCTAGCACCGTTATCAATCATTGTCTTTACCAATATTTCAATTGCACTATCTGCGTACTTCAATTCATTCAAATTTTCTCGTTTCGATAACGTAGAATCCGGCAACATTACATGCGCCATCCCAGCAACCTTTAGAGATAAATCATAAATAACTACACCTACACAAGAACCTAAACCAGAAGTTCTTAATGTGTCTGGAGACCGGGCCACCTTCAAGTCAGCAATTCCTACCTTTACAATTTTAGTTGTTATGCTCATAAGTCAAAAAGCACCTAAGGATGCAAATATCTTATCAAATGATTCAGGATCAGGTAATAGGAAAAAGTGCCCTTCTATTTGCTTACTCGTCTCTTCATAATCGTTAAAAGTAGTGTCGATGATAATCGCGTAATCACTCTCACGCGATAACTCCATCAGACCCTGGGAAAGGATTGCTCCTGCCATGTCGATATTTAGTTCTGGTACGGATGGCTGCATGTTTATTTGTGTAAAGTCAGATAATGATGACAAGTAGGTTCCTGCTAATATATTTCCAACTTCATGCAATATTGACAAACCCATTTCTGTGAGTAGAGGCTGATCAAACGAGAAATCTTTATCTCCTGAAATTTGGTGAACGAATTGCTCAGCTTGAGCTGGCGATAACACAAAAAACATACTACCTGGTGCATCACCGTTAATTCTAAGAAATACTGATACGATTGTTTCATCTGGCCCACCAACGATCTCCATCGTTTCGTCAAAGCTAAGCACCCGGACAGACGGAACTTTCATATCAATCTTTCTTTTTAATAGTTTAGATAGGGATGTTGCAGCATTACCCGACCCAATATTTCCAATTTCCTTTAATATATCTAATTGATAACTAGTTAGCTTTTCTATAAAAGACATAACGATTACCCTTCTACGCTCTGTAAATGATCAACTTCTTGACTAGATAATACTTTTTCGATATTCAACAACATTAGTAGACGTGAATCAATTTTAGCAACACCCTCTATATAATCTACATCTACTGTACCGATAACTTCTGGGGCAGGCTCAATCGCATTTTCAGGGATATCAATAACATCATATGCGGCATCTACGACAAAGCCTACTTCCATATTATTAATATAAACAATAATAATCCTTGTGCTATTTGTAAATTCCGTTTTTTCAATACTGAATCGTTTTCGCAGATCAATAATTGGTGTAACCACTCCCCTAAGATTAATTACGCCTATTATAAAGTCCTCTGTTTGGGGAACCCTAGTAATGTGTTGCATTCGTTCAATTGAACCAACTTGTTGTACAGGAATAGCATATTCTTCATTATTCAATTCAAAAACAATAGCCTTAATATCTTGTTTATTCACTTCTGACATAGTAATGCCCCCCATTATTTAATTAGAGAATTCGGATCGATAATTAGTGCAACTTGACCATCGCCAAGAATAGTTGCTCCCGAGATTGCAAAAACATTTGATAGGTAGTCTCCAAGCGATTTAAGCACGACTTCTTGTTGGCCAATAAACCTATCAACAATTAACCCTGACATTTTTTCGCCTTTTCTAATAATAACAATTGAGTGTAATTCATCCTCTTCAAGTGAACTAGATACATTAAACACTTCCTTTAGAGAGACTAAAGGTACAACTTTTCCTCTAAAATCAATAACTGTTTTATTATGGGCATTGAAGGTCTCTGACTTACTGACAATTGCTGTTTCGATAATAGACGATAAAGGTATTGCATATTTTTCCTTTCCTACTTCAACTAACAGAACAGAAATTATCGATAGTGTTAAAGGCAATTGAATAGCAAAAACGGAACCCTTACCTAGTTCTGATTCTATCGATATATTTCCACCCAACGATTCAATTGTATTTTTAACTACATCTAATCCCACACCACGTCCTGAAACATCTGAAATAGTTTCAGCAGTAGAAAACCCACTTTCTAAAACTAGTTGATATACTTGACTATCAGTTAGCGATTTCGCTTGTTCGTGTGTTATTACCTGATTTGATATCGCTTTTCTAATTACTTTTTCTCTGTCAATACCTGCGCCGTTATCTGATATTTCTATAAACACATGATTACCGCTATGATAAGCGTTTAACTTTAGTAGACCTTCTGCTGGTTTACCCTTCTCTACCCTGTCAGACGGTAACTCAATACCATGGTCAATAGCATTTCTAATTAGATGAACTAACGGATCACCAATCTCATCAATAACGGTTCGATCTAATTCTGTATCAGCTCCATCTACTTCTAAATGTATCTGTTTACCTAAGTCTCTAGCTAATTGTCTGACCATACGTGGGAATCTATTAAATACTTGATCGATAGGTACCATTCGCATATTTAATATAATTGACTGTAAGTCCCCAGAAATTCTGGTCATGCGTTCAACTGTTTCGACTAATTCAGCATTTTTTAAGTTTGCAGAGATTTGTTCTAACCTACCTCGATCGATTACGAGTTCTTCAAATAGATTCATAAGGGCATCCAAACGGTCAATGTTCACTCGTATTGTTTTATTACTGATTACCGCTTTACTATTACTCTGACTCACTTTATTTGATTCTTCAACAGTAGAAGCCACCTCAATCACAGTTTGTTCTACCTCTGAATTAATTGGTTGCTGTTGCAATATATCATCGACAGTGAAGGGAATAATTGTAACGTTATCTATCTCTGAAACTTTCATCACCTTTTGCTTTATTTGGTCAGATTGTTCTGTTGTAACCACTAAAACTGAAAAGTCTAATTCAAAATTCTCTTCTTCAAGGTCAGTTACTTGTGGATAAGACTTAATCACTTCACCAATTTTCTCTAACACGTCGAATACCATGTAAACTCGAGCCGCTTTTAATAAGCAATCCTCTCTGAGTTTAATATCGATTTGTAAGTTGGAGTGATTTTTTTCTTCTGATTCTTGAAGTAATGTAATTTCGAATTCATCTAGACCATTTATAATAGTAGCCGTTGAACCTCCGTTATTAGATTCAACTTTCTTTGTAGAATCATCTTGTACAATTACCTCTCTTTTTTCAATCGAATTTAGTTTATTTACTATCGATTGGACATCCCGAGTGCCATCCCCACCATTTGCTATATCTATTACCATTGCCTCTAATTGGTCTACAGCATCTAGAACAACATCTAAAATATTGGGATCAATTACAAGGTTTTTATTACGAACTTCATCCAGGACATTTTCCATTTTATGTGTTAAATTAGCTAGATCTTGATATCCCATAGTAGCAGACATACCCTTCAATGTATGTGCTGACCTAAATATCTCACTGACTGTATCCATATTGGATGGATTTTTTTCAAGTAGTAACAGATGATCGTTCAAGGATTGGATATGCTCTTTACTTTCTTCGATAAATACCTCAAGATATTCATTCAATTCCATGATTCATCTCTCCCGGGTTTTTATTTTGCTAACAAGTAAGTCCCCAATATTTTCTAGTTCTTCTATAAAATCTACTAAATTTGTTTTAATAGCTGCATTTGGCATGCCAAAGACAATGGCAGTTTGCTCTGCTTCTGCGATAATCATGGTATTAGGTTTGATGTTTTTTAAAGTTTTTAAGGCTTTTGAACCATCTGATCCCATACCTGTCATTATGACTGCACATACTTGGTACAATTGTTGATTTGCTAGTGACTCAAAAAGCACATCTACAGATGGTTGGTGTCCATTTACTGGTTCGGCCTGTGAAACATGTGCAACTAATGATCTCCCGACTTGCTTCGCTTTTAAATGATAACCACCAGGCGCTATGTATGCAGTTCCTTTTAAGAGAAATTCTCCGTCAACTGCTTCTTTTATATGTATCTTAGCTAGTGAATTGAGTCTATTGGCTAAGGATTTTGTAAAACCAGCTGGCATATGCTGAACAACTAGAATTGGTGCTGAAAAATTCTCAGGTAGATTTGTTAGCACTCCCTGGAGCGCTCTAGGTCCTCCCGTTGATGTTCCAATCGCTACAATCATTTTACCCGACCCACTTGTGGTAGAAATTTCATTCGATAACTTGTGATTTGTACTCTTTTGATAAGTCGGTTTCTTAATACTTATTTTATGTTTCTCTATAGTTACCTCTGCAGCAATCATAACCTTGTTAACGATTTCTTCTTTAATTCTTTCTATATCAAGTGAAATTGAACCAGAAGGCTTAGCGATGAAATCAACAGCACCTATAGACATCGCTTCAATTGTTTTTTCGGCGCCTTCTAATGTTAGACTAGATAACATGACGACTGGAATCGGCATCTCTAGCATAATTTGTTTGAGTGTGGAAATACCATCCATAATCGGCATTTCTACATCCAGCGTAATTACATCCGGAGACACTTCCATTATTTTAATAAGTGCATCCTCACCATTCCTTGCAGTACCTACTACGATAATTCCCGGATTTGAATTCAATATATCTGAGATCATTTTTCTCATAAAAGCTGAGTCATCTACTACTAAAACTTTAATTTTATCCATGTCTGTTATCGTTCCTTTATGAAGTTTTTAAGCTTTTTTATAAAAGAGATAGGAACTTTCTTTTCAATATCTATCCTATCGTTAACATACTGATCAACGATTTGGTTGATTGCTACTGATACAAGTGCATTTGGATCATAGGTTAAAAAAGGCGTTTGACTACTAACAGCTCTTATGACTGTTTTATCATCTGGTAAGACACCAAGAGGTGAAATTTCCTTCTCTAAAAATTTTAAGACCACTTGTTGTAATCTTTCCATTGTTTTTTGACCACTTTTTTGACTTTGTGCTCGATTTACTAATAAAGATATTGGCAGCTCAGCGCTTTTATATGATACGTGTTTTATCATTGCATAGGCGTCAGTTAAACTTGTTGGCTCGGGCGTAGTTATAACAATACATTCATCTACTGCTAACATATAATAAAATGTTGCCTCTGAAACCCCAGCACCCATATCAAAAATAATATAATCATAACTATTCACTAAACCTTCTAACTCGTTAAGGAAATAATCAAATTTTTCTTCATCCATTGTAAAAATATCAGCTAAACCCGATCCAGCAGCTATATAAGATAACGAATTAGGTCCAGATTCGATTACATCATCGATAGATAAATGTTCTTCAAACATATCAACTATCGAATATTTTGGAGTAAGCCCTAGTAATATATCGATATTTCCCATACCAATGTCCATATCAAATATCAATACTTTCTTACGTTTTTTTGTTAGGCTAAGAGAAAAATTAAGTGCAAAATTAGACTTTCCTACACCACCTTTACCACTAACAATCGCTATTGTCTTTGCTTGTCTATATGCTCTTAACATTTCTACCTTTTTTCTTAGTTTAGCAGCTTGATCATTCATCAGCACTTTCACCAACTATCATCTCACAAATTTTGTTAATGGATGTTTCCTTTATGTCATCAGGTACATC
Organism: Aquibacillus saliphilus; assembly: GCF_020404745.1. Taxonomy (GTDB): domain Bacteria; phylum Bacillota; class Bacilli; order Bacillales; family Amphibacillaceae; genus Aquibacillus; species Aquibacillus saliphilus. Next base: position 405,164 of record NZ_JAIZAP010000001.1, read on the forward strand.
TTGACCATCAGTAATATAGGCTACTCCCATATCATTTGTTAAGCATAAATTTAATATCGAACCATAGGTGTTTGTTTCATCTTTTTTAGTGAAAATTAATTGCTTAATTGGCACATTTTTAAATTGATAAAATATATGCTCTAGGTCACTTGTTCTTGTTGTAAGCGATAAAACTAAATAAGTATCTAGATCTTCGTTAAAATCTACTATTTTACCAAGTTCCTTGATATATTTCTCATCTCTAAAATTCCGCCCAGCAGTATCCACTAAAATTAAATCATAATCCTTAAAGCGCTCTCTAGCTTTTCCATAATCCTCCAATGTGTATGCTATTTCAAGTGGAATATCTAAAATCCTAGAGTAGGTTTTCAACTGATCTATAGCTGCAATTCGATAAGTGTCAGTAGTAATAAAGGCAACTTTTTTATTGTCTTTTAGAACACTATTTGCCGCAATCTTAGCAAGTGTAGTTGTTTTTCCTACACCAGTAGGCCCCACTAAATGAACAATTTTTTTATCATAGTGGATACCTCCAAAGTCTTCTTCTTTCATACTCTTTTTAATTTCAATAATTAAATCTTTTTTCGCTTTACTAAAATCCACTTCACCATCACTGTTTTTACTTGCTTCGTTGATTAGTTTTTTTGCAGTGTCAGGTGTAATCTCTTGATCAATCAGTAAATCATATAATTCTTGATATACTTCCGGATAAGAAGGTTGAGTTAAAACCGCGTTCTTTTCCATCCATTTCTTTAAGCCTTTTATCTCATCTAAAACATGATTATTGTTGTTTATTTCCTTATTGTATGGCTCTTTCTCCATCTGGTATTTATTGTTGTTAAATGGTTGCTTATCTTTAATTGGTTTTTGTGGCTTTGGATCAAGTGCGGCAATTACTTCAATATTTTTCTTTTTGAATAGCCCAAGAAATCCTCCTAAATAAATCACTTTAGAGTTTAAAATTACAGCGTCTGCACCTAGTTCTTTACGGATTTTACTCATTGCCTCCGGCATAGTAGGTGCAACAATTTTTTTTACCTTCATGCTACATTCACCACCCCAACGCTTTGAACTTCAAGATTAGGTTCTAATTCGTTATATGATAAGACAACAACATTAGGAAAGAACCGCTCGAGTAACTGCTTGACATACATCCTGATAGCTGGAGAACATAAAATAATAGCTGTTTCTTCTTGTAGGGCCAATTGTTCTACTTTCTCAGTAACAGAACGTATAATTAATTGTTGAGACTCTGGATCAAGCGCTAAATAACTCCCGTGTTCCGTCTGATGGATATGCTCAGAAATCATACCCTCTACTTCTCCTGAAATAGTAATCACTTTTAATGAGTTTTCAGCTTGAACATATTGTTTAGTAATTTGCGAAGCTAATGACTGTCTAACATATTCCGTTAGTAAATCTGTATCGGTAGTCATTTTCCCAAAATCAGCAAGTGTTTCAAAGATGATAGGTAAGTTACGGATAGATATACCCTCACGCAACAGCTTAGCTAAAACCTTTTGGACATCACCAGTAGCAAGTGGCTCAGGCGTAACTTCTTCTACTAAAATTGGATAGGTTTCCTTTAAATGATCAATTAATTGCTTTGTTTCTTGTCTACCTAACAACAGATGCGCATTCTTTTTAATAACCTCTGTAATATGTGTTGACACAACCGATGGTGGATCAACTACAGTGTATCCAGACAATTCTGCTTCATCCTTTAATTCCTCACTAATCCATTTAGCTGGTAAGCCGAATGCTGGCTCTTTTGTATCTATACCTTCAATACTATCATCTTCTACACCAGGGCTCATTGCTAGATAATGATCTAATAATAATTCGCCCTTAGCTACCTCATTACCCTTAACTTTTAACCGATATTCGTTTGGATTTAATTGGATATTATCTCTAATTCTCACAACTGGAATAACAATACCTAGTTCAATCGCTAATTGCCTCCGAATCATGACAATCCGATCTAACAGGTCACCACCTTGACTTGTGTCTGCTAAAGGAATTAACGCATAACCAAATTCGAACTCGACTGGATCCATGCTGAGCAAACCAACAACGTTTTCTGGCGACTTCATTTGATCGCTTTGAGCCTGTTCTTCTTCATTTGTATCTGGTTCGACTTCTTTAACAGGTATAGATAACATATAAGCTCCAATCGCTAATATTAGTGCAATTGACAGTGTTAAGAAAAAATTAATTGGTGTGAATCCAAGTAGAAAGATTGTTCCAGCAGCAATATATAACAGATTAGGATACCTTAATAGTTGTTCTGTAACATTTGTTCCTAAATTAGCTTCACTCGCCACACGGGTAACTACTATACCAGTTGCAGTAGAAATAAGTAATGCGGGTATTTGACTTACCAATCCATCACCAACAGTTAACTGCATATAAGTATTTACCGCTTCGCCAAAACTCATATCCATTTGCATCATGCCAATAATTAATCCAAAGACAATATTAATAAGTACAATGATGATACCTGCAATCGCATCACCTTTGACGAATTTAGTAGCACCATCCATTGCACCATAAAAGTCCGCTTCATTCTCTACTTTTTCTCTACGTTCTTTCGCTTGATACTCATTAATCATTCCAGCATTTAAATCCGCATCAATGCTCATTTGTTTCCCTGGCATTGCATCAAGGGTAAACCTTGCTGCAACTTCAGAGACACGCTCACTACCTTTAGTAATAACCAAAAATTGAATAATCACGAGAATTGTAAATACTACAAAACCGACAAGTGGATTATCGCCGATAACAAACGTACCAAACGTTTCTACTACTCCACCTGCCTCTGCGTTGGACAGTATCGAACGAGTTGTGGAAACGTTAAGACCTAGCCTAAATAAGGTTAGTAATAGTAGAAGGGAGGGGAAGATCGAAAACTGAAGCGCGTCTGTTGTGTTCATTGATACTAAAATCACAAGGAGAGCTAATGAAATATTGACAAGTATTAACACACTTAACAGCCATCCTGGTAAAGGGATGACTAACATAATAATAATTAAAATAACACCTAATAATACTGTTAAGTCTTTTGTTTTCACAGTTTCCACTCCTTGTTACACGATTAAACTTTTTTTTCTAGTTTGTACACATAAGCTAATATCTCGGCTACAGCTTGGAAGTATTCCTCACCAATAACATCACCTATTTCAACATCTTCATATAATGCTCTTGCTAAAGGTCGATTCTCAACAAGCATTACTTTATTGGCATTTGCAACTTCTCTAATTTTAAAAGCTACATAATCGACACCTTTAGCAACAACATAAGGAGCATCGGACTTCTTTTCATCGTACTTAACTGCAATAGCGAAATGGGTTGGATTAGTAATGACTACGTCTGCTTGAGGTATTTCACTCATCATTCTTCTCATCGCCATTTGTCGTTGCTTTTCTTTAATTTTCGACTTAATTAGCGGATTTCCTTCAATATTTTTGTATTCATCTTTTACATCATTTTTTGACATGCGGATATTTTTTTCGAAGTCATATTTCTGATAGGTATAATCAATTACAGATATGATTAATAGAGCAATAGAGGAAGCAATTCCCATTAAGACCGTTGTATCACCAAAAAACGCTAATGAAGCAGTTACATCCTTTCCACCTAGCATCAGCATCTCATTCCTACGAATCCAAAGAATCGAGAACGTAATCGTTCCCACAACCACAATCTTAAGTATTGATTTAACCATCTCAACTAGCGCTCTAGCAGAGAAAATTCTTTTTGCTCCTTCAATCGGGTTGATTTTACTGAGCTTAAGTTTCAGCGGGTCACCTGTAAATAAAAAGCCGATTTGCATAAAATTTGATGCTAAGCCCGCAACAATAGCAATCCCCATAATTGGTGCTAGCCCTTTACTCATTTCTATCGTTGTCTCTGTGAAAACTTGATGTATATTATTTTGTGTCACGTTCCAATTGATGTATTCTGTAAATGTCTTTTGGTACATGCCCATCATAATGTTTTTTAAATAGTCACCAATAACAATAAATAATACAAAAACAAAAAATAATAATATTGCTGTATTAACATCTTGGCTCTTAGCAACTTGTCCTTTTTTACGAGAGTCCTGCCGTTTCTTTGGTGTTGCTCTTTCGGTTTTCTCTCCTGCAAAAAATTGTAAATCCAACTTAAGATACATTAGGCACCCCCAAATAGTTCCATTAGCCCCCGCATGGATTGTAGCATTAATTCAAATAAGTGCTGAAACAACATCACATAAAAAGCTATTGATACAAATAGAGCTACAAATGCCACTAAGATTTTCAGAGGAAGACCTACTACGAACACATTCAATTGAGGTACGGTTCTAGCGATTATTCCTAATGCAACATCAACTAAAAATAAACAACCGACAACCGGAATAGCCATCTGAAAAGCGATGATAAACATCTGATTAAATGTGTCGATAACAAAGTATGCTATTCGTTCATCCCCAAATGGAATAAATGAATCAATTGGAATCGTTTGGTAGCTGTAAAAAATTCCATCAATCAGAAGGTGGTGCCCATTAACTGCCAATAAAAATAACATAGCTATTGTATAAAAATACTGTCCTATTAATGGACTTTGAGCTCCTGTTTGAGGATCAATAACATTAGCAATTGCAAAACCCATTTGAAAGTCAATAAATCCTCCAGCAATTTGAATAGCTGACAAAACAATATAGGCAAGTAATCCGATTAGTAATCCTACTAACGCTTCTTTTAAAATCAGCAAAATAAACATACTGTCTAATGGTATCTCTGGTAATGATATCGTGTAAAACATAATCCAAGTTAGAAAAAAACCGAATCCAATTTTAAGATGAGTTGGTACATTACGATATGAAAAAATGGGTAATGTGACAAAAAATGATGTCACACGAATTAATATTAATAAAAACGCCGGTACACTTGATAAATTAATAGCTTCTAGCATTCTTTCAACCTACAAACTGGTTTAAATTTTGAAATATATTAGCTGCAAACTCAACCATTCTCGATAACATCCACGGACCGAAAAATACCAAACCAACAAGTACTGCAACAATTTTCGGGATAAAAGCAAGTGTCTGTTCTTGTATTTGAGTTGTAGCCTGAAAAATACTCACTAATAAACCTACTACTAGTGCTAGAAGTAATAGTGGACCAGTCACGACTAAAATCGTATATATTCCTTGTCGTGCTAGTGATACAACAAATTCACCACTCATTCCGAGTCTCCTCTCTCACTAGAATCCCTGTAACAAAGATTGTGAAATTAAATACCATCCATCAACCAAGACAAACAATAAAATTTTGAACGGTAAAGAAATCATAACAGGAGGAAGCATCATCATACCCATTGACATTAGAACACTGGCTACGGCCATATCAATTACTAGAAAAGGAACAAATATCATAAAACCCATTTGAAAAGCTGTTTTTAACTCACTAATTGCAAAAGCAGGAACTAAGGTTGTTAAAGGTAATTCCTGAAGCGTTTCAGGCTCTTCCATTTGAGAATAATTGATAAAAAGAGCTAAATCCTTTTGTCTAGTATGTTTTGCCATAAACTCTTTAATAGGCATACTGGCTCTTTCATAAGCCTCATCTAAAGTAATTTCTTCTTCAAATAAAGGTGTTAATGCTTCTTCATTAATTTCATGAAAGGTTGGAGCCATAATGAAAAAAGTTAGAAATAATGCAATTCCAATAAGTACTTGATTTGGTGGCATTTGCTGTGTAGCAAGCGAAGTTCTGACAAATGAAAGTACGATTAATATACGGGTGAAACTTGTCATTAGTATTAAAATACTTGGTGCTAATGAAAATACCGTTAATAGTAATAATAACCTTACAGAGTTTGAGACATCAGCAGGATCTGAACTTGAAAAGATATCAACGAATTCATTCATGATGATCGTCTTCCTTTTTCTTATGTCTATCAGTTAGCTTCTTACGTCCTTGTGCTAACCTGCTTAGCTCACTTTGAAATAATTGGGTGAAATTTTCCTTACTTTCATCATCTTTTTCCTTGGCATCTTTTCTTTTCCATATCGAAGCAAGAAAATTACCCGGTTTGTATTCAGATCTTGAATCATTAGCGAGTAAATCTTCCTTTGTTTGTTGATCAGTAACCTCTGACAATAATTCCACATTATCTCCTACCCCTAGGACATACACGCGCTCTCCTACTTTGACCACTTGTATTGATTTACTAGAGCCAAGTGGAATTCCACCTAGGTTTTCTAATGTACGAACTTTTTGAAACATCTTGTTTTTTCCATTAATAAATTTTAGTAAGAAATAAATAAGTGCTAATATAAAAGCAAGAGCTAATACTAATTGTAGTAATACAAGAAATAAGTTTGGTGAAGAACCAATTGACTCTTCTTCGGTATCACCTGTAATGTCAGATTCATTTTCAAGATTAATACTCGTTTCAGGTTCACAATCTGTTAAGCTTTCTTTGCAATCTGACACCATTGCCGATATAGAACCTGTTTGATTAACGCCAAAAAATAAAAAGAAACCAGCCAAGCTAAATAAGACTACTATTTTCTTTATCATAGGAACACCCATTAATCTAAAGCTTTTTGAATGGCTTCAATAACTCGTTCAGATTGAAATGGTTTTACAATAAAGTCTTTTGCACCAGCTTGAATAGCATCAATAACCATAGCCTGTTGCCCCATTGCAGAGCACATTATAATTTTAGCGTCTGGAGTCATCTTCTTTATTTCCTTTAATGCTGTTATTCCATCCATTTCAGGCATAGTAATGTCCATTGTTACAAGATCAGGGGACAACTCTTTATATTTTTCCACCGCTTGCGCTCCGTCCTGAGCTTCACCTACAACCTCATATCCATTCTTTGTTAAGATGTCTTTAATCATCATTCTCATAAAAGCTGCGTCGTCTACTATTAGTATTTTATTCCCCAAAATAATCTTCCTTTCGATCATTGTTTATTTTAATCTTTTAAGTCTATCTGTTTGACTGACAATATCAGTTACCCTCACACCAAAGTTTTCATCAATAACAACTACCTCACCTTTTGCAATTAATTTATCATTAACATGGATATCAACAGGCTCTCCAGCTAATTTGTCTAGCTCAATGATAGAACCCGAAGATAACTCCAATACATCTTTTACTGTCCGCTTGGTTCTTCCTAGCTCGACAGTCACTTTTAAAGGGATATCAAGAAGCATATCTAGATTCCGCTTTTCTTTACTAGGCAAGATAGTACTCTCGAAGTTTGAGAACTCCGCCTGTTGAATGGATGCATTAGTATGCATCGTTTCTCCTAAATGCTTCGGATCAGGCTCTGACACTTGACTTGATTGTTGTTTTTGTTCTTGTTGAGCATATTCTACTGGTTGAGAGTCAACACTCTCTGCTTTTTTCTCTTGAATTGGTTGATTCTCACTAGCGGGATTTAGTAGTTCATAAACTAATTCCTTTGCAAACTGAACTGGTAAAAGTTGCATAATATTAGAATCTATCAAATTACCAATTTTTAGTTGAAAAGATACTTTAACGAGAACATCATCTGCCGGTAGATTTTGATTACTTTCTCCATCCTCAACATCAAGGACATTAATTGATGGTGGCGATATATCAACTCGCTTATTAAATACAGTTGACATACTAGTAGCAGCAGTTCCCATCATTTGGTTCATTGCTTCTTGGACAGCACTTAAAGAAATATCATTTAACTCATTAGAAGAGGGATTCCCTTCTCCACCTAGCATTAAATCGGCTATGATTGCTGCATCTTTTGACTTCAATACAAATAGGTTTATTCCTGAAAAACCTTGAGTATATTCTACCTCAACACCTACATGAGGTTGGGGAAACTCCTCTATTAATTGACTACGATTTATCATTGATGTTTCTGGAGTAGTAATATCAACTTTTTGATTTAATAATGTTGATAGAGTAGTAGCTGAACTTCCAAAAGATATGTTACCGATTTCGCCAAGCGCATCTTGTTCTAATGGTGATAAATAGCCTTCTACTGGGGGTGTTTCTTTAGGTACGTCTTCATTTGGTTCATCTTCTGTATTCTTAAGTAATGCATCAATTTCATCTTGGGATAACATTCCATCATTCATCATCATCATTCCCCCCATTTATTTCGTCTATCACTTGTACAGCTAGCTTATTTTTTCTTTTTCCAGGTTGCACGTAAAACTTAGGTTGTTTATCTATTTTTAATTTCAATGCACTATCAATAGATTGATTAAGTTGTATTACATCATTTTCATTTAAGTGGAGTAGTTCATTCATGCTTATTGATGATTCACCTAACAGAACACTTACATCAACCACAGTTTTTTCGATCGTATTTGTTAGATTTTCATATTCCTGTGGTTTTCTTTCTTTCGTACTTTCGTTTTGCATCCAATAATGGACGGATAACTTAGGAATAATTGGTTCCAACACCACATGAGGAATACAAATATTAATCATTCCACTGCTTTCTCCAATAGTTGTATTTAATGAGACTACCACCACTGTTTCGTTAGGAGAAACTAACTGTAAAAACTGTGGATTCACTTCAAATTCCTCTAGCATAGGATCAATATCCACTACCGAACTCCATGCTTCTTGCAAATTATCTAGTGCTTTTTCAAACAACTGTGACATTAATGTGGTCTCAATTTCAGTAAGAGTCTCAATTTTGTTCACACTATTTCCTTTGCCACCTAGCATTCTATCCATCATCGCATAAGCGATATTCGGATTAAATTCAAAGATAATTCTCCCATTTAAAGGGGCAACACTATAAATATTCAATATAGTCATTGTCGGCACGGAACGGATAAACTCTTCATATGGGACTTGATCCACTGAAGCCACAGAAATATGGACATATGTCCTTAATTGCGCTGAAAAAAATGTTGTCAATAGTCTTGCGAAATTTTCATGTATTCGAGAGATACTTCTGATTTGATCTTTTGAAAATCGAAGTGCTCTTTTAAAATCATATACTCTAATTCTCTTTTCCTTTTCTTCCTGTCTCAGTTGATTTGCATCCATTTCTCCTGAAGAAAGTGCCGATAAGAGAGCATCAATTTCATTTTGAGATAGTACTTCTTCTGCCAATTGCGTCCACCTCCAGTTAGGAGTCTATCAATAATTCACTGTATTATTTTACCTACAACGTAGACTTCTTTTATATTACCTTCTAGCATTAACTCATTCATTTTCTTCTTCATTCTATCTTCTAAACCAGTTAAACCTGACTGTAGATCTTTTTCTACCATTTCAACAGATTCTTTTATAAAGATATTTTTTAGCTGAAACTCTCGTTTTTGAATTTCTTCTTTTGCTTTTTTACTGTCAGTTATAATTTGGAATTGGATTCTAACAAAACTGCCGTCCTTTAAATCTGTGTTCATATCTGATGTCGTAAAAGAATATTCGACCATTTCGTCTAATGATAATTCACTACTGTCTTTTTGTTCTCCTGATACATTTAGAATAACTACAAAGGCTACAATTCCTAAGATTGTTAGTACTATTAGTACAGAAACAAGAATTTTCACTAATTTACGATTCATTCACTATCACCTATTTCTTTTAGACATTCCTGTAACCCAATTCGTTGATAATAGTTGGTTATTAGTTGGTTCACTTCCGATTCAGATTCTTTAATAATGATTTTTTTATTATTTATTAATGAAATAGTTGTATCAGGAAATGATTGTACCTGTTCGATAAAGATTGCATTTAGTGTAAAGGTATCACCATTTAATCTTGTAACTTTTATCATAAATGGAGGGAGCTTAGCAGGACCAAGCTCCCCACCTCCTTCATATTATCGTTTAAGATTTACTAGTTCTTGAAGAATTTCATCAGATGTCGTGATAATCCTAGTATTTGCTTGAAAACCACGTTGTGCAGTAATCATTTCAGTAAATTCCTCCGCTAAGTCGACATTCGACATTTCTAGTGCACCTGACACAATTGATGCTGAACCATCTTGCTCCGGTATTACAAGATCGTTTATCCCGTTAAAATTATTATCGCCGTCTGTAAATACCCCAGCATTGTTTGTCAGTTGAAAATTATTCGAGCCTGTTTTTTGTAGCCCACCTGGATTAGAGAAACTTGCAAGTCTAATTTGACCAGCATTTTGAGTATTTCCATCCTCATCTACATAAGTTACAGTTCCATTTCCTTGAATGCTAAAGCTTTCAGCTGTTTCTGGAATCTGAATTCTGTTTAAGTTGCCATTAAGTGCACCATTTGTAGCTCCCTCGCCGAGTAAATATAACCCGTCAGAATTTACAACATTACCATCATTATCAAGATAGAAATTCCCTGAACGTGTGAAGCTTATATTTGATGCTTCAAGATCGATATTATCTGGATTATCAAGGTCTTGACCTAAAACAAACATACCGTCGCCTTCTAAGGCTAGATCAAGCGTTCTATTTGTTGTTTGTCTGTTACCCTGAGTATGGATATTATCAATTGAGCCAACCTGAGATCCTAGCCCTACTTGAGAGGGATTGATTCCTCCACGTGTAGCAGTTGGTCCCTCCGCACCAGACAGTGTCTGGCTCATCATATCTTGAAATGTAATTCTTCCTTTTTTAAATCCAGAAGTATTAACATTGGCAATATTATTTCCCACGACATCTAACTTATTTTGAAAACCTTTCATACCTGAAATTCCAGCGTACATTGAACGTAACATCAGTAACATCCTTCCACTTTTTTATAATGTAGCTGCGTCAATCAATCGGCAGCTTGAAGGCTTCCCTTATGGGTCCAGCCTATTCGTCTATTAAGATCGTTCCATTTATGTTCGTAAAAATTCTACTTGTTGCTTCTTTGCGATCCATCGCTGTTACAACTGTATTATTTTTTGCACTTACAAGTAGTGCTGCCTCGTTTGTAACTACTAATGAATCAGTTATTCCTTTTTGATTTGCTTCCGTTACTTTTTCTGATATTTTTTTCCATAACGAATCATTTATCATTATGTTTCTTTGCGCAAGTCGCTCGTTCGCATGCTTACTTACTTTTAATCCTTGCGCTTCAGTAAGTGCATCTTTAAATGATGTCGTTTGTTTGGTGTTAATGTTAGGATTGTTTACTTTTGGAAGTAATGCCTGATGATGTAATTGTTGAATTCGATGATCCAAAACATTCTCACCATCCTTTATTTTTCAGTTGTACTACTAACTTTTTCAATTTCATCTGCATAAACCTTCTCACCATTTTCTAACTCTAGTATTGCGTTACCTTCTTTTTGGCTAACAGATTTTACTAAACTAGTAACAAGTTCCGTCTTTTCGCCTGTATTTTCGTCCAAATGGTAGTAACTTACCTCTTTATCGATAAAATTACTATATTGAACAACTGGGGACACGGAAAGATTGTTTGTAAGGTTAGTAATTGAACTTGACATATTCATCATTTGCTCAAGTGATGAAAAAGTTGCCATTTGTGAGATAAACTCTTTGTCTTCCATCGGATTCAACGGATCCTGATTTTGTAGCTGTGCCATCAATATCTTCATAAATTCATCTTTTCCAAGGTCCGAGCTTGTCGTTCCTCTTGTTTGGTTGTTCAGATATAAGGACGGATCAACCTTCATTGGGTTCACCTACACTTTCTCGTTCATTAATAGTTGATGAAAACTTGCCCCATCATCGGATTTATCTTTTTGTTCCTCCTGATTAGAGTGTGAATCATCAGCATTCGATTGTTTGGAGGAGTTATTCTCCTTTTGTTTTTCTGATTGATATTGTTCTTGTTGCATTGATTGTGTTTCTTGTTTCTCTACTACAACTTGTTGCGGAGCAAACATGTGCCTTAGTTGACTCATATTCCCCTCTAACATTTCTTTAGCTGCCTGTGAGGTGACTGTAATCTTGACCATCATTTCACCATCAATTTGTGTGAATTTGACCATCATTTCACCTAAGTTTGCTGGGCTTAATTTCAGTGATAGCTGTTTACCATCAGCTGAGTTTAAAAACTTACTAGAAGTAATAATTCTTTGAAATTCGTCCATTAGTTTATCAGATTTAGCTTCCTGATTTGAACCTTGACTTACGTGAATAACATATTGTTCAATCTTAGAAATTGGCATTTGACTTGATTGAGAATCAAGTGAACTAGATTTTGACAGATTAACAGAAGAATCATCAGTAACTTTCGATAAAGCTTCCTTTAGCCATTTTGCGATATCACTACTTGTCACCATTGAATTGGTTTGATACTTACTTGTAGATTGTAAATTAGTTCGTTTTTGATAGGTTTGAAGTAATTGACTCCAAATCGCTTGTTCTTTACTACCTTCTTTTAGCGTCACTTTTTCTAAATTTTGATTCGGTATATTATTTCCTAATTGTTTCTCGATGCTAGTCCACTGTTCAAGAAGTTTCAAAAACTGTGCTTCGTTCTTTTTTGTACTATCATTTTGCGATTGATTTAAAAGCGATTCTACTTTACTCCATAAATTAGAAAGTTTTTCTAACAGAAGTTGTTTATTTTCTAAATTAATCTTAACTTCATTACTAGATACGTTTGTCAACTCACCCAATTTGGTTAGTTGGAAAGGTACATGACTTACATTAATTCCTTTATTCGGATCGTCCATTAGATTTAGTTCAGCCATTTGTGCTAAAGCCAAAATTTCTGTTTCCTGATCATCTTCGCTAGACAGTGCCATCTCTAGGTTATCAACATCACTTTGCTGCATGTTTTTTAAGAATGAAATAAGCGATAGCTGTTCATCACTTAACTTCTCAGTATCCAGTAATGGGTCCTCTAAAATTACTGATTCAGACAAAGGTAATTCACTCGTCTTTTTTCCATCAGTAGTTAGCGCGTTCTTTTGATTTATTAAATTACCTAACACTTGAAAAAAGTTGCCTTTTTCATTGTCTGTTTTACTTGTCACTTTACTAATCAATTTCACTGGAGCTTGCTGATTTAAAAACAACCCAACGTCTTGCATTATTATCACCCCCCTTCAAGGCTGAATTTAAATTGTTTAATCCTGCAATAGAAGATTTGTTAGCCTTGCTGCTTCTTCCGGCTCCATCTCTCCAAGAACTTGCCCTCGGAATTCACCTTTCATATTTTCCAAAATCATAACAGCTAAATCGTCACTTAAGTTTGAAATTATTGGTCCGACTGCAGCTGGCTCCATATTTGTAAAAGAAGAGGAAACATCATCCACTTTTTCTTGTTGATTTTGATTAGTAGAAACTAGATCTTCTATTTGTTTATTCAATTTAGCTATTTCATTATTTAATTGTTCGATTGTATTTTCTTTATCTGCTACATCAACAGTTAATTGATTAATTTCACTGTCTTTACTCGTTATTTCTTCCATTAGTTTATCATGTTCATTTTCTTCTACTTGTTCATTCTCTGTCGTAACTACATCAGATACAAATGGCAAGCGATTGGCGATATCCGTTGTTTTATCTTTAACATCAATCCCCGCGAAAGTCATGATTATTAAGGCTAATACTACTGCAAAAACTAATGAAATAATTATTACGAGTGACCACTGAAAAAAACCAGCCTTTGTCTTTTCTTCATTAAAAGCCTTTCTAGCCATACACTCACCTATCTCTGTTATAAGAAAACTGCCGCACGGATAACTCATCCATCAACATTGTATCTTCTTTTTTTTCTTTTTCTAATTGTTTCCAACGCTTTTGTTCAATCAATTTTTCAAACCTTTTCACCTCTATATGGGCAGCTGTTAATTTACTTTGTGTATTTTCCATATTAGTTCTTGCTTTATTTACTGATGTTTCTAACTGTCTAATATTTAATTTGATTTTTTCTAAAAAAGAATAGTGAGTCGTTAAGGAAGTTATCTGTCCGGAGTTACCTAACAGTTGCCGGTAACTGTTCTCCGCTTCTTCCTTTTTTTTAAGCATTGTATAAAGTCGCGATGCAATATCTTCGAAGCTATCAACCGCTATCTTGTAATCCTTTTGAACTTGCTTTTTTTCTTTTTCTCGGACAATTAATATTTTTTGAAACGTATCAGGTTCAACCATTATTCAACACTCCCGTCAATCAATTCAGCTATCAATGCTAGTGATTGATCTCTTGAAATAATCTCGTCCGTTGACTGTTTTAGAAAATTCACTATTTTGGGATAATATTGAATTGCTTCATCAATTTGTCGGCTAGTACCTCGTTTATAAGCTCCTATTTGGACTAACTCTTGGTTTTCATCATAAGTAGCTAGTAGGGAACGTACACGCTGCGCTAATCGCTGGTTGTCACTTGTTGTGATACTTGGCATTACTCTACTAACAGATTTTAAAACGTTTAAAGCCGGAAACTGACCTTGTTCTGCTAATTTCCTATCTAAAACAAAGTGTCCATCTAGAATTCCTCTAGTTGCATCAGCAATAGGCTCATTCATATCATCGCCATCGACTAAAACTGTATAAAATGCTGTTATTGTCCCAAATTTATTTGTTCCAGTTCGTTCAAGTAATTTCGGTAAGGTGGCGAAAACTGAAGGTGTATATCCCTTAGTCGTTGGTGGTTCTCCAATAGCTAATCCAACCTCACGCTGTGCCATTGCCACCCTTGTGACAGAATCCATCATTAAGTTAACCTGTAAACCTTGATCACGAAAATACTCGCTAATAGCAGTCGCAGTGTATGCACCTTTTATTCTCATCAGCGCTGGTTGGTCTGAGGTAGCAACCACTATAATCGATTTCTTTAATCCCTCTCGACCTAAATCCTTCTCAACAAATTCTCTAACTTCTCTACCGCGTTCACCAATTAATGCAATTACATTAATATCAGCACTACTATTTCTAGCTATCATTCCTAGTAAAGTACTTTTACCAACACCACTACCGGCAAATATACCTATCCTTTGACCTTTTCCAACAGTTAATAAGGTGTCAATCGATTTCACGCCCACTTCAAAAGGCTCATCAATTGTTGGCCGATCTAACGGGTTGGGTGGAATTTGTTCGGAAGGATATGGTGTTAACCCTTTAGGTAAAGATGTATCGTCCAATGGTTTACCCATTGAATCTATTACTTTACCAATCAAGGCTTTCCCCACCTTAATATTAAGTGGCTGACTCGTTCCTTCAACTAAACAGCCTGGACCAATATCCTTAATTGACGAATAAGGCATCAACAGAACTTTTTCTTGATTAAAACCAACCACCTCAGCCGCAATAACTTTATGGTTTTTAGTATTATGGATATAACAAACATCTCCAATACTCGCCTCAGGGCCAATCGATTCAATCATTAGACCAATTACTCTATCAATTTTTCCATAACGCTTATACGTATCTACTTGGTTTATTAAATCAAGGTATCCTTGAATGTTCACGATCTTCCTCCTGAGAGAAATCAAATAACTTATTCCTCAGTTCTTGTAACTGACTATCTATACTAGCATCTGTTTTACCATAGGGAGTTTCAACAATACAACTTCCCCTGTTCAGTGCAGTATCAGGATAGATTGATAGTTCTACTTTGCTACTGATAATATTAACTAATTCTTCCTTAAACGTTAGTATTAATCGATAATCCTCTGGATGGGAGTATATAGTTACTGCCGACTGTTCTTTCATTTCTTTAATTACGTGCTTAACTAAATTGATAAAGTTATCCGTTTCTTCGATTTCAACGTGAAGAATCTTAGATGCAGCAGATAATGCTAATTGTAATACTGCATCTTCACTCTTTTCAATCGTTGAGTGATAATCAGCCTGAGCTATATCAACAATAGACCTAGCTTCATCTATTAGGGTGTTATATTTTGTTACACTTTCTTGTTTCCCTAACACATACCCATCGTTATACCCAGATTCCGTTGCTTGTTGAACGAGTTTTTCTTTTTCATCTTTCCATTGCTCTTTGTCTATTTCAACCTGCTTATGGGCTGATTCGATAATTTCTTGTGCGCGTAGCTCAACGTTCTCTAACTGACTTTTTGCATCACGCAGTTGCTCCTGCAAGTGTTGATCTTCATCATATTCTTGCTCTTCGTTTAACGTAGATTGAGCTTGATTCCCTTGTATCGGTTTGATTCCAATTATCTTATTTTTTTGGTGACTTTGATTGAGTTTCAATACATTAGACAATGATATCATCTCCTCCACCACGCGCGATTACAATTTCTCCTACTTCTTCTAACCTACGAACTACAGAAACTATTCTAGTTTGTGCCTCTTCCACATCTCGTAGTCTAACAGGCCCCATAAATTCCATTTCTTCTTTAAATGTTTCTGCCATTCGATTAGACATATTCTTGAAAACAATTTCCTTAACTTCTTCACTAGCGACTTTAAGTGAAAGGCGCAAGTCATCATTCTCTACTTCACGGATAACTCGCTGAATTGCTCTGTTATCTAAAGTAACAATATCCTCAAAGACAAACATCCGTTTTTTAATTTCTTCCGCTAATTCAGGGTCTTGAATTTCTAAAGCATCTAGAATTGTTCTTTCCGTGCTACGGTCAACACCGTTTAACACCTCTACTACTGCCTGGATACCACCTGTTTGCGTGTAATCTTGGGTTACTGATGTTGAAAGCTTTCTTTCTAATACTTGCTCTATTTCATAAATGATTTCAGGTGATGTTGAATCCATCACTGCTATTCTTTTGGCTATATCCGCTTGCATCTCCTGCGGCAATTCCGATAGAATCTGACTAGCCTGTTCTGCATCTAGATAAGATAATACTAAGGCTATTGTCTGAGGATGTTCATTTTGAATAAAATTTAAAATTTGTGTCGGCTCTGCTTTTCTTGCAAAATCAAATGGTTTTACTTGTAAAGACGACGTCAAACGATTAACGATGTCTGTAGCCTCTTTTTGTCCTAATGCTTTTTCTAGTATTGATTTCGCGTAATTAATACCTCCTTGTGAGATATAATCCTGAGCAACTGCTATTTGGTGAAACTGATCCAATACGCTTTCTTTTTGACCTGAATCAACCTTTTTAACAGAAGAAATTTCTAAGGTTAATTTATCTATTTCTTCTTCTGTTAGATGCTTATAGACTTGTGCTGATACATCCGGACCTAAAGAGATTAAAAGGATAGCAGCTTTTTGTTTCCCAGTTAATGATTGTTTTTGTCTAGCCATAAAGGATGCCTCCTACTCTTCTGAAATCCAGCTTCTTAAAAGTTTTGCGAAGTCCTCTGGTTTTTCATTCGCCATTTTTTCTAGTTGTTTTTTCCTTATCGTCGTTTCATTGTCACTTTCTTCGATGTTAGGAACAGTTGCTACTTCTTTTTCAACAACATCTTCAGTCATTACGACTTCTTCCTCGTTTTTCTTTCGTTTTCTTAACACGATAGCTAGGGCTATAATAACGATAATTAATAACGCTCCGAGGCCATAAACCCAATATGGAATCACCGGTACTGTAGTTGTCGGATTAGATTGCGTTCCATTAAACTCCTGAAATACAATTGAAACCTTTTCTTCTGGTAATACTTCCCCGTAGCCTTTATCGATGGAAGTAGAAACAATAGAATTTAAGATAGAAGAGATACCTTCTTCAACGGTCGTTTGTTCCTGCTGTGTCAAGTATTGAACATCCCCGTTATCATTCTCCGTATCCTTTGTGTTATCTACCGCTACTTGAATACCTAGGTCTCGAATTTTATATGGACTTTCGACTATTTCTTTATGTATTCGATTGAACTCATTATTAATGGATTCCTTAACCATTTCATAGTCTCCACCATCCCCAGCTTCATCTGCAGGATAATTAGGTATATCTTCATCTCCGACTCCGGGTTCCCCATTAATAGGAGGATTTCCGGTATAAGTTTCCTTAATTGATTCTACACTTACCGGTAAACCGCTCATTGTATCTTCATCAGGTGATTCGACTAACTCTTCAATCCTGTTCTCTTGGGTGAAATCAACGTCAGCGGTAACAGAGGCAATTACTTTATCTGCACCTACCATCATTCCAATCATCTGTTGGACTCGACGTTGGATATCCCTTTCTATATCCTTTTTCACGTTTTGTTGAGACGTATATGTATCTCCGCTAAAAGAATTTGAATTTTCTAGATCAAAATACTCAAAGTTTTGGTTCATTATGACGATATTATCAGTAGGTAGGTTAGGAACGGTTTTTGAAACCAGATGATGTAGTGACAAAATTTGACTTTCCTCAAACTGATAACCTGGTCTAGTATTTATAACAATCGAAGCAGAGGCTTCTTGTGTCTGTTCACTCATAAAAATAGGATCCTCAGGCTTATTGATCATTACCTTGGCATCTTCAATTCCATCGATGCTTTTCATTAAATTGCCAAGTTCTGTTTGCATCGCATCTAGCTTAATTACATCGAATTCATTATCAGTCATTCCCCAAGATGTATTTGCACTAAAAAATGAATAATCAATACTGCCACTATTTGGAATACCTTGTGCTGCAAGCTCAACTAGTAGCGTATCAACTTGTTCGGATGGAACTGTTATCGTCGTACCGCCATTTGTAAGTTCGTATTTTATACCTCTTGAATCTAAATCTGCTTTTATCTGTCCTACTTCTTGGAGAGAAACGTCATTATATAACGGTACCATGTTAGAAGAATTCGCGAGAAAACTCCCAGCTAAAATGAGAAAAAGAAACAAAAGAACAGAACCAATGTAGAGTCTTCGCTGGAAACGTGTCCTAGTTGACCAAAAATTTATAAATTTCTCTTTATATATAACAATTTTTTCTTTCATTTTTTGCCTCCGACGAGCTGACTATTTTTTATAAGGAAGCTTTTGTTTTCTATGGAAGTTTAGTTAAAAATCTATTTATTAAACTTGCATCCTCATTACTTCGTTATAAGCGTCAATTGCTTTTCTTTGTACTTCAATAGCCGTTTGTAGTGTTAAACTGGCTTTTTGGGCTGTTATCATTACATCATGTAAGTCATCAATTTCTCCACTCGCCAATGCGTTTGTTTTTTTATCAGAAGTTATTTGAGCTTCATTAAGCTGATCAATTGCATTCTTCAAGCTACTTGAAAACTGACCTTGAGCATTAGCTGGAGTAACTTTTTGTGCCTGGTTGTTTTGGATAGAAAGCTTTGGTGTCTGTAATGAATTTATTGTTGAAATCTCCATAATTTAATCCCTGCCTTTTTATTTCCCGATTTCTAGTGCTTTCATCAACATACTTTTGCTAGCGTTTAATGAAGTAACGTTTGCTTCATATGACCTAGTTGCACTCATAAGGTCTACCATTTCCTTTAAAGGGTCTACATTTGGCAATTGAACATAGCCTTCTTCATTAGCATCTGGATGATTTGGATTAAATGCTAACTTAAATGGTTCATCATCTTCGGTAATTTCACTCACCCTAACACCGGAACCAGAAGTTTGGGTCCTATTCGATGCAGCTTGCAGATGTGAAGAAAATCGTTGTTCATTTTGATCAAAAACAACCATCTTCCTTCGATAAGGCTCGTACTCCCCATCTTCATTTATAGTCGCTCTTGTTGTTTCTGCATTAGCAATGTTCGAAGAAATTGTATCCATTCTAAGCCTTTGAGAGGTTAGGGCACTGGCACTTGTATTAATTGAATGAAAAATACTCATTTATCTCCCTCCTTTAATTACAGATTGAAGGCTAGTAAACTTACCGTTAAGTCTATCTACTAGACCTTGATAATATATTTGATTTTTCGCAAGCTCTGTCATTTCTTTATCAATATCAACATTATTTCCATTATGGTTATACGTTGTACTGGAATTTGATATGACTCGGTGGGATTGTTGATTGATACTAGATTGGAATGGGATATGTTTAGCATGTGTTCTTTTAGCTTGAAATGTGTTTTCTATTTCATTATCCAACACATTTTTAAACACAACATTTTTCGCTTTGTAATTTGGAGTATCTGCGTTCGAAATATTATTCGAGATGGTTTGATTTTTTAATGAGGCATAGTCTAATGATTGCTCTAAACTATTAATTGTATTACCAAAAAAAGACATTCTAATTCCCCCATCTATTTTTTAATCGACTGTCATAAAAAGTCTCTCGTTATCGAATATTGTAAATTATATGTACTAATGTGTCTACGGCAATCACCAACAATCTTACTTTAGCAGGTATATTTTTCAACCGAAATAGGACTAATGAATCATATTTTGGAAGCGGATTATCATTATTGTAATTTTTTGTCGAATAATTTAGCTAATTCTTTTTTATTATCACATATTAAGACCTAAAAGAAAATAATTACTTGCAGTAGTGGCAAATGGCTGACTATGCATCTTTAATGAAGTAAATTAATTTCTAAAAAAATAAGAACATTCCAGGATAGGAATGTTCTTATCAACTCATTTAATTGTTGTTAAGATTTCAACTTTTCTAATTCAACAAGAAACTTGTTATTTAACACTTTAATATACGTACCTTTCATACCAAGTGAACGGGATTCAATGACACCGGCACTTTCTAGTTTCCTTAATGCATTAACGATAACTGACCTTGTAATACCCACACGGTCAGCGATCTTACTTGCGACTAGTAAACCTTCATTACCATCAAGTTCCTCAAAGATATGTTCAATTGCTTCTAACTCACTATAAGAAAGAGAACTAATCGCCATTTGTACAACAGCTTTACTTCTAGCTTCCATCTCTATTTCTTCTGTTTTTTCATGTAATATTTCCATTCCAACCACAGTCGCGCCGTATTCAGCTAGCAGTAAGTCATCATTATTAAAACTATCAGTTAAGCGACTTAAAATTAGCGTCCCAAGTCTCTCACCGCCACCAATAATTGGTACAACAGTTGTTAAACCGTTTTTAAACAGTTCTTTATTTTCTACCGGGAAGGCTGTGTATTCACTGTCAATGTCAATATTAGCAGTCGTTTCTTGAACACGAGATAGACCTTCTGTATATTCCTCAGGGAATTGTCGTTCCTCTAACATCGACTTCATTCTTTCATTTTCTATCTGTTGATTAATAGCAACCCCTAATAATTTACCTCTACGACTTACTACAAAAATATTTGCCGTAATCGTGTCTCTTAAAGTAGCAGACATTTCATTAAAGTTAACCGACTTACCTGTTGCTTTTTGTAACATTGAGTTTATTTTTCTTGCACGTTCTAATAACATAATTGTTCCTCCGATCGATTTTCGTATTATAGTATATAGTGACTTAAGTCTTTATTTTTAGCAATAGAACTAAGTTTCTCATCCACATAGCTTTTAGTTATTTCTATTTTTTCCATGTTAATATCTGGTGCTTCAAAAGATAAATCTTCTAGTAATTTTTCTAGGATTGTGTGTAACCTTCTAGCGCCAATATTATCTGTTTCCTGGTTAACCTCAAAGGCTACTTCTGCCAGTCTTGTTACAGCTTCGTCAGTAAATGTAACATTTATACCTTCTGTTTCTAAGAGAGCTTCGTACTGCTTTAACAAAGCATTGGATGGTTCTGTTAATATTTTTTTAAAATCATCAGTAGTCAACTTATCAAATTCAACCCTGATTGGAAAACGTCCTTGTAGCTCAGGAATTAAATCAGAAGGTTTTGACATATGAAATGCACCTGCTGCGACAAAAAGAACGTGGTCTGTTTTTACCGGACCATGCTTGGTAACAACTGTAGAACCCTCAACAATTGGCAGTATATCTCGCTGGACACCTTCTCTAGAGACATTAGCAGATTGATCACCTTTACTTGCAACTTTATCAATCTCATCAATAAAAATTATCCCGGATTGCTCTACCTTTTCAACAGCTTCTTGAGCTACTTCATCCATATCAACTAACTTCTGTGCTTCTTGTTGCGTCAATATTTTACGAGCTTCTGACACAGGCAATTTACGAGTTTTCTTATTTTTAGGCATGAACTGTCCTAATGCATCTTGCATGTTCATTCCCATTTGTTCCATTCCCGAACCTTGGAGCATATCAAACATTGAAGAAGATTGTTCTTCCACTTCAATCGATACAATTTTGTCTTCTAGTTCCCCTAAAGCCAATTGACGCTCCATTTGCTTTCTTTTACTCTCAATCTCCTGTTTTTTTTCATCCTGCTCCTGTGATTCACTCATGTCATCACCGGATTGTTGAGGAGAAAAAAACATCTCAAGCGGATTTTTAAAATTATTTTGCTTTTTTTCTTTTGGAACAATAATTTTTACTAATTTTTTATTCGCTAAATCTCTCGCCTTATCCATAACGCCGACCATTTTTTCGTCCTTCACCATTCGGACAGACATCTCAACTAGGTCACGAACCATAGATTCGACATCGCGACCAACATAGCCTACCTCAGTGAATTTAGTTGCTTCTACCTTCACAAATGGCGCGCCTACTAATTTAGCTAGCCTGCGAGCGACTTCTGTTTTACCAACTCCGGTAGGACCAATCATCAATATATTTTTAGGTACAATTTCGTCACGCATTTTCTCATCTAATTGCATTCTTCGATATCTATTTCTTAACGCTATCGCAACTGATTTTTTAGCATTTCTTTGCCCTATAATATATTGATCTAATTGCTCTACAATTTGTTTAGGCGTCATGTTCATCGCCATGTGCCTACCTCCTTATTAATCAATCGTTTCTAAAGTAATATGGTCATTCGTATAGACACAAATTTCCCCAGCTATCTCTAAAGCCGCATTAGCAATCTCTTTTGCAGTTAAATCTTTTGAATAGCGCTTTAAAGCTCTTCCTGCACTAAGTGCATAATTACCTCCTGATCCAATAGCAAGCATTCCGTCATCCGGTTCAATGACTTCACCTGTACCAGATACAAGTAGCATTTCTTCTTTGTTCATTACAATTAACATTGCTTCCAATTTACGAAGAACTTTGTCACTTCGCCATTCTTTCGCCAACTCTACAGCAGCTCTAGATAGGTTCCCGTTGAATGCTTCTAGTTTTCCTTCGAATTTCTCGAATAATGTAAATGCATCAGCTACAGAACCGGCAAAGCCAGCTAATACCTGACCCCTGAATAACCTACGAACCTTTTTAGCCTTATGCTTCATAACAACTGCGTTTCCTAATGTCACTTGCCCATCACCACACATCGCACATTGGCCATTATGCTGGACTGCGAATATGGTGGTTGCGTGAAATTCTTGATTAATAATCTCCACCTCATTTCGATTATTCCCGTTCTTTGGCACGGGGATGGCTATTCATATATACATTACGCAAATGGTCTTTTGACACATGCGTATAAATTTGAGTTGAAGAAAGTTGCTCATGTCCTAATAATTCTTGGACTGCTCTTAAATCAGCTCCTTCATTTAGCATGTGCGTAGCAAATGTATGCCTTAATTTATGAGGATTAATATCGATAGTTAATGCAGCTTCTTTTACCATTTTATCCAGAATTAAACTTATTCCTCTTCCTGTCAGCGGATTTCCTCTAGAATTTAAAAAGAGAGCTTTGGTTTCATCGCCAGTTTTTCTTTTCGCTTGTAATTCTAGCCGTCCATTTTTTATGTATTCTTGTAGAGAAACTTCTGCAAATCGGCCAAAAGGCACATATCTTTCTTTTCTGCCTTTACCAGTAACAAGTACAGTGTTTATCTGAAAATCAACATCAGCTAACTTTAATCCAGTGCATTCACTGACACGAATACCTGTTGCATACAGAAGTTCAAGAATCGCTTGATTCCTTTGACCTAAAGGAGTACTAGTATCACTAATTGTGAAAAGTTTCTCAAGTTCTTCCATGTATAAAAATTCCGGAACAGGATGGTCTGCTTTAGGTAGTGATATATTTTTAAAGGGATTAGTAGAAACCAATTCTTCTCTTTCTAGAAAGCGATAGAAGCTTCTTAGACTAGAAATTTTTCTCGAAACACTTCTTCTTGAAAGGTGTTGATCATATAAAGAAGTAAGGTACACCCTTACAATTTGGTAGTCCACACTATCTAGGTCATCATCCATCCCTTCCCTATTTAAAAATAAGAAAAAAGATTCCATATCCTTCAGGTAAAACTTAATTGTGTATGGAGAAGCATTTTTTTCAATTTGTAAATATTCCAAAAAGGAGTTAGTATAATTTTCAAATCCATCCATATTTTCACCTCGCCTAAGGCGTATAAATAGTAACATAATCTTCCCTATAGTTGCAATCAATTTAACTAAATTGCAAAAAAATTCTGAATTGTTTTACCTAAATTACATGTAAAGTAAAAATTCCTTACAGAAACGAAATTATATCCCTAACAATTCTTATTGTCAATATAATTGTCAAATTCATTGCTAAATTCATATTATTGACACACTTTCATCTATTATTATTTCTCTTTTCTTCTATTTATATAACTTTCTGAATACTATATTTGTTAAAAAAGATTTATCTATATACGCAAAAAAGTCTACTTAAGTATATAAACACTCAGTAGACTTTTTTACATTCAAATTAATTCTGCGGCTCTTCTTTATAATCACATTCTGTACAGTTGATTTGTGTGCCTTTTTTATTTTTCTTCTCAACTAATAACGATTCACATTTTGGACAAGGTCTCGTGATTGGTTTATCCCATGAGATGAAATCACACTCTGGATAATTGTCACATCCAAAGAAGGTACGACGTTTCTTTGTTTTTCTTTCGACTACATTGCCTTCTTTACACCTCGGACATTTAACACCAATTTCTTTTAAAATCGGTTTTGTATTTCTACACTCTGGGAAATTAGAGCAAGCTAAGAACTTGCCATACCTACCCATCTTATAGACCATTTCATTTCCGCAATTTTCACAATCGATCCCCGCGGGTTCATCTTTAATCTCAATTTTTTCCATTTCTTTTTCAGCTATTTCTAATCGTTTATCAAAGCCTTGATAGAAACCGTCAATAATCTGAACCCATTCCCTTTTTCCTTCTTCAATCGAGTCCAAATCACCTTCCATTTTAACGGTAAAATCAACGTCGATAATTTCAGGGAAAAATTCTTCAATTAGATCAATTACAATTTCTCCAAGTTCAGTAGGGACGAATCTTTTGTTATCTAGTGTGACGTATCCACGACGCTGAATAGTATCCAAGGTTGGCGCAAAGGTTGAAGGTCGACCAATTCCCTGTTCTTCCATCGTCTTTACTAATCTTGCCTCGGTATATCTCGGTGGAGGCTGAGTAAAGTGTTGATTTGGTTCGATATCCTTTGTACTAACAGACATACCTTCTTCTATATCGGGTAGTAATTTATCTTCTTCTTTTTTATTATCATCTCTACCTTCAATATAAACCTTCATGAACCCTTTAAACTTCACCTTTGAACCAGTTGCCCTAAATTCGACACCTTCGTTGACGAGGTGTACTGTCATCGTATCCATAACAGCTGGAGCCATTTGGCTTGCTGTGAAACGATCCCATATTAGTTTATAAAGTCTATATTGATCTCTAGATAGGATACTTTTCAACGATTTAGGGTCACGAAGAGCTGAAGTTGGACGAATTGCTTCGTGAGCATCTTGAGCGCCTTCTGATTTTTTTGCTGGTTTAATATTTTTACCCAAAAATTCTTCACCATAATTTTCGGTAATATATTGAACTGCTTCCTTCTTAGCTGTATCCGATATTCTAGTCGAATCGGTACGCATATAGGTGATTAAACCTGTTATGCCGCCTTCTTTTTTCCCCAAATCAATACCTTCATATAGCTGTTGTGCTACCATCATTGTTTTTCTAGCTCTAAAATTAAGCTTTCTAGCAGCTTCTTGTTGAATAGAAGATGTCGTAAATGGGACAGATGGATTCCTTTTTCTTTCTCTTCTATTAACTTTATCAACATTAAATTTTTTACCTTTTAATGTTGATAAAACTTTGTCAACTTCTTCTTTATTTTTCAATTCTTGCTTTTTACCATTAATCCCGTAAAATACTCCTTCGAACTCTTCCTTGTCCTTCAAGAAGTTGGCTTCGATCGACCAGTATTCTTCTGGTTCAAACTTGCCAATTTCTCTCTCCCTGTCCATGATCATCTTGACCGCAACTGACTGGACTCTACCAGCACTTAAACCTTTTTTTACTTTCTTCCATAATAAAGGACTGATATTATAACCGACTAATCTGTCCAAGATCCGACGTGCTTGCTGTGCATCCACTAAATCCATGTTTATCGTTCTAGGATGCTTAAAGGACTCTTTAATAGCTTCTTTTGTAATTTCATTAAATACAACTCTGCATTCTGATTTCAAATCAATATTAAGACTATGAGCTAGATGCCACGCAATAGCTTCTCCCTCTCTGTCGGGGTCAGCTGCGAGAAATACTTTCTTCGCTTTTTTCGCAGCAGTCTTTAATTCTTTTAGAACGGGGCCTTTGCCTCGGATTGTGATGTACTTAGGCTCAAATTGTTCTTCTACATTGACGCCCATTTGACTCTTCGGCAAATCCCTTAAGTGTCCCATAGATGCTTTCACTTTATACTTTTTTCCTAAATACCGTTCAATTGTCTTTGCTTTTGCTGGAGATTCTACAATTACCAGATAATCTGCCATGTCTTTTCCTCCCATGAGGTATCTCTCTTTTTCTTTTTTCCTTAGATAATTTTAAATAGTATCTTTAATAGTCAATAAATTTGTCTATTTAATAATTAGTTTCAGATTACAACCTTATAAAAGGAAACAGTATTAAATAATGTCAAACAACGATAGGTTTTTGTGAAGTTAAGTTACTTAGTTGATAAATCTTCCCTATTATTAAATACTTAATGATGATTTGTCAAACTTCAGTTCCAAATTGCCTATCCAGAACGGAAGCGTTTTCTTCTAATTCTGACAATAATCGACACCATTTTTCTCTCTGAACTAGCCAATCTTCTACTATATCATAGGTATTTTGAACTAATTTTGCGCCATCTTGAATCATTTTGTGACAACCACTTGTCTGTTCAAACAACGGAGAACCTGGCACCGCATAAACTTCCCTTCCTTGATCTAATGCTTGCTCAACGGTAATTAAAGAACCACTTTTTTCTTTAGCTTCAATAACAACCGTACCGAAACCAAGTCCGCTTATAATCCTATTTCTTTCAGGAAAATGATAGGACTTTGGAGGAGTGTTTGGAGGATACTCTGAAATAACAAGTTGTTTATTCACCAATTGCTGGAACATAGTTAGATGTTGTTTTGGATAGATAAAATTAAAACCGCCACCAAGAACAGCAATTGTTTTCCCCTGATTATCAAGCGCTAGTTTATGTGCAATACCATCGATACCTTTGGCCATTCCGCTTACGATAACATAATTTTCTTTTATTAATGGCATTATAATTTTATCCATTTTACGGCTTGCTTCCCATGTTGGATTTCTTGTTCCGACAACACTGAGTAATGGCATCTGGAAGACTAATTGATAATTACCAATAAAGTATAAAACGAGAGGCGGATCATTTATTATTTTTAATAACGGCGGATAATCAATGTCGAGGATAGTTACTACTTTACATAATTTCAAATCACTAAATAAGGACTGAATAATCTCCTGATCGTGAAGATCTCTATACAAGTTATTTGCTCTTTGAGGAGTAATTAAGAAGTATTTACTGAATTCTGAGGAAGATAGTTGATAGATTATTTTAAGTGTAGGATCTTTTTTAAGTATTTTCCATATAAGGGGTCTAGAAGCTCCCTTAGACTTGTGTAAATGAATTAGTCTCCATCTAACATTTGTCATCGACAACACTCCTTTAATTGGTTGCTAAGATTATATGAAGGGCTGACCTTTTAAAGTCAGCCCTTCCAAGTTATCGTTTAATGAGTTTTACATTTATCGTGTAGACCTTTTTCTTTTAATACGCCAATCAATGTTTTACCCATTACTGCTGGTGTGTCAGCAACTTCAATACCACAATTGTTCATTACTTTGATTTTCTCTTCAGCTGTGCCTTTTCCACCAGAAATTATTGCGCCAGCATGACCCATTCGTTTTCCAGGAGGCGCTGTTCGTCCACCTATAAATCCGACAACAGGTTTAGTCATGTTTTGTTTCACCCATTCAGCGGCTTCTTCTTCAGCAGTACCGCCAATTTCACCAATCATCATAACAGCTTCGGTATCTGGATCTTCATTGAAGGCCTTTAACACATCAATAAAGTCAGTGCCGTTTACTGGATCTCCACCTATACCGACAGCAGTTGATTGTCCAAACCCTTGCTCTGATAGCTGATGAACAGCTTCATATGTTAACGTACCAGACCGTGATACTACCCCAACATGTCCCTTTTTATGAATGTAACCAGGCATGATTCCTATTTTACACTCGTCAGGAGTAATTACTCCTGGACAATTTGGTCCAACTAATCTTGTTTTCTTGCCTTCCATATAACGTTTAACCTTTACCATGTCAAGGACTGGGATATGTTCAGTTATACAAATAGCAAGGTCAAGCTCAGCGTCAACAGCTTCCATAATTGCATCTGCTGCAAATGGAGCAGGTACATAGATTACGGAAGCGGATGCACCTGTAGAATCAACTGCATCTTTAACTGTATCAAAAACAGGTACTCCTTCTACTTCTGTTCCACCTTTTTTCGGTGTCACTCCTCCAACAATCTTTGTACCATACTCAAGCATTTGCTTCGTATGAAAAAGAGCTGTTGAACCTGTGATACCTTGAACAATCACTTTAGTATCTTTATTTATATACACACTCATTTACGTCCGTCCTCCCTTATTAAACTTGTTAAAAAGTCGCACTTTGGCAAATAGCTCTATTTGGTCTAGTAGTAAAAGCTAGCCCATTAGTAACCTCAATGTCAGTTTTAAAGCAACCATATATTTATCGCGAATAAAATAGTCGCGCTTTCTCTAAGTTCTATTTAACTAATGAAACGATTTTTTCTGCGCCGTCTGCCATCGACTCTGCAGCAGTAATGTTCAGGCCAGATTCTGCAAGAATTTTTTTACCTAAATCTACATTAGTACCTTCTAGACGGACAACAAGTGGCATTTCTAAACCAACTTGCTTGGTAGCTTCAACAACACCTTCAGCGATAACATCACATTTCATAATACCACCAAAAATATTAACAAATATCCCTTTAACATTTTTGTCAGATAAAATAATTTTAAATGCTTCCGTTACTTTTTCCGCTGTTGCGCCACCCCCAACATCAAGGAAGTTAGCGGGGTCGCCGCCGGAATGTTTGATAATATCCATCGTAGACATTGCCAAACCTGCTCCATTTACCATACATCCAATATTGCCATCTAGTGCAACATAACTTAAATCGTACTTGGATGCTTCTATTTCTTTTGTATCTTCTTCATCTAAATCACGGTACTCCGAAATGTCTTTTTGGCGGAATAAACTATTGTCGTCAAAATTTAATTTCGCATCTAACGCGATAACCTCACCATCTCCAGTTGTTACTAGAGGATTGATTTCTGCGATAGAACAGTCTTTTTCAACAAATGCTTGATAGAGGCCAAGCATAAATTTAACCGCTTTCGAAAGATATTCTTTTGGTAAATTGATATTAAATGCAAGCCTACGTGCTTGGAAAGCCGTTAAGCCAACAACTGGATCAATTACCTCTTTGAATATTTTTTCAGGGTTGTTTTCTGCTACTTCTTCAATTTCAGTACCACCTTCTTCAGAGGCCATCATCGTTACTCTAGAAGTCGCTCTGTCTAGAACTAATCCGACATAGTATTCTTGCTTAATGTCGCATCCTTCTTCAATTAGTAAACGCTTAACTTCTTTGCCTTCTGGTCCGGTTTGATGTGTAACCAATGTCTTCCCGAGAATTTCATCCGCATATGTACGCACTTCATCAAGGTTTTTAGCTACTTTTACACCGCCAGCTTTACCCCTTCCACCTGCGTGGATTTGTGCCTTAACAACCGACACTTTAGTTCCGAGATGTTTGGCAGCTTCTACAGCTTCTTCTACTGTATATGCAACATGCCCATTAGGCACAGCAACACCGTATTTACGCAAGATTTCTTTGCCCTGATACTCGTGTATGTTCATCTTTCATCCTCCCATCTAAAATCACTGCATGTTTATTGTATTAAAAAAAGGGTTAGATTGTCCACAAATTACCTCTATTATTTTGAAATGATAGAAAATTCACTATCGAAGATCATAGCTTTTTATCAACTTGATAGATATAAGCAAATACTTCCGCAACAGCTTGATAGAGTTCCTCTGGTATATTTTCATTGATATTCATCTGTGAAAGTAGCTCAACTAGCGTTTGATCCTCTTGAATCGGAATATTATGCTTCTTCGCTTTATCCAAGATATTCTCAGCAACATAGCCTTTTCCACTCGCTGTTAATTTTGGGGGCATATTTGTTTTCATATCATAACTTAATGCCGCAGCTTTTTTGTTTTTTCTTGTTTCACTCATATTTTATAATCTACTCCTCTTGAAAGGGGTTGTTCTTTATCATAATTGTTGCTAGGACTAGTATCGATAGCTTTTTTTTCAGGAGTATTACTCCTAAACTGAACAGAAGATAGCTGGTAATCTAGTTGTTTTAGTCCTTCGTTTAAAGTGGGTTTTAATTGAGATAAAATCTGTTCCGCTTGTGGTTTATCATTCACTACAGTTATCGTCACCATCCGCTTTTGGATTTGCATATCTATTACTGTATCTCCTAATTTCTCTAACTGTAAATAGAATAAAATGTGACAATAATCAGGGTTAATTTGGTTGGATTTATCCTTTTGACTTTCAAAGCTTATCTGTAAGTCCTTTGTTAAACCAAAGCTACCACCTGGTAGTTGAAAGTTTACTAGCATCATTGTATTGTTTTCTTGTACAGAGGTTAATTGTACGCCGTTTAATAAATGGATCAGAGACTCTATAGCCTTAGTGTTGTTTAAATTACCCTCTTGCATGACTTGAATTAAAGTCGATTTCAAGGAATTTTGCTCATTTAAATTTTTCTGGTTCATTAAGCTAGTTAAAAAATCATTTTCATATTGTGATCCGGAAAAATAGAGAAAATGCTTTAATTGAGTGATAAAATGGTCTCTAGGATTTTTCGCTACCTGTAACTGCCCCAGTTCAGACTTCACTAACAATTCGGTCATATTTTTATCCATTTCTGAATTCAGCTGTTTATCTACTAATTGCTTAAGTGGCGTTAACATTTGTTGTAAATTATTCTTGGTTGGCTCATCTAACCATTTGGTTAGTAAAGACTGATAACTACTTGGTAGTTTGGAATAGATACGTTGCAAATTCGCTGTTGAAAGGAAAAGGTTTTTAAGTCGATTAACCTGCATACTATCCGCCCCGTTTAACGCCAATTCAGATTGATTGATGAACTTAACCAACTGAGAATGTTCCGGTTGGGAAAGATGCAATTGCTTCATTTTTAATTGCTGCAGTGCATCAATAAGCTTAGACTCATCGACACCAAAAGGTGGTTTGAAATCAGACTTGTTTGTCCAATTTGTCCAAGAGCCTTTCCATTGATCGAATTGAGTTGAAGAAGGGATTTCACCTGCAACTTTTAGCAATTGAAAAAAGCTTGTTTCTCCTTTTGCGGCGCTTGATGCAATTGTCTCTATGATATTATGATTGGTGTTTTCATTGTTGATCAACTGCAATTGTTGTCGTAGCTGCAATGCTGCGCTTGTAAGGTCATTCTCATTTGATAAGGCGGAAAGTACTGTCGAAATTTGTTCAGTTAAACTAGTAGAACTTTTCATTAAAAGTGCATTAAATACCGATTGTGTAATCGGTAATTTATGTTTTATCATTTCGATTAGGGTTGATTGGGCCATCTTTTTATTCGATTGTTTTTCTAGTAAATGAACTGCATCCTTTATATTTTCTTTATCAAAAGGTATCTTTTCATCAAATAATTCCATTAAAAACGCTGCATTATTTTTGTTATTCTTAAGTCCAATAGACTTTAATAGGACATCAATTCCTTGCGTACGCTTATTGGTAGCTTTGTCCGCAATTACTTTTAGGCGGAGTAGTTTATCAACAGATTGCACCTGAAACCAATAGTTTTCATGAAGATTTAGAGGTGCCTGTAACTGTGCAGTAAGTTGTTGATTACCCAACAAAATAGATGCTCTTTGATTTGGATATAGTTCAAGAACTTTACCCGAAAGAATTTGGCCTGGCTTTAATTGCAACTGCCTATCAGCAAGTGGCGCTCCTTTATGTAATGATGTGACTAGTTCGGATGATATTTGGTTTGTACCGACCATACAGGGCCTCCTTACCCGCTTATAGCGTCTCTAACAGGGGCAAAGGATTTGCGATGATATGGAGAGACTCCATTTAAATCAATGGCGTTTAAGTGCTCTTTTGTGCCATAACCCATGTTAGAGGCAAAATTATAAATTGGATACTTAGTATGAAATTCTTCCATCATTTTATCTCTAGTTACTTTCGCAAGTACACTTGCTGCAGCAATTGATATACTTTTTTGATCTCCCTTAGTAATTGACTCACTTGTACATGGCAAATTGTCGAGCGGTACTGCATCTATTAACAGATGATCCGGAATTGGATTTAGTTGTTGGATAGCGGATTTCATCGCTCTTTTCGTTGCTTCGTAAATATTTATTTCATCAATTTGGTTATTGTCAATTACACCCACGCCATAGGAGATAGCTTCTTCTTTGATAATAGCAAAAAAACTTTCACGCATTTGTTTACTAAGCTGCTTCGAATCATTTAATCCAGGTAGATAGAAATCTTTCTTTAGAATTACAGCTGCAGCTACCACTGGGCCTGCAAGCGGTCCTCTACCAGCTTCATCGATACCGGCGACAGTCCTATTCCCTAAATCGTATTGTCTGTTTTCAAAAACAAGCATGCGATTAAAGTTTTCCTGTTGTTGAGCTTTTAATAGTAGTTTCTTTTCATATTTATTAATTACCTTCTGTACTCCTTTGCGCTCATCTAACTTTAAATTTTCAAGTTCAACTTTTGTAAACATTTCACTAGAAATCAACTCTGTTATTTCAGCTATCG
Source organism: Aquibacillus saliphilus (assembly GCF_020404745.1). Lineage (GTDB taxonomy): Bacteria > Bacillota > Bacilli > Bacillales > Amphibacillaceae > Aquibacillus > Aquibacillus saliphilus. The sequence continues at coordinate 438,114 of NZ_JAIZAP010000001.1, forward strand.
TTAATTGATTATTCATCATTTTCCCCCATTTGCTTATATATCGGTTAATTTATAAATAATTTAAATTGTCACCTGTAAATTTATTATTTACTAAACAAAGTAACATAAATGGTACAACAAATAAGTAAAGGCACCTTCTAAAAGATGCCTTTACTTATTTTTTCTATGTCTAGGAATTTATAAAATGGACTGCTCTTTGGATAATTAATTACTAAGTTAGCCACATCCAGCTTCAGCGTCTACCCGGAAATAAGCGATTTACTTATTTCGAATGCCCCCTCGCCTGAGGTCCCTGAGCTTGTCGGAGGAGAGCACAAAGGAAGGCAACTTAGAATAACCTTTAAAGAATAAGTGTATTTCTTATTTCGAAGGCACTTTCGCTTTTGTTCATGAAATTGGTTCCTCTAATGTTAACCGTCCAAGTCGTCCAGATCTTAAGTCGCGAATAACGACATCAGCTGTCTTTTCATAATTTATTTTTCCGCCACTTTCTAAACAACCTCTTAAACTTCCTATTTCATCAAAAATCTTACCCATATCTTCCATATCAGCGGCTACTTTGAACCTTGATTCTAATATTTCTGGGTATTTTTCTTGTAAATAGTTAATTACAAAAGCTGCAATATCCTCCAAAGACAAAAGTTGATCTTTAATGGTACCAATAGCTGCTAATCTGTACCCAACCAGTTCATCTTCGAATTTTGGCCACAGAATTCCTGGAGTATCCAACAATTCAAAATCTTTTTTAACTTTGATCCATTGCTGGCTTGTCGTAATACCAGGCCGATCACCAGTTTTAGCAATTTTTTTATTTGCTAGACGATTAATTAAAGTCGATTTTCCAACATTAGGAATACCTATAATCATTGCACGAATAGGTCTAGGCCTAATCCCTTTTTTCTTCAACTTTTCTAGTTTCTCTTTTCCCATTTCCTTACCCAACGCGATAACTTCCTGTATATCTTGCTTTTCCTGTACATCAACAGCTATTGCGGGTATGTTGTTATTTTTGTAATGATTTAGCCAATTTGCTGTTTGTTTAGGATCGGCTAAATCCTTTTTCATTAAGACTAACATACGGGGTTTATCCTGAATCACTTGCTCAAGCATTGGATTTTGAGATGATTCCGGAGCCCGAGCATCTACCAATTCAATTACAAAATCAACAAGCTTTAGCTTCTCCTGCACTTGTTTTTTTGCTTTAGCCATATGTCCGGGAAACCATTGTATTATCATAACTTGACGTCCCCCTAATCGTTTAGTATTCGAATGCGATCTAGTGGCCAATAAATGAGCTTCGTGTTACCTACCAACTGGTCAATCGGTATTAGACCCAATAGCCTGCTATCAGTAGAATTACCACGGTTATCACCAAGTACTAGTACGTGATTTGCCGGAATTTCACTATAATCACCAGGGAGGTCTTCCAAAGAAAAGTTATATGTGTACACTTGATTTGCCTCTAACATACTTTTTTCAAGCTTCAAAAAACCTTCATCTACTTTTTGTCCATCGATATACAAAGCATCATTTTCCACGGCAACATGCTCTCCTGGGAGACCAATGACACGTTTAATGTAATCCTTATTTGCGGTAGCATGGAATACTACAATATCAAATCGTTCGGGCTCACCTAAAACATAGGAAAATTTATTTACTATCATGTGATCGCCATCTTCAAGGGATGGCAGCATAGATGGACCATCGACAACAATAGGTGCAAAAAGGAATGTTCTCACAATAAAGGCTAGTAGACCAGCAATAATTAGTGCTTTGATCCAATCCATCCATTCACTCTTTTTTTTGGCCATTCCTTTACCCCCACAACTTACGGTAATCTATTTATTGTTATAAAATCCACTGACTTTTATACGTATGTGAGATGATATTTAACAAGTTAATCATTAAGTTTTTTCTAATTTATGTATTAGAAAAAAGGAGCTTGACAGTGCAAGCTCCTTTCCATTTCTAATTAACGAATTTCTTTAATACGAGCAGCTTTACCACGTAGTTCACGTAGATAGTAAAGTTTAGCACGACGTACTTTACCACGACGGCTTACTTCAATCTTATCTAGACGTGGAGAATGTACTGGAAAAGTACGTTCAACACCTACACCATAAGAAATCTTACGTACAGTGAAAGTTTCACTAATTCCACCGTTTTGACGTTTAATTACAACGCCTTCGAATACCTGTACACGCTCACGGTTTCCTTCCACAACTTTAACGTGGACCTTTACCGTATCACCAGGACGGAAATTAGGGTGATCACTGCGAAGCTGTTCTTTGGTTACTTCTTCGATTATGTTTTGCATCATGTAACACTCCTTCCAAACCAATGCTCTTAACGAAATACGAAAGCGGAACATCGTTTATATGCCCTTGAGATTCTACTCAAGCACAACAAATAATATAACATATTTGGTCTATCAGTACAACAAAAAAATTAATGTTCAGATAATTTTTTTAACCAGTCTTTCTCTTTATCTGAAAGTGGATAGCTATCAAGTAGATCCTTTCGGCGTTCGAAAGTCCTTTTTAGAGATTGCAGTTTTCGCCATTCTTCAATCTTTGCGTGATTACCTGACTTTAAAACTTCAGGTACTTCCATTCCACGAAAATTAGCTGGACGAGTATAATGTGGGTGTTCCAATAATCCACTTGAGAACGAATCCTCTGGTGCAGAAGCTTCATTCCCGAGAACACCTGGAAGTAAGCGGACAACACTGTCTACTACGACCATCGCACCCAATTCACCACCAGTTAGCACATAGTCACCAATCGAAATTTCATCTGTAACTAAGTGCTCACGAATTCGTTCATCATACCCTTCATAATGACCACAAATAAAGACTAAATGTTCTTCATTTGCTAACTCTTCCGCTTTTTGTTGGTTATATGGTTCACCTTGTGGACACATCAGGACAACCCTTGGCTTTTTTGTACTATCTTTAGTTATATCTGTCACAGCATCAAAAATAGGTTGAGGGGTTAATACCATACCGGCACCACCCCCATAAGGTGCATCATCTACTTTTTTATGCTTATTTTCAGTATAATCCCTAAAGTTCACGAATCTATAATCAAACGCGCCAAGTTCATGAGCCTTTTTAAGAATAGAAGAGCTAAAAACACCTTCAAACATTTCTGGGAAAAGGGATAGAATGTCTATTCTCATCAGTCAAGCAGTCCTTCCAATGGTTCAATTACTATTCGGTTTTCCTCTACATTGATTTGTTTAACTACATCTGCAATATATGGAATAAGTAAATCCTTTTGCTTTGGACGTTCAACTACCCAAACATCATTCGCTCCAGGCGATAGAATCTCTTTAACTGATCCAAGTACTTCTCCTGATGTTGTCTGAACTGAACAACCAATGATCTCATGGTAATAATACTCTCCATCATCCAAATCTGTTAAACTTTCTTCATTTATTTTGAGCATTCCTTCTTTGAGAGGTTCAACATCATTAATTGAGTTATACGACTCAAAGTAAAGTAAATCAAAATTTTTATGTATTCGATGTCCAGCAACTGTCAAAGGTGTAAGGTTATTTCCATCTTTATCTACCCAATACAACTGTTTGCCCTTTTGAAACCGTTCGTCGAAATCAGTAATGCGTACTACTTTTACTTCACCTTTAATTCCGTGTGTATTGACTATTTTTCCTACATTAAAGAAATTATTTTCCATTTTGTCCACCCGCTATTTTAATTGAGTTACGATTCCATCCTTAATAATAATCGCTGTCTCTTTGTTTAGTTCTTCCCAATTTGTACCTTCTTCAACTTCAACAAGAGCTTCAACTTCATCTTCGACTATTTGACTTCCAAGGGGTAAAATTTCCAACTGCTCCAATTGAAAAGTTAACCAAGTAACTTTATCTTTTCTTCTTGTTATTTCTTGTTGGAACCTTTTATATACTTCTTGTTTTGAATTCCCTTTTTTATTTTGCAGTTTCTTTTGTTCAAATACAAGCTGTTGACACTCTTGTTCAAGCTGCTGTTGATCCTTCAGGAATTGATTTTTTAGTTTACTTTTACTTGTTTCTGTAATAATTTGTTTGACAGGAATTTTGCGGATTATTTTCATTCAACTACCGCCCCTCTTGATAAACAGCCAATTAATTTAAGAGTATTGTCAATCTATTGAAAAAGGGAAAGGTTTCCCTCTCCCTTTTTCAATATCAAGTCTTTTACATAATATCTAGATAAATACGTTTCTTTGTATCCGATCCTGCCGCATAAACAACAGTTCGAACAGCTTTTGCAATTCTTCCATTTTTGCCAATCACCTTACCAACATCATCTGCATTCACTGTTAAATGATAAACAATCTTATGTTCCTCTTCATTTACAGCGACAACAATGTCTTCTGGATAATCAACTAATGGCGTTACTATTGTTTCAATTAGGGCTTTCATGATATCACACTACTTTACTTTTGGTTTTTCATGTCGTGGAATTTCTTCATGATGCCTTCATTTGAGAATAAGTTACGTACTGTATCGCTTGGTTTTGCACCTTTAGCCATCCAGTCAAGCGCTTTTGCTTCATCAAGCTTAACTTCAACCGGGTTAGTAACCGGATTGTATGTGCCAATTTGTTCAATCAAACGTCCATCACGAGGAGCACGTGAATCAGCTACTACTACACGATAAAATGGATTTCTTTTAGATCCCATACGTCTTAGACGAATTTTTACTGCCATGTTGTTACACCTCCAAATAATTGTTTTACACAAGTTTAGATTGTATCAGATGATTTAATGTCTGTAAAGTGTTTTTCCATTACATGAACGGAAAATTCATTCCTTTACCTTTTTTACCCTTTTTACCTTTTTGCTGATTCGTCATTTGTTTCATCATTTTCTTCATTTCATCAAACTGCTTCAGCAGGCGATTGACTTCAGAAACACTTCTTCCGGATCCCTTGGCAATTCGTTTCTTTCTACTAGCATTCATTAAACCAGGGTCCTGTCGTTCTTTTTTTGTCATTGACTGGATAATAGCCTCAACATGTGTAATCTGTTTTTCATCAAACTGGACATTCTTTAAGCCCTTCATCTTATTGGCACCTGGGAGCATACCAATTAAATCCTCCATGGGTCCCATACTTTTAACTTGGGCCATTTGATCCAAAAAGTCATCAAACGTGAAAGATGCTGAGCGCATCTTTTCTTCTAATTCTTTCGCTTTCTTCTCATCTACATTGTCTTGGGCTTTTTCTATCAATGATAAGACATCACCCATACCAAGAATACGAGAAGCCATACGTTCCGGGTGGAATGGCTCAAATTCATCTAATTTTTCACCCATACCAGCAAACTTTATCGGTTTATCTGTCACAGCCTTAATCGATAATGCCGCTCCACCACGAGTATCACCATCTAATTTAGTAAGGACAACACCGGATATATCTAACTGTTCATTAAAGCTTTCAGCTACATTAACAGCGTCCTGTCCAGTCATGGCGTCAACGACTAGAAAAATCTCGTTTGGTTTTACATCAGACTTAATTTGCTGTAATTCATCCATTAAATCAGTATCAACATGCAAGCGACCTGCTGTGTCGATTATGACATAATCATTATGATTTTCTTTAGCCTGTTCAATTGCCTTATTAGCAATTTCGACAGGACTAACCTCAGTACCTAAGGAGAAAACAGGCATATCCAATTGTTTTCCTAGTGTTTGTAATTGGTTAATAGCAGCAGGACGGTACACGTCAGCAGCAACTAATAATGGATTTCTATTAAATTTCTTTCTTAACAAATTAGCAAGTTTACCAGTAGTTGTTGTCTTACCAGCACCTTGTAATCCAACCATCATAATAACAGTAGGAGGCCTGTCAGCAACAGCAATCTTGCTTTGCTCACCGCCCATTAAGCTTGTAAGTTCCTCTTTCACTACCTTAATTACTTGTTGGCCTGGTGTTAAACTTTCCATTACTTCTTGACCAATCGAGCGCTCTTTTACACGTTTCACAAAGTCTTTGACAACTTTAAAGTTAACATCTGCTTCAAGTAAAGCAAGACGAACTTCACGGGTCATTTCTTTCACATCTTGCTCGGAAACTTTACCTTTGCCTTTAATCTTTTGTATCGTACTCTGCAGGCGGTCGGCCAAGCCTTCAAATGCCATAGAAGGTGCCCTCCTAATCTAATTCTTTTAGAGATTTAACTAACTGATTGACAGCTTCCAATTCTTGATTAGTTAATTTCTCTTCTAATTGTTCTAATAATTTTTTTCGTTCTTGAAACTTTTCATATAAGTGCAATTTCTCCTCATATGCTTCTAATATTGTCTCTGTTCTACGGATATTATCATAAACAGCTTGTCTCGAAACATCAAAGGATTCAGATATCTCTCCCAATGAATAATCTTCAAGATAATACAACTCCATATAATTTTTTTGCTTTGGAGTTAACAGATCTTGGTAAAAATCAAACAATGAATTAATATGGTTTGTTTTTTCTAACACACTATAGCACTCCTTGTTAAGTGAAATGCCTTTACATATAAAGATATTAAAGGAAATAACCTTATTCTGTCAAGGGAATTTCTGTATTGTACTTGAAAAAAAGTTTTTATATCTTAAAGAAGCTAGTGATTATAGCTCGTCACTTTTACTGAACATCGTCCTCAAGCATATCAGCAAATAAACCATATACAAATGCATTCGCATCAAAAGGCTGTAAATCTGTAATCTTTTCTCCTAAACCGACAAACTTAACCGGTATTTGTAATTCATTTCGAATAGCAAGGACAATACCACCTTTTGCTGTACCGTCTAGCTTTGTTAACACTATTCCGGACACGTCTGTAGCTTGTGAGAAAGTTTTTGCCTGACTCATTGCATTTTGACCTGTGGTAGCGTCTAGAACTAGTAAAACTTCATGTGGTGCCCCTGGTATTTCTTTTTCAATTGTTCGCTTTACTTTTGTTAATTCATTCATTAAGTTAACTTTATTTTGTAATCTACCTGCTGTATCGCAAAGAAGTACATCTGCTTTACGTGATTTTGCTGCTTGAATTCCATCGTAAATAACAGCTGCCGGGTCACTTCCTTCGCTATGTTTAATCACTTCTACATCTGCACGTTGGCCCCATACTTCTAGTTGTTCTATCGCACCTGCTCTAAATGTATCACCAGCAGCCAGAACTACACTTTTTCCTTCTTCTTTTAGCTTATTTGCCATTTTGCCTATTGTTGTCGTTTTACCAACACCATTAACACCGACAAATAAAATAACAGACAATTGATTCTCTTGTATATTTAAACCTTCTACTACATCATCATCTTCACCTTGATATATTTCAACTAGTTTTTCCGAGATGACTTCCTTTACCTGTGCTGTATCTTTTATATTTTGGCGTTTGACTTCCATTTTCAGTTCATCAATTAAATCCATGACTGTAGAAACACCTACATCTGCTGAGATCAATATCTCCTCTAAATCCTCAAAAAAGTCTTCATCGACTTTACGATATCTAGCAACAAGGTCATTAATTTTACCAGAGAAGGAGTTTCTAGTTTTTGATAAACCATCTTTATATTTATCTGATACCTGCTCTGATTCTTCACTCTTAAATTTTTCTTTTAATTTTTTTAAAAAACTCATTTTGTTATACTTCCTTTCTAAGACTGAACAAGTTCAGCGGTGTCTTCCAACCTAACTGATACTAGACGTGATACACCAGCTTCCTGCATTGTTACTCCATATAGGACGTCAGCTTCTTCCATCGTTCCTTTTCTATGTGTAATTACTATAAATTGCGTATCTTTACTATATAGTTTTAAATAACGAGCGAAGCGATTAACGTTAGCCTCATCTAATGCTGCTTCAACCTCGTCCAACACACAAAAAGGAACTGGTCTTATCCGTAATATTGCAAATAATAGTGCGATTGCAGTTAACGCTCTTTCACCTCCTGATAGTAATCCGAGGTGCTGTAATTTCTTCCCAGGTGGTTGAGCAATAATGTCGACTCCAGTATCTAGAATGTTAGTTGGATCTGTTAACTTAAGCTCAGCATGGCCTCCTCCAAATAACTGTTCAAAAACCTGACCGAATTGTTCTTTTATTTGATAAAAAGTTGATTCGAATCTTCTCTTCATCTCATCGTCCATTTCTGAAATAACCCCGTACAGCGTTTCTTTTGCTTGAACAAGATCATCTTTTTGTTCAGAAAGGAACTGATATCTTTCCTCAATTCGTTCGTACTCTTCAATTGCTCCAATATTCACGGTTCCAAGTTCGTCTATCGAGAGTTTAATCAATTTAACTGACCGTTTAGCTTCCTCAATATCCAATGCTTTTGGATATTCTTTTTGTGCTTTTTCAAATGTCATTGTATATTCATTCTGCAAATGATTTAATCTGGTTTCTAGTTCAACATCGAGTCGATTGGATTTAACTTCTTTATCTTGTACAGCCTGTATAAGTGATTGATGTAACCTGTTTTGTTCTTTTAATTCGCGTTCATCATCTGTAACCGCTTGTGTTCGCTTCAACCGTTCTTGACGTCTTGATTGAATTGTTTCAACTACATTATCTTTTTGTTGTTGTTTTTCATTTAGCGTCGCATCTATTTCTGCTTCTGACTCACCATTATTTTTAAATTCATACATATCGGAAAGCTGTTGTTGATTTTCAAGAAGTGCTTCTTTTGATTCGTCTAATGATTCCTTAATAAGACTAGTCTTTTCTTGGTGATTTTTAACAAGTGTTTCTTGTTCAGCCAATGTAATTTGTAATTGATGATATTTGTTTTGTAGATCATCATGATTTTGTTGGTATTCAGACTGTTGTCTAGAAAGCTGATCGATATTTGCTTGTAAATCAACCAAACTGTTCTCAATCTCTTCTAGTTGATTTGATAACTGCTGATCTCTTTCCATTAAGCCTGTTATGTCTTGTTCAAATTGAACCTTATCTTGATCAAATAACTGTAAATTTTCATTTAAATGTGTAATATTCATTTCTTTCTCGGTTAATTTTGATTTAGCTAATTGTTCATCTTGTTGTTTTTGCCTGATATTAACCCTTAACTGCTCTAAACTTTCCTCTTTTTCGTCGATAGCTTGTTTATGTTTATTAACTCTTTGTTCAAATTCAAGAGCTTTACTTTCAAAATCTGTCAGTTTTTTAGTTACTTCTTCAAGATCTTTTTCTCTGGTAAACAAAGATTGATTTGTTTTCTTCTGTGCTCCCCCAGACATCGAACCTCCTGGATTAACAACATCACCTTCTAGTGTTACTACTCTGTACCTTCTACTTAGTTTCACTGCAATCGCATTAGCGTCTTTTAGTGTCTCTGCTATAACAACATTACCTAACAAGCTCTTAATTACACGTTCATAATCATTATCGAATGTAATCAAATCCGAAGCAACACCAATAAATCCTTTTTGATTGACAACTGTTTTCAAGAGATCATTTGGGATGTATTTTGGTTTTATTGCTGTTCGTGGTAAGAAAGTTGCACGACCTTTATTTGTCGTTTTAAGCCAATTTATCGCAGTTCTTGCAGCAGGCTCATCTTTTACTGAAATGTGTTGTGCTTGTCCACCAAGAGCCGTCTCGATACCGGTAATGTATTTAGTTGGTACATTAATTAGTTCAATCACAGCTCCATCTATGTGGGTAAGTACATTATTTTCTCTTGCTTTCAACACTTCTTTTACACCCTGAAAGAACCCTTGAAAATCCTCTTTCATATCTTCTAACATTTCTTTTTTTGACTTCAACTTTTCAATATATTGATAACCTTGATACAACTTAGTTTGCAGCTCTTGATATTTTTCCTTCTCAGTATCTAAGTAGTTTTTAGCATCAATTAGGTCTTGCTCTGTTTGTTCCCGTTCCGTTTTTTTAGAATTTAGTTCCTGTTCAAGATGTTCAATTTCGCCAAGAAGTCCATCTCGTTCTGTCAGCAATCCTTTGAATTTATTCTGCTGGTTAGTTTTCTTTATAGTTATCTGCTGGTTTTGTTTTTCAATTGACTGTCTTTCATTTCGCTTTGCAGCTTGTTGATTTAAGCGTTCAATGTATTCACTTTTAAGCTCCTCAATTTGCTCCTTGATATTTTCTTTTGTCATAGCCAACTTTTCTTTTAACTGTTGAGACTGTTCCTTAGTTGAATCTCTGTTTGATGTATTGTCAGCTAATTTCTGTTGCTCTTTTTTAAGGTCAAGATCAAGCTTTGAGACCTTTTCTTCTAGTTGGCTTCCTTCTTCTTGTAACTTCACTTTATTCGATTCAAAATACTTATATCGCTCATTTATTAATTTCTTCTTACCATCTAAATTCTCGAGTTCCTTGGTGAGAACAAGTAAAGTCTCTTGAAGTTCTTCAATGGACTCATCCAGAGCCTGAATTTGACTGCGTTCTTGTTCCAAGTTCGCTTCTTTTCCCTGTATTTTCGTCTTTAGTTCTATTTCATTACGTTTTTCTTTTTCTACTTCGTCTAACATTGTTTTCCATTTGGAATGGAGTTCTTCAATTTCCGCAATTAATAAAGAAATTTCTTTTTCTTTTAATTGATCTTTCTTTGCTAAATAATCGTTAGCAACAGCTGCTTGCTCCTTCAATGGATCCAACTGATTTTCAATTTCATAAATAATATCTTCTATCCGGTTTAAGTTTTCTTGTGTTTCGGCAAGTTTATATTCTGCTTTTTTCTTACGTTGTTTATATTTTAATACCCCTGCAGCTTCCTCGAAGATTGTTCGTCGCTCTTCAGCTTTCGAGCTTAAAATTTCTTCTACTTTTCCCTGGCTTATAATAGAAAAAGCTTCTCTCCCAAGTCCAGAGTCCAAAAACAAGTCAACAATATCTCTTAGTCGACAGCTTTGCTTATTTATTAGATATTCACTTTCTCCAGACCGAAAAACTCGTCTCGTTACACTTACTTCTTCATAATCTACAGGTAACATTTGGTCCGCATTATCTAGAGTTAGGGTGACTTCAGCCACATTTAAGGCCTTCCGTGAATCACTGCCTTGGAAAATAATATCTTCCATTTTTGAACCTCTTAAAGAGCGCGCAGATTGCTCGCCAAGGACCCACCTTATTGCATCAGTTATATTACTTTTCCCGCTACCATTAGGACCGACCACAGCCGTAACACCGGAAACAAAATCAACCGAAATGCGTTCAGCAAATGATTTAAAACCTACCGTATCTAAACGTTTAAGGAACATAATTTTATTCTCCTACTAAAGTACATTTTGTTTTATGTTAAAAATTTATGTATAATTCAAGATAAGATAATTTGTATTTCAACCTATATATTTTATCACAAAGGGAAGGTACTTAGAAGAATTCATTGAATATTTACTATGAGGAGTGTTTATAACATGAGTGATTTAAACGAACCAACACAAGAAAATCTAGAGTTTATCATTAACGAAATGGCAGATTTAATGAAGGTTGTAAACAAGTCAATAATGGATCCAGAAGACTATAATCTCGAAAAGTACGATGAGTTAAAATCTCTTTATGATTTAATTAAACAAAAAGGACAATTAAGTGTAGCTGAAACACAAGCTTTTGTTCAAGAGTTAGCTACTATTAGAAAATAATCGATGAAAATTTAAATGGGAAAAGTTATAATTCCTTCATTTTCAAAAAATCTGACACCTTCTAAATGAATACAATGAGGTGTCAGTTGTTTTTTGTCTAGGAAATTATAAAATGGGACTGCTGTGGCTAACTAATTCCTAAGCTTTGCCACGTCCAGCTCCGGCGCCTGCGCTTTTGTTCTTTATAAACTACTTTGATAATCATCAATAGCTTTTTTGGCTGCACGTTGTTCTGCTTCTTTCTTAGTTCGACCGTAACCAACTCCAACTAAACTACCATTAATTTGGACCTCGGATACAAATTCTCGATTGTGTGCTGGGCCTCTTTCTTCAGTAATTTCATAATCAACAACACCATTTTTATTGCGCTGTACGATTTCCTGAAGTTGGCTTTTGTAATCCATCGCATGAGAAAAAGCACCTGTACTTATTTTGGGATAGACATATTTTTCTAAGAACTGAATAACTTGCTCGTACCCTAAGTCTAAATATAGTGCACCAATGAATGCTTCAAATACATCAGCAAGAAGTGCAGGGCGATTTCTACCACCAGTCAGTTCTTCACCTTTTCCAAGTAATATATAATCACTGAAGTCGATGTCATTTGCAAAGTTTACAAGCGAAGGTTCACATACAATCGATGCACGAAGCTTTGTCAACTCGCCTTCTGCCATTTCAGGGAATTCACGATATAAATACTGAGATACACCCAGTTCTAAAACAGCATCTCCAAGAAATTCTAATCGTTCATTATCCTCAAAATCTTTTTTACGATGCTCATTCACATAAGATGAATGGGTAAATGCTTGCTTAAGCAAATTCTCATTACTAAATGAAATAGCCAATTTATCTTGTAACTGTTTAAAATTCATTGTCTCTCCACCTACTAAATCTCTATGGTTATATGGAGAAAGTCCCGCAAGTAGCGAGACTTTCCATAATTATCTACACTGCTGATAAACAGTATTTTGAAACGTAATGTATTATTGCTTGCTGCTTATGTAGTTTACAGCATCGCCAACCGTTCCGATCTTTTCAGCATCTTCATCAGCAATTTCTAAATCGAACTCGTCTTCAAGCTCCATAACAAGCTCCACCACATCTAGAGAATCTGCTTCTAAGTCATCTTTAAAAGAAGCTTCCATTGTAACCTTAGATTCCTCAACATCCAAACGGTCAACAACTATCTTCTTTACGCGATCAAAAGTATCTGCCATTGCAACCTCACCCCCTTTCAAAAAGTATAAAGCGTAGGCGACTGGTTTGGTCCGACTGGATAAGCAAAACCACAAAATGGCTGTGTTCTTTAGCCATGAAGTGGGATTGCTTATACAACGAGGACCTAGGAGCCGCAGCTAGGTTGAGTATAAAGCGAAACAGGCTTGGTAGTCGCGACATGCATAAGCAGAGCCCGGCATGTTGCCCGTCTTACATAACCATACCACCATCAACTTGGATAGTTTGACCAGTAATATAGTTTGCATCCTCTGACGCTAAAAACTTTACAACTCGAGCTACATCTTCACCCTTGCCTAGTTTTGCTAGAGGAATCATCTCCATCATACTAGAGCGCTGCTCATCTGTTAATTGATCCGTCATATCTGTCTCAATAAAGCCTGGAGCAATAGCATTGACGAGAATATTTCTTGAAGCAAGCTCTTTTGCTGTTGTTTTTGTCATACCGATGACACCGGCTTTTGCTGCGACATAATTCGCTTGTCCAGGATTACCACTAACACCAACTACAGAGGCGATGTTTATAATTCTTCCACTTCTTTGTTTCATCATCTGTCTCGTAACGCCTTTGGTACATAGAAATACTCCTTTTAAATTAATGCGAATAACTTCATCAAACTCTTCTTCTTTCATTCGCATTAACAGGTTATCTCTAGTTATACCCGCATTATTAACAAGTATATCAAGACTTCCATATTCATCAACAATTTCTTTAATCATGCTTTTCACTTCGGACTCATTTGATACATCTGCTTGAATCTTTATAGCATCGGTATCCAATTGCTTAATTTCATCAACGACTTTTTGCGCTTTTGCTTCACTACCCGCATAATTGACAACAACTTTAGCACCTTGACTAGCAAGCTCAAGTGCAATGGCTCTGCCAATTCCTCGTGAAGCGCCGGTTACAAGTGCAACTTTTCCTTTAATCATTAGGATGATTCCTCCTTATACCAATTGATAAACGTTTCTAATGATTCAGGGTCTTGAACAGCAAATGTCGTCATTTTACGATTCACCTTTTTAACTAGACCATTTAAGACTTTGCCACTACCGATTTCGACGATTGCGTCCAAGTCTTCTTTCATCATATTTTCAATTGTTTCTTCAAATCTAACTGGCGAATAGAGTTGTTTTAATAATAAATCAATAATTTCGCTTTTTCTTTTAACTGGTTCTGCCGTTACATTAGCATAGACTGGAATTTCAGCATCAAAGAACTCTATTTTCTCAAGAGCCTTAGAAAATTGTTCTGATGCTGGTTCCATTAACCTAGAGTGAAAAGGACCAGAAACATTTAACGGAATTACTCGTTTAACTCCGTTTGCTTTTAATTTATCAGAAGCTTGCTCAATTCCAAGTCTTGTACCAGAAATTACGACTTGACCCGGACAATTCAGATTAGCAATATCCACTATTTCATCAGAAGAATCATTCACTTCCGCTAATACCTCAGTGATCATCTCGACCTTAGCACCTAGTACTGCTGCCATCGCACCTTTTCCTTTAGGATAAGCTCTTTCCATCAATGTTCCTCTTGTTCTTACTAACGGTAAAGCTTCTTCAAGGCGTAGCGCGCCAGAAGCAACTAATGCACTATACTCCCCTAGACTATGTCCAGCTGTCATCACTGGATAAATATCGTTATTGTTCAATAACTTACTTATAACAGCACTTGTTAATAGTAAAGACGGTTGGGCATTTTCAGTATTAGTAAGTTCCTCAGCCGGCCCTTCAAACATTAATGTTGTTAACGGAAAATCCAACAACTCATCAGCCTGGTCAAACAGTTTTTTAACACCAGCATACTTGCTGTACATTTCCTTTCCCATTCCCACTTTTTGAGAGCCTTGTCCTGGATAGACAAAAGCTACTTTCTTCATTTTACTCCTCCTCATCTACCTGGATTGATTTCATTGTTTCTTCGATTGTGCCAGTGACATTGTGATCCACCATGTGACAGGCTTGTTTAATTGCATTAAAAATCGCACGCGAATTAGAAGATCCATGGGCTTTGATCACTGGTGATGCCAACCCAAATAAACCAGCTCCACCATATTCTGAATAATCCAATTGATCTTTTAGCCCTTTTAAGTCAGATTTAATTAACCCTGCAGCTAGCTTCGTTTTCATATTTGTCATGAACGTTTTTTTGATCATGGAAAACATGGTTTGCGCAGTACCTTCTATGGTCTTCAAAGCAATGTTACCACTGAATCCATCAGTAACAACGACATCAGCAACGCCGTTAAGTAAATCACGCGCTTCTACATTGCCAATAAAGTTGATTGGCGTTTGCTTTAATTGTTCGAAGGCTTTTTTAGTTAGCTCGTTTCCTTTTCCATCCTCTGTACCAATGTTTAACAATCCAACTCTTGGAGAGGGTATTCCTCGGACTTGTTCCGTATAGATAGAACCCATGATTCCGTATTGAACTAAATGTTGCGCCTTAGCATCCACGTTAGCACCAACATCTAAAAGTAAGAATCCTTTCCCGTCTTGTGTTGGCAAGGTTGGACTTAAAGCTGGACGGTCAATTCCTTTTATACGTCCAACAACAAACAAACCAGCACTCATCAATGCACCTGTGTTTCCTGCCGATATGCAGGCATCCGCTCTTTTTTCTTTCACTTCTTTTGCCATTAGTACAAGTGAGGAATTTTTCTTTCTACGCACTGCTCGAACAGGCTCATCATCACCAGTAATTACTTCAGTAGTATGTAAAATCTTAATATTGGTCGAATCACTTAAGTAAGAAGATATTTTTTCTTCGTCACCAACTAAAGTAATTTCTAAGTTAGCGATCTCTTTGACAGCTTCCATCGCACCTAAAACAATTTCCTTTGGTGCATGATCTCCGCCCATTGCGTCAATGGCTAAATTCATACTTTATTCTCCTTTTTGTTCGTTTGAACGAAACATTTCAAATACACCAGAAAATACTTTTTCAGTCTCTACAAAGCTGTCTACTTCTACAGTAGTTCTATCTTTTTGTTCCGCGTTAATTACCTTAGCTTTTGCTACCACTCGTTCTCCCTGCTTAACCTGATTCGTAAATTTAATTTCCGCTCCTCTAGTCAAAGCTAGTTCATCATTAATGACAGCTACTGCAAGAGAATTAGCTTGAGCAAACAAGTGGTGACCACGTGCAATTTTATTTCGAGAAAAAACATGTTCATCTCTAATATCTAAAATAGAGATAGCTCGTTTATCTAATTCAAGATCAATAACTTCACCAATAACTTCATCAATCGGCAAGGCCTTTACTGTCTCATTCCATTGATAGGTCGCTACTGACTTAATACGTTCTCTCAACTCAGGTATCGATAGTTCCATTCGATCTAAACGTATCGTTTGGATACTCACTTCAAATTTTTTAGCTAAATCTTCATCAGTTATAAAAGGCATTTCCTCTATTGTTTCTTTGAGCTGTAATTGCCTATTTTTTTTATTTCTTCTCATTTGCTCACACCATCCAAGTTATCCCTAATAGCTAAACAAACAGCGTAATAGTTAAATGTATTTATAAATTAAGACTAGGTACTAATAGTAATATATAATACCAATAAAAATTATGCAAGCATAGCCTTTAATCTAAAGTTACACCTTTTTCAATTTCTTCGTTTAACATTTCCTTTAAGTTTCCATATGATTTATCATTATTTAATAAATTCGCATAAATAATTTCCTGGGCATCATTTCTAGCTGTTTCTAAAGCTCGATAATCATGAACCATATCACCAACTCTAAATTCAGGTAAACCACTTTGCTTTTTACCGAAAAAGTCCCCTGGTCCTCTTAACTGTAAATCTTGTTCAGATAGTTCAAATCCATTTGTTGTTTCTGTCATAATTCGCATTCTTTCTTTTCCTACATCACTTTTGGGGTCTGCTAATAGAATGCAATAGCTTTGAACTTGACCTCTCCCTACACGACCCCGGAGTTGATGTAATTGCGATAAACCAAAACGCTCTGCATCATAGATAACCATTATTGTTGCATTTGGTACATTGACGCCAACCTCAACAACAGTTGTTGAAACAAGCACCTGTAGTTCATTATTAGCGTATTTGTTCATTACTTCATCTTTTTCTGTAGTATGTAACCTACCGTGCATTAGTCCGACATGAATGTCAGGTTCAAAATAAGAAACCAACTGTTGATGAAGATCTACAGCATTTTGAATATCCAACTTATCACTTTCTTCAATAAGTGGACAGATTACATAAGCTTGATATCCTTGATCAACCTCTTTTTGGATAAATTGGAGTACGCGGTTGAGCATGTTATCTTTTACCCAATAGGTCTGAACTTCTTTCCGACCAGAAGGCATCTCATCAATTTGTGATACATCCATATCTCCAAAAGCAGTAATAGCTAAAGTTCTAGGAATCGGTGTAGCAGTCATAAATAACACATCAGGATTAAGCCCTTTGTCTCTTAATGTTCTCCGTTGTTTAACACCAAAACGGTGTTGTTCATCGACAATTGCCATTCCAAGGTTGTTAAATACAACTTCTTCCTGTATCAATGCATGTGTTCCAATGATGATATCGGCTTTATTTGTTTTAATCAACTCAAGTATTTCTTTTCTTTTTTTCCCTTTGACTGACCCTGTTAATAATACAACATTGGCCCTATCCGTGAATAAACTTTTTAGAGATTGATAATGTTGCTCAGCTAAAATTTCGGTAGGAACCATCAGTGCTCCTTGTTTTCCAGCTGTAATTGACGCATATAAACAAATTGCTGCGACAGCTGTTTTTCCTGAACCGACATCCCCCTGTAGTAATCGGTTCATATGAAAAGAAGAGCGCATATCAATAAGAATTTCTTTCAGTGACCTTAACTGAGCTCTTGTCAGTGTAAAAGGTAACTCTTTAATAAATTCGTCAACATTCACCTGATTAAATAGTTGGCTATTACCTTGTGTAGCCTCTCTGTTTCGTTTTCTTAACCATTGCATTTTGAGCTGGAATAAAAGAAATTCTTCATATGTAATTCTTCTTCTGGCATGTTTTAACGTTTGATTGTTCGTTGGAAAGTGCATTTGAAATAGTGCTTCGTTTCTCTTTGGTAATTTATACTCCTGCAAATAGCTAGTAGGAAGTATTTCCTTTATATCGTTTTTATACTGTAAAAAGGCCTGACGTATAATTTTTTTAAGCTGCTGATTTTTTACATTCCCTTTTTGAGGATAGACTGGCTGTATTGGTGCTTGGCTATTAGCCTGCCCTTTCTTATAATTACTAACGGTGATTTGTAAGCGATGTTGGTTCCACTTACCAGTCACCGTAACGGTATCACCATGCTGCAGTTGCTTTTTCGCAAAGGGGCGATTAAACATAACTGCTTTAACGACTACATGTTCCACCTGTAATGTTACTACTAATCTGGACTTCTTTTTCCCAAAAAAGGTTAGCGTAGGTTCTCCAATGACTTCTCCCTCAATGGTCACTTTATCATCATGAATTAGTTCACTTAAAGGTTTTATTTCATAGATATCGTATCTATTTGGAAAATAAAACAACAAATCTTCAACAGTATTGATACCAATTTCAGTGAAATTCTCTTGCAGCTTATCTCCTATTCCCTTAACGTTACTAACCGGTTCATTCAACAAATTGCTCACTCTTTCTCTACCGGGATACCATATATTTTTGATGCTAAAGCACGTCCTGTAGGAGTTGCCGCTAGGCCTCCTTCTGCAGTTTCTCTTAATGCGCTTGGCATCGTTTTACCGATGCGATACATAGCACCAATTACTTCATCACAAGGAATTCTACTTGTAACACCAGCTAAAGCCATATCGGCAGAAACAATCGCGTTGGACGCACCTGCAGCATTTCTTTTCACGCATGGTACCTCTACTAAACCAGCTACCGGATCACAAACCAAACCAAGCATATTCTTAAGTGTAATCGCGAATGCCTCTGAGCTTTGCTGTGGTGTACCACCAGCCATTTCTACAATAGCTGCAGAAGCCATAGCCGATGCAGAACCAACTTCAGCTTGACAGCCACCTGCAGCACCTGAGATAAATGCATTGTTTGCTACGACATAGCCAAATGCTCCTGAGGTAAATAAAAAGCGGATCATTTGTTCTCGAGTTGGATTCAACTTATTCTTCACAGCAAACAACGTACCTGGTACACAACCAGCACTACCGGCAGTTGGTGTTGCGCAAATGGTGCCCATTGCTGCATTCACTTCATTAGTTGCTACAGCTTTACTAACAGCATCCAGTAACAATGTACCGGATAATGGGTCTTGTTCTGTTATATACTTTTGTAATAATACTGCATCTCCACCAGTTAATCCTGAATGAGAAGAGACGCCTTTTAAACCTTCCTCTACTGCATCCTCCATTACTTGGAGGTTTTTTTCCATTTGGCTCATCACATCTTCTTTTGTCCGGTCGTTAACATCCATTTCCTGCCTGATCATTACTTCTGATAATTGAATCTTTTCATGGTTTGCAATTTCTACTAATTCAGCTACATTTCTAAACAACATGCGTATCCCCTCCATTTGCTTAAAAGTTGCTCAATCATCGTTGTTCAAATAGACATCTAGAAATTTTATTTTAATCTACAATTCTCGCTATTTGTAGAATATGATCAGCTTCTTCTAATTCTTGAATGATATTTTCTTCCACATTTTGATCAACTTCAATTATCATTAAAGCTTCTTTTCCCAAATCTTTTCTAGATACTTCCATTCTCCCGATATTAATTTCATGTCTAGCTAAAATTTGAGTTACCGAAGCAATTGCTCCAAACCGGTCATTATGCATAACAAGAATTGCTGGATGATTTCCAGAAAGGTGTAGTTCAAAACCATTTAATTCGGTAATTTCCACCTTTCCACCACCGATAGAAACTCCTACTAGTTCCATGTCTTCCTTGCCATTGCCAATTTTAATCCGAGTCGTATTGGGATGGTCCGTAGCTGCCTCATCCTGGTAGAAAACTACATTCCATCCTTTTTCTTTTGCTATATCTAAAGAGCTGCTTATCCTTGTATCATCAGTATCAAAACCAAGTAGACCTCCTACGATAGCTACATCTGTTCCATGACCTTTGTACGTTTTAGCAAAAGAACCATAGAGATGAACCTCCGCCCATGTCGGATCCATGCCAAAAAGAGTTCTAGCTGCTTTTCCAATTCTAGCAGCCCCTGCAGTATGAGAACTAGACGGGCCAATCATAACAGGGCCAATAATATCAAAAACGGATTTGAATTTCATTCTAACACCGTCCTTTTAAAAGATTTCTGGTGAAGGATAAATCCTTCATACCAAGTATAAAGGGTACTAATAAAAAAAAGAAGCGACTTATTTATTTTTTATTTCTACAATCTACTACTTTGTCTTTTTTACCACATAGGTAAAGCCCTCTCTTATACAGGAAAGGGCTTTACAATTTTTTATTCAATTGAAAAAATAAAGGAGTAAATAGGCTGATTGCCTTTATGTGTTTCTAGTTCTATTTCTTGATAATTTTCTTCTATGAAATTAGTTAGGGAAGAAAGCTCTTCGTCTGTAGCATCCTCACCTTGAAGGATAGTAATAATTTCGTCTTCTTCAGTTAACATTTCAGTTAACAATTGCTTCGTCGTTTCTAATTTATCTTTGTTTGTCGCCTTTATTTTACCATCTGCTAGACCCATGAAATGACCATTTTCTATCGACATTCCATCTATTTGTGTATCCCGAACCGCATATGTAACTTGCCCGGTTTTCACCTGTTTACTTGCTTCTACCATGTTTTCCTTGTTTTCTTCTAGGTTAACCTCTGGATGAAAAGCAAGTAATGCACTCATTCCTTGAGGGATTGTTTTGGTTGGTACAACCGCAACATTTTCTGAAGCTAAATCAGCAGCTTGCTCGGCAGCCATAACAATATTTTTGTTATTAGGCAGAATAATAATGTTTTTCGCATTTGCTTCACCAATTGCGTCTGTAATATCTTGAGTACTAGGGTTCATTGTTTGTCCACCTTGAATGACTACTGTAGCACCAAGGCTTTCTAACAATTCCTTTAAACCTTCACCCATCGCAACCGAGACAATACCATACTCAGATTTATCCTTTGGTTTTTTTTCTTGTTTTTTCTGATCGCCAACAATCGATGTATGTTGTTCTCGCATATTATCTACTTTTATACTTATAAAGCTTCCAAAACGTTGTCCTAAATTAAGTACTTCCCCAGGATGTTCAGCGTGAATGTGAACCTTTATAATCTCATCATCTGAGACAACGAGTAAAGAATCACCATATTCATTTAATTCGTTTCTAAAATTTTCTTCACTGAATGGATTTGATACTAACTTATCCTCTTCCATCTTCACCATGAATTCAGTGCAATAACCAAATTCAATGTCTTCAGTATTCATAAAATCTTGAGCTAATTTATGATGCTCTGCATTGACCATGTCACTCATCTCAATAGAATTATCAGCAGTTTCAGGAAGCTCCTCGCCTTTTAGTGATGATAGGAATCCTTCGTAAATTGTGACAAGACCTTGTCCACCACTATCTACAACACCTACTTCTTTCAAAACAGGTAGTAGGTCAGGAGTTCTTTTCAGCGATGCTTTTGCCTCCGCTAGAACACCCTCCATAAACTCAATTATGTCTTTATTTGGAGATTCAGCTAGCTTTTGAGCCCTGTGAGCAGAATCCTTTGCAACAGTTAAGATTGTTCCCTCTACCGGCTTAATAACAGCTTTATAAGCTGTTTTCACACCCATGTCAAAGCCTGCTGCTAAATCTTCAGTCGTTAGTGTTTTCTTACCCTCAACGCCCTTAGCAAACCCTCTAAACAATTGAGACAGGATAACGCCTGAGTTTCCACGTGCCCCCATTAGTAATCCTTTAGCAAAAGCCTGGGTCACCTCTGAAACATTGTCAGTATTTGTATTTTTAACTTCAGTAGCCCCTGAAGTCATAGATAAATTCATATTAGTACCTGTATCCCCGTCGGGTACAGGAAAAACATTTAATGCATCAATCATTTTGGCGTTATTCGTTAAATGGCTTGCTCCTGCTTTTACCATTTGTGCGAATGTATTTCCGCCTAACGTTCGTAACGTCACTTACAACTACCTCCTTCTTCAACGGTTGAATATTATCAGACCGAACTATCATCTCAGTAATTAGAAAATATAATTTAGGATAAAATAATTTTTTGTGCTAAAAAGTCAACTATTAATCATTAGCTACTCTTACACCTTGAATATAAATATTGACAGAGCTTATAGATAAACCAAGTGTTTTATCTAATGTATATTTCACTTGTGACTGTACATTATTAGCAACCTCGGAAATCTTCGTTCCATAACTAACAACGATATACATATCAATGTGCAAATTTTCTCCGTCTTGTCTAACAACTACACCTCTTGAAAAATTCTCTTTGCGAAGAATTTCTGCAATTCCATCTCTAAGTTGGTTTTTTGAAGCCATACCTACAATACCATAGCATTCGATAGCTGCACCGCCAGCAATCGTAGATATAACATCATTTGTGATCGTTACATGACCATCCTTATTATTAAGTTCAATGGACATAAGTAATCCTCCTTGGCTAACTCGTAAATTTAAGGTCATTTTACTATAACTCGTGAAAATATAAAAGCTGTTTCACTTTCAAACAATTATGTATCTTAAATTCGTTCTCAAGCTAATTCTAAAAAACAACTTACAATAGCTAACCTAGTATCACTAATTTTAGTAAAAAAGCACCTTACTGAATATAGATAACTATTTATTTAATCATAAACCCCTAGTCCTATTTGAAACAAACCCCTTTATACAATGGACGAAAATCAAAATTCTGTCAAGTTAGGTTTATCATTAGTATTAAGAAACGATATATTGCAATATTCTTCCCTATGTGTTAGATTATATTAGTATGTAAAGAGATAGATGTTAGTAGGAGGGATTTTATATGGGACGCACATGCGCTGTAACTGGTCGTAAAACGACGGCAGGAAACGCTCGTTCTCACGCGATGAACGCTAATAAACGTAATTGGAAAGCTAATGTTCAAAAAGTACGCATAATGGTTGACGGTAAACCAAAACGCGTTTATGTATCTGCTCGTGCTTTAAAATCAGGCAAAGTTGAACGAGTATAATACAGTTAAACACAAAAAAAGCACCCATTGAGGGTGCTTTTTTTGTGTTTAATCCTTTTTCAAACCCATAATTGCACGTACAAAGCCACCAATGAACCGCGGGAGTTTAAACGTATAAAATTTCATGAGATCCCCCTCCTCTTTTCCGGATAGCAATAAAAGATCACTTCTGATTATCCTATGTTAATGACCCTAGATAAGTACATCTCGGCTCTTTATTACTAATAATATGCCTTCATCAAAGGAAAAAGTACCTTTTTCTGAAAGAAGCTTATTAGAAATACATAATGTAGAGCCCCAAATAATATTAGTGTTACTTAATTTATAGTAGAAGCCCTCGAGACTTATGCCTATTACTTTTTGTGAAAATGGTAGAAATGAAATATTTGGATAAATTGGATCATCATAAATATCATACTTACCGGGAAAATTTAGTTCAATTCGGTTCCCATTATCAAAAATAATACCATTAACATTATTTTGTTTTAATTGATGAAGCAGTTGTATGCCAACCAATTCATGATCTAGTCTTCCACCAGTAATACCGAATAAATAAATTGTATCAGGATTTAATTCGAGCGATCTTTTAATAGCTAGCTCCAAGTCTGTTTCGTCTTTTTCAACAGGATGTATTTCATAATGGTGACTATTATGTTTAATTCTAGCTAACTCATCTTCTGAAATAGAATCAAAATCACCGATAGCAATATCAGGGATAAGATTAGCTTCTAAAAGAGTTATGGCTCCTTTGTCTGCTCCAATCCAGGTTGTTACCTCCTCTTTATATGTATGTAAATAAGGTATATGCTGTGATGGCCCTCCAGCAACAATAGCTACCGTTGACATAACTTCCACCATACTTTCTTTTAAGCTCTTTTTATACTGTTGTTGCTTTTAAATCTTCGCAGTTGATAGAAAATACGAAGTAACTTTTGCTTTCTTCCACTCTAAATAAAACGAGTGTTATACGGTCGCTTCGGCAGAATACTTCGCTTTCCGTGGGCACGGCCTAAAGCCTCAGAATCAAAGAACAGGAGGCTGAGGCGTTCCCCGTGGAAAGCGAGTGTTTTTCCGCAGCGTTGATTTAGCACTCATTTGATACAGAATGGAAGGAAATCAACTCAGTAGTTACGTCGTATTCTATAGGTTTTGTGTCAAAAGCACCAATTAATTCGGTGCGACGAGTAACCACAGTCCCCATCTTTTAAAAATATCCTTATTTTAAAAATTATAAATGAAGAAGGCTACCTTGACCGGCAACCTTCTTCATTTATGCGTTACGGATATTTTTAATTGCTTCTTTCCGGTTCTCTTGATTAAATACCGCACTTCCTGCAACAAGGACGTCTACACCTGCATCTTTACAAAGTTTGGCTGTGTCTTTATTTACACCACCATCAACTTCAATTTCAAATGATAAATTCATTTCTTTTCTCCAACCAGCAACTGTCCTTACTTTCGACAACACCGATTGGATAAAGGTTTGGCCACCAAAACCAGGATTAACTGTCATTAGTAGGACAAGATCGACCTCTGGCAAAATAGGTTTGATCAACTCTGCTGGTGTAGCTGGATTTAGTACAACGCCTGCCTTAACACCAGCATCTTTAATTGATTGAATCGTTCTGTGTAAATGTAGACATGTTTCCTGATGAACAGTAATAATATCTGCACCTGCATCTGCAAATGGTTGTATATATTGATCCGGGTTTTCAATCATTAAATGTACATCCAAAGGAAGTGATGTCACTGGTCTAATCGCTTGAACTACTAATGGACCAATGGTGATATTGGGGACAAAGTGTCCATCCATCACATCGACATGAATATAATCCGCTCCAGACTGTTCGACATCAAGAATTTCGTCTTTTAACATTGAAAAGTTAGCTGATAATATTGATGGTGCTATTTTTGTCATAATTTAGTACCTCGGCTTTCTATTTTGAATCTCTTCAAAGAACTGCAAATAATGTTTGTACCTATACGCTGGAATTTCATGAGCATCTACTGCTGATTTGACTGCACATTTAGGTTCTTTATTGTGCATACATCCTCTAAACTTACACTCGGCTCTTCGTTCTTTCATTTCAGGGAAACAGTCTGGTAGATCTGCTAATTCAAGCTCATTGAATTCTAGTGAACTAAAGCCAGGTGTATCAGCGACAAGACCTTCATTAACTTCAATTAATTCAACATGTCTTGTTGTATGTTTTCCTCTTCCAAGACTCGCTGAAATCTCATTTGTTGCCAATTTCAATAACGGATTAATCGCATTTAACATCGATGATTTTCCAACACCAGACTGACCAGCAATTACTGAAATTTTATTTTTAAAGTGACTTACTATCTGACTGAAATTCTCCGGTTCTTTTGTTGATAATGTTTGAACTTGATAGCCAATTCGTTCATAATCTGATTTAAACTGTTCAATTGCATCTCTTTTATCCGATTGAACTGTGTCCATTTTAGAAATAAAAATAATTGGATCAATAAACTTGGATTCAATTAGTACTAAAAACCGATCAAGAAGAAGCGTGCTGAAATCAGGTTCTGTTGCCGAAGTTACGATTATTGCTTGATCAATATTAGCTATTGGCGGACGAACAAGCTCGTTTTTCCGCTTTTCAACTTCAGTAATATATCCTTCACCAGGATTACTTTCTTCAAACACCACATAGTCTCCAACAAGTGGGTTGACTTTATTTTTTCTTAATAGACCTCTTCCTCTACATTGGAAAACATCTTCACCACTTTTGACATAATAAAATCCACTTAAAGCTTTTACGATTTTACCCTCTGGCATTCATTCACTCACCCCTCTACATCTTCATATCTTACACTATCGTCTAGCACCACTTTATCATCTCGTTCAACTTTATATAAAGCTTCCCCGTCAGGCGGAACCAATAAATTGATTTCAAACTCTTTGTTCTCGGTAATGGTTTCTTCTTTAACTGGCGTGGAAAAATTGTTTCCAGCAGCATCTTCTACATAGATACGAACTACCTGTGGTTGTGGTTCAGGTTCACCTGTTTCTTCATCACCTGTTTGATCCTCGTTACCCGTATAAGGTATTGTAAATCTTACAGTTTTTGTTCTTGGCTTTTTTTCTTCAGGTCCAGTCGACACTACAATTTGCACTTCAGATCCTTGTTCTACTTCGGTGTTCGAACTTGGGCTTTGTTCAATGACTCTACCCGGTTCATTTGCTGAGTGCCTGTCAGTAACTTTACCAGAAAGATTTTCATTTGCTAAATAATCCATCGCTTGTTCTTGAGTCATACCTACTAAGTTGTTTAGAGTTACATTTTCAAGTCCCTTACTAATATCAAAGGTGATACTTGTTTCTTCAGGGATAACAAGTGCACCTGGCTGAGGATGGTATTGTTCGATAATTTCTCCAACTTTTTTATCAGAGAACTTTTCACGAATCGTAATATCATTGTACCCAGCTTGCCTTAGGACCCGTTCAAGTTGATAATAATCCTGACCAACATAATCGTCAAAAGTTACTTTCTCTTTTCCATCGCTTGAAAATACCGTCACTGTTCGTCCTTCTTTGACGATTTCTCCAGCTTCAGGGTCAGTTTTAATTACATAGCCCTCTTCCACTTCATCTGAATACCTTGTTTCTTGTTCAACATTAAGATTTAGACTACTTAATTCACTTATTGCTTTTTCGTATTCCATATTAGTAACATCTGGGATTTCTACATCATCTGGCTGTAACCAACTTGGTAGAATAAATAATGCTGCAATAATCGCACCAAATAACACAAATAAAATGGCTGAAACCCAAATAATAGCCTTTTTACGTTTCTTTTTCCCATGTTTCACTTCACTATCTTTCGGCGACTCCGCTTTCGCATCGTGGACGATTGTATCATGATGTGTTTGATGTTGTTTGTAGGCTGAGTCTGTGATAACTGGAATTGCTTTAGTAGCTTCTCCACTATCTTCTGGCGGATTAAACAGTTCTTCATTTACTCTATTCGAATCTAATGCTGTTTCTAAATCCTCTTCCATTTCGTAAACTGAACTATATCGGTGGAATGGATCCTTAGTTGTAGATTTAAGCACAATATTTTCTACACTTTGAGGCAAGTCAGGATTCCAGCGCCTGATTGACGGTGTATTACTTTGCAAATGTTTTAACGCAATAGATACTGCAGACTGACCTGAAAATGGAAGCCTTCCACTCAAAAGTTCAAAGAAGACAATCCCTAAAGAATATACGTCTGATTTCTTATTAGCCATCCCACCTCTTGCCTGTTCCGGAGATAGATAATGAACAGAACCGAGCACTGAATTTGTTTGGGTTAGTGACGTCGCGCTAAGGGCAATCGCAATTCCAAAATCAGTTACTTTAACCAATCCAAACGGATCAATTAAAATATTTTGAGGTTTAATATCCCGATGAACAATGTCATTTTCATGTGCATGTATTATTGCAGAAGTCACCTGTTTCATAATATCTATCGCTTTTTGCACTTCCACTGGTCCATATGTTTGTATGTATTTTTTTAGCGTCATGCCATCGACATATTCCATTACCATGTAATAAATATTGTCTTCCTCACCAACATCATAAATATTAACAATATTCGGATGCGATAGACTGGTCGCAGATTGAGCCTCCCTATGAAATCTAGCAATGAATTCATCATCATTGGCATACTCAAGGCGTAATACTTTAATTGCTACATCGCGGTCTAGAATAATATCTCTAGCAAGATAGACATTAGCCATGCCTCCGCCACCAATCATCTTCTTGACCTTATACCTTTCATTTAACAGTCGACCATCTAGCACTATGATTCACCCTCTTCTTGTGAGTCATCATAGTGAACAAGAGCTAATGATATATTGTCTTCGCCACCTCGTTCATTTGCTTCAACAATTAATTTACTTGCACTTCCCTCAAATTCTTCACTACCTTTTAAAAATTCATGAAGCTCTGATTCACCTAGTTTATTTGATAATCCATCAGTACATAAGAATAACTTATTAGTAGTCTCCCAACCAATTGTTTGAACATCAGGCTGAACATCTCGCTCTGTTCCTAATGCTTTCAATAAAACATTTTTTCTCGGATGATATTCAGCATCAGCTTTAGAGATTTGACCAGTTCGGACTAATTCATTTACAAGCGAGTGATCCTCTGTTACCTGCTTAAAGCCTTGATCATTTAGTAGATAACCTCTACTATCTCCAATATGTCCAATTGATATAAATTCATTACCACAAATAACAGCTACAACAGTAGTTCCCATACCTATACAGTCATGATGTTCCTGGGCATAATCGTATATGGAGTTATTTACAGCTTTGATTGTGTTTGTTAACCATTGCTCGGATTCTTCAGGTGAAGTGAAATTAACTGTTTTTTCCCATTCTTTACTTAATGATGTAACAACCATTTGACTCGCTACATCACCAGCTTGGTGTCCACCCATTCCATCGGCAATCACGGCAAGGATTTGCTGTTTATAATTTTTGAATATCCCACCATTATCCTCGTTATGGTCTCTAACTCTACCTTTATCCGTCAAAAAGTAACCATTCATCTTATTCACCCCGTCTTCACCTTGGATCTGTCATGAAAACTAACTTTCATATCCAATAGTAAAAAGTACTTTATCTATTATTATTGTACTCATCTGTTACTGCTTTTTTCTTAATCTTGTTAAAAAGAAACCATCGGTATTATAATCTTGTGGGAATAGTTGTAAACCCCACTTAGTTAGACCCTTGGCCGATTTTAAATTATTCGGCAGTTCCTGATTAAATTCAGGATCCAGCTCGAAATCAGGACGTTTTTCTAGAAATTGTTTAACTACATTTTCATTTTCATTTTTGTCGACTGTACAAGTACTATATAATAGTTTACCATCTTTTTTTAATAATGAGGAAACACTTTCCAATAATTCTAGTTGAATTATTGACAGATGCTTAATATCTTGTTCACTTTTATGATATTTAATATCCGGTTTTCCTCTTAATACACCTAATCCAGAACAAGGGGCATCCAACAGAATACGATCGAACGTTTCATCATCATGTAACGATGATAATGTTCTAGAATCTGCTTGGTTTGAGTCAATAATC
Source organism: Aquibacillus saliphilus (assembly GCF_020404745.1). Taxonomy (GTDB): domain Bacteria; phylum Bacillota; class Bacilli; order Bacillales; family Amphibacillaceae; genus Aquibacillus; species Aquibacillus saliphilus. The sequence continues at coordinate 467,193 of NZ_JAIZAP010000001.1, forward strand.
GTCAGATCTAATTCTAATGCTTTTTCTGCTACAAGCTTTGCTTTTTTATCATGTAGATCATAGGCATGAACTTGTCCAATATCTCCCATTTTCTCGGCTATATGAGTTGTTTTTCCTCCTGGGGCACTACAGGCATCTAAAACCGTCATTTCTTTTTCAACTGCAAGCATTTCGGTAACTAACATCGAGCTTTGATCTTGTATTGTCAAATAGCCTTCTCGAAATAAATTACTTCTTAGAATATTCCCTTTTCGAATAATTATCCCTTGGTTTGAAAAAAGGGAAGGTTCAACTTCAAAGTCGTTACTTGTCAACTGACTGATAGCTTCTTCTCTTGAGATTTTCAAGGGTTGAACCCTAACAGCCATTGATTTATGGGTTAAATTAGTCTGACACATCTGTTTTGTAGTCTCGATTCCATACATGCTTATCCAACGGTCTATTAGCCATGATGGATGGCTTGTTTCTATACTGATCCGTTCAACTTGATCAGCAATTTGAGTTGGATCAGGAAATCCCTTACGCTGCACGTTTCTTAACACACCATTTACCAAAGAAGATATTCCTTTGTGACCGCGTTTTTTAGAGATTTCTACTGATTCGTGAATAATCGCATGATCAGGAACTTTATCTAGATATTTCATTTGATAGAACGATAAATAAAGTAACCACTTTACCCAAGGTTTTAACTTCTGCTTATTCTTATCATCTACAAAACTAGATAAATAATAATCGAGTGTTAATTTACGTTGTATTGTCCCATAAACCATTTCTGTTAATAATGATTGATCTCGATCACTTAATTCCTTATTTTTTAATGCGTGATCAATTAGTAGATGACTAAATCCGCCACCTTCTACTCTAACTAAAATATCTAATGCTGTACTCCTGAGTATGTTTTTAGCCATTATTTTCTCCTAACTTTTCCCCAACTGTTACTTTACTACCGGTACCACGCAAATAATCTTCTGCTGTCATTCTCTTTTTACCTGATGGTTGCAAGCTGGTGATTTTAACACCTTTTTGGTCACCACATGCTACAACTAACCCATCTTGTAACAACTCAACGATCTGTCCTGGGACTGCATCAAATTCTTTTTCCACAAGTTCAGCCCACCAAACTTTTAAAACCTTCTCATCTAAAGTAGTAAACGCAACTGGCCACGGATGAAGCCCACGAATATGGTCATATACCCGTTTACTTGATTGTTGCCAGTCTATCTTCTCTTGTTCACGAGAAATATTATAAGCATAGGTAGCTTTCTCATCTTCTTGTTTTCTACTAACTAATTTACCTTCGAGTAAACGAGGTAGCGTATCGTGCAGTAATGAAGAACCAGCTACTGCAAGCTTATCATGCAATGTTCCAACATGATCTTCGCTTGTAATAGGTACTGTAATTTGTGTAATGATATTACCTGCATCAAGTTGTTCTACCATATACATGATTGTTACGCCTGTCTCTTTTTTACCTTGGAGAATGGCATAGTGAATTGGTGCACCTCCACGGAGTTCTGGTAAAAGAGAAGCATGCACGTTGATACATCCGTGGATAGGTGCATCTAATAGTGGATTCGGAAGGATTTGTCCGAATGCCGCTGTCACAATTAAATCCGGTTCAAATTGCAATACATACTGATAGTCATCTTTAATTTTTTCAGGCTGAAAAACTGGAATGCCATGTTTTTCAGCTTCCACTTTTACCGGGGGTGGTGTCAGTACTTTCTTCCTTCCTTTAGGTCGGTCTGGCTGAGTCACCACTAATTCCACTTGATAATTATCACTTATTAATTGTTGCAAAACAGGTACAGCAAAATCTGGGGTACCCATAAAAACGATTTTTTTCATAACTTTCCCCTTCCTACATCAATTGATAGGGTTGTAAATCCACATTAATTAGTAAGTCATTCTTTTGTAGTTCTTTTTGATAGAAACTCAAAATTTTCTTGATTACTTTCCTTTGGTTCGGTTCATTTTTGTATTTTATCATGCATTGATAGCGATATCTATCTTTGATCCGTGTCAGAGCCGATGGTGTTGGTCCAAGGATTCGTGTCTGCTGTGTAAGATGTTTGTTTAAAAGTTGTGTTATTGTTTTTGTGACCTCGATAACCTTCACTTGGTTCGGATGAGAGACTGTAATAAGCGTTAAGAAAAAGTAAGGCGGGTAGTTAAATGTCTTTCTTATTTCCATTTCTTTTTTAAAAAAACTGTCATAGTCATATTCACTAGCAAGTTGAACACTATAATGTTCCGGTGTATAGGTCTGAACAACTACTTCACCAGGCAATAGATGTCGACCCGCTCGCCCGCTCACTTGAGTAAGCAATTGAAACGTCTTTTCTGCAGCACGGAAATCCGGTAAATTAAGGAGGGAGTCTGCTGCCAAAACTCCTACGAGTGTTACATTGGCAAAATCTAGCCCTTTTGCGATCATTTGTGTACCTAAGAGTATGTCGGCATCATGATTAGCAAACTGATTTAAAAGTTTTTCATGAGCACCTTTTCTCCTTGTCGTATCAACATCCATACGAATCACTCTTGCTTCTGGTATTAATTTGGTCAATGCCTCTTCCACCTTTTGTGTCCCAGTACCAAAAAATCGTATCGTATCACTTTCACATTCTGGGCATTTCGTCGGCATCTGATCTTCATGTCCACAATAATGACATTTTAAACTATTATTAATTCGATGATAGGTAAGCGTAATGTCACAATGTGGACATTCAATCACATGTCCACAGTCTCTACACATTACGAATGTTGAATACCCTCGTCGGTTTAAAAACAGTACAATTTGCTCCTTTTTTTTCAAACGCTCCTCGATATCTTCTTTCAGTTGCCTAGAAAACATCGTACGGTTTCCGGCGTGTAATTCATCTCGCATATCGACTAGTTTAACTTTCGGCATTGTGGCATTATTCATACGTTTGGAAAGCGTTAATAATTGATAAACCCCTTTTTGTGCTCTCGCAAATGATTCGAGTGCCGGAGTTGCACTACCTAACACAACAGGACAGTTGTGCTGTTCCCCTCTGAAAATCGCCACATCTCTGGCATGATACCTGGGATGGTCCTCTTGTTTATAACTTGTTTCATGTTCTTCATCAATGATAATAATTCCAATATTCTCAAGTGGTGCAAATATTGCCGATCTTGCTCCAACCACCACTTTCACTTGTTTTCGTTGAATCTTGCGCCATTCATCAAATTTCTCTCCTGCAGATAAAGCACTATGTAGTACCGCAACAAGAGAACCGAATCTGCCTTTAAAGCGTTCGACCATTTGAGGAGTTAAAGCTATTTCCGGAACTAAGACGATTGCTTCTTTGCCCTTTTTTATTACTTCTTGAATTGATTGTAAATAAACTTCTGTTTTCCCGCTTCCAGTTACACCATGTAATAAAAATACTTGGTGCTGTTCATGTTCAATTGTAGACAGAATTGGTTTTATTGAAGTTTCCTGCTGTTCTGTAAGTTGCAATGGTGTCGTTCTTGGATATTTATCCTCCTTGTAGGGATTGCGGTAAACTTCTTCCTTATATTCCTGAAGTAACCCACGTTCAAGCAATACCTTTAAGCTTGACCTAGATGTAGCTAACAAGTTAAGTAAACTTTTTTGCTTGATTGCCTGAGGATTCTGGATAAAATAGCTTAGTATTTCTCTTTGCTTTACTGCTTGTTTCGGAAGATTTGCTAACTCTTCATCCAAATGAAAAGAATTTTGATTAGGAGTAATCATCGTTTCTTTCTTAAATGTTTCTTTCGATTGAACTTGGTAGCTCACCTCTATCAAACCTCGATCAATTGCTTTTTGTAGATGATAAAAACTTCCCTCACGAGAAACAAATTCTTCATATGAAATAACGTCCCTATCTGCAAAAATAGCTTCTAATTCCTCTGGAAGTAATTCCTCGGTTAACCGCATTAATTCTTTTTTGTACTTTGCTTTCAACACCTGTGGAAGCATTACTTGGAAAGCTGAAATATAATAACTTAGTGTTTCTTCAGATAGCCATTTACCAAGATGAATTAATTCTTCGGTCAGTACAGGAGTGACATCCATAAGGTCCTCAATGTAACGTAAACGCTCAAAATCAGAGTGATCGGTGAGTTCTAATACAAATCCCATTATTTTTCGTGGTCCAAAAGGAACGATTGCCCGCATTCCCTTTTTTACAGATCCTAGAAACTTATCTGGTATTTTGTAATCGAAAATTCGGTTGGTTTGACTAGCGGGAACATCCACTACTATTTTTGCAATGTTCACTTTGATTCATCCTCTAATTCTGCAATGACTATCTTTAGTAGTTGCTTAGCAATATTAGTTTTTGTCGTTAATCCGATTTCTTTTTGTACGCCTAGACGGTTGAGAAATGTAACTACATTTGTGTCACCAGCAAATCCTGCTCCCTCTGCCTGGATATCGTTTATCACAATTGCATCGAGGTTTTTATCCTGTAATTTTTTTTGACCATAGTTAATTACATCATTCGTTTCTGCTGCAAATCCCACCAAATACTGCGTTGTTTTTATATTACCCAACTCTTTAAGAATGTCTTTTGTCCGTTCAAACTCAATAACTAAATTACCTGACTGTTTCTTCATTTTTTCATCATATGTAGTGATCGGTCGATAATCAGCAACTGCCGCTGATTTGATAACAATATCCTGATTCTCAAAATGTGCAATCATTTGCTGATACATCTCTTCTGCTGTGGTAATATCGATTCGTTTTACATTAGTTGGTGTTGGAAGTGATACTAACCCCGTTACTAAGGTTACATCAGCACCTAACCGTTCGGCTTCTTCTGCCAAGGCAAATCCCATTTTACCTGAAGAATGATTGGTTAAGAAACGAACCGGATCAATTCGCTCTTTTGTTGGCCCTGCTGAGATTAACACCTTTTTCCCTGCTAACGGCAGATCGGAAAGTAAATCATTTTTTATCACTTCTATAATTGTTTCAGGCTCCTCTAAGCGTCCTTTCCCAACATATCCGCAGGCTAAATAACCACTACCAGGTTCAATAAATTTGTACCCCCAAGCCTCTAGTTTTTTCATATTCTCAACTACTGCTGGGTGAGCATACATGTGTACATTCATTGCAGGTGCTATGTAAACAGGGGCTTCTGTTGCTAAAAGAACAGTTGATAACATATCATTAGCGATGCCGCCTGCAATTTTTCCAATCATATTAGCGGTAGTAGGTGCCAGGATAAAAAGATCCGCCCAATCAGCCAGGTCAATATGAGCAATTTTTTCTGGATCTTTTTCGTCAAATGTATCAGTATAAACTGGATTTCTAGAAAGAGCTTGAAAGGTTAGGGGTGATACAAATTCAGTAGCGCTCCTAGTCATGACCACTTTTACATTTGCATCTTGTTGAATTAGTTTACTCGTAAGCGCACAGGCTTTATACGCTGCAATACCTCCCGTTACCCCTAAGACAATATTCATTCGTTTTACCATCTAAACGTGCCCCTTTCCGATTATCTAATTAGATACACCTTATCATCATATTACTCTAAATATTCTTATACAAAAAATAATAACCCTCGCTAGCATAGCTGCAAGCGAGGGTTATGAATTACCTTGACGTCATTTACACCGAACAAAACTTAGTGCTTTTAGCTTAATAAACCGTCGATGCAAATTCCACCTTATTAATCTTTAGCATCACTAGGAATATATGTTAATTTATCAGCCTGAATTTCTTCTAATGCTATACCGACAAATTTAAAAGACTTTGGATTATCTAATTGGTGTCTTTTTGTATCCTGTATTTGACGTGCACGTCTAGCCGATAGTGTAACTAATGTGTATTTAGAATTGATTTTCAGTTGCAACTTATCAATCGATGGCTCTAACATCATGCTAAATCATCCTCCAATATTTTTTTATACTGCTTAGCTACCCGCTCACGTTTACAATGCTCACTTCGAACTATTGATTGAACTTTATGAACTGCAGTTTCAATTTTATCATTAACCACTACATAATCATAGGCATCCATCATCTCAATCTCTTCTCTTGCCGCCATTAGTCTATTTTTAACTAGGTCCTCTGTCTCGGTCCCACGACTAACGATCCTATTTTTCAATTCCTCTAGACTTGGTGGAAACAAGAAAATAAAAACACCTTCAGGAAAGTTTTTCTTCACTTGTAGTGCACCCTGAACTTCTATCTCTAGAAAAACATCATTACCAGATTCTAAAGTTTGTTCCACATAATCTCTGGGTGTTCCATAATAATTCCCAACATACTCTGCATACTCAAGTAATTTATTATTTTGGATCATGTCTTCAAACTCACTTTTTGACCGGTAAAAATAATCAGTACCTTCTCGCTCACCAGTTCTGATGGGACGAGTTGTCATAGAAATCGAATATTTCAATCCTATATCCTTGTCAAACAGAGCTTTTCGGACTGTTCCTTTTCCCACCCCTGATGGACCTGATAAAATAAATAAAATTCCTTTCTCTTCAATCAATGTTCTTCCTCCTAGCTATTCATCAGAGATATCGTCATGACTAATGACACGTTGTCCAACTGTCTCAGGTTGAACAGCAGATAATACAACATGGTCGCTATCTGTAATAATTACAGCTCTCGTGCGGCGACCGTAAGTAGCATCCACTAGTTTATCATTGTCTCGTGCTACAGTTATAATTCGTTTGATTGGTGCAGATTCCGGCGACACGATAGATATGACTCGATTCGCTGACACTACATTTCCAAAACCTATATTAATTAAACGTAAACTCAAAAATGGCTCCCCCTTTTGTGCAGATGATATCTGCACATTGTTTCTAGTTTAATTCTCTATGTACAAAGAAGAAAGTATTCGTAGTGAATATCATTCTTCAAACATATGTATTTCAAATTCACTATTGTAACTATTTTATTTATTATAGTACAAGATTTGAGTAAACGAAAATATTATTCAATATTTTGTACCTGTTCTTTTATTTTTTCTATTTCACTCTTTAATGTTACAACCCATTCACTTATTTTAACATCATTAGACTTGGATCCGATTGTATTCGTTTCTCTATGCATCTCTTGGATAATGAAATCTAGTTTCCTTCCAATTGCACCGGCTTCATTGATTGTTTTAAGGAATTGATTAATGTGACTACGTAGGCGAGTGACTTCTTCAGTTATATCCCCTTTCTCAGCAAGCAAGGCAATTTCTTGGGTTAATTTAAATTCATCTTTTATAAAATCATCATTTAGATATTCTTCAATTCTTTTTGTAATTCGATCCCGATATTCTATTATAACAATATCTCGTCGTTCACCCAACTGTTTTGCTATCGTTTGAATTATTTTAATTCGATCTACTAAATCTCTAACCAGCTCTTCTCCCTCTTTTTGTCGCATTTCAACAACTTTACTACATGCACTCTCAAGAGCTGAAAGAATTGTTTCATGCATCGAATCAAACTCTTGCTCATTTTCTTTAATAGTAAATAACTCATCGATATTGGTCACCATATCGATAGGAATACTTCCATCTAAATTATATTTATTTTTAACCTCGTGAACGCTTTTTATATACTGATCCATTAAGTCCCAATTGACACTTAGCGTATGCTTTATTAGTCCTTCACCTTCAATAGTGATAAATATTTCAATTCTTCCTCTGTTAAAAAATGATTGAATAATCTTTTTCATTCGTTCTTCCATTACCAATAGTGAACGAGGAATTTTGGTTGAAATATCTATAAAACGATGGTTCACACTTCTAATTTCAACAGATATAGCAGTATTATTTAAATGAACTACATTTCTTCCATATCCGGTCATACTCATTGCCAAAAAATCACATCCAATTACTTTTTCATGGTTTATCCATTTATAATAATATCAAAAAATGGCAAATTTACCTAATTGTTATTATAAATCAGATAAATATAAAGGAGCTGGGACAAAACTCAGATAAATAATAAAAAGCTGCACCTTTCCAACACATAGTTGGCGGGTGCAGCTTTTTTTATAAAATTGAACCAATTTAAGTAAGTAAAAAAGGATACCTTCTGATAAAATTAAAGTACCACACAATAACTATCGGAGGTATCCTTATGTTTAAAGATTATAACATGAATCAAGTAATTTTGCCGTTAGATTTAGAAATGAAATTGAAAGAAAATGATATCGCCTATGCGGTCCATGATTTAGTGGAACAGATACCGGATGAAGCCTTCGCTAGCTTCTTGCATAAAACGGGTTGCCCTGCTTACCATCCACGAATGATGATGAAGATTATTTTATGTGCGTACACCCAATCTGTATTCTCTGGTAGAAAAATTGAGGCATTAGAGGAAGATAGTGTACGCATGATGTGGTTAGCACAAGGACATGAGCCAAGCTATCGCACGATCAACCGTTTTCGTGTCAATGAAGAAGTAAAAGAACTGTTACGTCAATGTTTCGTGCAATTTCGTTGTCAACTTGTGAAAGAAGAACTCATTGATAACGAAGCAATTTTTATCGATGGTACCAAGATCGAAGCAAACGCCAATAAATTTACGTTTGTTTGGCGCAAATCGATTGAAAAATACAGTGCCAATTTGGTGGAGAAATCCAATCAAATGTACGATGAATTGTTGGCAAAAGAAATTATCCCAGAAATAGAACGCGAAAGTATCGAGGAACTATCCACCCAAGAACTCGAAAGAGTCGTCGAGAAACTAGAGAAGACGGTTGAAGCTTACGACAAAAAGATTGAAGAAAGTGACGTTGTAAGCGAACGGAAGCAACTTCGTTCTGAACGCAAAACACCAAAACAATATCGTAAACAGTTTAAGGATTATGTAGCACGCAAACAAAAATACGAAAATGATATGACCATATTTGAAGAGCGCAACAGTTATTCAAA
>NZ_JAIZAP010000010.1 GCF_020404745.1 Aquibacillus saliphilus
GATGAGACTTCCCATCATTTTAAATGAGTAAGATCCCTCAGAGACGATGAGGTTGATAGGTTCGAGGTGGAAGCGTGGTGACACGTGTAGCTGACGAATACTAATAGATCGAGGACTTAACTAAAAATTATAAAGATTGATGTCTTGTTCTTCTTATCTAGTTTTGAAGGTGTAAATGAATTTACCCCTTGATTTTTATTGAAAAACAGGTATAATATTTGTTGTCACTAAAAATTAAAAATGCATTTGGATGTAACTCAATTAGTCTGGTGGCAATAGCGGAGAGGTCACACCTGTTCCCATGCCGAACACAGTAGTTAAGCTCTCCAGCGCCCATGGTAGTTGGGGCTTTGCCCCTGCGAGAGTAGGACGCCGCCAGGCATATATCCATTCCACAGTAGCTCAGTGGTAGAGCTATCGGCTGTTAACCGATCGGTCGTAGGTTCGAATCCTACCTGTGGAGCCATAATGGAGAGCTGTCCGAGTGGCCGAAGGAGCACGATTGGAATTCGTGTAAACTGCTAACGTGGTTTCGAGGGTTCGAATCCCTCGCTCTCCGCCACTTTTAAATATATCGGCCCGTTGGTCAAGTGGTTAAGACACCGCCCTTTCACGGCGGTATCACGGGTTCGAATCCCGTACGGGTCACCAATTTAATATGGAGGATTAGCTCAGCTGGGAGAGCACCTGCCTTACAAGCAGGGGGTCGTAGGTTCGAGCCCTACATCCTCCACCATTTAAATTATTATTGTAGGTTATTCCCACATTATCGCGGGGTGGAGCAGTCTGGTAGCTCGTCGGGCTCATAACCCGAAGGTCGCAGGTTCAAATCCTGCCCCCGCAACCAAAAAAAATTGGTCCGGTAGTTCAGTTGGTTAGAATGCCTGCCTGTCACGCAGGAGGTCGCGGGTTCGAGTCCCGTCCGGACCGCCACTTTTTTATATATCGTAACAATTATGGCTTGGTAGCTCAGTCGGTAGAGCAACGGACTGAAAATCCGTGTGTCGGCGGTTCGATTCCGTCCCGAGCCACCACTTTTAAATAGTGGAGGGATAGCGAAGTTGGCCAAACGCGGCGGACTGTAAATCCGCTCCCATCGGGTTCGTAGGTTCGAGTCCTACTCCCTCCACCATTTATTTTCTCATATATTTTAGTTTTTTAATTATCATAGGGGTATAGTTTAAAGGTAGAACAGAGGTCTCCAAAACCTCCGGTGTGGGTTCGATTCCTACTACCCCTGTTTTTTTAATTATGGCGGTTGTGGCGAAGGGGTTAACGCACCGGATTGTGATTCCGGCATACGTGGGTTCAATTCCCATCAGCCGCCCCATGAAATTGGGCTATAGCCAAGCGGTAAGGCAACGGTTTTTGGTATCGTCACGCGCTGGTTCGAATCCAGCTAGCCCAGCCATTTTTCCTGCGGAAGTAGTTCAGTGGTAGAACATCACCTTGCCAAGGTGGGGGTCGCGGGTTCGAATCCCGTCTTCCGCTCCAAATTATGGCGGTATAGCCAAGTGGTAAGGCAGAGGTCTGCAAAACCTTTATCACCGGTTCAAATCCGGTTACCGCCTCCATATAGTATTATGCCGGTGTGGCGGAATTGGCAGACGCGCACGACTCAAAATCGTGTTCCTCTGGAGTGCCGGTTCGACCCCGGCCACCGGTACTAGATAAACGTTATTATAGCGGCGTTCTAGCGAGTTAATCCTCGTTGGAACGCCGCTATTTTTTGTTATATTTAACGTAAATTAGTCGTGCAACCATACGAGCAACCTTAGCGTCTCTTTCCGAAACTTACGGAAGGGGGCGCTATTTTTATTGACTAGACGCAAGAACGAATTACAAGGTGCTGAGTTAGACGTTATAGAAAAGACGTTGACAAGCGAAATTTTGCCATTTGATAAGGCTATGACGATATTTATTAAGGACGCTAAACGGAAGGCGTTACGCGAGTTTACGATTAAATATTACTTGCGAGAGTGTAACGATTTCAGAAACTACCTAGCGCGCGAAGAACACTCGCTCATTATTAACGAGGTCTTACGTCGTCATATTGATGAGTTTATCGAAGACATGCAACAACGGCGGCACTTGCAGACCGTAACAATAAACACGAAACTACGGGCAATCCGTACACTATTCAATTTTCTATACGATAGAAAGTTTATTTCGGAAAACCCTATGCAAAAGTATCCGCTATTAAAAGATCGTAAAGCGAACATATCAACGTTTAGTAATAAGCAATTACGGCAGTTATTCAACGCGCCAAATATGCGGACTTTCACGGGTCAACGTGACTATACGTTTATGTTGTTGTTATTAGATACGGGTATCCGATTAAACGAAGCAGCCGGGATATTGGTAGAGGACGTAAAGTTGTCGGAAGGTTCTCTATTTATCCGAAATACAAAAAACCATTTTCATAGATACGTACCGATTACGGCAAAAACAAAAGCACAGTTGAGCCGTTACTTAAAATTACGGGGTACATGCGAAACGGATCATTTATTCGTAACCATAGACGAAACGGCACTCACTAGAGCCGGCCTTCAAAAGGTTATCCCGAAGTATGGGAAACTAGCCGGAATAAAAGGCGTTCGATGTAGCGCCCATACCATCAGGCATACCTTTGCTAAGTTAGCGATTATGAACGGGGCCGGAATCTTCGAAGTCCAAAAAATACTTGGTCACTCGTCAATGGAGATGGTTCGAGTTTATGTAAATTTATTCAGTAGTGAAGTAGCAGAAAAACATAAGGGGTTTAGTCCGTTAAATAATTTTGATTTTTAGACAAAAAAAGAGTGCATGCAACGAATATAATTCGATACACACACGTACTGGTAACGTTATTGTATCGAAAAAAGAATCGGAATGCAAGGCTTATTTCGTTATATGCCTTAAACCGAACGTATATTCGTGTGATTGCGCCTCTTATAAATCGGAGGTATGAACGACATGAAATTTAGTTTTCTAATCGACAACACATCGAAATTTAAGCAGTATTCAAACTTTAAAAGCGTTAAGGACTTTAACAATAATATCGAACAACACTTAGCGGTCCATAAAGCGATGTTTACGAAATCAGAACTAATCGCATTCAAACGCCTTGTTCGCTTGTCGGTTAAGGTGCCGGGCGTTGCAACCGCAAGCAAACGATACATATTAAAAGCAATCAACGACATAGGCAACGGCTACGGCGTAAGCGAAAGCACGTTTGACCGTATGAGACGTAAAGCCGTAAAGCTAGGCATACTAAAAGTAGAAACATCGGAAAGGCACGACGGCAGCCAGTCGAGCAACGTTTGGATCTTTCAACGGGTGCAAGTGGGCGAAGTTGTCGTAAATAATAACACTAATGACACCCCCACGGAATCGGAGAAAACGCCGGAAGTGGCAACGGTAAAGGAAAAAGTTGTTTACCGATTGAAGCCCCGTAAAGCTAGTATTATTCTTAAAACTAGCAAGCATTTAAGTAATACGTATTCAAGCACGCCGTACAATCGATTCAAGACGGCGGTAATGCAATTTATAGGTAACGACAACCACAGAGCCCAGTCGACCGTATCAAAGCTATATGGCGTTTATTTAGGGCAGACAAAGGCACTACGCAAGGCATACGAGGACGACGAGTTAATGAACGTTGCTATCCGTGCAATCTATACGACTTTTAACGCTACCAAGACAAAGAAGATCCGTAATATTCCTGGATACTTTAACGGTGTTTTTGACAGCTATTTAGACGATATGTACGACGAATTAATGACGTTGAGTTAGCTCGGAGAGTTGTTGACATTTACAGTTGCGAGCGTTGTTTACGTATTGGCTTAATATTATTTATGTTTTGTGGTAATAGCACATATAGCCATAATTGAAAAGTAATCAAAAATATAAAAACTTTTTTCTTGATATAATTAAAATCTTAACAAAGATAGAGTAATATAATAGTAACGATACATATTTTGTCGAATTTTGTCGGAATTGTCCACGTAACAATATCTAAAGTTGTATTGTATAATAGAGTTTAGAGAGGGGATGGACAAGCATAGTAAAACGGAACTATAAACGAAATACTGTAGGGAGAGGATGGCGAAGTTGGTTGATACACTAAATATCGTAATCGATTTATTAATGCTAATAGTCCAGGTTGTGCTAGTGTGTGTTACCGCAGTTGCTACAATAAAAATAAAAAATGACTCCAACAGATAGTCGGAATCACTTTTTAAACAGATGTTTTGAGTCGTCCAGTTGGAGCTGGCGACTTTCTTTTTTAATTATAACAATTCATATATACGGATGTAAACAAATAGTTAACGTTGTAACTGGTGGTCCTCCTTACCAATTATTTCCTAATTATAGTAATTTAACGTCATAACGCACAAAAAATTCGACTTGTTTGTTGATTGTGGTGGCATCGGTTAACCCAGCAGTCGAAAAGCTAAACGAAATGACTAATCAATAGGACATGGCAGAAAACGAAAAGTTTACGAGTGGCTATTGGCAGTAATTCCGTTTACCCTCGGTTTCTTAAATTTTGTAAGAATTGATTGTTCGCCCGCAGGCGGTCGGTTGAAAATATGCCCCCTGGGGTTATTTTTGATGTTCAGATATACTGTATTTATACATTCCGCATACATAACGACAGTGAATCGGTTATACATTTCTTGGCGATTTCACATGTAGTAACAGACGCTAGAAACGGCGGTATATATACGATGTATAAAAACGTGCATAAATGATAATTTTCGGGTAGTTGTGAAACGTTGTTATATAAATGTTTATAAGATTGGTTAACTACCAATAACTTTGATTATGTTAACTGTTTTTGAATAATATATACAACGATATACATTGCGTCATACAGTCGGATGAATGAATACTCGGAGTCTTGGCCGTGAAATCAAACAAACGATTGCCACTTGAATGGCAAGGTTATGTTCTATCCCCTCGATGTTTCCGGTGGCTGTGCATCGTGGACGGCACGTCCGGCAAAAATTGCACCCTAACCGCCACTCATTCGCAACCCTAACATTGCATATACGTGTAATTATGTGTACGTATTTTTACGTCTATTTTTTACAAAAACTATCGACATATTATAGTAGAAAGTCGTCACAGAATACGAAAAAGAAAGATTCATGACGTGAAGTTAGCTTTACACATCAATACGAAAGAAATTTAATAAATAAAAGGTATTAACTCTTTATTTGTCGAAAGTATAAAAAAATGATAAGGGAGTTGAATGAATTTGGGGTACTTTGATGATATTGCCAATAGAAGTTATGAAGAGGATGAGATTAAAGAAATTGAAAGTGAAATAGTTTCCTTGTATCGACAATATTTACAAGAATTTAGGATGCTAGAAAGATCACCATTGTATCAAAGTAGGCATAAGGAGGCCATGGACCAGGGTATTAATGATTTCACAAATTTCTTTGAGGGAAAAGGACTAAAAACTATATTTCAAAAGCAATCTAATTTTGATAATGTTACAGTATTTGCTAAAAAAGAGGATATTGTTGCTGAACTCCAAATACATAACAATGAATTTATTCTCAATTTACCTAAGAAATTATATGAAAGTATAGTTGTAGAAGATAATAATAGTGGAACACCAAACTTCAACGGTATAGTGAGTAAAAACGGTGATATACAATTATTAAACCGTTTCGATGAAAAAGATAAACTAAGTGTCTATAAGAAAGCAGTAGAGAATATTAAAAAAGATATTCAAATAGTGCAGAAGAAAGTTGAAGATAATTATGAACCGGATTTTATTTACTATTTAGCAGAACGTCAAGATTACGTTAAAAGTATAAGAGAATTCTTGGGGATCCTTAATCAGGAATTGAAATAATCACTTAATATAGTTTCTATTTTCCAAGATACAGAGAACTTGAAGATAATATCTTTTAATTTAGTTATTTTAATGCTATTTTTATGTAAGTTTTACCTGCCGTAATTCACGGTGGTTTTTTTTTGTCGTGCAAAAGGTTCTCCGTTATTACTCCGACATGTTAACGTCCTTTTTCTTCTCTCAACGTCAGAGAATCGCCTATATTCGTAAATTTTGTGGTATTGAAAGGAAATAAAAGGGGTTTGTAGTATTTTTGTCGAAATAAGTGACAGAAGGGAGTGGATATATTGAGAGATAAGGATAGAGATACTGGTACTGAGGAGTTTATCAATTCCTTGCCGATAGTACAAACTAAGGTCTATAAGTATATGCGTTCTAAGTATGAAGAGTTAACTAATGATGGAGATAACTATGAAGTGGAATCGGTTGATTCGCTAGTGGCTCTAATGGCTAGTAAAGAATTTAGTATAACGGAAGAAGAAGCTGCAGACCTCTATATTAAAACAGAAAATCAAATTCATAAATTCCACATAAAGAGGCTATAGCAAAATTAGAATAATGCTTTGACACTCTTCGCAGGGTGTCTTTTCTATTTCGATAAGTGTTTCGTTTGTTTTCGTACTGTGCTAAAAATAATTATTTGAAATTTATAGGATGTGGTCAAATGATTGAGGTACACATATATATAGGGGTTGCTGTTGATCCTCAAAACAAAAAATCTGCCCACGCAACTTTGTTAAGGGCGTTAAAAGACGGAAAAATTGCAAAAGAAGAGCGAGTGACGGGCATAACCAATCCTGGCGCGGTAAAAGCTGCTCTTATCCAAGGCGTTATTGATTCTGTCAGAAAATTGACTAAGCCGTCTACCGTGAAAGCTTTTGCTTTGCAGCAAGGTATGGATACCTATTTTAATAAACCTGTAAGGAAACCTAATAGGTATATTTCGCAGGAACTTTGTGATGGAGCAAAAGAGATCATGAATAAAGAACATCAAATTTCATTCTCTGTTTGTTTGGACAATGATGAAGGTACAGTGATAATTAGAAGGCTGAAGAGAGAGGCAAAAAAGATACTTCTAAATGATAATGATGATAGAAAAATAGTAATAGCTAATTTATCCAATAACCTCAAAAATGTGATAATTATTGTTAGTGGACATCAATACTTTCTTGAAGATGGAAAACCAAGTTCCTATGACTATGTACTAATTGAAAGGGATACTGGAAGAACTCACAAGGACTCTTCAATGAAGATGAAAGGTGAAACTTCTAATCGTGCCATGATTATCGGGATGATGGATGCCATAAATACACTTAGAAAAGACGAGAAATACAACATCCAGATTTACACAAAAGGTTCTTGGGGATTTGTTAGCATGATAAAGAAAAAGAGTAAAGGAATTAACGGTGATCTTCTTGAAACGTTAAAGAAACTAATAGATGATAGAGAATACACAGTAGAAGCATTTGAGGACGCTAATTTAGTAAATAAGTATATTCCTTAACTAACTATCTTACTAATTACTCAGTTTGCTCAATTAAATAGAACTAATATGGAAAGCTCGATCGGTTAGCGACGGTCGTGTTTTTTTGTGTCTCACGAAACAGGTAGAAGGGCTCAATCTTATTAACATAGGATTGAGCTTTTTTGCGTTTGATGTCCCACAAATAGTGTTCGATTGGTATTAGTTAAGTAAAGAGGACGGTATTAGTTCTTAAAAAAGGAAAAACAAAAAGGGGATGTTACGAATTGATTAATCTTAATGAATCTAAAAAAGAGTTGATTGAATGGCAACAAATTGAAGCCGGCGCAACGTTTGAAATAGGTCGCATATTAAAAACGGTAAGAGACAGCGAAATTGAACGCGGAGAGTGGACGAGATGGGTTGAATCGGTCGGATACAATCCACGTACGGCACAACGCTATATACAGATATATGAACGATTTAACGGAATCCCACAAGCAGAGGGCATACCTATTAGTAAACTAACGGAATTACTTTCGTTACCTATCGAAACGGATCCGACTTCACTGTTAAGCGAAGCAAAAACGGCCACAAAAAAGGTTGTTAGGGAACGGGTGAAGGAATTTAAAGGAAAAGCAAACCCGTCGCCAGCGACGGAACAGAAGGCCAAAAGAAGTCGTAAGCAGTCAAGTTCGTCGAAGATAAAGAGTGCTGTAGAGGCGTTGCAAAATCTGACCGAATTTTTTACGGAAGAAATTGAATCGGATCGAGTAGGTTACGATCAGGCGATAGAGATAGGAAAACTAACAGAGTGGCAACAGGGCATAATGCAAAACGTTTACGAAACGGAAGAAGTAGATAACATCGAGTTATTAACAAGTTTATGCTCGCGTGAAGGAAACATAGACGTTATCAAACAAATAATGTACAAAGTATCCGTGATTTTATTGAAGTCACATCATATTAAAGCAAGTACAGAGGGGTACGAACTATTTGTCAAACTTTATGAGATGGACGAAACCGTTAACTACGAAGAGTTAAAGAGCCTTGTAAACGAGATTTACAGCAGATTAGACGAATTTGAACAAGAATACTCGCGTCAAAAAGAACAGGGAAGCAAAGGCAGATATGAATGGGATGACTTTTTTAGCGGTAGTAATACACAGAAAGTGAACGCCGAGAATGGTTCACCTATGAAAATACTGGACTTGTCGGAAAATGTAACACCAGCAGAAACTAAGAAACGTTACCGCCATCTAGTAAAGATATTACACCCGGATGTAGGCGGTAGTGCTTACTTATTCGACATGGTAATCAAGGCTTACGATGAACTAAAGGAATGAAACGGCTTGAAGTATGTTAGAGCAAGCCAAGGAATAGACCGTCTGCAATCATAGACCGATTGCTATTCTACTATATCGGATTGACTTTATCATACAAGTATTTCCGTTAAAGGTATTTGACAAATAGCGGCTGAATGAAATGAAGGCGCAAGGGTTTAGAGTAACGCTATATAACGATAAAAAGTGTACCTTTTCTTTTTAAGGAAGAGGCGCTATAACCACCGTCATATCAACGTTTTGAAATAATTTTAGGACGGTAACTTCCTGAAAACGTAATGAAACGGAACACGTAGCACGAACCTAAACGGATGAAAGGATGGATTGAATGACGGATGAACGCAAGGTAATAAATGTAATCGACTCGATCATGGGGAGCGGTAAAACGCAATGGGCAATACAACAGATGAACGAAGCAAGCACGCTAGACAAGTTTATCTATATAACGCCGTTTCTTGACGAGGTAGCACGTATTAAGGAAGGCGTAACCGGTCGTAGTTTCAAGGAACCGAACAACGCAAACAACGAGGGTCGCAAGTTACGTAGCTTAAAGGAACTTATCGTACAAGGGGCGGACATAGCGTCTACACACTCGCTCTTCAAGACGGCAGACGATGAACTAATCGAACTATTAACCGACAGCGGTTATAAGATAATTCTTGACGAAGTGATGGATTGTGTCGCGCCGGTAAGCGTTAAATCGTCCGACATAAGGAAGTTAGAACGAGCCGGCGACATTGAAATAAACGACGGTAAGGTGGTATGGACGGGCGACGCGGACGACAACAGCCGTTACATGGATATACGGTTAATTGCACAAGCCGGCAACCTCTTCTATTATCGCGGCAAGTTTCTAGTTTGGGCATTTCCGCCGAGTGTTTTCAACGCGGTTGACGACGTAACAGTTATGACGTATTTGTTTGATGGACAAACACAACGGTATTACTTCGACTTGTACGGTTTTACTTATAAGTATCGTTCAGTCAAGCGAGTAGGCGATCGCTACGAGTTAGCAGACTATAACGTTAAGAGTGAAAATAGGGCGGAATTATTAGCGCTGATTAACATATATGACGGCAAGATGAATGACATTGGCGAGCGTAAGAATGCGCTAGGCGTCATGTATCTAAAACGGATTAATAAGTCAGGAGAAACCGACTTTTTGAAGCAGATACAAAAAAACCTAAAGAACTACTTTCAAAATGTTGTAGAGGCGAAACGTGATGACGTTTACTACTCAACGTTAAAAGAGATTGAAGGCATTATACAACCTAGAGGATATAAAGAGCCAAAAAGGACCGCTCAACAAAAGGACACAACGCCAAAAGTCGTTATACCACATAACACAAGAGCAACCAACGACTACGCGCACAAATGGGCGCTGGCTTACGTGTTTAACCGTTACATGCAACAAGATATAAAAGTCTTCTTCCAGGACAACAAAATAAAGGTTAATGACGATTTATTGGCAGTTAGTGACTTGTTGCAGTGGATATATCGTTCACAAATCAGAAACGGAAAGGAAGTCGAGTTATATTTGCCGTCTAGTCGTATGAGAAAACTATTAAAGCAGTGGGCTAATTATGAAATATAGGCGTTAGCTAAACGCGAGGCATTTTTATTTTGGAAATTACAAAAAAATGTCCCATAAACTTTAATTGTTTTGGTATTAGTTAAGTGAAAGGGGGAATTAAAACATGAGTTACTACGAGAGAGTGGAACAAGAAACAGTCTACAATTATAGCGCGATTGACGGCGATTGGCGGATATATTCGACCTATCCGCCTCATATCCGTAAACTACTAGAATATGCAGTAATAGCAAATAAGACAACCGATGGAAGCGGTCGAGTAATTAGCGTTGACGGTAACGTAGATAAGAACCAGGTTAGGCTTTTTAGACCTCGATAACAACCGGATTATAATCCTGTTTTTCAAGGCTAAAATGTTATTTATACCTAGTACACTATCGGTGATAGAAAGGGTTAAATAATAGGGTTATAAGCCTATAAAATAACGGTAAATACGATATTCACCTTTTAATGAAGGAGTTGAGACTATGAACGGGAGGCAAACGCAGCAACGATTGAAACTAAAAAAAAACAAATGGGGGTAATTTGATGTCAAAATTTAACTGTATTTATCGAGAACACACCATCAATTATAACACGTTATCCGATAGCCGGTTGATCGGGGAATCAAAAGAAGGCGAAAGAGCGCCGTTGCTACAAGAACAACTAACGCTAACAATCGCAGACGGTCGATATCGATTAACTAATGGTAGAAACGGTGAAGTATTAAGGCAAGGATTATCGGACGGTACACCTGAAAGCATATTCGGAATTTACGATAGCGCCTCGTTAGTATTACCTAACTTGCGAGTAGTTACGGCAGACTTCGAAGGCAGTTTTGATCAATACGAATTTAAGCATGGACACGGGAGGATTGAGCGAACGAAATTAATTAAATATTTCGCCTTTACGGAAACAACCGACACGGACACGGTAATAGGGATCACGCAAAAGGCAGGAAATGGAACGGGGGCAATTTACTCGACATACTTCGATTATCCGTTAAATCGTCGGGAGAAGGCGCAAGCAATCGCAACGTTTCTCCTTCCGAAGTTGAAACCGAACGAGAGGGCGACCGTAACCGCCGTTGGGGTAACGCCAGACCAAGTAAATATAAAATATCAGGGGGTTTTACGGATATACAATGACGGCTACGAGGACAAGCACGAAGAGGCGCGCTTATTAGCGGAAGAGGCAGCAGAACATAAAGAATCGACTAGCGAGGTATTCGATGAGGCGATGTATTACCAAATCGAAGGCTTATACAGTAAGGAAGTGAACGCATGATCGAGGAAGAGGAAGTAAAACCGGATATTAACTCAGACAACTCGAATTTAAGCCGAGCACGACGTTTTCAGACCGGCAACCGGCGAGGATATCGCGCTATTGTATGGAGAAAGGTCTTAGTTCACTTAGTGAAGCCGGTCAAGAAATGGCGACCGCCAAGAGGACGGCCGTTTCATTACTCAACAGTTAAGCATGGCAAGCGCGAGAGGGGGCGAACGAGTGGGAATTTTCGGAAGGAAAGGCGAGATACAAGACGACACGGTAAAGGATAAAGGGGTAGTAATTGGCACCGTAACGATCAAGCGAGAAAACAGACAGAATCGCAGTGTTAAGGCGGTTGTCGTGGAATGCGCTACAAGTGAAGAGTTATTCAAGGTAACGTATAAATCGAACAAGAGTGATGTCTTCACCTATAACGTAGCGTGCGAGTACATTCATAAGTTTATCAAAGATAATGATTATGTATTAACGGGCGACATAACAAGCGTAGGCGTAGATTTACCAAGTATTACAACTATAAGCAAGCGAACAAGATAAACAAAAAAACTAAAGGGAGATTGATTTTTAATGACAAAAGTATTTTTAACTGAATCAGTAACAACTGTAGGTAATAGATATAAAGGTAATGAGATTTATGACTTAGAGGGCACGGAACTACAAAGCACACTAGACACAGGTTATGCTTATAAATTCGATGTACCGGAAATCAACCAGTACAGCAAAAATGTATCAAGTGCAGTCAGTAAGTTTAAGAAGGAAGTTAAGAAATTAGACGAAAGTACTGATCCGCGCTACAAAGATGTTGACTTTAAAAACGAAGCTATCGAAAAGTTAAAGGCAGAGTTAAAGACCGAAGTTGACCGGACGCAAGCGGACTATAAGGAGATGTTAGATTCAATTAGAGAAGAGGCAGCGCAAGAAGTCGCAAACGCAGACGTGCACATCTCAGAAAATGACAGTAGACAAGCGAGTATTCGCGCCAAGCAATTAGCGAGCGAGGTTTTACTCGGGCAAGGCGCGGACGCATTAGACCAATTAGCGGAAGATATGAAGCATATGAGTGCCGGACGTAGACAAGCGTTGTCGTTAGAGTTACCGCAAGTTATGCAAGCGGTCAAAGGTGACGAAAAGTTGGAAAGTCGAGTTAAAAGTATATACACACAATCCAAAGGAGGTTATACCGAAGAAGTTATATTTGCGAAAGGAGTTAAAGCCTTGCCGGATAGTTGTACGTTAGCATACGACCAAACAACGATGATTAACCCACACTTCACAAAAGAAAATCGTTCGAATATCCACGGAAAATAATTAGATGTTACACGCTGCGATGAAAGCGATCGGATACGCTGGAGCAGTGAGTTATACCCGTGTTCAAGCCGGCGTGGACGGTTCGCCCGAACAATAACCCGTCAAAATACCACAATACAAAGGGGATTATTATATTATGAATTTAACAACCAATATTGAAATGAACGACTTTAACAAGACACAAACTCGAGGAGGCTATCGCTCACTAGCAGCAAAGACAGTCTATGATAACGGAAGAGAATTAAACTATTCGACCGTCGTTAGCACGGACATAATTAGCTTTATCGAAGAGGCGTTACAAGATATCGTTCAAAAGTCAGTAACCAATGGCGAAGATCCTCACGACATAACAGTGAACTTGCCGGTTACGTTAAGCGCCGGGATCAAAACGAGCCTATCCGATAAATACCAGGCGGATACTAAAGTTAATTCGATCACGTTTGCGTAAAGGGGGAAAGTCAATGAACAGACCGAATCAAGTACAAGCGTTCAACGAATATAACAGAGTGGTATTCACAACGGAAGAGTACGCACAGTTTATCAAGGCGGTCAAGCAGGAGAACGGCGAGGTTACGAACTCATTCACCATGACTAACGGGCAAGGCTTGTCGGTACAGTACCGTTTGCCTGCCATAAATAAATAGCACGAAGTATTGCGGTGCGCTAGTTAAGTTCGCGCGCAACCAACTCTATAATTACGGGCAGCCTTGACGAGGGTTGTCCGGCTTTTTTTTGCCTAATAATACAGAGATTGCGAATGATTATCTTTCAACAATCGGGCCATATAATTGAATAAAAGAAGGGATTATCCGTAAGCAGGTCAAGAAAAATCGCCAGACTTTTTATTTGAAAATATGATATGCTTGATAAAACAATTTCTTAAACCTGCCTCCAAGAGTTCTGCCACGGATGGTGGGGTAAAGGAGAGAGAGGGATTAAACTTGACGAGGAATGCAACAAACAAATTATTACATAAAGCAAAAAAATCAAAAAGTGATGAATTTTATACACGATATATTGATATCCAGAAAGAGATTGAAGCATATTTAGAATACAATCCTGATGTATTTAGAGGTAAAGTTGTGTATTGCAACTGCGATGACCCATTCGAGAGCAATTTTTTTCGTTATTTCGTTCTAAACTTTGAAAGAATTGGTTTAAAACAGCTTATTACGACCAGTTACAAACCTTCGCCTGTTGCGAATACCCAACTGGAATTATTCGGTAATGACGAGACTCTTACAAAATCAAAAGGCCGTCCAAAAATAACAGCCAACAAATTTATTATTAATGAAGTTGGTGACATAGATGGCGATAGTGAATTTAACTTGAAGGATGTAGCATTACAGCTAAAGGAAAATAAGCGAAATGAATGGACACCGTTAAACGGTGATGGCGATTTTCGCAGTGATGAGTCCATATCGTTATTAAAACAATCTGACATTGTAGTAACAAATCCACCATTTAGTCTGTTTCGTGAGTATATAAAACAACTTGTTGCTTATGATAAAAAATTTTTAATCATAAGCAATATTAATGCCATTACTTATAAAGAAGTTTTTCCTCTAATTAAAGAAAATAGAATTTGGTTGGGTACTGGAATGGGTAGGTGGATTTCTGGTTTTATTGTGCCTGAATCATATGAATTATATGGAACAGAAGCTCAAATTGATGAAGAAGGGAATCGAATCGTTGCCACTAACAACTGTCTATGGTTTACTAATTTAGATCACGGCAAGAGACACCAATCATTACCACTAATGACCATGAATGAAAATATTAAGTTCAGTTCTCATAAGAGTATTAAGGGAAAAGAGTACAAAAAATATGATAATTTCGATGCAATTGAAGTTCCTTATACTAATGCTATTCCAAAAGATTATGAAGGCGTGATGGGGGTACCAATTACCTTTTTAGATAAATACAACCCTGATCAGTTTGAGATAATTGGTTGTTCTTATGACTATGGAAGACCTGCTGGTTGGGATAAGAATATTAATATGTCAGTTTCTGTGGAAGGCGTAAATGTTTATAAAAGAATTTTAATTAAACATAAAAAATAGGAGGTGTAACATAATGCAAACAACATTAAGAACAGATATTACAGTAAAGGATATATGTGAAGGTTTTGTTTACAATCAGCTTGAGGGAAGAGGACTGTTTGGGCTTTCAGGGAAGCTTGTCATACAGCCGGAATACCAAAGAAATTATATTTATGCTTCTGATAATAGTAAAAGGGAGATTGCTGTTATTGAATCAATACTGAAAGGCTACCCAATTGGTTTAATATATTTTAATAAAGTTAGTAATGATAATTTTGAAGTCCTAGATGGACAACAGCGTATTACAAGTCTGGGTCGTTTCGTTACAAATAAATTTGCTATTAAAGATGAGAACGGTATGGAACAAACTTTTGGCGGTTTAGCCTTAGATAAAAAAGCTAAGATTCTAAAAGCACCCCTTCTAATCTATGAATGTGAGGGGACGGAAAGTGAAATAAAAGAATGGTTTAAAACAATCAATATCGTTGGTATTCCTCTTAATAATCAGGAACTACTCAATGCTGTACATTCTGGTCCTTTTGTTACTCTTTGTAAACAAGAATTTAGCAATAGCCAGAATGCAAATATTCAAAAGTGGAGTGCTTATATAAAAGGAAGTGTTAATCGGCAGGATTTTTTAGAATGTGCTCTTGACTGGGTGAGCAAAGGGAATATTGGCGAGTATATGACCCGACATCGCTTTGAAGAAAACATTAATGAATTAAAAACTTATTTTAATACGGTTATTGATTGGGTTTCTGGCGTATTTATAGATGTTGAAGATGAAATGAAGGGTTTAGAATGGGGTAGACTTTATGAAGCGCATCATAGTAAATCGTATAATCCAATAAAAGTTTCTGAAGAAGTGAGGGAACTTTACGGAGATCCATATATTAAAAAACGTAAAGGAGTTTTTGAGTACATTCTTGGCGGTTCCTTAGATACAAAATTACTTGATGTACGAGTTTTTGATGAAGCTACAAAAAAAAGTATTTATTCGAAACAGAAAGTAGAAGCAGAAAAAAAAGGTAATTCAAACTGCCCACTTTGTGCGATAGGTCATGATTCGAATAAAAACAAAATCTGGAAACTCAAAGAAATGGATGCCGATCATGTTACTGCATGGAGTAGAGGTGGTGCAACAGATGCTAAAAACTGTCAGATGTTATGCAAAACTCACAACCGTGCAAAAGGAAATAAATAATTTTCCGTTGAAAACTCCATACAACGAAATTAGTTACGGAAAGACGTACATAGTATCGTTCATTGCGAAATCAGGCCTTGTCTTATCCTAATACATAACGTATAATAGCGTACAAAGGAAAGAGGACGTAAGGTCATACGACTAACTACGCTAGTTTTTCCGCTATATGTACGTTTAAATGAACGGTAGCAACCAACGGGCAACCTTCCGAGTTAATAGCGATATTTGGAACGACTCAAAATCGTGTTCCTCTGGAGTGCCGGTTCGACCCCGGCCACCGGTATCTTATAAACGCTTGCCAATGCGATGAAATCAACGTTTCTTACACTTTGTAAGGAACGTTTTTATTTATCTGAAATACGATTCTTATAAAAAGGCTCTATACTGAATGTGGTGGTATTCAAATGCATATGATTTTCACATTTGTAATACATTATTGTAGCAAAGGTGTTTCATTAAATAAAAAATATTTCTTCTTGAACTACTATCATGACATTCCCTCAGTCATATTTGTTTAGTCTAAATTAATCTTTATAGATGTTTTCAAAAACTTTGTTTGACTGTAGCCATCGATGCTCAAATAATTCGGTACAACATCATCCTCCGTTTCAGGATGCAATGATACTTGGTGTACGGTTGTACATACGAGGCTGTTCCAATTCATTGATACGGAAAAGGTACTCCTCGAAAGGATAATGATTTCCTTGTTTATCTACAATTACGCCTGTTGCTTGACTGCTACTGCCGCGACTAGATTCGCCTGCGATTCGAAAGTCTAATGCTTCATATAGTCTATCTTTCTTTAATTCCGTTGTAACTCTTAGCGTCGTTGGATCTCCAATACTGATTTGATCAATTGAAATGTCGGTACCAAGATATTCAAATGTCTGACTTTCTCTTTCAATATCAATATGTCAAGGGAGGACTATGCAATTGTAACCGTCAAGTAGTTTGAACACTTTCTGCTTGAAAAAGAGATTCCGATATTTAATTCTGTGACTTGATCTATCAAAATGGATGATTTCAGAACGGTGGAGAAGGCGATCTAAAATCGCCGTTGTTATTTCTTGATCACCTAATAACTCTCCCCATTCCTCTGGTTCTTTATTTGTTGTTAACCAAAGGAACGTCAAGATCTATCAGCTTCACAAATTTCAGGTTGGCTAGAAGAGCGCTGCTCTATTACCGAAGTTGGTGACAGCACTGTTCGGACTTATGTCAGAGAATTACGGGAAAAATACCATATACCTAAAACAGCTACATTCCGTAGTTACGAAGCAGTGGAAGAATTACTAAAGGTTCTCGATAAATTATTACGGGTATTAACTATACACGACTATCTGCGATATCTAATCTTTATCTTTTATAACTTCTTTTCTTGTCTGCACCGGTGAGATACCATGTATTTTTTTATATACTTTTGAGAAATAGCTATAGTCAAAATAGGAAATTTCTTCAGCAATTGCTCGAATAGACATCTTAGATTCCCGTAACAAACGTTTTGCGAGATTCATTTTTTCTTGTTGTATGTATTGCGTTAGAGTTAATCCCATTTCTTGTTTGAATTGATTAGATAGAACAGAAGAATTAATATTTATAATTTTAGCAATAGTAGAAAGTGAGGTAGGTTCATTAAGCATATTTTGACATATTTGTAATGCTCTTCGGATAATAAAACTATTATTGGAATAGTCGTTTATATTCACCATCCTGCAACATTCTGCAATAATCTCGTCGGCAATCGCTCCAAACTCTGATCGATTATGACACCGCTGAATTTTATACTCAAATTGTGTAGATGATTTTTTTATTAATCCATAAGGGACATGCTTTTCCAAAAGAGTATCCTCACATCTAATCAGAAGTTCAAATAAGGATCGTTTCCATTTTGATGCTGATTCTTCTTCATATTGAGATTGTAGATTTTCTAATATCTGAAACGATTTGATTGCTTCGTGAGTTTTACCTTTTTTAAGGTTTATCAGCAATGATCGTTTTTTTTCTGCAAAATCCTCCAAGTATTCTTTTGCAAAGAAATCAAACACTTCAGGGTTATAATTTATTTCTTTCAATCTATCATTAGAAAAGTCATAGAATAAAATCGGTACTTCTTTTTCTACTAGATTTTCTAGCAATAATTGAACATTATGCAATAGTTTCGATACATTTACACATGGAAGTTGATTAAAATAATTACGTATAATGTCTTGCGATTGTCGTGGAAAACGATTTTTTTTAATGATTTCTATTATTGCCTGTTCTGAATGCTTATTTGTCAAAAAGGGACCTATAAGCAGGATACTGTCAGATAAGCGTGCAGGTAATCGAAATGCGATATTTTGATATCCTATTAAGCTTTTTGCCAAAAAAATTTGAGATTCTTCTATTACATTCAATCGTTTACTGATGGATAGTTCTTGCTGGTCGTTTAAATAAGGCCAAATGATCTTCCGAAAGTTAAGGTCAACATCGGTGTATGTGCTATAAGGGTAATGTACGGTCTTTATTTTTATACCAAAATTGCTTATTAGTAGCTTATTTGTTAACTCTAACTTTCTAGCTATTTGTTCTTCCACTTAATCACCCCTTTAAAAAAAGTAACCGTTTTCAAAAATAATACCATTCACACAAAAATTTAACAATAATATATTTTTAATCAATAGTACAATGAAACCCATTAGGAGGTAATTCAATCTTACAACATATGTACAGTAAATCCCTGAAGTAAACTTGATTTGAAATAGAACTCCTTTTAGATAATTGATTGTTTGAAGCAAATCTAACGGAATTAGGAGGAATGAGTAGGATGGCAGAATTACAAAGTGCAATAAGTAATGTGGAAACAGCTGCAAAACGTCCATTTGGTGTTAGGGATAAACTTGGGTACATGTTTGGGAATTTCGGTAACGATTTCACTTTTCAATTAGCATCTATCTATCTAATGGTCTTCTATACAAAGGTTTTTGGACTAAGTGCAGGTATTGTCGGAACCTTATTTTTGGTTGCAAGATCTCTTGATGCGTTTACTGATATAGGTGTTGGAACCATTGTAGACAGATTAAAAGGTGGGAAGAAGGGAAAGTTTCTACCTTGGATTAAATATCTCGCTATTCCAATAGGTATAGCAAGTATTTTTATGTATAACATCTTTATAGTGGATTGGTCTTATGCAACAAAAGTGATTTATGCATTTATAACTTACCTAATTTGGGGAAGTGTTTTTTATACTGCCATCAATATTCCATACGGTTCTATGGCAGCTGTTATCTCACAGAAAGCTGAAGATCGAGCTAGTTTATCAACATTCCGTACTATAGGTTCTTTAATAACGGGTTTATTTGTTGGAGTGGTAGTTCCACTCTTTATTTACTCAACAGATAGCACTGGAAATAGCATCGTAGATGGAAATAATTTTTTTATGGTTGCGGTCCTATTTGGAATAGTTGGCACTATTAGTTATTTTGCTTGTTACAAGTTATGCACAGAGAGAGTTACCATAACGAAAGAACAAGAACAGAAAAACATAGATAGTAAAGTATTAGTAGATTTAAAGGAACTTTTCAAGGATCGAGCATTCGTTATTGTTGTTGTAAATACACTTTTTGCTCTAATTGCATCACTGGTTACTGGTACGTTAAATCAATATATTTTCCTAGATTACTTCGGCAATACAGCACTTCTTCCACTTGTGAGCCTGACACAGATCGTAGGAATGATAGCGATGGCTCCGTTAGCAAGGATTATTACAAAAAGGTTTGGAAAAAAAGAAGCTGGGACAGTTGGTCTAATCATATGTGGTGTGATTTTTATTTTAACTGTTCTCGTAGGACAAGGTTATCCGTGGTTGTTTATTATTCTACGGGTTCTAGCAAGTTTTGGACTAGGTTATTACACCATGGTTAGTTGGGCATTTATTACGGATGTTATTGATAGCTTCCTAATTAAAACTGGAAAAAGAAAAGATGGAACGGTTTATTCTGTGTACTCCTTTACTCGAAAATTAGGGCAAGCGCTTGCTGGAGGTATTGGTGGTTGGGCATTAGCATGGATTGGCTACGATTCATTAGCAACAGTTCAAACCGAATCCGTTCAAAATGGAATTTTCTTAGTTTCAAATTTATTACCAGGAATTTTATATATAGCAGGTGCAGTTTTATTATTTACTCTTTATCCATTGTCTAAAGCAAAAGTTAAAGAAAATGAAGCAATTATTGAGGCAATGCAAAAATAAAAGTGTTTTAATTATTAAAGCAGATAACCATCGATTCTTCCGTTGTTTAGAATCACATACTACTTGGAGGTAGACATAATGGTGAATTTAAAAGCAAAACCTTATTACTTAGATGATGAGGGTGTTAAATGGGTAGAAGAAACAATTTCGAAAATGACTATTAATGAAAAAATTGGCCAACTATTTATCGATCGAGGTGGGCATGATGAAGAATCATTGAGAAATATTTCAGAGAATTATAGATTTGGTGGGACTCGGTATCATCCAAGTTCAAGTGAACAAGTGCTAAAACAAAATCGCTTTTTACAAGAAAATAGCAAAATACCTATGTTAATAGCTGCCAATACAGAATCTGGTGGGAATGGTGCTTTTAGTGATGGAACTTATATTGGCAATCAAACTAAAATAGGTGCAACAAGGGATGTCGACTATGCTTATGAAATGGGACGTATTTCAGGAATTGAATCAGCTGTGGTTGGGTGTAATTGGTCTTTTGCACCAGTAGTAGATATTCAAAAGAATTGGAGAAATGCAGTAATCTCAAATAGAGTTTTTGCTGATAATCCGGAACTGGTACTGGAAATGAGTAAAGCGTTTATGAAGGGAATGGGGGAAAGTGGTGTCGCGTGCGCGATGAAGCATTTTCCAGGTGACGGAATTGACGAAAGAGATCAACATTTAAGTAATTCAGTCAATGACCTTTCATGTGATGAGTGGGATAGTACATTTGGTAAGGTATATGAAGGAATGATAGATGCTGGGGTGCATTCTATAATGGCTGGGCATATCATGCTACCCGCATACAGTCGTAATTTTAATGCTCAATTGACAGATGAAGATATGCTTCCGGCTACACTTTCAAAAGAACTTATTACCGATTTGTTGAAAGTTAAATTAGGTTTTAACGGCATGGTCATAACGGATGCAAGTCAAATGATTGGATTCACCTCTGCCATAAAACGAAGCGAGCTCCTACCAGCCTCTATTGCAGCTGGGTGTGACATGTTTTTGTTCTTGAATAACCAGGAAGAAGATTTCGGCTACATGATTGACGGTTATAATAGCGGTGTTATCACAGATGAACGTCTTCATGATGCACTACAACGTATATTGGGGATTAAGGCGTCACTTGGTCTCCACAAAAAAGAAAAGAAAGAGATAGTACCATGGAAAGAAGGATTGAACGTTATTGGTAGTAAAGAGTTTACAGAGATTGCAAAGGAAATTTCCGATAAGTCTATTACCCTTGTGAAAGATGTTGGCGTTAGTCCGCTTCCATTAACTATAGAAAAGCACAAACGTGTTTTACTTGTTCCACAAAAAGGTTTTGAGAATCCGTTAGTTCAGTTTTTCATTGGTAATAAAGGAAGGCCTGCTATTGAAATGATTAAGGAGGAATTAACCAAAGCTGGCTTTGAAGTAACGATTTATCAGTCGGAATTTGAAAAACTATTAGACTTACCAAAGGAAGAAATGTTACAAAAATTCCAGCAGCTCTTTGGGAATAAAATGACAGTAGCTAAATTAACTGAACCATATGATTTAGTTATCCATGTTGCAGATGTTAATAGCCTTGGCCAACAAGTACAGCGGATTAATTTTCAAATGGGCTATGATACACCTGATATCCCATGGTATGTTCACGAAATTCCGACAATCTTTGTTTCTGTTAACAGTCCATTTCATCTAGTTGATGTTGCGAGAGTAAAAACGTATATCAACACATACGACAATAAAGAACATACGATGATTGCCTTAGTAAAAAAACTTATTGGTGAATCTGATTTCAAAGGTGAAAGTCCAGTGGATGCTTTCTGTGGTTTGAGTGATACACGTGTTTAATTTAGAAATTTAATCTTCAATTAACTATAGATTGATACAGAATTGGTAACTTTATTAATTTCTTAAATGGAGGATTGAACATATGAGAAAACTAATTAACTTTAATGATAATTGGAAGTTCATTAAACAAGATGAAAAACTAGCTTCGAGCAGAAATTATAATGATGTTGGGTGGGAAGAAATCGATCTACCACATACCTGGAATGCCGTTGATGGGGCAAATGGATTTGATTTTTATAAAGGTGCTTGCTGGTACAGAAAAGAATTCGAAATGAAGTCATTAGAGTATGGAAATCGTGTTTATATTGAATTTAATGGAGCTAATAGTATTACAGATGTGTACGTTAATGGCTATCATATGGGACAGCACAAGGGTGGCTATTCCATCTTCCGTTTTGATATTACAGACGCAATCAGGTTTAACCAAAAAAATACGGTTGCAGTTAAAGTAGATAATATGGTGGTAGATGACGTCTATCCACAAATGGCAGATTTTACATTTTTTGGTGGTATCTACCGTGACGTAAATTTAATTATTACTAATCAAATTCACTTTGATTTAGAGGACTACGGTTCTAAAGGGGTGTACATTGTTCAAAATGAAGTATCTGAAGAAAAAGCTGAACTAACAATTAAATCATTTGTAGTAAATAAATTGGATGAAAGTAAGAAGGTGAGAGTATGGGCTAATTTATTAAATGCAGAAGGTAATAATGTTGCCTATGGTGTTAGAGAGATAAATTTGGCAGCGAAAGAAATAAAAGAAATCGAGATACCTGCATTAATTGATAAACCAATACTATGGAATGGTAGAAAGAATGCATATATGTATCAAGCTCAAATTATGATTCAAAGCTTTAATGATACTATTGATGAACTATTAATACCGTTCGGTGTTAGGTATTTCGAGGTGGATCCAAATAAAGGGTTTATTTTAAATGGGGAACAGCTGAGTCTAAATGGTGTCTCTAGGCACCAAGATAGAAAAGATATGGGTTGGGCTATTACCGCGAAAGAACATGAAGAAGATATGGAACTAATAAAAGAAGTAGGTGCAACATCCATTCGGTTAGCACACTATCAACATGATCAGTATTTCTATGATTTATGTGACAAAGAGGGAATGGTTGTCTGGGCGGAGATACCATTTATTACCATTATGTCTAAATCGGAATTAGAAGGTATAAATGCTAAGCAACAAATGATAGAGTTAATCAGACAAAACTTTAACCATCCCTCCATTATGTTTTGGGGAATACAAAATGAAATCCAAATAAGTGGAGATAGACCCGTAGTCCGTAAACTTGTTAGTGAGTTAAATGAGCTAACGAAAAAAGAAGATTCAACAAGACTGACAACCATGGCCAATGTCATGTTCGTCAAGGATGAAGATAACTATAACTATGTAACAGATACGATAGGATATAATAAATATTATGGGTGGTATCAAGGAGAAGCGGAAGATTTCGCAGATTGGATTGATAAGTTTCATAAGACAAACCCTAATGTTAATCTTGGTATATCTGAATATGGGGCAGAAGGAATAATACAGTACCATAATAACGATCCAAAAGTAAATGACTATTCTGAGGAATATCATTCACTATATCATGAAACAGTTTGGAAGATTTTCAGTGAGCGTCCATTTCTTTGGTCTACCTATGTTTGGAACATGTTTGATTTTGGTGCAAACATTAGGGATGAAGGTGGCGTAAAAGGTAGAAACAACAAAGGGTTAGTCACGTATGATAGAAAAGTAAAAAAAGATGCCTTCTTTATGTATAAAGCACATTGGTCTGATGAGCGCTTTGTTCATATTACAAGTAAACGCTATGTCGACCGTGATGATAACCAAATCAACGTAAAACTATATACAAACTGTGAAGAGGTAACTCTTGTTGTTGATGGTGAGAAGGTTGCGACTCAATCATGTTTAGATCACATCGTAACATTTGAAGGTATTAGACTTACTGATAAATGGACAGAAATTAAAGCGGTCGCTAGCCAGGAAGGTGAATTGTATTACGATGTAGCTCATTTTCATAAAGTAAAGGAACCAAACTTTAGCTATAAAGCACCTGAAAAACAAGGAGGACCAGTAGATAACTGGTTTGAAATACCTGACCTGGAAGATGTTAAAATAGAAAAATTAACTATAAGTGAAGATGTATATTCAACAAGAGATACATTTAAAGAATTGCTCGATAATGAGAAAACAAACGAGATTATAAATAAGTTTCTACCTGGCATTACGGATAACCCGATGCTAAGTATGATAGAAGGTAGTACTATTGAAGACCTAACACAAATTTCACCAGAAAAGTTTAATGAAAAATTACTATATGCTTTCAACAAAGAATTAATACAGGTGAAGAAGAAATAAAAAGAGACTACATCAGAGTAATAAAATAAGTCTTTTAAAGGACCCCTTCGATGTTGAAGGTAGAAGATTATAAGATAATAATTGTTTCTGCTAATTAAAGATAGCCATTTTATCCATACAGGATAGAATGGTTATCTTATTACACTCATAACTGCCTTTGCTCTTTTAGATGCTAACTGTCACTTTAATCTTTGTAGTATAATAGACATAGTGTAAATTAAGGAGGGGCTAGGGATGAGTAACGAAGAAAGCGTTGATTTACGTGTAAAAAGGACGAAGAGATTAATTCGTGATGCATTTGTAGAGCTTTTACAGGAAAAAAATCTTAATAAAATTTCTGTAAATTCTCTAGCTAAAAGAGCAGAAATCAATCGGGTCACTTTCTACTTACACTATAAAGACATCCATGACATGATGAGAAAAATAGTAGATGAGTTGATTGCGGATATCAAAGAAATTCTGCAATCCATCTATGATGATCCTTACGACCCAGGGTATGAACTGAGCACACTTACCGTGCTATTGGAATACATTGCAAAACATTCCCATGTCTATAAAACATTTCTTGTTTACGGAAATCTTCCTCGTTTTAAGGAGAAGTTAATGGATTTTTTATATGATTCGATTGTTGATGTTACGGAAGAACAATCTCAGAAAAAAATTGATTCCTTTCCTGGCATGAACATTTCAAAGGATATTGCGGCATGGTATGGTACTTCTGCCTTAGTTGGGACAATTGCAATATGGTTAGGAAATGATATGCCATATAGACCTAAGCATTTGGCGGAACAACTTGTGAAGCTCAATCCATTCCGTCCAGAATACCATGAAAAAAATATATAGATGTTTAAGATTACATTTATTTTTTACACTTTTCTAGTAAGTGTTGCTTAATTTATAGATTGTGCTTTTTTGTTACTTGCTTATTAGTAGAAAAAATTTTACGATAAAATATGTAAGCGGTATCTTTTATCTTTTATGGGGAGGGGTCTTTATAATGAAAGCAGCGGTCTATTATGGTAAAGAAGGAATTCGTGTGGAAGAAAAAGCGAAACCAGAAATAGGAAGTAAAAATGTGTTGATTCGCAATCTACGCGGTGGTATCTGTGGCACGGATATAAATATTGTAAAAGCAGGAACAGATCAAATGGGAATCAGCTATGGTGCTGAATTTGGTCATGAATTATTTGGTGAAGTAGTGGAATTAGGTGCTGAAGTCCCAGATGATATTAAAGTAGGAATGCGCGTAGGTGTTAATCCTATTACAGCACAAAAAGGTGGTCCTGCAAAATCACTAGAATGTGGAGCTTTTTCGCAGTATGTCATCATTGAGGATGCTGCATTAAACTACAATTTGTTTGAATTTGATCCAAGTGTTCCTCCAGAGGCGGCGGTGTTGATGGAGCCGATGAGTGTTGGTTTCCACGGTGCATTTAGAACGAATCCACAACCAGGCGAAAAAATCGTTGTGTTAGGAGCCGGTCCGATTGGATTATCAGCAGCTGCCGGGTTAATCGGGGAAGGTATCCCAGATGTTTGTGTTGTTGATATCGATGACTGGAGATTGAATAAAGCGAAGGAATTAGGAGCACTAACGCTTAATACAAAAAACAAAGGACTAGCTGAAGGTTTGGTGGAACACTTTGGTAGTGTAAGTCGCTATGGCATGGAACTTCCTGACATAGATGTTTATGTGGATGCTGCGGGTGCTCCAGCACTGTTTAAAGAAGTAATGAAAAATGTAAGAACCAATACAAGAATTTCCGTTATTGCGGTTTATAAAGACGAAGTACCTGTTAATTTAGCGCAAGTCATGTCAAATGAAATTCGCATTCAAGGATCCATGGGGTACACTACGGAAGAAATACTTAAAGTGGTTGATCACTTATCAAAGAAGAAAACAAACATCGCGGAGATTGTGACGGACGTGTACAAGTTAGATGAGGTACAAGCGGCTTTTGATAAAGCGATTGATGCGAAAGAAACGCTAAAAGTAGTTGTAGACGTAACTTAATTGTATAATAAACAGTGCTTGTTACCGCCTATAAAGTGTTCAATTCGATAAATTTTGAGTAGTGACGGTGAACGTATAAATGGCAATGTATTTATCTATTAGAAGAACAAAGACAATCTAAGGATAGCAAAAGTAGGTATTTTACTTATTAATGAATACGATGCAAACATAAAACGTGAGGAAGTATCTCCCTCACCTTAGATTGACTTTTAATTGAGTATTAAAAGTAGCAGCCCATAAGTGGAAATGTTTAAAATTAAAAAAACTTTGATAGGGATCGTAAAATTCGCTCATGTTTCGCATCTTTTAACGACCCTTATCAAAGTTTTTCACGTACTGAATAGTTAATCTGAATTTAAGGATTTGAGCCCCACTAAATTACATGATGTCGTCCAATTGGTACTACATAAGGAGAACCGGAAATAGGGTCTTTTATTACAGTGCAATTAAGTCCAAAAATGTCTTTAATCAATGTGCTTGTAATAACAAGCGATGGAACACCTTCTGCCACAAGCTTTCCTTGATGGAGTGCAAAAATATTGTCTGCATATCTCGCGGACAAATTGATATCATGAAGCACCATTACAATCGTGGTTCCGTATTTTTTGTTAAGGTCTGTGAGTAGATCCAGAATTTCGACTTGATAGGTGATATCTAAAAAGGTAGTCGGTTCGTCGAGAAATAGAATATCGGTTTGTTGCGCCAAAGCCATTGCAATCCAAATACGTTGTCTTTGACCACCTGATAGCTCGTCAATGTGATGATTGGCAAGGTCAGTAATATTCATTATTTCCATAGCTTCAGCCACCGCATCATAATCCTCTTTTGTCCATCCGCTAAACATCGATTGATGTGGAAACCTTCCTCGTCCAACTAAATCTGCGACAGTTATTCCTTCCGGGACAATAGGAGATTGTGGAAGAAGTCCTAAAATACGAGCCAATTGTTTAGACGGGATTTTACTAAGTGGCTTTTCATCAAGAGTTATTTTCCCTGATATAGGTTTGATAAGGCTTGCCATTGTTTTAAGAAGTGTAGACTTTCCGCAGGCGTTTGCCCCAATAATAACGCTTATTTTATTACTGGGGATCTTAAGGCTTATTCCTTGGATAACCGGTTTATTATCATAGCCTGCAACGATTTGTTCCCCTTGGAAAACATGTGTCGGTTTCATTATAAATCTCCTTTTCGATTCATTCGGATGAGCAAGTAGATCAGATAGGGTGCTCCAAGTATTCCGGTGATGATACCCACAGGATATCTGACTTCAAACGCAAATTGACCGATTAGATCTGCCAATAAAACCAAGTTTACACCAACAAGCCCGGCTGGAATTACATTTGAAAATCCAACTCCTACTAGTCTTTTCGCGATTGGTCCTGAGAGGAAAGCGACAAATGCAATTGGCCCGGTAGTAGCAGTAGCAAGAGCAATCATACAGACGGAACTAACAATAAGCGTAATTCTCGTCTTGTTCGTATTGACTCCAAGAGAAGTTGCTGATTGTTCTCCGAGCTCCAACATGCTTAGATGTTTTCTCAGTACTATAATGATAGGAGCAAAGACCAGAACTGTTATAATAAGCGGCGGAAGCTCGTGCATTTGAGAGCCATTAAGGCTACCGCTGAGCCATCTGATCGCTTCAGGAATATCTTGTTGTGCGCCAACAAGTAGAAGGTACGATACCACGGCGTTAAGCATGGCCTGTATGCCTATACCAATAAGAATTATTCGTCCAACTGAAAATGACTTTCCCCTGGATAATAAATAAATCACTATCACTGTAGCAAGACCCGCAATTACCGAAGCAATGGAAATAAAAGCTCCACTCGCATGAAGGATGATGATGCAAAAAACAGCCGCTGCGCTTGAGCCAGAAGTAATGCCGATTACATCTGGACTCGCAAGGGGGTTACGCAATATCGTTTGGAATGTGTTTCCAGCAAGACCAAAAGCGAATCCAGTAAAAAGACCTGCTAGCATTCTTGGTAGCCGTATCGTATTAACCGCAAACGATACACCTTGAGCTTGCTCGCCCAAAAGTGTTCGAACTACAACTTCAATAGGATAAATAGTATTTCCAAGTATCAGCATGGCACAGCATAGAATAATTGAAAGTAACGTAAGAAAGCCGGTTACAAGTATCCATCGACGGCGTCTTTGACGTCTGCCTGCCTTTATAAACGCAACAGAGTTATTTTTCATAATGAACTCACTTTCAATCTCATCACTAATAATATTAATAATGGAGCTCCTATAAACGCTGTAACTACGCCTACTTCAAGCTCTCCAGGATTGCCAATAAGCCTACCTGTTACATCTGACACAGTCAAAATTATTGCTCCAGAAATGGCTGATAAGGGTATAACAAAACGTAGATCGGGACCAAGCATAAGGCGGATGGTATGCGCTGATAAAAGCCCGATAAAACCAATAGGACCTGCCAGCGCAGTGGTCGCCCCACACAATAGAACAGCTGCAACAGCCGCAATCAGCCTAAGTAATCCTGTTCTAACGCCCAATCCGCTCGCCAATTCGTCTCCTAGTGCCAGCGCATTTAGTGCCGGAGCTGAAATAATAGCTATCACTATTCCAATTATTAAAAACGGGGCGAAAGTAGCAATAGAACTCCAATTTGCTGAGCCAACACTACCCACTTGCCAAAACCTGAATTGATCCATGACATAAGTGCGAGAAATCATGATGGCAGTGATCAGAGAAGTAAGGGCGGCACTTGTGGCAGCTCCAGCTAGAACAAGCTTAAGGGGTGTAGCGCCGCCACGTCCCATAGACCCGATTCCAAATACGAAAACAGCCGTAATCGCAGCCCCTGCTAAAGCTAGCCATATATATTGATTTGCGGTAGTTATGTTCAAGAATGCAATTCCTAAAACAACAAACAATGATGCACCTGTGTTTACTCCGAGTATACTCGGATCTGCAATCGGATTGCGAGTGACCGCTTGCATAAGTGCTCCTGAAACGCCGAGTGCAGCACCGCAAAATAAACTGAAAATGGTTCGGGAAACCCTCTTACGAACTACGTTTGCCCCATAGGAATCTACATTTTGGTGAAATAAACCATCTATTAATTCATTAAATCTCACTGGTCTGGAACCAAAGACCAGTGAGGCAATCACACATAAGACCAACATGATAAAACAAATCACCAGTACCGCTTTAAAATTCCTGGGAACGTGTGGGTTTAGCAAGTTTTTTTTTGAATCTAATAAACTAGTCATCTATCTTTTCAATAGCTCCCCCGATTAATTCTAGATACTCATCAATGGTATAAGCAATCGCAAGCGGATTTGGGTTTCCAGATGCCGCAAGGGGCGTATTATTGCCAATGAATACAACAGAACCTCTTTCAATCGCTGGAATTTTTCCAAGCAGGGGATCCTCTTTAACGGATTTATATAAGCTTTCGTCACCATAACCAATTAGGATATCGGCATCATTTAGGATATCGGCATTCTCAGCGCTTAGTGTCAAGGAGAAGCTACTTGGATCCGTAATCTCATTCTTTATACTCTCAGGATATTCCATTCCTAGCTCGATCAAGAACGCCCCACGAGGATCTACAGGTGTATAAACATGGACGGTAGACAAATCATCAGCTGAGAAATTGGCAAAAGCAACCGTTTTTCCCTGAATCTCAGGATATTCGCTTACCTTTTCTTTAATCAGGTTTTCAGTATCCGAAATGAGTTGTTCGCCTTCCTCTTTCATCCCCATACCTGTTGAATTATAAATAACTTGCTCACGCCAGGTTGTGATCCAAGGACTGGTCTGATAGGCCACAACCGGTGCAATTTCACTAAGAATATCATAATCTTCCTGTGTGATACCGGAGTAGCTTGCAAGAATGACATCAGGGTTTGAATCTGAAATTGCCTCAAAATCAAGGCCGTCTGTATCCTGATAAACGTTAGGGTCTTCCACGCCAAGCTTCTCAAGCTTTTCAGCAGTCCAAGGCAAAAGTCCACTATCATCCTGAACACCGTAATTCGCTGCTGAGAATCCTACAGGTACAACTCCTAGAGCAAGGGCAACATCATGATTTGCCCATTGAATGGTGGCAACACGTTCAGGCTTTTCTTCAATTACAGCTTCACCAAAAGCATGTTCGATCACAATTGGATATTCATTGTCATTGGTAGAAGACGTTTCAGTTTCAGTCTCAGTCTTTTCTGCACTACTGTCAGTCGATGTTGATTTGGATTCCTCCGCTTGGCAACCAAATAATAGTATGATGCTGATAGACAAAATAAATAAAGTCGTTAATGAAATTCTTCGTTTTGCATTCATTCGATATCCATCCTTTTTATGAATTGTATTTTTATGTATTGCTGTCTAACTTTGTCTTTGATGATTTGCAGATTCTCGTTGAACATGTGGAGAGTTGTTCCGCAATAGCTAATCATCCTATATGCACTAAGAGCTAGCTTTCAGTTCACCCCATTCATTGATAATGATTATCATTATCAATGATAGTTTTTCATTTTCTAATTGTCAATGAAAATTCGTGATTAGAGATGGGGTTCTTTTATCTGCACAAATAATTGACCGGTATTTCAGTACATAAATGGCCATATGCCATTATTTTTCTAACTGTCTAGTCAATTCTTTGTTCTTCTGCTGAAAGACTTCATTGTGGGAGGACACCATACCTATTTGATTAGCACCGGGTTCAACATACTTTTTTGCTTTGTTTACGGCATTAACCGCATCTTGAAATGCTCCAGCGATTAAGTGGACTTTACCATCGTACATAAGAATATCACCAGCTGCATACAAGCCGTCCAAAGAGGATTGACTTTTTGAATTACCGTCAATATAGTAATCATTTACTCTTTTAATGTCTAAGGTACAATGATCTAGTAATACAGCATCACGTTCATAGCCATGGTTGATTATTACCTCATCGATGGGTAGCTTAGCCACTTCATCTGTATAGTGGTTCGTTAATTCTACACTTTGGATGGATTCGTTAGTATCACATGCATCAAGTTTGGTTATGGAAGTATTATAGAAGAGCTTAGCTGAACTATTTTTCAGCAGTTCTACCTGGGCTTCATGGCCATTCAAGGAGTCTTTTCTATAAGTGAGGTACACTTGTTTGGCAAAGGGTAATAATTCAATAGCCCAATCAACTGCTGAATTTCCACCACCAGAAATAAGAACAGTTTTATCTTTGAATTGTTTTAAGGATTTAACGGTGTAATGTAAATTAGAAGCCTCGTATCGCTCAGCATCTTCAATGTCAATTTTTTGTGGTTTTAAAATCCCCGCGCCGATAGCTACAATAATTGTTTTTGAGAAATGTTTCTGCCCTGATTTACAATGTAACACAAAGCTTTTATCTTTATTTTGCTCAATTTTAACTACTTTTTCATTTAAAATTACAGTCGGATCAAATGTTAATCCTTGAGTAACTAATTGATCAATGAGTTTTTCACCTGTAATAGGAGTTAGTCCACCGATATCCCAAATCATTTTTTGAGGATAGACATGTATTTTTCCTCCTAATTGTGGCTGAAACTCAATGAGTTTCGTTTTCATCGATCTTAGTCCACCATAAAATGCAGAGTATAAGCCTGCAGGACCACTTCCAATAATGGTGAGGTCATACAATTCTTGAGTATCCAATTTCTATTCCTCTTTTCCTAATAGTTATTTATTCTTTCTGAAATCATACGAATGCAAGTGATTTTCTGATGGGAATATTCCGAAACAAAGGTATTGATCGAATAAATTAGTAAAAGCGTTTCGAGTTCGTTGTAATTGATAATGATTTTCAGTATCAATTGATTTTATCATAAATAGAAATTGATAACAATTAACAAAAGTTAATTGTTAGAAAATTATAAGTATTTATAGTTAACAGTCCATGCAATTTTGAAGGGATTTGATTGATTAAAGGGCATTCATGTGCGAGGATGATGATTTTTCTGGAGAAAATCTGAAATAATAGGTGAAATAACATACTAAAACACACGATGTAAGCACCATAAATAACAAACAACAAACGCTTGAACATTTTAATGTCCAAGCGTTTGTTGTTTGTATTGTCTTGTTCAACTAAACCTACTCTTTAGTTCAATATTGTTATTCATTTTTTTTATATAAATTTAAGCCTAATCTAAAAAATAATATTAAGAAAGTTGCAGTCAATAGAAAACCTATTGTATCCCAATCTATTTGTCCTTCTCGAATGATACTAATAATCATAATCCCTACAAGTACACCCAAAATACCAGAAAGGAACGATTTCAATCTGGAAGTCAAATAATCTCCCCCTTTTTTAAAACTATCCTGCTCTTTCGCACAAGAAGCGGTTGCTTTCTTATTAAACTAAAGCGCCCGTTACTTTAAGATGAGACTAATCCGAAAAACCTTAATAAAGCGTACAAAGTAAATCCTGTACCGATAAATATGATAATAAATCTAATGATAAACCTAATTATCCAATGCAGTTTAGAACGAATAAAAAAATC
The DNA here is from genome assembly GCF_020404745.1 of Aquibacillus saliphilus. Lineage (GTDB taxonomy): Bacteria > Bacillota > Bacilli > Bacillales > Amphibacillaceae > Aquibacillus > Aquibacillus saliphilus. Next base: position 33,041 of record NZ_JAIZAP010000010.1, read on the forward strand.
AATAATACCAACAGCTAAGAACAAAATCCCTATAATAAAAATAATTAAAATTTCCAACGAACTCACTCCTTACGTAAAATCTTATATGTATTTACAGATTATCCAATCAACAATGTTCTTTATTGAATTATCCTGCTGCATGAGTTCAACAGTGGCAGCGACAGTTTGTTCCACTATTGCCACCCGTTAGTTAAGTAACTCTGATAATTCAATTACAGAATTTTTCTTGTCATAAATAGTTAGTTCACCAGGAAAAGGTTTTTCTATATCAGCAGGAATTTGTTGGTACCTTATAAACTTTTCATCAGCGTTTACGTTAGATTTAAAACTAAAATCTTCGTAATATAAACTAGCTTTAATATGGTCAATTTTTAAATCTGGATTTTTTCCAACCAATATACCATAAATCCCTTTATTTGTTTTTATTTTTTGATACTGTACTATATTAGTTCCATGTCCAGAATGCTCAATTTTAAATTTTCCATTCCATCCTTTAATAAAATGAGCATAGCCAATATTTTTGCCTTGTGTCTGGAATAAAACTATATAAGAACTTGTACCATCTAACTGAACAACTTCTATAACATCAGGGTCAATACTTCCCGAACCCCTATTACTCCACTCCTTTAAGCTAGATTGAATAGTTGCTCTTTTATCTTCGATGTTATATTGATTAAAATAATAAAAAGAGTAACCGATAGAAATAATTGTAATAATTGCAATAATTGAAAGCAAATTTATTACTTTTTTCAAACTATTCCCCCCTCAATAAATTGAAAGTAACTATTCTCCTCGTTTGCGATACAAGGTCAGTGACAGCTTGTTCCACTATCGCACCCGTTAACGGAAGAATGGAAAAGTATTTTTTTATTCCTTTTTAGTTTTATGTGAGTCAATTGTTGTTCCAACTGTTATTCCGAAAACCAAACCTATACCAACTCCGATTGCTATGTCATCAAATATTGTTAACCCAAGCACTGCTCCTAAAGGTAATCCTATACCAATTCCAGCCGCTAAATAAGTATCCCCTGTTGCTTTTCTATTTTTGCTCAACATTTACATCCCCTTTCTTATAATTTTATTAGCTTTTATTTTTCAACAAACCTGCTGCATGAGTTCAACAGTGGCAGCGACAGTTTGTTCCACTATTGCCACCCTTTAGCGCAATAAGATGAAGACTTTTATTCACTTTATGAACTCTGTCAACTTATCAGTTAACTCTGATGAAACATAGTAAATAGTTTCAGTGTTTTCTAGTTCCATCAATGTGGATTTTTCACCCAACCATAAATGAAAGTTATGTTTGTTTCCATTGGCATATACAATTCTCATATCATATTCAGGGTCAATCATATCAAAAGTACCCATTTGTTTTTCTGATGTTGTGATTGCTTTTGTAAAGACTTGAACAGCATTATCATCGGTTAACTCAATAAAGAAATTAGGGTTAGTTTCATAAAAACCATTGGATTCGGATATATTGATTTTTGCTATTTCCCCCTCCAATTGAAAAGTCGAGACTTCTTTTGACTGACAGCCAAACAAAACAATCAATAGTAAAATACTCGCAGTTAACTTTTTCATCAATTCACTCCCAATATATAAAATCTTATTTAACAAACCTACTGCGTTAAGTACAACTGTTCACATACTAATTTTAACATAATATTCCAATTACTCTTTAAATACAAAAATAGGATCACCGAAATCGATGATCCCTTTTTAACCTATTGCTCTCCGTTACTTTAAGAAGAAAAGCAACGTTTACTCCGCAATTGCGCCCATTTTGTAGAATAATCTAACTGTATTTATATAAATGATGCGCTACTTTTTAAAAAAATCATTACATTAAACTATTCTTTATTTTTATTTAAATCCATTATTGAGCCAATTACTATTCCAATAAGCATTCCTAATCCAGGTCCAAAAGCCCAAATTAGTGGAAATTCAAAAAAGATTCCGACAATTGATGAAAATACAGCGCCTCCAAGCAATCCGAAGGCAACTCCAAAACCCACATATGAGTTCCTATCATTATTGTCTTGTTTTTTATTACTATTATTTTTGTCAGTCATATTTACCCGCCTTCGTCAGATTTTAACTTTTACTGTACACTTTTCCACAACTGCGCTAAAGATTTGCACAACAATATGGCTCCGTTTGTTGAACAAAAGTAAAACAACCCTCTATTCTATATTTTACCATAAATGCATTTAACCTTATTAAATTCTTGTGCTTTGTTAGTTTAAGAAAAATCCATTACAAACACTACATTTATTATTTATTTTAACAGAAAATTACAATTACCTACTTGGTTAATGAAAATCAACATAGCAAATAGAATACCAATTAACTTAGTAAAATAGTACGTTGACAACAGCTATTGTCATTGTGTTATTTAGTGTGCGATTTCGTAGTTTCTCCACCGAAACGGAATTACTTAGTTTTAAAGGAATGTATTTATTTTATTTTGATTGACTATATTTGTGAGACGTCCAAGTGAAGGGAGAAGGATATGTTGCTGAAAATCCGGTGTTTGAGCGTGGGTGAATAGGCTTAGAATAGTTGCCTCGGTACCATTTTGTCATTGTTCAGTGAGTGAACTAATTCTTATTTATCGTACAAAACAGGATTTTGGAATAACCACGATTGCAAGAAAATTATTTTCAGAGCTTGTTACGGTATGATAATAGCATGCAAAAAGAAGCAAGGGATTCCCCTTGCTTCTGTCCTGCTTCCTTATTGAGCGGTTATGCCCCCATCGACGACAAATTCAGCGCCGGTGCTGTAACTTGAATCATCTGAAGCAAGATATAAAACAAGATTTGAAACTTCTTCAGGTTTTGCAACTCTTTTATTAGGTATATACTTTGCGAATTCTTTTACTGCGTCTTTTGAATCCCCTTGTGCAATCATTGGCGTTTCAATCACTCCTGGGTGGACAGAGTTTACGCGGATTCCATACTGTGTTAAGCCGAGTGCAGCAGCTTTTGTCATACCTCTTACAGCGAATTTTGAATCGGTATATCCAATCGCACCACCAACAAGACCGTTAATTGAGGAGATGTTTATAATGGAACTAGTGTCTCCCTTTTTCATGGATGGGATAACGGCCTTTATACCAAGAAATACAGACACTTGATTGATGTCAATAATTCTTCGATATTCCTCTTCTGTTATCTCTTCAATTGATTTATTCATTGTAATACCAGCATTATTTACTAATACATTAATAGGGCCAAATGCTTCTTCGGTTACAGTAATCGCTTGTTCCCAATTCTCTGAGTTTGTGACATCAAGCTTTGTGAATCTAGCATTTTCTCCAAGTTCATCAGCTAAGGCTTGTCCTTCCTCTTCAAGGATATCAGCAATCATTACTTTAGCACCTTCATTGATGAATAAGCGTGCATGTGATGCTCCCATTCCACGTGCTCCACCAGTAATAATAACAATTTTTCCACTTAATCTGTCCATGTTCATTCCTCCTATTTGAAAATGATAATGCCTATAATTCTATCTTCAAGTTGTTTTTTTATCTTTATGTTTTAGTAGTTTTTCTTGAATCGATAAATATTGGTTGATTTCTTCTTCAGTTAAGACTTCAAAATGTTGCATAAACAATTCTTTTCCAATTGTCTGTGCTTCAGACAAAGCTTTTTCACCAGCAGGCGTAATCTTTAATTTTGTAGCTCTACGATCATGTTCATCAGATGATTTTTCGGCTAGTCCTAAATGAACAAGTTTTGTTGCAATGTTCGTCATAGCCCCATTTGTATAGCCAAGTGTATTAGCCAGCTCTACTTGTTTTTGGAAGCCATTAGAATTTAATTCAGCTAATACGAGAATTGGTGATATTCCAAGTGGGTATGGAAATGCTTTTGTGAATCTTATAATATTTTCATTATTTATTTGTTCAATTGCGTGAATTAGTTTGAAAATATTTGTTTCTCTCAAAGAATCCTCTCCGATATTGGTTATTTTTAATGAAGCATGATGGACCCGCCATCGACCATAATAGTTTGCCCGGTAATGTATTGTGAATCCTCTGAAGCAAGGAACACAGCAACACTTCCGATATCTTTTTCAACATCGCCAAAGCGTCCCATTGGTATCTTGTTCTTAACTGTTTCGTAATATTCTGGTTGTGCTTTTGCCCATGCTTGGACCCCTGGGGAATTAGCAAGGGGGCTAATGATATTAACATTAATGCCAAATCTACCCCATTCATTTGCGGCTACACGTGAAATTCCGCGAATGGCTTCTTTTGCTGCTGCATATGCAGCTTGTGTTTCGTGACCATTTAACCCTGCACCTGAGGCAAAGTTAATGACATTTCCTTTTGATTCTTTTAAATAAGGAAGTGCTGCTTGCATTAAATAGAAAGTTGGGTAAAATCCCGTGCCAAAAGATAGGTCTAAGTCTGCCTGTGTTGTATTTTCGATAGATGTTTGTTTGGCCGCATGTGCATTATTGACTAACGCATCAAGTTTACCGTATTTTTCCACAACGGTTGTGATAATGTTTCCGAGGTTTTCTCTGTCCATTAAATCAGCTTGAACAAACATAGACTTTGGAGAAATTGATTGTAGTTCTTTTTCCATTGTTTTGCCGGTTTCTTCGTTAACATCAACAATTGCAACGATAGCGCCTTCTTTAACCATTGCTTTTGCCATACCACTTCCAATTCCACCAGCACCGCCAGTAATAATGACTACTTTGTCTTGTAATTTACTCAATTCTCTCATCCCTTCGTAAAATAGTTTAGCGTTAAACTAATAAAAGTAGTTTAACATTAAAGTATTTTCAGATGCAAAAGTATGAATTGTAAAAAGGTACGATTGGACAAACAAAAAGGTGCTGTTTTAATAATGCCAATCTTTTTAAATTTACAGCCACGTACAGCTCCGGCGCTTTTGTTCTTGGATTTTTTTCAAGTAGAATAACGGAACGCTATTATTATTACTTTATTCAGTTAACTATGGGAATTAACTGGAAAAGTATGATAAACTTTAGGGGGTTGGAATTAATTTACAGGTTTTCGAAAAAGCAAGTGTGAGAAGGAGTTACTCATGACAAAAAAGAAAAAACAACAGCAACAAATACCTTTTAGATTAAATCTCCTATTTCTTATTGTTTTCTTATTGTTCTCATCTTTGATCGTTCAATTGGGCGGTGTGCAGATTTTAGGTGGTGAAGAAGCACAAAATGAGATTGATAGAACCGTTCAAGATAAGATCGAGCTTCCTGTCCCTAGAGGGAAAATTTATGATAGAAATCATAATGAAGTTGTTGCTAATCAACCCGTTAGATCGATAACTTATACTCCTGCCAAAGGAGTTCAAGCTAAAGATAGATTAGAGGTTGCTAAAAGTCTTTCAAAATTCATCTCGATGGAAATAGAAGGAATAACAGAGAGAGATAAAAAGGAATATTGGTATTTACTAAATACAAAAAAAGCGAACAATCGACTTACTACAAAAGAAAAAGAAGAATCAGATGATGGTAAGCGATACAATAATACGTTGGACAAAATAACAGAAGATGAAATTAGTGGTTTTTCTGATAAAGAAAAAGTAATCATAGCTATAAAAAAAGAACTTGATAGGGCTATGACCTTAACCCCTCAAATCGTAAAAAACGAAGAAGTAACTGAAAAGGAATATGCTGAAGTTTCAGCACATCTTGGAGAAGAACTTCCAGGTATCAACGCTACAATTGATTGGAAACGAAACTATCCTTTAGATAATGGTACTTTTCGTAACTTAGTCGGTTCTATTACTGATCAAGGAATACCTGCTGACAATCAAGATTATTATTTAACAAGAGGTTATAGTAGAAATGACCGAGTGGGAAAAAGTGGTTTAGAAAAGCATTACGAAAGCTATCTACGTGGTAGAAAAGAGGTAATTGAATATACGACTGATAAAAGTGGAGATGTAATCGGACAAGAAACAATTGTGGATGGTAAAGCAGGAAAAGATTTAGTTCTAACCATTGATATGGATTTTCAAAGGGAAGTAGATCAAATAGTTCAAGAGGAATTAAATGCAATTATTAAAAGTAATCCGTACCAACATCGATTTCTCAAAGATGCAATTGCTGTAGTAATGAACCCTGGTACTGGGGAATTATTAGCAGTAAGTGGTCAATCGTATGATTCAGAAAACGATCAGTTCAAGGACACTTCTTTTAAAACCTTATATGATGCTCATCTTCCTGGCTCATCAGTAAAAGGTGCGACAGTATTAGCTGGCTATAATTCTGGGGCTATCTATCCTGGTCAAGTTTTTCTTGATCGGCCAATTAAAATAGGAGCTGATAGTAGAGGGAAAAGTTCATACAGGAATTTAGGTTCAGTGAATGATTATGATGCACTACGATTATCTTCCAACGTCTATATGTTTTACATAGCATTAAGAATGGGAGGAATAATGAAACATCCTTTTCCAGATGGAGATTCTGCTCCAATCGATATAGCTGCCTGGCAAGAGATGAGAAACTATTTTGATCAGTTTGGATTAGGAGCTGCAACAGGAATAGATTACCCTTATGAATCTAATGGAGTTACAGGAACAGAAGTTCTTCCTGGTCTATTGATGGACTTTGCGATTGGTCAATATGATTCATTTACGACCATGCAACTGGCTCAATATGTGTCAACGATAGCAAATGACGGTTACCGAGTGAAGCCACATTTTGTAAAAGAAATTAGGGATCCAAATCCAGTGAAAGGTGAATTAGGTCCAATAGATGAATATATAAAACCTGAAGTTCTGAACAAAATACAAATGGATCAGAGTAATATTGATCGTGTGCAAGAAGGATTCAGAAAAGTATTTCAAGTGGATGGTGGTACTGGATATAAGTATTTTGGAAATTCAGATTACCTGAAGTATAATGCTGCTGGAAAAACAGGTACAGCTGAGAATTCAAAGTGGGAAAATGGAAGACTTCAAGCAAATACAGAAAATCTATCATTAGTTGGTTATGCACCATACGATGATCCAGAAATAGCATTTGCAATCATTGTTCCCCACACTGGAATAGTTAGAAATCGCTATCCAGTTAATCATCGAATTGGTCAAAGAATACTTGATGCATATTTTGAATGAAAAATTCAACTAAGAAAGACTGTAATTTTATCAGACAAAGTGTCGATTTAAATGTATATTGGCAAGTGTATAATTTCAAAATAAAGATATCGGAGTGAAAAAACAATAGCAATTTTCCTTTGTTTGTATGTACCATTTACTTATTGTGTTGTTATTGACGAAGGAACAATTTGATAGACATACAATTGACGGGACAAATGTTTCGTCAATTTTTTATTTGTCTAGGAAATTATAAAATGGACTGCTGTAGATAATTGATTATTAAGTTAGCCACATCCAGCTCCGGCGCCTACCACCTCGAGGTCTTAAGTCAATCCTCTCTGTGGAAAAGAACGCCACGCCGAGGCTTGTCTTAAGCTTGTCGGTGGTGAGCAAGGCGCCTTCGCTTTTGTTCTGTTGTGAGTACATCACAAGGTGGCCAAGTGCCCCTTGGCTTCAACTAACACTCTAAATAAGAAGTGTCTATCACTTCCCCGTTAAGCCTCCGACAACGCTCTTTACCTATTAGGTGAATAGTCGTAATTTTTTACGGGTGATGCCTGTCTCTCTTTTTCATGTTACATTAAACGTGAATGAAAAATAGTTAGCAAGGAGAAACCAAACATGGAAAAAATCATGATCGTGGAAGATGATGTGAAAATTGCTGAATTTCTATCTACTTATATAAAAAAATATGGATATGAAGTCATTATTGTCAAAGATTTTGAAAATATAATGGTCACATTTCTTGATGAAAAGCCCAATCTTCTTTTACTAGATATTAATCTACCAAGTTATGACGGGTATTATTGGTGTAGGCAAATTCGAAAGGAATCCATTTGCCCAGTAATTTTCATTTCTGCTCGGACAGGTGAGATGGACCAAGTCATGGCATTAGAAAATGGTGGAGATGATTTTATTACGAAGCCATTTCATCCAGACATTGTCATGGCAAAAATTCGAAGTCAGCTGCGCCGTGCGTACGGGGAGTATGCAGCTAAGTATGAGGAAAGAGTGCTTAGTCAAGGGGACTTGCACTTTTATCCAGAAAGATTAGAACTTCGATTTAAAAGTGAAGTCGTACAATTAACGAAAAAAGAAACGGACATTATCGAAATTCTGATGGAGCGTTATCCTCGGGTTGCTGGTCGGCAGGATTTGTTGGAAAAACTTTGGGATGATCAAGCATATGTTGATGAAAATACCTTGAATGTTAATATTGCTCGCGTTCGTAATAAGTTTCAAGAGTTAGGGATAGAAGCAGCTGTGGAAACGGTTAGAGGTGCAGGATATCGTCTGCGCGTTACATGGAAAGAGGAGAAATCATGAAATTATTTTTACGTGAGCACGTATTACTCATTATACTCCAGCTTAGTCAATGTTTCATGATTCCTATCCTATTTTGGCTTGATGGCTATCGAGGTATAGGTGTAATGATATACGCTTTTTTTCTATCCCTAGTATTATTAACCGTATTTCTCGTTTATCGGTATGTTAGTAGAAGAAAATTGTATCAAAGGTTACAGAATCCGATGGAAACACTAGATGAATCGACAGAGACTACCGAACGAGCGCCAATATCAGAAGCTCTCGATCTGTTACTTCTGACGCAGTATCGTTTATATCAGGAAGAGCTTCAAAAAGCCGAAGAGAGGCAGGATGAGCATTTGTTATTTATGGATCGCTGGGTTCATCAAATGAAGACACCACTTTCTGTTATTGAGCTAACTGCTCAAACGTTGGATGAGCCGGAATCATCTAGTATGCGTGAGGAAACGGATCGCATGCGAACTGGCCTGAATACCGTCCTCTATATGGCAAGACTACGTACAATTGCAGAAGATTTTCAAATTAAGCCAGTCATTCTTTCCAAGCTAATCCATGAAGTGAATCAGGAGAACAAACGGTTTTACATCCGTAATCAAGTGTATCCCAAATTAAACGAGGAAAAATCAGGCATAGCAGTGGAGACCGATGTGAAGTGGCTTTTCTTCCTATTAACGCAACTAGTACATAACGCTGTTAACTATTCGACTGGAAAATCAAATCATCTTGTCCTATCTATTTATGAAAGGGAAGGGGAAGCGGTACTTGAAGTGAAGGACTATGGAATTGGTATTCCGGTTGTCGACCAGAAGCGGGTTTTTAACAAATTCTATACGGGAGAAAATGGCCGAAAATACCGGGAGTCAACAGGTATGGGACTTTATTTGGTGAAAGAGGTCGCTGAAAGGCTAGAACACGGCATTGAATTGGAATCAACGATTGGGGAGGGAACAACCATCCGAATAATCTTTTCAAAAACACAAAACCTTACATCCATGTAAGATTAGTGAAAGCATAATCGATAGTTTAAGGGTAAAGACTTCGGCTATACTTGTTCTAGAAGCTTTAGTAGAGGAGAATGTTTATGCTTAAACTTACAAAGGTAAGTAAAATTTACGAAGGAAAAGTGGCCTACCGTGCCCTTACTGATATCAGTTTAGAAATAGAAAAAGGTGAATTTGTTGCCATTATGGGCCCGTCTGGAAGCGGAAAAACAACACTACTTAATATTATTTCCACGAACGATGCACCGACTACTGGCGAAGTTGAAATCGAAGGGAAAAATCCACATAAGTTGAATAAAAATAGTTTAGCTGAATTCCGTAGAAACGAATTAGGATTTATTTTTCAGGATTTCAATTTACTGCATACATTGACTGTCGAAGAAAATATTGTATTACCACTCACATTAGATGGTACGCCTGTACAGGAAATGAAGGAAAAGGCGCAGAAGATTGCCGAAAACCTTGGTATCGCATCAATTATGACAAAACGGACGCACGAAATATCAGGGGGGCAGGCACAGCGGGTAGCAATTGCAAGAGCAATGATTCATGAGCCTAAACTGCTGTTGGCCGATGAACCAACAGGAAACTTAGATTCGAAGGCTTCCAAAGATGTTATGACAATGCTCGAATCGATTAACAAGAAAGAAAAAACAACCTTGTTAATGGTAACGCATGACCCGCAAGCGGCAAGCTATTCAGATCGCGTTGTTTTTATCCGAGATGGTAAGCTTCACTCTGAAATTCATCGTGGGGAGAATAGACAAGCCTTTTTCCACAACATAATTGACATGCTTTCGTTGATGGGAGGCGATGGCAATGACCTTTCGTCAGTTCGCGTTTAATAATGTACTACGCAACAAACGGCTTTATATTGCTTATTTCCTTAGCAGCATGTTCACGGTGATGGTATTCTTCACCTTTGCCATCTTTGCATTCCATCCAACGTTTTCAAGTGGTTCGATCAACCAAAATGCGCTACTTGGAATGGCTGTTGCTGGCGGAATTATTTATGTGTTTTCCTTCTTTTTTGTCTTATATTCGATGAGTTCTTTCTTACAGTCGAGGAAGAGAGAGTTTGGCTTGTTAATGATGCTTGGTGCCTCGAACAGGCAAATTCGCATGATGGTATTTTTGGAAAATATTTTAATTGGCTTTTTTGCGACCGTTGGTGGAATCCTGGCTGGATTAGTATTCGCAAAAGTGATTCTCTTAATTGCTGAGAATGTATTAATTATCAGTGAATCACTTGATTTTTATTTTCCTACACTTGCTATTGTTGTGACGTTTATTAGCTTTACCTTTTTATTCTTCTGTATTTCGATTTTTGTCTCGTTTATTCTTCGTACGAATAAATTGATTGATTTAATTAAAGGGGATAGAAAGTCGAAAGGAGAGCCAAAAGCTTCTATTATCCTATCCATTCTCGCAGCACTATTACTCATCGTTGGATATGGATCTGCTCTTTATGTTAAAGGAGAAGCTGTTGTCTTCGCAATGATTCCAGTTATTGTAGTTGTTACACTTGGAACTTATCTTTTATTTACTCAATTAAGTGTATATGTCATCCGAATGTTAAAAAATAATAAATCTATCTTCTGGCGTAAAACAAATATGCTGCTGTTGTCTGATCTATCGTTTCGAATGAAGGATAACGCAAGGACATTTTTCATGGTTGCAATCATATCCACGGTTGCTTTTAGTGCAATTGGTTCCTTGTATGGTTTCGGGTCCTACCTTACAAAAGGAGTAAAGGAGTTTAACCCATTTACGCTTACCTATAGTCCATTTCGGGATGACAGTCAAGCTATTATCAAGGAAGATATAAGTAAAATTAATGCTATCCTCCAGGACGAAAAGATCGATGCAAAGATGGAAGCGATGGAGCTGACCTATTTTGAGACACAAGAACAAGACAATACTGTGTTAATTGTGAGAGCTTCTGACTACAATCGTTTTGCGGCATTAATCGGAGAAAAGGAACTTCATCCAAAGGAAAATGAGGCAATTGTACTCGGACAGAGTGATACAGGGAAGAAAGTTAGTGAAAGGCTAATGAAATCAAGTATCCTACTAGATAACGGGGAAGAAATTCAACCAAGTAATGTGGAAGCATCCCCAGTATTATTAGCAAATAACGGCTTTTATGTTGTGAATGACAAGGTCCATGAGCAGCTTGGATTACCAGTAAGAAATGATTATAGTGCTGTATGGAAAGCGCAAGAGGGACAAACGGAACAAATGATTGAAGTGGGAAGAAAAATAAATGAATCCGATGGTGATTTGCAGCATAAAGCCTTTTCCATTGATTATTCACTATATGAAATCAATAAAGCGTATGGACCAATCTTATTTATCGGCTTGTTCATTGGAATTGTGTTCTTCGTATCTGCAGGTAGTTTCCTATACTTTCGATTATTTACTTCTTTAGATGAAGAAAAGCGTAAGTTAAGTGCCATTGCAAAAATAGGATTGACACAATCGGAGTTGAAGAAAGTAGTAAACCGACAAATTGCACTTCTCTTTTTCTCACCAATTGTTGTCGCATTAATTCACGGCGCCGTTGCACTTACCGCCTTATCCCGTCTGTTTGATTACAATTTAATAGTAGAATCTTCTCTTGTATTAGGAGGTTTTGCTTTAATTCAAATCGTTTATTTCTTGATTGTACGATTTTTCTATGTGAAGCAGGTGGAAAGGGAGATATTTTAAGAAAGGTGAGTCACTTTTAATAATTGAAAAATGATAGCATAATTTTTGCAATCACTTTTAATGTACAGTCTTGATTATCATTTCGAATCGAGGGTGCTAGACCCTAATATGGACATACGATATTGAGCACTTGTTATAATTGAACTTTCATCTGATGCTAAGAATACAATTAGGTTTGAAATATCTTGTGATTCACCATAGCATCCTAGCGGAATAGTTTTGGCTAATGCATCTTCAGCTGTATTCATTCCGTCTTCTAGGGAGCGCATCATCCTTGTATGAACAGGAGAAGGATGGACAGAATTGACCCTTACATTAAACGATGCAGACTCTACTGAAGTCGCTTTTGTTAATCCAACTAATGCGTGTTTCGATGCAATGTAAGGAGTAACGCCTGGACTTCCATCAAGGCCTGCAACGGAAGACTTGTTAATCAATAGTGAGTATGATTCTTATTGTTTGGTGTTTTCATACTCACTTTGGATAACTGTGGGGAGTTTTTAAATAATTCCTTGGACACAGAATTGGGAACGGAGATTAAAATTGAAAAAAAGATAATCCAAAACAGAATTGGAGATTTTACAGTCGCTATTCACCATATTGGTAGACGGTTCTAATTGAGGAATTCACTGTTAATAGAGAAAAAAGTTTAAATAAAAGCCACCAACGAATGCTATGCTTTCATTGGTGGTATCTATTGGTTAATTATTATGTTCTTAGCACTACATATTTAGTCCTAGTAGCTTTTTAAGCTCATTTTATCGGAAAAAATGGGGGAATTGCCAATGCCTGAAGAAAGATTGTTTGTAGAACATTGGTATTTGGTCTACAACTCTTCCTCTATCCTTTCCAGCCACTTCATATCTGCTTCAAGATGTAGCAGCGCCCCTTCAATCAACAGTTTCATCGTATCATTCCCAGAAAGCGACATTTGCTTCCGTAAATGAGTGAGGTGTAGTATATCTTTTAAAATTGTTTCCTTTTGATCTCTGATCATGGATTTCTTGTTGTCATAGGAAACATGACTCGCACAAAGAAATTTAATGTAAAACTCATCTTTAAATAACGACCGACCAACAGGTTCATTCAGCCAAAACCAGAGTTCTTCTTTTCCTGCCTGTGTAATCGTATATTGTTTGCGGTCTTTCTTGTCATGGCTGAGGGATTCTACAAATGAATCCCTCTCTAGCCGATCGAGTGTTGTGTACACCTGACCTGCATTTAATGGCCATAAACCTTCGACCAAAGCCTCAAATCCCGTCTTTAATTCATAGCCGTGTCGTGGTTTTTCATATAATAAAGCAAGTAATGAATGTTTAACTGACATATCTATTTCCCCATTTACTCATAATGAATCGCCTCTTTGATGGAAATTCGAGATGCAGCCTGACTTGGTAACCAGGAAGCGAGCAGAGTAAATAGAATTCCACCTAGGGTGGCAAGGACCAAACTGACCCATGGAATGATAAAGTCTAGTAAACCTTGATTATCAGCAGAAATAGAGTTTAAGTAGATGACCAGAATTCCATATATAGTCCCTACTACTACCCCTGCAATACCAATGAATAGTCCTTCCGCAATAATCATAAGTCTCAATTGTCCTTTTGTAAACCCAAGCGCACGCATTGTTCCTATTTCCTTTACTCGCTCCATCGTGTTCATGAATAACGTATTGCTAATTCCAATGGAAGCAATTCCGATAATGAGAAGCAGTAATACTTGGAATAAATCATCAATCCCAGTTACACCACTGGTGTTTTTTTCAACCGTTATGGGTAACGTATTTACACTCGAAACGCTTGCGTCGTAATTTCCCCATATCTCCTCTACAATTACTGGAATGCTTTCTTCATTTTGGGCATCAATCACCACTTGATAACTCCATGGCCAGTCCATCATTTCCTGTATCGTGTTTTCTTCGGCAAAGGCAACGTAATTCGAATAATGGGAAGTGAACACACGTCCTTTAATGAATACGTCCTGCACTCCAGCAGGTAGATGGAGTGTCCATATTTCTCCTACTTCCACTCCAGCTTCCTTTAAAGCACGATCCCCTATATAAATTTCCGGATAGCCACTATGGTTCGTTGTTTCCTCCTTCACTATAAACTGCTGTGGAGCCTCTTCAGAGAAAGACATGATGGAAAACTCCCTAAGCTCCTCATCCTCACCATTGGAATACCAAGTGACGTTTGGTACTTCATATGCAGGATAGACGTTTTCCACATTAGGAAATTGTTGCAGCGACTCTAACTCTTCCTTCGACCATGGAGTTTCTTTTTCAAAATGAATTTCTCCACCGAATGTCGCGTGAATATCTTCTTCTATCCCTTGAGGTAAAGACTGCAAAGCCGCACTAATGAATAAAGCTAAACTCACCCCGATGGCAAGCATGGCTGCCGTATTGGCGTTTCTTCCTGAAAATTGTTTCATGGAATGAAGTGCCTGTTTCCCTGAAAAGCCAAATAATAGTGATAGAAAGGGACTGATTATCAATTGCAGTAACCGCATCCAGAACGGCAATAAAAGTACAAGTCCGACAAATAAGAAGAGAAATGCCCACACATTATCGATTAAACCAATCAAGGTAAAAATGATACCCAGTAAGATTCGCGAAAGTTTTAAGTGATTAGAACGAATTGAAGAATCTTTCTCTAACATCGCCTGTAAAATCGGAATCTTTCCTGCCTGATATACTGGAAGCCCTGCAGCAACAAATGGGAAAAGCAATCCGACGATGATTGAAATAAGGACCGGTCCTACGAGCACCGCATCATACTCAATATTTTGCGTGGCAATTGCAGTAATTAAAATTTCCTGAATCGCATCACCTAGCCAGACCCCAAGGCTGACACCGAGAACTGTTCCAATCAGGGCAAGGATACTAATTTCCTGAACGAGCAGCCGAACGACATGGCCTCCTGTGTAGCCTAGACTTTTCATAATTCCAATCTCTCGGTTTCTTTCTACAATGCTTGTGTGAATCATGTTAAAAGTGATAAACGCACTGATGAAGACAGCTAAGATGGCAATAAGATCAAAGACATAATAAATACTAGCCACATCGTTGTTTTGCTGATTATCCACTACTACGGGTTGAATGAATAAAGAAGAATCCTCCAACTTGGCTTGATAAGAGTCGAGAAATTCTTTGGGGGCGATATCCTCTCTTACACTAAACCGATAATTTGAAATTTGATTATCAAGTCCACTCCCCGATTGAAGAGTTTTCAAAGGAAGCATAACTCGGAAGTTTTGGTTTAAAGCATCTTTAATTGTCCTCGGGCTATTTAACATCGGTCCTTCATATACGATTGCTGTAATTTTTAAAGTTTCAATCCCTTCGAAAGTGACAGTATCTCCTACTTCTTTTCCCCAAAGATTTGCTGCATTTTCTGTTATGATTAAACCTTCCTCAGTCACGTCGCCATCTTTTACAGGTAACGTAATGATATCCGATTGAAAGTCTGAAACACCTGTAAATCGTACCGCACGCTGGGATAGGGTGTCGGTTTCCATATCAACAAACCCTTGTTTAATTAGAGAAGTAATTCCTGTATCCACTTCCACCGCTTGCTTCAGCCAAACAATATCGGATTCATGAAAAAATCCATCACTACTTTGAATCCAAAAGTCAGCTTCTCCTGCATATAACTCCTCTTGCTCATTCATAAGGTTGGAAATGGTATATTTTGCAATGAGCATACTCGTCATGACGGTGACACCTAGAGTGAGTGCAACCAGGGTGAAGAGAAAGCGTTTCTTATGACGCGTGAGATTACGCCATGAAACGAGCCAGGAACCTAGCATAGTCTTCATCCTCCCTCTTCACTTCGGCTTCAATCACTCCATCTTTAAATAAAATAATCCGATCCGCATATCCTGCGGCAAACATATCATGCGTCACCATCACTATCGTTTGTTTCTGTTCATAGTGGAATTTTGCGAGTAAATCCAAAATATCACCACTACGCTTCCGATCTAAATTCCCAGTCGGCTCATCAGCCAGTAGGATCGACGGCTGATGAATGAGAGACCGGGCAATGGCTACCCGCTGCTGCTGACCACCGCTCAACTCATGAGGAAAGCGATTCTCGTATCCTTTTAATTCGACAGCATTAAGTAATTCATCTACATCTCCGGGAGAAGCTTTCTTCCCATCGGCATGCAGCGGAAATATAATATTTTCATATACTGTCAACGTTGGGAGTAGTTGATAATTTTGAAAAACAAATCCCATTTCTTTACGCCGCAATAAGGTGCGATTTTTTTCCGATTGGGATGTGAGTTCTTTACCGTTTATTTGAATCGATCCGGAAGTTGGGGTATCCAGACCTCCCAATAGGTGCAGGAGTGTTGTTTTTCCAGAGCCGCTTGGTCCCATGATACAAACAAATTCCCCCGCTTTAATCGAGAGGTCCACCCCTTTTAAAACAGGCACAACTTCCTTTCCTGTTTTGTAATCTTTAGTTAAACTGACCACGTTAATCATGCAATTCACCTCATTCTTTTAATAGGAAAATGGTATAAGACCAGGAATAGATAAAATCAACAATAAAGACGATTCCCCAAATCATGGAGATTCCGTAAATCACTTCATTTGGATAAGGTGTTTCAAGATGATCTTCAGTGCCAAGCCATGATAGATCGGTAATATAATACATTGCTTGAGTAAGGCTATCCACCCCATAACCCCAAAAAATCGTTTGTAATACAACGAATATGAGCAGATGAAGCATGGCACTATAACGATTGACTTTAGCGATATGTTTCGGATCTTTTTGCCTTATCATTATCCTTCTGTCTTTCTCGGTAAGTAAATCAACGCCGCGCCAATCGCCAACTTTCTTCTTCATCCAGCGGTCAAGTTTATTAAAATCATTAATCCCAAATGTACAAGCATAAACAATGAAAATCATAATAACAATTTGGAAAGGAGAGATTTCTCCAGTTTCCCGATAAATCACGAGGGCAAGTGCAGCTTCTAAAATGAGCAGAACTAAGAAGAAGATCAAGAAAATGAAGCTCATTTTTCTTTTGTTGAATATATACCTAACAACACCAAATAGTATTAATGAGAGAAATGAAAGTACTTCCGCAAGTATAAAAATTTCCCATTGGAAATCTAATAAAAATTTCATTCGCTTTCCACCTTTTATATATACTGAGTAACTATATACTTAGTATATAGTTACTCAGTATATATATCAATAGAATTGTTTAGAAAATTGTTATTTTTTACCTCTGGGGTGTTGATCCTACACTTAATGCCATGGGGTCAGTTTAATGCGATAAGTTAAAGTTATGGTTTTGTACTAAAAATCATACTTCTATCTATTATTGCTAGATTAGATAAAGGGCATTGCTAGCTACTTGCTAGCAATGCCCTTTAGTAAGATTATGCACGTAACCACTTTATAATTTCTTTTGGAGAAGCATTCTTGCCATACATTAATATTCCAACTTTAAATATCTTACCTGCTAGTTTCATAAATAACCAAGCGCTAATAGTTAAAATAGCTAAAGCAATGATAATTTCAACCCAAGGCCATTCTTCCAATAAGGAAAGGCGTAGAATGAGCACTCCTGGTGTTGTAAATGGTATATAGGTGCCGATTTGTGCCATAAGTCCACTTGGGTCACCAAATACTGGCCCGATAAATATAAAGGGAGCAAATGGTAGCATCATAATTAGACCTTGGAAGTTACCAGCGGTACTAATATCTGCCATCGTAGCACCGACTCCTACAAATAGTGCAGCAAAGAGTAAATATCCCAACAAAGCTATAATTATTAGAATCGCTAGTTCTGGAACAAATAAATACTCTATGAATGGAATATCGATGCGCCAACTAATAACCGGGAGTACTAAAACAATAGAAACGACGGTCTGAATGATTCCTAAAGCAAAATAGCCAACTATTTTTCCTTTCATTAATTCTGCAGGTGTTAGTGAAGATAGGATAATTTCAGCAATTTTATTTTTCTTTTCATCAGATGCGCTTTGGAAAATCGCCATTCCTGTAAAAACAATGGAAAGCATAATGAATCCGGCAAAGGCTCCTGGTACCATCCGTTCTAGTTCTTTTGTTGTCATGCCACCACTAGATTCTTCAGATGAGGATTCTTCAGATGTTGGTTCGATGAAGGTAATACCTTTAGTAATCATTTCTAGTTCATCTGTAGACACACCCAGTTGCTCCATTTGCACAGCTTGAATGGGTGTTGCTAATAGTTGAACTTGATTAATAAAAAAGGAATCTATTTCATCACTCATATAAACAGGAACTACTCCCTCATTGAGTGCTCGCTCGTCAATGAATAGATATGCCGTATCTTCTTTTTCTATTAGTTCGGTTTCTACATCTGACTCTTTACTATCGGTCGCTTCTAAATTCCAATTAAGCTCACTTTGGTCTACCATCATCTCTAATTCTGTATACACATCTAACTGATCATTAACCAGTACATTCGTAGGTATTGCTTCTTCATCGTCACTAAAAAAACTAGGTACTACCATAAATAAGATAAAAATTACGGGTGTTGAAAATAATCCAATTAGAAAGGTCTTATTTTTAATATTACGTTTAATTTCCCACTTCGCTACTTTCAGGGTATTACGCATTTGATTCACCTACTTTCTCCATTCCACTTTTACCTGTTGCAATGTCAATGAAAATTTCATGTAGGGTAATTCGATCAATGATTAATTCATTTATTATTAATTGTTCTGGTAGATGTTTTATCCATGTGGCTGGGTTCACATTATTGGTTAAGTATAAAATCGATGTATTCCCATCTTGTTCCACTCGCTGTACTTCTGGGAGCCGCTCTAGGATGCTTTTTTCATTTTCCCCTCGGATGGTGCATTTGAAGTTGGCATATTCCGTTTTAACTTCATCCATCGTTCCATAAATAACTTTTTTCCCTTTGTTTATCATGAATAATCGATCAGCTAACTCTTCTACTAAATTCATTTGATGAGAGGATAATAGAATAGCGGTTCCATTTTCGGCTAATTTACGAATTTCCTCTTTGAAGATATTTTGACTAACTGGATCAAGGCCTGAGAATGGCTCATCCAGAATAAGGAATTCGGGTTCATGAATAATGGAAGCTATAAATTGTACTTTTTGCCCCATCCCTTTTGAAAGTTCTTCAACAGATACGTTTTCCTTTCCTTCTAAGTCAAATTTTTTCAAGTAATCTAATGCTCGTTCTTTCGCTTTCTTAAGTGGATAACTTTTTAGTTCTGCAAGGTACAATAAAATATCCATTACTTTTACATTCTTGTATAATCCACGCTCTTCAGGCAGGTAGCCGATTTTGTTTCGTGGGATATCACGGTAGTTGTGAAATGTAATGGATCCCACGTCTGGATACATAATGCCCATAATAGTACGTATTGTTGTTGATTTTCCAGCACCATTAGGGCCTAATATCGCCATGATTTCCCCCTTTTTAACTTCAAAGGAAATATTCTGAAGAACTCTTGTTTCTTTAAATGACTTGCCCAAACCTTCTATGGTAAGCATTGTTTCCATCGAACACTCAACCTCTCTTATTCTTTAGATTAAGGTATAAACTACTTCTTTTACGTTATAGTAGGAAAAAGGTTTCAGAAATGATAAAAAATTCGACATTTTCTGTGAAACCTTATAGCTGACCATTACTGCGCAACAAACTGTTAGGAACACATTATTTTTCTAGAGATGCCAGAACAAATGTCCACGCGATGTGCCTGGCATTTTTTTATTATTTAAGCCACGTTTGTCCCCTGCAAGGCTAACCATATCCTCATGTTCCAACCAATTTCACCCGACATAGACACCGAACACTACCTCCGGAGCGATTATCTAATGGAGAGACAACTAAAGGAGGATGAATTAATGGAACGTTGTACAATCACGGTTCAGCAAGTGGCAGAATATTTAGGAGTACACACGGATACGATCTACGATTTAGTTCGCGCGGGGAGCCTACCGCATATCCGGTTCGGACGAAAAATTCTATTTTCCAAGGAAGGCATTGATGGATGGGTTCGTGATCAAGCAAGTGCATCGGTAAGGAGAGGGGACGTGGAGTGAGGGTGAACTATATAAGAGAGTTAACTGCTTTTAAAGAATGGATGTCCTTCCATGAGATTCCGCCTAATGCGGCGCTATTATGGCACACGTTAATGTTAGTGAACAATACGGCAAGATGGATGGAATCCTTTAATGCCCCCAATTGTATCATCGAAAACCTATCCGGATTGTCTAGCCAACGAGTATCTGAATCGAGAAAAATACTGATGGAGAACCAATTGATCAGCTACCAACCAGGCGTAAAAGGAAAGGCACCAACCTATCAAATGAAGTCACTCGTTTCCTATTTTGCACAGTTGTCACCAGCTGCACCCGGGTCAATCGAGGTGCCAATTCACGACTCATTCCAGGGGCAATATCAGGACTCATTCCAGGGACCATCCCCGGTGCCATTTCGTAACAAAACCCGGGACATATATAAAGAAAAAGAAATAGATAAACAAAACAGAGGAGGAAGAAAAACGCCAAATGCTTACACCGTCTATCAACAAAATTTTGGCATCCTAAAACCAATTGTACAAGAATCGTTTCTTGCGTGGTGTCGTGATTTAGGGGATGAGCTAGTCATTGAAGGGATCACGCTTGCCGTCCAAAAAGGTGGAAGGACCTACAGTTATCTCGAATTTATTTTAAAAGAATGGGTCCAAGCAGGCGTCACTACCTTGGAACAAGCAAAGAACTATGAAGCCCAGAAAAAGCGGTCCCAATCGACACGGTTTCTTGTCCAACATAAAAGCAAGAATAAGGCAGTGTTAGATGAATTCAGAAGGGAAATGCAGTCATGAATCATCATCAGGCATTAGATATTCTAGATACCATTGCCGAGCTTTATCCGAAGTATCTGTTAACGAAACGAAAAGTGGAAATTCTTTTACCACAGTTAAAGCGAATGGACTACGACCAAGTGCTGGAGAAGCTGTCTGTCTATGCGGCAGAGTATCCGTATCCACCGACGCTTGCTGAAATTGCTGCCTATCCCCCTGCACCGAACACCTATCTAAAGCAAATGCAGCAATGGGAAAAAGAAGCGGCAAAGGTACCCCAGGAGACGAAGCGCCAGTTCAAACAGCAACTCGAGATATTTTTTAAGGGGTGTGGAGTCAATGAATCTTGTTAATTACGAAGCAGAAGCCTCGGTATTAGGCTCCGTTTTATTGGAAGGTAGTCTGTTTCAGAAGTTAACGGTCACGGAAAAGCAGTTTGACTCCAATCAGCACAAGCTCATTTTTCGGGCGATGAAACAAGCAGCGGACCTTGAGCAAACGATTGATCTAGTGACGGTGACCACGAATCTAAAAGACGCGATTACTCAAGTGGGTGGAACGACTTATCTGTTAGACCTTACAGAGTCTGTACCTAGCACCCAAAGCCTGCTTCATTACGAGCGACTGATGTTCGAAGCTTATCGCCACCGCAAATCTCGTGAATTAGCCATCCGTTATGCCGAAAACCCTAGTGATAAAAAGTTAGAACAACTGATTGTCTACCTGCAAACGTGCCAGGAGCTAGGCCTGGATAAACAAGAAACCGATAACTTCGATTGTCTAAAAGAAATTACCAACATGATCTTTGCAGGCGAAAGTGCATGTGCTGGCTTGCCAACCTCTTATACTGATTTTGATCAGATGACTGGTGGCTTACAACCAGGTGAATTAATTATCATTGCCGCTCGTCCATCCGTTGGTAAAACAGCTTTTGCCTTAAATCTAGCAGCAGGGCATTGCCGAAATCTCGGCATGAGTTCGTTTTTTAGCTTAGAGATGGGAAAAAAACAACTGCTGCAGCGATTAATTTCCGCCGAGGGAAATATCCATAGTCAAAAGTGGCGCAGCTTACTATTCAATGAACAGGACTACGCGATTGCAGCACGAGCGGTTGGTGAAATTTCAGACTGGAAGCTGAGGGTTCAAGAGCATAACCGGACCATCAGCGATATCCGCGCGAGTTTAAGAAAAACGGTTCATGATCACCCAGATGAAAAGCACCTAGCGATTATCGACTATTTACAGCTAGTGACACCATCCAGCCATAGGCAACGACGTGATCTAGAAATAGGAGAAATAACAAGGGAGTTAAAACTATTAGCGATAGAATTAACTATCCCAATCGTGTTACTGTCGCAATTATCTAGGAGTGTCGAGCAGCGCCAGGATAAGCGACCGCTCATGTCTGATTTGAGAGAATCAGGAAACATTGAACAGGATGCTGACGTGATTGCCTTTCTTTACCGAGATGATTATTACCACCGGGAAGTAGAAAGAACGGACCTGGTGGAGGTTATTCTAGCAAAACAACGGAATGGTCCAACCGGTATCGTGGAGCTTGCCTTTTTTAAGGAATTTGGTAGCTTCCAAAATTTGAAAAAGAAGGAGAAGAGGGAAAGATATGAAGGAGCCTAACATGATCGTTGATAGTAATAGTTTGGTGAACGAGAGGATAGATTCACAAGTGGACGCTAAGGAGCAGGAAACCTTGGTGCAAGTCCCGGCATCGCTAGATATAACAGCGGTGAAACGAGTGATTGATGCTGACACGATCGAAGTGTATCTAAACGGAAACACGGTTGATGTGCGGCTGCTGTTAATCGATGCACCCGAGACCACCCACCCCGATATTCCAGACGAGCCCTTCGGTGCCGAAGCTGTCGCTAGGGCGAGACAGATACTGACAGGAAAACACGTCCAGTTGGAATACGACGGCCCGCGATATGATGCCTATGGTAGATTGCTAGCTTACGTATGGATCGATGGGATGATGTTAAATGAGCTGTTGCTCGAAGAAGGATTAGCCCATGTCGCTTATATCTATCATCCGCCTTATAAATATTATGACAGGTATGTGAAGGCACAAATGAGGGCTAGGGATGGGTGGAAGGGGATATGGGGGAGAGATGGTTTGAGATCTGGTATGTTCTAAAAAAGCATTTTGAAAAGGACGAGGATGAGATAGACTTAAAAAGTGCCTGTACTTCCCGTTTTAGAGAATCAAAACCCATTAGGTCCGTAAATCTGTTTCACCTCCTCAAGTTTTGCTTGAACAAAAGGGGCAAAAATTGTATCAATCAATACGCGTTTAAGGATTTTACGCTCGTTCTTCAATTCATTTCCTTTACAAGAAGAAACATATAAAGTCTAGTTCAATGGGGAACATTTCTTTATTGAAGGAAAGACGTTTTACCTAGATTAATATAGATTTTGTTAACCTTGCGTAAAGTGAGTAAAAGATAGAGGAATAGTCTGTATTTAGTTTACAAATTAGACAATATTATTTCAAAAATTTGTAAAATTTACTTGCTAGTTCAATTATACAAATATATAATTACGTTGGGAATAATTTGCTGGAAAATATTTGATATTAAGGAATTTATAGGAGATTACCATCTGGTTCCTCCACATGTGAATCCACAAATAATATTGTTTAATATCATACTACATTTAAATAAAAGGATGTGAAAAAATAACTAGTCTTTTAGACTTAAGATTGATTAGATAATGTGAAAATCATGTGTGTGAAGCAGCATCTATGAACCTTTGTATTTTGAAGTGCGAATATATGAGAAACAAACAGCAAATTTCCCAGAAGATCAAATTTATGCATTAAAAAGTACAATGGGTCTTGTAATGGCATTTGCCATATTTTAACGAGATAATCTACAAACGAGCTAAGCCCACATGAATTAAATCTAAGAGGAGTAAAAATATGAAAAGTAGACAAAAGAGGAAAATAAGTATTGTCACAATACTTGCTTTGTTACTAAGTTTTTTATCACCAGTTGCTAGTGTTCACGCTCAAAGTGAAAGCGCTGTAACTACAGATTTAATTATCTCTGAATATATTGAGGGTTCAAGTTTTAATAAAGCAATAGAGTTATATAACGGGACAGGTGCAGAACTAGATCTAACTGGTTATTCACTTGAATTATATAACAATAATGGAAGCGTAAACATTGGTACTACAACTGCTTCTAGAACATTGGATTTAAATGGTAAAGTATTAAATGGTGACGTTTATGTCATTAGTCATCCAGATGCTCATGCTGATATGCTTAAAGAAGCTGACATAAAGGATAATTCAGTCATTAACTTTAATGGAAATGACCAAGTTGTTCTGATGAAAAATGGACAAGTTGTTGATTCTATAGGACAAGTTGGATCAGTTGATGCTGTTTTAGCTGACACAACTCTTGTTAGGAATAACGATGTGACATCAGGTGATACAAATACTTCTGATGAATTTGATAGAAACAAGGAATGGACTCACAAAGGTAATAACGTATTTACTGAGCTTGGAAAGCATGAATTCGGAATTACCGATGATTCTAGCGAACCGACTCCAGAACCTACTGCGATTTCAGTTGAAGATGCACGCACATTAGGTGAAAATAATACTGTAACAATTGAAGGTATCGCAACAACTGAAGCGGGACTTTGGGGTAGTGAAACATTCTATATGCAAGATGAGAGTGCTGGTATGTATGTCTATAACAGCCCTCAACATGTGAAATCTGGTGATAAAGTAAAAATTACTGGTGAATTATTATTATATAACGGTGAATTAGAAATCAAACCAACGAATCTTGTAATCGTTTCCAGTGGAAACCAACTTCCTACACCACAGTCTGTAAAAGTTGTGGATGATACGACGCAAGGTGAATTACTCAAGCTTGAAAAAGTAACAATCGATTCAATGACAGAAGATAGCTATGGGACTGCTACTTTCCTTGCTAAGTTTGAAGATGGCGAATCCGTTCGAGTAATTCATGATAACCGTACAGGTTCGACACATGATGATTTAATTAAGGAGTACAAAGAAGGCGATTTAGTCCATATTATTGGACTAGGTTCTATTGATGATAAAGGATATAATCTTAAAACAACTGGTCTTGACAGCTATGATTTAGTAAACAAGCCAGCTGTATATTCAACAACTGGAGAAGGTGTTGTATCTACAGGAAAGAAGATTGAACTAAAATCGGGTACTGAAGGTGCTGAAATCCATTACACAACTAATGGTTCAACTCCAACCATTGAAAGTGCGAAATATAATGAACCTATTGCGCTTGAAATGGGAGAAACAACCATTAAAGCTATAGCTGTGAAAGATGATCAAAAAAGCGAAGTGTTTAGCTTCACTTATAAGATCCTAGATACAGCGGGTGTTGCAATTCATGATATTCAAGGTAAAACACATGTTTCAGATTATAACGGCGCTTCTGTTCAAGGAGTTACAGGTGTTGTAACTCATAAATTTAGTGCTAGTAGGTTTGTTATGCAAGATGTTATAACTGCTGACGATGACAAAGCAACATCAGAAGCAATTGAAGTATCAAAATCGTCTCACGGTGTTGATGTTGGTGATATAGTAACTGTTGACGGAAAAGTTGATGAAGTTGGTAGTGGAGTTAACCTATCTAAAACAACGATTGCTGCAACTGCAGTAACGAAAACAGGAACTGATGAACTGCCTGCACCACTTGAGGTAGGTAAGGATATTATTCCTCCAAACAAGATTATTGATAATGACAGTATGACATCTTTTGATCCTGAAGAAGATGGTATTGATTTCTGGGAATCTGTGGAATTTATGAGAGTTGTATTACCAAGTCCAGTTGTTGTTGGACCTCCATATTCAAGTGATATTCCAGTTGTTGTTGAAAGTACTACTAACAACAACTTTAACGTTGCTGGTGGTTTGAATATCGCAGCAGACGATTATAACCCTGAAAAAATCATGTTGAATAACGTTGGATCCGATTTCCGTTCGGGTGATAAGTTTAACGGGAATGTTGAAGGTATCATCACTTATGCAAGTGCAGGTTATCAAGTTGAAACTGATAAGACAAAATTACCTACAATTATACAATCAGATTTTAAAGCAGAAGTAACAAATATTAATCCAACAGAAGAGAAGTTAACAATTGCATCTTACAACATTGAAAACTTCTCAACTAATACAGCTAATACACCAGATGAAAAAGTTGAAAGAATTGCTAATTCATTTGTGGATAATATGAAATCACCAGATATCATTACGCTTGTTGAGGTTCAAGATAATGATGGTCAGGTTGACTCTGGGAATGAAGATGCATCGAAAAGCTATCAACGACTAATAGAAGCAATTAAGGTTGCAGGTGGTCCAACTTATAAGTGGACTGATGTTGCCCCTGTAAACAACACAAATGGTGGTGCTCCTGGAGGAAATATCCGTGTTGGTTATATCTATAATCCAGAACGTGTAACATTGGTTGAAGGCACTCAAGGTGAAGCTACCCAGGCAAACGCATGGACTGACAAAGGCAACTTAGTACTAAATCCTGGTGTTATTAACCCAAATGAATTTTCTGGCACACGTAAACCAATTGCAGCAGAATTCGAATTTCAAGGTGAACGTGTAGTAGTTATTGGAACGCACTTAAATTCTAAAGGTGGAGATCAATCTCTTTGGGGTTCAAACCAACCACCTCAATTAGGATCTGAAGAAGAACGCAAAGAATTAGCTAAAGAAATCAATGCATTTATTAAAGCTGGACTTACAAAGAACCCTGACTTAAACGTTCTTGTTGCAGGGGATATGAATGATTTTGAATTTACACCAGTATTAGATGTAATTAAAGGCGACGAGTTAACAAACATGGTTGACCTTGTACCTGAAGAAGATCGCTTCTCTTACTTCTATGCAGGTAACAACCAAGTGTTAGACCACGTATTAGTTACGAATAAATTAGTGGATAATACGGTTGTAGATATGGTTCATATCAATGCGAACTTCACAGAAGATCAAGGACAAGCATCTGACCATGATCCGTTAATAGTTCAACTAGACTTAGTTAAGAAAGATAATGACTTAACAATTATGCATACAAACGATACACACTCAGCAGTAGAAAACATTCCAAACACTTTAACTGCTGTGAAAAATATTAGAGAAGAACAACCTAATGCATTACTTCTTCATGCAGGGGATGCATTAACAGGGACATTATACTTTAATGAATTCCAAGGTGAAGCGGACCTAGCGATGCTAAACCTATTAGGGTTTGATGCAATGACATTTGGTAACCATGAATTTGACTTAGGTTCTTCAGAAGAAGGTCATCAAGCATTGGTTAATTTTATTAAAGGCGCTAACTTTCCATTTGTAAGTGCGAACGTTGATTTCTCAAATGATACTAAATTTGATGGAATTACTAACGAAACTATTACTTCTGAAGCTACGAGTGGTGAAATTTACAACGGAATCATTAAAGAGGTAAATGGTGAGAAAGTTGGTATCTTCGGTTTAACAACTGAGGAAACAGCTAATATTTCAAGCCCAGGTTCTGTTGAGTTTGAAAACTATCTAGAAGAAGCTAGAAAAACTATAGAATTACTTGAAGAAGAGGGTGTAAATCGTATTGTTGCACTGACACATATTGGTTATGACGACAATGCTGCAATTGACAACGATTTAACTCTAGCTAAAAAGGTTGAGGGTATTGATATTATTGTAGGTGGTCACAGCCATACAGAACTTAAAGAACCAGTAGTTGTTAATGATGATGCAACACCTACTGTTATCGTTCAAACCGGTAATTCAAACAGCAATCTAGGTGTATTAAATGTTGAGTTTGACGATCAAGGTGTTGTAAAATCCCAAAATGGGGAACTCATTAAAATTGACACTAAAGTTATTAATGCTGATCCTGAAGCAGTAAAAGTATTAGAGCCTTTTAAAACAGAGATAAAATCTGTTTCTGAACAGGAATTTGGGGTAACTACTCCAATTAAATTAGAATCACCTCGTTCAAACAATGATCCTGAAATGCCAAGTGTCCGCAAGAATGAAACCATTTTAGGTAACTTGATTACAGATGGAATGCTTGCAAAAGCAAGAACGTTTACAGGTAAGAATGTTATCATGGCTTTACAGAACGGTGGTGGTATCCGTGCATCCATCGAAGAAGGACCAATCACTGTTGGTGAAGTAATGACGGTTCTTCCATTTGGTAACACTCTTGCAACGATGGAAGTGACAGGTGCAGAATTAAAAACAGCATTTGAAATTTCTTTAAGTCAATATCCATCAGAAAATGGCGGATTCTTACATGTCGCTGGTGGTAAGGTAGTCTATGATGCTACTAAACCGGCTAATGAACGCATTGTTTCCGTATCATATTTAAATGAAAATGGAGAGTATGAAGAGGTACAAAATGATGAAATGTACACAATTACAACAAATGCCTTTACTGCAAAAGGTGGGGATGGTTATACTGTCTTTGAAAAAGCTTATGCAGAAGGACGTGTAACTGACTTAGGTCTTTCAGATTGGGAAAACTTCCGTGAGCATTTAGTGAACATTGGATCTGAAGGAATTCCAATTGAAACTGAAGGGCGAATTATTGATGTAACTCAACAACCAGGAGAAACGCCAGGTGAAACACCGGGAGAAACGCCAGGTGAAACACCAGAAGAAACACCGGGTGAAACACCAGAAGAAACACCAGGTCAAGAACCAGGTGAATCAGATGGAGCAAAAGAAGTTAAGCCAACTGTTATTAAAAAAGGTAATAAGTATGTACTTGCTGAAGATAATTTTAAAAATCTTGCTGAAAATGCAGTTGTTGAATTTGAAATGGATAATAAAATAAATGCAACATTATCACTAACTAAAGCACAAATTCAGGCTTTAAAGGATGCAAATGCAACTATTCTTCTAAGCAATGGAAAGGTAGATTTACACATTCCTTCTTCTATCCTACCATTAGCAAAAAATGTAGATATTCAAATGAAGAAGATGCAGGCAAATGGTTCACTTGCTGCTTATGACTTTACAATTAAAGGTGACGGTAAAGTATATCATGAGTTCAGTGATAAAGTTAAAATTACATTCAAGGTCGATCCAAAACAAATTGAAAATCCTGAGAATGTAAAAGTTTATTATTGGAATGAAAAGGAAGAAAAGTGGGAGCTTATTGGCGGAGAGTATCAGAATGGTGTAATCTCAGCTTATACTGATCACTTCAGTACGTTTGGTGTATTCGAGATTAAACCAGATTCTAATAATACTCCAACTCAAGTTGAACTTCCCAACACAGCAACAAATAGCTTTAACATGTTGCTCGTTGGATTAATACTAGTATTAGCTGGTGGTCTTTTATTCTTTGTGAGAAGAAGATCTACTAGAACAAACTAATAGTTAGTAGTATTCATTGAGAGTAATCTTATTAATATATTACTTGGTTATCAGTTGAATGACTGCGGATTTATAGGGGTATCACTTAAACGTTATAAGTTTGAAAGAAAAAAGGCGTGTCCACAAATTAGGACGCGTCTTTTTTCTTGTATTGATAGATTTATAGCTTCACAAGGTATCAAGAATCTAGACAACGGAAGGTAAGAAATTAGAAAATTTAACATTATTGTTTTCAGCAAAAAGATGAGGAAAACAATTCAAGCAAAAGTACTAAAGAAATAATAGATAGACAATAGTTCAAGTTTACAGGGAGTGTAAGATAAACTGTGTAAGTAAGAGAGCGTACGGCTCTTACTTCGCAGTTTATTTTTTATTTGGTAAAATAAAAATATATAAATTGGGAGGTTTTTCTATTGGCTAATTCAAACCGAGATTCGAAGTCAGTTGAACTAGCGAATCAGATATTAGAAAACTACCAACCAGAGTCTGTGGAAGACATGCAGAAGCACTGAAGGATCTATTTGGGCCCATGTTTGAGACTATGTTAAAGGGTGAGATGAATAATCATAGGGGCTATCAAACAAATAATAAAAATGAAAAGGAAACAGAAAATAGGCGAAATGGTTATGGGGAGAAAACCATAAAACGAGTACAGGTGAATTAGAGATTAAGGTCCCGTGCGACCGCGACGGCTCTTACAATCCTCAAGAAACGTAAAAAGGACGTTTTTCCGGGTGAGGATAAAGTGATTTCTATGTATGCCCGGAGTAAGTCCCAACGAGATATCTCTTCAACTATTGAGGACATCTATGGCTTTTCTGTATCGCATGAGATGGTGTCAGATATTACTGACAAGGTGTTACTAGAACGAGAGGAATGGCAAACTCGTCCGTTGAGTAGCTGTTACTCGTTTGTCTTTGTAGACTGCATGTACACAACTATTCGTAACCAATATGAAACGAAGAAATATGCTGTCTATACGATATTAGGTTACATAATGGAAGGAAAAAAAGAAATTCTTGGGTTATGGTTAAATGAAACAGAAAGTAAGCATAAATGGATGCAGATCTTTGATGAAATAAAAGTAAGAGGCGTAGAAGATATTTTCTTTATCTCCATGGATGGTGTAAGTCGTCTGGAGGAAGGAGCTCGTGCTATTTTTAGATGTCATTGTCCAACGATGTATAGTTCATTTGACTTGAAATTCTATCAAATATGTTTCAAGCAAGGATTATAAAGCTTTCACACAGGCGTTAAAGAAAGTGTATGGTGCTCCCGAGCCGGAAGACTTGCCTAAGTGCCTTTGAATCCTTCAAACAACAGTGGGCTGCCTATCCTGGAGCGGTTGATGTTTGGACGAGGAACTTCCACATGTCGATCAACTGTATGATTACGGAAGTGCAATTCGTAAAATCATGTACACCACCAATGCAGTAAAAAGTATCCATTCCAGCTTCAGAAAGGTAACAAAAAAAGGAGCATTCCCTAACGAGAACGCTCTGTTAAAAGTGCTATATTCACGTGTGAGAGAACTCGAAGTAAAATGGGATGGTGGTCATATTCGCGATTGGGCGATGGTTATGAACCAGTTATTACTCAACGATCAAATTAAGGAAAGGGTTCTAAAATATTTTGAATAAGAACTTACACATTTTATTTGACAAACCTTTATCCGCTTTTTGCATAGCTGCAGCTTTTTTATATTCAAAAAACATCTGCACTTTTTAATTACTAATTACAATAATGACTCCCAGTTTATGATGGGAGTCATTGTATCTTCTAATTAGAACGTTTTATTCATCTTCAAGGTCTTCTATCAAATTCTTCATTTCATCAATTTCCTTACGTTGAGCCTTTATAATTTCATCCGCAAGTTCCCGTACTCTCGGGTCTGTTATTTCAGCACGTTCACTGGTTAATAGTGCAATGGAGTGATGGGGAATCATTGCTTCCATATAATCAGTATCATCCACAATAGTTTGACTGCGTAATAGGAACAGTGAAAGGAAAAACACAACTAAACTTCCTGCAACAATACCGATATTAATCTTGCGGTTTTTTAACATATGGCGCATAAAAATCAACATAATTATAGCCATTGTGGCACCCATCAAAATTGCCATATATGCTCTAGTTTCACTAAAAAATACATGATTAAACTGAAATGTACTTAAATATTTGAAAATAAACATTACTATCGTAGATGTTAAAACCATTCCTGCAAATTTAAGATATGGCTTCATGATACACACTCCTTTATTAGACTACTTAAGAGTATTTAATACCCGATTTTTTTAAAAAATAATCTTTTTATATATATTTTTAAATAAAAAAAGTCGATTATTGCCCTGACGAAGCAAATGAATTTAAGAAGTAAAAACTATACATTGTATATATGTATCAAGAGACAGTAGGTAGGAGACAATAACCATGACTAAATCAAATGGAGGTTTTAATATGGGTATATTATCATCGTCACCAACAAACATGGATTTTTGTATCGATGCTTGTGTAAAATGTGCAAGAGCTTGTGAGGAGTGTACAACAGCCTGTTTACAAGAACCAGACGTACAAGCAAGAGCGCATTGCATTCAAACTCTAAATGATTGTGCTGAAATTTGTTTGCAAGCAGTAGCATATATGTCAAGTAATAGTTCATTTGCACAACAGCATTGTCAACTTTGTGCGACAATTTGCGAAGCTTGCGCAACTGAGTGTGAACAGTTTCAAGATGCACATTGCCAAGAATGTGCTAAAATCTGTCGTGAATGTGCAGACGCTTGTAGAAAAATGGCTTCATAATCATCAATTTAAAAAACTAATACATTTTGGAGACACTGAAAAGTCCCTTAAAGATTCGTGAAGAAAACCATTTATAGTTGGCTTTAAACATGGCAACAGCCTCACACAGTGCGCCCCACATTTTGTTGTAGATTTTTTGCACAGGTCATAAGTGTACAAGTAAATTCTTTGTGAAAGATTGTATTTAAAATAACGGAGCGTTTGTGGAGGATTATGAATTTAATTCCTCGGTGAAAATAAAGAGGATTAGGCTTTTTCACTTCAAAATCCCTTCAGTTGATGGGGTCAGTAAGCGTATAAACGTACGCCTGTCAAGTAGTCACATGCGGTTCGGGGTCAAGCTTTTTTATTTATATTGAATAGGTGCTATCGATCCTAAACCTTTTTGTCTTCTTCTATTATTATAGGAATCCATATGCCAGTCTATCGTTTGATAATGCCTATGTATATTGTTTTCTATTGGATGTGTGCTTGTCTAATAATAAAAAGTCTGCTAGCAACATAACTATGAAACAGGCACCACATGTGGACATTTGTACATATGTGGTGCCTGACCTATTCATTAGGATGGTCACCACCTTTTTTTAAAAAACTATTAAGCAGGATCTTCATAAGTATATCCATGGGGCTTGAAAGACAATTGTTACTTAATCTCCGAGAACCAGCTTCGCAATACGGTACATCAAGTTTTATTTAGTAAATCCTTCAATCAATGAAGTCAATTTAAATACCTATTTACCTATTTGCTATTGGTAATACCTTTTTATCCTTTACAGTTAGGTCTGGCAGGCCCTTGGTCAGTTTATCCAAAGATATATTTATTTAAAAATTCATTGCGAAATTTCCCTTCAGGGTCATATTTCTGCACTAAATTCTGAAATTCAGGCAATTTCTCATAAAATGATTGCACCCTCTTTGGGTCCATTGTAAATAATTTTCCCCAGTGTGGCCTGGCATGGAAGGCTTCAAGCGCTGTTTCTATTTTTGGCAACACCTGCTTTACTCCTTCCCAATCATCCTTCCAAGTAAAGTGTATTCCTATCGATTCCTGTTTATAGTTCATACTCATCCATAGATCATCAGCGGCGATACTGCGAATCTCAGATACTAGTAACAATGGTGCGATGTCCTTACCTAATGGACTAAGTGCCTTAACTGCATCACCGACATATTTCCGTGGGATAATATATTCGCTCTGTAACTCTTGCCCGCTGCTCGGTGTTAAGTTTATGCGGAAATGTGCTAATCGATCATGCCAAGGTCCAGGAATACCTAATTGATCCGTACAGGGATCCGTCTCGAGACCAGGTAGAGGGTGTAATTTTTCTGTTGCCAATTGGGCACCGTAAAATTGGGATGTTAAGTTAATCGTGTCCTTGTCCGTAATAGAACGCTTCAGCCAAACTTGTCTAAAACACTCACTCTTCCAATCGGTAAATAAACTGACACTATAACCGCTTGAGAATATCGCTTCATCATTTTCATGAAAATTCTTGAAGGATAAGTTTTCATAAACGTCTTGTCTTACCTGAAAGTATGGTATTAAATCAAGGGTAAGCTTTGTGATAATTCCGGCTGCACCAAGACTAACGGCTAACGCTTTTATTTCTTCTTCATTTTCTTCATGTGAGATGGAAACGATCTCACCATGCCCATTAACGAATTCTATTGCACTTACAATGGTAGCCAGGTTTCCATT
Organism: Aquibacillus saliphilus; assembly: GCF_020404745.1. Classification (GTDB taxonomy): domain Bacteria; phylum Bacillota; class Bacilli; order Bacillales; family Amphibacillaceae; genus Aquibacillus; species Aquibacillus saliphilus. The sequence continues at coordinate 66,933 of NZ_JAIZAP010000010.1, forward strand.
TTTATTCCCTGATCCGTGTGTTGCCGTTGCACAAGCTCCCGCAACAGAAATGTGCGGAAGTGATGCAAGGTTATGGAGTGCCAGATCAGTTCCATCAAGATATTGACAAACCTCACTGTACTTCATCCCCGCTTCAATTGTAATTTTGCGTTGCTTGCTGTCAAAAGACACCACTTTATTCAGTTTCTCAAGGGAGACGATATTTTCTGTTGAGTCAGCAATATCGTTAAATGAGTGACGAGAGCCGACTACCTTTAATCGGTTACATTTTTTCACCAGCTGCTGCACTTCGGCAACCGTTTCAGGTGTATGCCAATTCGTTGCACTGTATATATAGTTGCCTGCCCAATTTCGTTGTTTTGTCATCTTACATTCTCCTCTACTAAGCCATTATAGAACTCTTCATACTTGACCGTATCAGTTCATTTTAACAGAGATTGAAAATTTTTACTTTTCGGAAGTGATGGGGTCTGACCTTTCTCATGGACAAGTGTCCACAAAGATGATAAGCCCCCATAGCCTTGTGCTCCAGTAAATTCTTATCACCAAGTGTCAAAAGTTAAACGTTTTTCAAAGCTTTGGGAGATGACCGGAAGAAAAGCTAATCAATAGTAAGAAAAAGATAATTGGGAAAAATGATGACATGATGACTTAATTGGAGGTGATAAAATGAGTCTAACTCCTGAACAACGAAACAATGTGGGGAAAGAATTAAGAGACAATTTCAAGCTTTCTGGATTAACACCAGAAGTTATTCAAGCTGACCTAGCTTTCAGTCACGAGCAGTTTGACGAAACGATAAAACTTGGTCCTACCTCTGATGAAGCGGCAGTATCGACTTTGCGTAATTATTTGGAGGAGAAGCTTAAAGAACAGGGAAAGGAACCTTCTTCTTATTCTGAGTAAAATCTACATTGTTAGACATACTAAGTGATGTAGGAAGGAAAAAAGAAATAGATGAGGTGTCAGTGAAAAACAACTTGGATGAACTTTAACCATAACAGTTAAGGTAGGAATCACAATCTTCATGCAAATGAGGTGTTGGTGATCGACAAACAAGTGAATGTAGATAACCATTAGCAAATACTTTTAAATGAGGTGTTAGCGATGGATAATGCTACAGAATGTTTTTAAGTAACTCACCAAAAGTATTTCATCCTTCCTTCACTGGACAGGGGCCAACACGCGCCCTTGTCCTTTTATTATGCAGTAGGAAATTATAAATTAGTTTATTGATACTTGGATTTCTACTATGTTACAAACAGCAAATAAAAACACTTGAGTTTTACAATGTTTAATGAGTATCCATATATCAAAGGGTTCAATGAAAGAAATATCGAAAAAGGACTTCCAATCAGTAGAAATACAGTTAGAAAATATATTTATAAGAGTCTTTTTCTGAGTAAAGGGGATATAATTCAATAACATCATGTTTTTGTTTTAAATCAATCACCCCATATTTTCCCCTAATAAACAATCTTGTCAGTTTCATTTTCTACTAGAGTGGTTCATTTTTCAATTGTCATTGTGGTTCAAGTTATCATATACAGCGCTTTAGTTGAAGAAAAGAGGACTCATAAAGTAGTGTCCTTTTTTCTATGGGGATTTTTAAAAATTAGGTCTTGTTAAAAAAAGATATAAATAGTAGGTTTCCCTAATTCTTTGAAATCCTATTTTGCCAATTAAATATATAACTTGTACATTTCTAGAGGAATAAACTCGAAGTTTTTTGAGTAAGATGATAATAATTAACTTGCAGTTACTTGCAGTTTGATTGTAGTTTGGTGTATTATAGGAGGTAAGAGGTGATGATTATGCTTACTACGTTCGAGAAAAGAGAATTCGTAAGACGTAGAGGTGACTTGACCCAACGTATTTTTCAAGATGAAAGTGAAAGCTTACTTTTATTCAAAGTTCTTGTGAATTTTTTGGACAAGACTAACGTAAATAAGTTAAATTTTAGTGAGTTACAAGAATCTATCTTGGAAAACAATGAACAAGTACAATCTTATTTGAATGACATCTTAGAATACATGGCAAATATCGCATCCGAGGAAAGCGATTTTGCGCCGACCTACACGACTGGCCAACTAGCTAAATATTTTGGAGTATCTATTACTACCATAAATAACTGGATTAATGAGGGTCGTTTCATTGGGGTTAACCGTGATGAAACAAACAAACAAGTCCGTATTTCTGCCAATACACTATATAAATCAAGGAATGGGAAACAATACCCTGTCTCTAGATATGTTCAGACCTATGAAAATGAGCAAGCTGAACCTGAAGGAAATTTATATGATACCAACGAATCTCTCTTCATTATCAACCAACTCGCATTATACGAAGAAAAGTACCATGGCGAATTCACGAAGACATTAGGAGAAAAGTCGTTAGATGAAATGACTCCTGAAGAACGAACAGATATGTCTACGTGGAAATATTTCTTACGGAGACAAGAGAGTCTAAATGTCTACGGGAATTCCCAAAACTAGTTTTTTCTTTATTGAAGAAGAGTTTGAAGAGATTGCAGAGATAAGAAATGGTTGTGTTGGATTAAAGAATGCCCCACCAGGGGCCATCAGAAAGACGATTCTTTTCAATGATATGTCGAAGCTCACATGTCAGGAGTTTATTAAAGAGGATTTTATAGAGTTTTACCATTACGATTATTACGATGGCGAAGGTAACATAATCATGAAGTTCCATTCCGAACCACATGAAGAGAAAAAGGATCAGACTGACACTGAACCTTTCCATATGCATGTTGCAACTGATATACATGACTTAAAAGCCAGTAAACGTATAAAAAATAAACATCTTCAAGAGCTATTTAAGATTATGGTCTTTATAGTCAATGGTGAGAATTTACAGCATACATACGTCAGACAACATACCAATACTGTAATTAAAAAGAAATAGATCAAATAAAAAGAGTCTGTGGAATTTCCTTGCCTGCAGATTTTTTTATCTTTTTATCTGAAGAAAACAAATTGTGTTTCTAATTAAATATTTGAGTTAGGTTACTTACTTGGTGTGATTGTGATTGCATAGGTGTTAGAAAACTTAACTCACTTAGATACTAAAGATTACCTTCGGATACTTAATACAAAACCGGCTAATAGTTTGTCAATATTGCTGCACAGTACAACGATACTATGCAATAAAAGATAATAGTCCACAATCTGGCGAGATTGTGGAAAACCAAAAGCCTAATTCCTCGGTCAAAATAAGAGGATTAGGCTTTATTATTTAATATCTCTAAAGTTTCTTCTGCTAAATACTTTGACAGCAATCGGTGGCAACTAGTAGTACAAACATGGCAAAGGTGGTACATTCTTGTGGCTGTAATCACCCGTGGTTCACTTTTGCTAAGTTATAGAAAAATTGTTATTTCACATATATACTTATAGCAGGAGATAGTTATGAATACCGAATAATTACAAGATTTTGGGAGGCTGTTATGCTTACTATCGGTTATATTGGAAATGGGAAAAGCACGAACAGGTATCATCTGCCGTTCGTATTGCAAAGAGAGAATATAAAGGTACAAACCATTTATCGAAGAAATCCTGACCATGATAGTTGGGATCCTATTCCTGGAGTAAAGTATACTTCTGATTTAGATGAATTGTTACATGACAAAGACATTCAACTGATTGTTATTTGCACTCAACATGACAGTCATTATGAATACGCAAAATTGGTATTAGAACATAATAAAAACTGTTTGGTTGAAAAGCCGTTTATGGAAACCTCCGAAAAGGCAAAAGAAATATTTGCATTGGCCAGTGAGAAAGGATTAATCGTTCAGGCATATCAAAACAGACGTTTTGATAGTGATTTTTTAACCGTACAAAAGGTCGTTGAAGAAGGGAAAATGGGGGACTTGCTGGAAGTGGAAATGCATTTTGACTATTATCGTCCCGAAGCATCTGAGTCTGTTCATTCTTTTGATCCTGCTTCGTCATTTTTATATGGACATGGCTGCCATACACTAGATCAGGCTATCAGCTATTTTGGCAAGCCAGACCATATCCATTATGATGTAAGGCAGTTATTGGGACAGGGAAGAAAGAACGATTATTTTGATATAGATTTATATTATGGAGAGTTAAAGGTATCTATAAAATCAAGTTATTTTAGATTAAAAGAAAGACCTAGCTTCGTCGTTTATGGCAAAAAGGGATGCTTTGTGAAAGAAACCAAAGATCGTCAGGAAGAGCATTTAAAGTTATTTTACATGCCTGATAACAAAGATTTTGGTCTAGATACCATCAAACATTATGGTGTACTGACATATATCGATGAAGAAGGAACAGTCCACGAAGAAAAACCGAAATCCGTAAATGGCGATTATGGAAGAGTATATGATGATTTATATGAAGCCATCATCCATGGCAAAGATAAAACCATAACAGACGAACAGACACTACTTCAAATGGAAATATTAGAAACTGGAGTGAAAGATTTGAAGTAGAGTGGTCGTAGCGGTGCCTGAGTTGATGGGGTCAGACCCATCTCATGGACAAGTGTCCACAAGGAGGGTCTGGCGCCTTTTTTTAATGGGTTTATTAACATTATCAAAGCGGTAGATGTATTTCACTTGTTGGGTTATAAACTTTAAGCCAATTTTCTGTTTCAGCCTTTATCCAACTTCCAAAGTGATTCAAGAATTTCAATATTTCTTCTGAACTTGATAATGGGTTGATTGCGTACCAAAGCGCTGTTCTCATCTCTTGATCTTTTTCAGGATAATGCTTCGAAAATAGTTTATAGGCTGGGAATAGATCCCTTGTGTACGACTGTTCTTGAACAATGACAAGCGCACCACCAGCCCTCACAATAATTCTCATGATCCATGAACAGCAATCCTTAATGTCCTCAATGTCGTCATTTCCTGTTAAATCATGCTTGGCTTTATCAATCAGAGATGTTAAGTGAATGAGGTGTTCATTTGCCAAGGAGCTGTCGGGTTTATAATCAGGGAGCTTACTTATTAGGTTTTCGCCATAAACACAAATACCATAGGTTTTTAGAATAAATGGGATCATGGAACAATATTTTGACTCCTCAATCTCACTTAAAGGGTAGAATCCTAATTCTACACCGTTTATAAAACGGAATTTTTGATCAATAAATTGTTCAGTTTCCTCCACCCAATCAAGATCAATATCTTGAGGATTAGAATAGGTTACTATTATTACGTCAATATCAGATACACCTACAATGTCTAACCCTCTTGGCACAGATCCTCTTATATAAATGCTGTGAATTTCCTTTGGTAAAACAAAAAGGCAGCTTTCATTTATTAGTCGGATTACTTCTTGAAATTTATTATTGATTTTTTTGGGATCAGACTGGCTTATTATATAGCCTTCGTCGTCTACAGAACATAAAGATCCTATTTCTTTAATTTCAGTCATATTTAAAAGTCCCCATTTCTTTAAGACTCAGTTTCGATATATACTCATTGGTTGAACAAGATTCAATGTTTAAGTCGTGAAAGTAGGTATCCTAAGGGTATCATAGGTTTCAATGCTTGGAAATAAAATCCCTTTCATCATTATATCGTTCATTGTAACTTTGTTTCGCTGATGATGAATTCCTTCTAATGTAAGATAATTGTTTAGATACTTAGTCGTGTGTAATTCAATTAATCTAGTTCTATTTCAATATTTAAAATTGCCATAATCATTTTAAGTAACTTTTTACTTGGTTTTCTTCGTTTCCAGGATAAGTGAAATATAAGTAACTAATAGAAAAATATCAAAAATAAAATTAGCGAACGAGTGTTTGCGTGGTATAATATAATTAATTGTAAATACTTGTAGAAAATATGTTACGATATTAATTCAGCAGAAGGAGACGTATTAATATGGGTAGACATGCAAAAGTTTTAGAAAAGGATAACATCGATAGACGTGAATTAGGTTATTATTATACTCCGAACTTTGTTTCAAAATACATTAGTAGTAGATTACTAATGTTAAATCCAAATGGGCAAACAGTACTTGACCCATGTGTTGGAAAAGAAGAGTTGCTAGAAGAATTCTTTCAAAATAATAAACTTGTTGATGGTATAGACGTGTACAAATATAAAGAGGATTACAGAAGTAATTTTATTCAAAAAGACTTTATCGAATTTTATTCGGAAATTAAGAGAAGTCAAAACGGGTCACAAATGACTATGGATAATTATAGCGATGTGGCGTATGAAAGTAAGCAATCAACTGACCTAGGTTATGATTATATAATAGCTAATCCACCTTATAATTGCCATGAGGTTGATTATATTAAGAGCAATAAATCGAATTTAAAAGAACTGTTTCCTGAGGTTGGAGTGCACAATATGTATAGCATGTTCATTTCAGCCATAATTGATATAGCAAAAGAAGGTTCGTTAATTGGTCTTATTACTTATGATTCATTTTTCACCGCAAAGGCTCATTCAGGATTAAGAAATAAGATTTTAAGCGAGTGTACAATTCATGAAATAACTATGTGTCCTAATGACCTTTTTCATGAGCAAGATGCTGATGTACGAACAAGTATAGTTATTTTACAAAAAGGAAAGTCGTCTCAAAGTGATGTTTTTGTTAGTAATCGACCCTTATCAAAAGGAGATTTTGAAATTCAATTAGAAAAACAACTTACCAATTTTAGAGCCAGCAATCAAAAAGTTTATAAGTTGTCAGATATTATATTGAATAATCCTAAAGACGGTTATGAATTTATAATTGAATGTCCAGATGATATTAAAAGTCTATTCTTAAATGATCGACTTGGAGAAAAGTTTAAATGTATAACAGGTATTTCAACGGGTAATGATCAATTGTATCTCTCTAAAGTAAAGGAAGATCCATTTATAATACCATTTTACAAAAATCCAGGTAAAAATAGATTTTTCACTAAAAATAATTTATATTTGCATAAGGACTTTTTGAAATTTGATTCTGAGATTAAGAACTTTATGGTCAGAAATAAAAAGCTCTTATATGAACCTGGAATTACCTGTTCTTCAATGGGAGTTGAATTTACAGCTGCTAAGCTTCCTAAAGACTCTACGTATGGAGTCAATGCAAACATAATTTGCGATGATCATGAGGCTTGGTGGCTGTTAGCTTATTTGAATTCAGAATTAGTAAGTTACTTAGTTAGAGGGATATTAATAAGATCTAATATGATTACTTCTGGTTATGTTTCTCGTATTCCTTTAATTAATATAAATGAAAATGATAAAACTAATTTAGGTCATTTAGCTAAAGAGGCACACGATAAGGCAAATGACGGAGAATCCTATCAAAAATTATTAAATGAAATTAATCATATAGTAAATAGATGTGCATTATTAAGTGATAACACCATTAAAAAAATTAAAAAATTTAACTTAGACCTAATAAAAAACACTTAAGAGCTTGGAAACTTCCAAGCTCTTTTTTTAATTTGAGATTGTTTGTATTTGTTCTATGCTTAGTTTTAAAGCGTTTGAAATTTCTACAATGGTTTCATCATTATCCATTCTTTTTCTTATACTTTTCTTTAATTTTGTTTTCCCGCCAAGTTTTGCAATTTTATTTTCTTCTATTAACTCCGCCAAGAATTCTTCATTTGTGCGTGGAACCATTTCGTTTAAATTTTTATACTGACTTGATTGTAGATTACCGTTGTTACTAGGGTTTACATAGACATCTGGAATCCATGTTGTAGGGCATATTATACACTTTACCAGTTCTATTTCCATTTCACTTGTAAAGTTTATTAGAAATGTTGCAACGTATAAGTTACTAGTAGGGTTTTGTGTTAAAAAGTCAATTAGTCCAATAGCTTTAGAAATATCATCTTTGTTTACTCTTCCATTAATAACAGCAGACTTTATATTAACATAGGACTTTACGCCATTTTCCAACTCAAATTCAAAGTCATAGACGCCAATTTCGGAACTAGCTGGTACAACTGATTTAAAACCATAATCATGATAATATTTTTCTAAATTTTGACTGATAACTTCTTCAACGATTCTCCATACTGTTCTTCCTTTTGCAGATTTTCTCCAGCCAAAGGGCATTAGCTCGTTATTAGCAATGGGAATATATTTAATGCGGTCTTGAATTAATTGATTAATATTTTTTTCAAGAAAATCCCTTTCTTGTTCAAGGTTATGTATTATCATGTCTCTATTCAATTAGAATCCCCCTCGTAAAAAGTGTATATTTGTCTATTATAACATGTGGTAATTCTTAAATTTCTAATAATTATTGACTTCGATGTAAAATGTATGGTTCTCTGTCAAATGTGGTGGAGTGAAAAACACACCACCACATTTGACAGAGAACCACTTTTTTCTGTAATGAATGTTTATCCTCTCAGGTATGTGTTTCAATTTTCCTGATAAGTTAAAAATATTAATAGATGGAGGGAGTATTATGAAACTACCTATCAGACCTTTTGTAGAATTTACAAAGAAACATTGGAAAGAAATAGGTCCAATATAAAAAAAGAAAAGAGCTAATGCAATACAAATTGGAAGTGGAACAATATATCAGACAAATAGAGGATGAGGAAAAATCTGAAGTGAAAGCAAAAAAGCCTATCCATTCGAAAAGAATAAAAAACTGGCAATCTGTATTAATACAAATTGAAGACAAAATTGCTACAAAAGACTATCATGAATATTTTATGATTTATAACGATAGTGATTACAATAGTCAATATTTCGAAGGGTACCTTACACTAGTTAATAAATTTAGGAATCTAATTAATAATGAAGATAATGGTCCCTTGTGTGAATTTTTATCTAAAACTATTAAGAAAAGTCAGACAGAATTAGAAAAGGATCTTGGTATTTAATGAATGTTAGTTTTCTGAGAGTTGATAGGGTCTGACCCTCTCATGAACAAGTGTCCACAAGGAGGTCCAGAACATTTCCACCATTCTTGTGGCTGTAAGCATACTATGCTTCACTTTTGCTAAGTTATAGAAAAATTTCCATTTCCCATCTATACTTATAGCAGGAGATAGTTATGAATACCGAATAATTACAAGATTTTAGGAGGCTGTTATGCTTACTATCGGTTATATTGGAAATGGGAAAAGCACGAACAGATATCATCTGCCGTTCGTGTTGCAAAGAGAGAATATAAAGGTACAAACCATTTATCGGAGAAATCCTGACCATGATAGTTGGGATCGTATTCCAGGAGTGAAGTATACTTCTGATTTAGATGAATTGTTACATGACAAAGACATTCAACTGATTGTTATTTGCACCCAACATGACAGTCATTATGAATACGCAAAATTGGTATTAGAACATAATAAAAACTGTTTGGTTGAAAAGCCGTTTATGGAAACCTCTGAACAGGCAAAAGAAATATTTGCATTGGCCAGTGAGAAAGGATTAATCGTTCAGGCATATCAAAACAGACGTTTTGATAGTGATTTTTTAACCGTACAAAAGGTCGTTGAAGAAAGGAAAATAGGGGACTTGCTGGAAGTGGAAATGCATTTTGACTATTATCGTCCCGAAGCATCTGAGTCTGTTCATTCTTTTGATCCTGCTTCGTCATTTTTATATGGACATGGCTGCCATACACTAGATCAGGCTATCAGCTATTTTGGCAAGCCAGATCATATCCATTATGATGTAAGGCAGTTATTGGGACAAGGAAGAAAGAACGATTATTTTGATATAGATTTATATTATGGAGAGTTGAAGGTATCTATAAAATCCAGTTATTTTAGACTGAAAGAAAGACCTAGCTTCGTCGTTTATGGCAAAAAGGGATGCTTTGTAAAAGAAACCAAAGATCGTCAGGAAGAGCATTTAAAGTTATTTTACATGCCTGATAACAAAGATTTTGGTCTAGATACCATCAAACATTATGGTGTACTGACATATATTGATGAAGAAGGAACAGTCCACGAAGAAAAACCGAAATCCGTAAATGGCGATTATGGAAGAGTATATGATGATTTATATGAAGCCATCATCCATGGCAAAGATAAAACCATAACAGACGAACAGACACTACTTCAAATGGAAATATTAGAAACTGGAGTGAAAGGTTTGGAGTAGAGTGGTCGCAGCGGCGCCTGAGTTGATGGGGTCAGACCCATCTCATGGACAAGTGTCCACAAGGAGGGTCTGGCACCTTTTTTCGGAAAATTGCTTATTAAAGTGACTGTGACTGACCTTTATTATATAATTTAATAAAATACTATTTCTTTGGAGGTGTTACGATGGCTATTCAAGATATTCGAAAACTAGCGCATGAATTGTTGGATGAACTTGAAGATGAGCAAGTTTCTGAAGTTGTTGGAAAAATGCGTTATATGAAAATCAAACGCGATAAAATGAACTATAAAGATGATTTTCCTTTGGTAGAGCTAACTAAAGAGGAAGTTAAGGCAATAAATAAAGCTAAAAGCGAATTTCAAAATGGCGAATATTATACTCATGAAGATGTATTTGGAGAAGAAGATTATGTATGAAATTTTATACTCTAAACAAGCTGCTAAATATATTAAAAAACAAGACAAACCAACCAGAAGGCGACTAGAGAAAGCATTGCTTACCTTGGCTGAAAACCCATACCAAACTTTGAATCTTGATATTAGTCCTTTGAAAGGTATTAACAGTGCTTTTCGTTTGCGTGTTGGAGATTTTAGAATCATTTATGAGCTAAAAAATAAGGAATTACTTATTTTTGTTATTGCCGTAGGTAGTAGGGGTGAAATATACAAAGGAATGATAAGGGAAGCGTGTTTTGATTTAAGTAACTCTTTACCAATTCACCGTTAGAACGAACCCCCACACTATTATGCACCCCCCTATAACCCCTCAAAAAGTTATCGTTGTTTGAAAAAATGTTCCTTCCAATTTTGCACGTTAGATTCATTATTTAAATCAATGGATGGTGACGTAGAGGATGGTTTAGTGTTTTCAGGTGCAAGAGTACATGAATTCAAATCCAAATTACCTGTCAAAAAGATTATGGATCTAGTCATACGTGATTATCAAAGTAGTAAAGTACAGGCAGCTAATCCTTAATTAGAAATAAATTGACTCAAGTGAAAAATAGAAGAGAGCCTCTATTTGAGATTTGATGTGGTCAGATCCTTCTCATGCACATTTCCAATTAATGAGAAATCAGGACAAAAGAACCGTCAGATCCCCGGTGATAAGCTAACGTTCTTATCGCTCTAGATTTTTAATAGATGCAATTACCTCTAAATGGAGTCGGCGATTTTTTGGAATATCCAAACATTCTTCTTCTAAATAAAAATCGTCGTAGTCTACTATAAACCCACATTCCATTACTTCATAGAAATTTTTAAACAATACCTCAAGCAGGGGTTGGCTCGGTAACAACGAATCTTCTAACTGGAACCTTTTTGTTGAGCTGGGATTATACCAAAAAATTTCTGACTCAAAGTCATCCCTTGTTACATAACGTTGTTTTTGATATTCGAATAAGAAAAAACTTGATCTTCGGGTGTACAGGATGAGGCCATTCCGTACCGCCTTATTAAGTTTGTTCAATTCACGATCATAGTTGTCCACTTGAGGTCGATTAACTTGTTTTCCTTTTCTCTTACAATCCTTACAAATGTGCTGTCGATGCCCTTTCCCACTGAATTTCTCGTTTGGACGTGTTCTTCCACATTGTCTACAGTAGTGGCCCCGTTTCTTCTTTCCCATGATAAAACTCCTTTTACAAATGACAGCTTTTGAAAAAGTCAAAAGTTAGCCATTTACTTCAATAGTAGTTTAATACAAAAAACAATCATTATATGGGCTTTTAATCGGTTCATTAGTTCATAATATCAGGTGATTTCTTTTTGAAATAATATCAAATGGAACAAGATAACTACACTTTTATTTTTTCATATTTATTACTATAACGTACAGTAGATTGTTTAAGTTTTCATTACTATTGATATAATAATAGAATAAAGACAAGACATTTCTTATTTATAGAAAGTGGTGTAAAAAATGGCAATTACTTATGAGAACTTTCGTGGAGATATGTACTACTTGCACAAACGCATGACGAAAAAAGGAAATGCAACCTATCACTTTTCCAAAAAAAGTGCTGGTGCCGATGTGGACAAGATTCCAGAGGGCTATGAAATCTATGAAAATCCAAATGGTAGGGTATTTTTGCGTAAAGCAATTAAAAAAGTACTCGATGACAAGGAAATAAAAATAATAGAGACAGCAATGAGCAAACATTGTCTGATTAGTGATTTTAAACTGGATATAAAAAAAGAGTTCATTACGGTTTATACCCTTTCAACACCAGTAACTAATCTTGCTAATCTTGGTGCAATTAATTTAGATAAGATAAAGGATTATCAAGCCGTAATGCGTTTTGAACTCCTTGACGAAGATACTAGAGAGTTTGGAGTGGAAAGGTTTTGCTTTTTTGATGATGTGGACGACTGGATTCCATTAGATAGTTCGAAAAATTTACAAAAGCTTGTGGAGGAATATGTTCGTCACATTGGACAGGAATCCTTCTATGAGCTTTATTAGAGGATACCGATGTATATAAATAAAAAAGGAGGTAAGCCTCTATGCACATTCAATGTACGAAGAAGTTATTGGATCAGTTAAAAAGGACGCCGGAAACAATAGAGGAGGAAACGCCTCTTACTTCATGGCATGCGAATCTATTAACGATAAACCGACGGAAAACACTAGTGCTAGTGAATGATAAAAATCGATATGCAATTGTTCTGCACGGCCTAAAGGCAAAGGATTTTAAAAATAGTGATAAAATTATCCTACTAGCTATCCGCAATACCTTTGAACAGGAAGGGATTCGTAACGACGTAATCGATCAATATATCGATTCTAGCAATATAATTACCTACGCAAAAACAAAGAATAGGTCACTTGTTGCCCGAATGAACAAGGCCTGTGATTTGGTGTATTTTTATCATAAATTGTTGGACCCTGACACCATTTACCAACTAGCTTTGAGTCGCGAGATTAGCAGGGATTTGGTTGGAGATGGAAAGAATGATTATTTCCATCCTCATCAAATGTTATATAAAGACTTGGAAGTGTTTGCAGGTAAACCAGTTATTCAAACAAAAGCCGTGGAGTTAACGATTACGCTACGCCTTGAGAAATTTAAAATTTTCCGGAAATTAGTCGTACCAATAAATTTATCTTTCCGTCAACTGCATGAGACGATACAAGCAGCATTTGATTGGAAGAATTACCACCTTCATGAGTTTTACATTTTTGATAGCAACCATACGAATACGAATGAACCGCTCTCCTATAATCACCCCGCATATGATGGCGAAGGATATAAGCCTATTTTAAATCTCGTGTCTAATGAGGAAGCCTTTAGCTACGGGGACGATGATATACCAATGAAAATGGACACCGAAAGCAAGCTATCGGACCATCTGCCAGCAAAAGTAACCTATGTTTATGATTTTGGTGATGACTGGATACATCATATAAAAGTGGATCGGGTAATTGAGGATTTCGATAAGAATCATCCAATTTGCCTTGAAGGAGAAGGAAAAACCCCACCTGAGGATGTAGGTGGAGAAGGTGGTTATGAGAACTTCGTTGAAATTATTGCTGATGAAAGTCATCCAGACCATGCACATATGAAAAGGTGGAGTGGTGGATTAAGGTATCTGGATTTTGATATTAATAGAGTTAATAGAAGATTAAAGTATTTGTAGGTGACACGAGGGGACGGTTCGTGCATCGCGAAAAGATGAAGGGTCAGTGATATTATTCCCGTAGAGTAGACATATCTCGTTAGGTTATGGTGCCAGGTACCACGTTTGGATAAGTGTCTACGTGTAGGTTTCCGGCACTATTTTTTTTCGGGACAAGGGCCTGACCCTGTTGTCCCGTAAATGCTCTTACAAAGTCGTAATAATCGGTCCTTGTTTCGTGGGAATAATCGTATGTTCGTATTGAGCCACAAAGCTTATTTTTTATTTTTGAAGGAAGATGGACAGTTGAACCAGATAAGAATTATTGTTCGAAATATAAACCATTGTTAGATATTCCAGATATTGTTATCATTGTAATAGATTTACAAATCAAAGAAGGGGTCAAAGCATGAACCTACAAAAGAAAATGGTAGCGGTAAAAATGGCGTTCACGGTAGCAGCGGGGACTTTGTTAAAGAAGAGCAAGAATCTATTATGTCGACCTTTTAAAGACAAGAGACAACTTATGATGAAAAAAATTAAAGAAATTGGGATAGTAAAATCAATAGGAATTTTCGTGGGTTCTACACTATTATTTCTTTTGATTATATTTTCAATTACCATTATAGTGTTACTTATTATGGAACAATACGATAATCGATATATTAACTCGGAAGCTTATATACAAGTTAATTAGAAAAAGGATACTATTCTATTGAAGAATTTTAATTGAATAGTAGTAAATGAATTACTAAATGAAAAAGCCAGGGATGTCCTGTCTTTTTTTTAAAAAATAATTGGTGCACATATCCTGTAGCTAGAAATCAACGTCGGAATGAACAAGCTAGTTATTCCTTCAATCGATTGGTTGTGCATGATTAGCAGGTGGGATAGTCATCACAAATTTTCACGGAAAAAATAGACTTAAATGTCACCTTTTGAAAGTAGTAAGCTGTTGTCATAGGCTCACGAGCGATGATCTCTTTGTTTTTAGAATCTATCTTTTACATTCGCCATTTTAGGTACATGGTTAAGGTACAACATTCTGAACCTTTAGCATCATTAAAGGTTGCGAGCGGATTCAGAAATTGGAGCAAGTGGAAGGGACCGAATGGAAAACCTTTTTGCCGAATTCATTTTTCGGAGACTATAACCATTATACAGTCGAAGCTAACGGTCATGGTGCACGATTTCATCATCTGTGAGAGGAATTCCATATTGTAGACGTGAATTCTGCAAGGAAATCAGAGAGAGAACTCTATCGTTAAATTGTTGCGTATTTTAAAGAGAAATGCGAGTGACGAAACATATCATTTTTAGGACTAACCGTGCCTAGTCATATTATAAAAGGTTCTTCTCTAAACTCGATTTGAGTTAAGTGAAGGACCTTTTTTCATTTTAAATCATTAATGGGTCAAGTTAGCTAAATATGGATAAAAAGTTAAATATCAAATAATATCTTGACAATCACTTGATATTTTTTTACATTTTATGTAAAGTTTAATTAGATATAGATAATCAAACTCCTAGATATATTCGGCAAATTTATCGAAAGGTAAAGACGCAAAACTTAGGGCCTAAATCTTGTAGATATGGTAGCCAGTTGCAATTTATCGAAGCCCTTCTTTATGAAAAGTGGGGCTTTTCTATTCATTTTCCTATCTATTGAAGGATTTAGAGAAATTACATTATTAGAGAGGGGAAGGTATAGTTGATTAAGGAGGTTAATGGGGTTAATTTAGACTTTCATCAGTTGGTTGAAAATTCAATGAATGGCATTATAGTAATTGATAATGAGGAAATAATATACATAAATAAAACGACAATGGAAATACTTGCAATACCCGAATCTGAACGGATAATAGGCGAGAATATCCTTGAATTCTTACATCCAGACTATAAAAGTTCCAGTAAAGAAAGGCTTAGAGTTGTAAAAGAAGATAATCGGGCTGTTGATTTAATGGAACAAAAGGTTAGGAAATTTGATGGAGAAGTTATTGATATAGCAGTAGTTACGGCGCCTTATTATTTGGATGGTAAAACATTGACCCAAGTTACTTTTCGTGATATTACGGAACTTAAAGAGGCTAATAATGCTGTCATTCAATCAGAAAAATTAAGCCTAACTGGTGAACTAGCGGCTGGTGTTGTTCATGAAATAAGAAACCCGTTAACTTCTATTAAAGGTTTCTTGCAATTAATGTTAACAGGTACAATTAAAATGAATGATTACATTAAAATTATTCAATCGGAAATCGAATCAATTGAAAATATTGCAAATGAGTTACTGCTTTTCTCAAAACCTGATAATTCTGAATTTAAACAAGAAAATATTATTAACATTGCAAAAGATGTTGCTTTTTTATTAAATACGGAAGCATATAAAAAATATATTACGATTAATTTGCTAACAGACGAAAAAGATATAAATGTACTAGGGAATAAAACTCAGCTCAAACAAGTATTTGTTAATTTAATTAAAAATGCGATTGATGCCACAGCCGATTACGGTGAAATTACTATATCAATAGAACAAAAATATCCAAAAGTAGTAAGCGTCAAAATAACGGATACAGGTTGTGGAATCCCGCCTGAAAAACTTGATAAGTTAGGGCAATCATTTTTCACTACAAAAGAAAAGGGCACCGGGTTAGGATTAATGATTACCCATAAAATTATAAAGAGCCATAATGGAAAGATCACAGTGACAAGTGAAGAAGGTAAAGGAACGACATTTAGTATTCAATTACCTTCCAATTAGTTTGCCTTTTTAGAGAGAATTTGCTAAATAAAGCAATAGAAATCATCTTTGTGTAGGCTTTCTACTTTTTAATTAAAACGTTATATGTTTATTTACCCATGTCCTTTATAAGTCCACGGCCTGCTTGACGTCCTGAAAATAGACAAGCTCCGAGGAAAGTGCCTTCTAGAGATCGGTATCCATGTATTCCACCACCACCGAACCCCGAAACTTCTCCGGCTGAGTATAGTCCAGGCACAGGCTGGCCGAATTCATTAAGTACTCTCCCTGCAAGGTCTGTTTGGAGTCCACCTAACGTTTTTCTGCTAACGATATGTAATCGTACCGCAATAAGTGGTCCGTTTTTTCGTTCAAGTAATTTATGTGGTTTCGCTACCCTTATTAATTTATCTCCCAAATAGTTGCGCGCTCCGCGTAGTGCGGTGATTTGAAGATCTTTTGTAAATTTATTATCCAATTCTCTGTCGCGGGCAAGAACTTGTCGTTTGATGTCTGGAAAGTGAAGTAGGTTTTCACCTGTTACATGATTCATGCTAGAAACAAGTTCAGTTAACGTCTTTGCAACTACAAAGTCCTCCCCCTTATCCATGAACGCCTGTACTGGACTGGTAGGCCCTGGCAAAAGGCGAGAAAGCACTTTTTTAATGCTTTTTTCAGTCAAATCAGGATTTTGCTCAGAACCCGACAATGCAAATTCACGTTCAATAATTTTTTGAGTTAAGATGAACCAGGAGTAGTCGTATCCAGTTGCCTGAATGGCCGCAAGTGTTCCTAAATTATCAAAACCGGGAAAGTTTGGTGATTGAAGTCGATTACCACGCGCATCCAACCAAAGCGAGGATGGGCCGGGTAGAATTCGAATTCCGTGCTTTGCCCAAATCGGATCCCAGTTCTTGATTCCCTCGGTATAGTGCCACATACGGTCTCGGTTAATGACTCTTCCACCTGCTTTTTCGGTTATTTTTAGCATTCGACCATCAACATGTTCAGGTACCCCAGAAATCATATTTTTCGGTGGTTCGCCTAATCTAGCCGGCCAGTTTTCTCTTATGAGTTCATGGTTTGCACCAATCCCTCCACTCGTTACCAACACGGCTGTTGATCTGTCTTCAAAATCACCGATTATTTTACGTGAGCTTGCTTGTCCACGAGCAACTGAACTAGGTTCAAGTCTGGCTCCTTTCACGCCAATAACAGTTCCATTTTCAGTAATCAATTCGTCAACGCGGTGGCGTGGACGGTAATCGACTAGACCCTTTTTGATGGCCTGACGGACTTTCTGCTCAAATGGTGAGACAATACCAGGTCCTGTCCCCCAGACAATGTGAAATCTTGGTACAGAATTGCCGTGTCCTTCGGCAAGATAACCGCCACGTTCAGCCCAACCTACAACTGGAAAGAAACGTATTCCGAGAGTATGTAACCATTCACGTTTTTCACCAGAGGCGAATTCGATATACGCTTTTGCCCATTTTTTACCCCAATAATCCTCATCATCCAATCGATCAAATGCAGCAGTTCCTAACCAGTCCTGCCAAGCGAGCTCACGCGAGTCCTTGATCCCCATTCGACGTTGCTCTTTAGAATTAATTAGAAACAATCCTCCAAATGACCACCATGCTTGTCCTCCAAGAGAAGCTTCTGGCTCCTGGTCTAAGAGTAAAATCTTTTTTCCTGCATCAGCTAATTCTGCTGTCGCAACAAGTCCGGCAAGTCCAGCCCCAACTACAATCACATCGTATTGCATATCTAGTTTCCCCCCTAAATAACTGTCAGTTGTTAGTTTGTTCTGGTTTCTTATATAGAAATATTCGGTAGGACCTTCTACAAACCCTTCAAGTTTCTAGTAAGTTCTAAAGGTTTCTTCTGATTTGGGTTAGATTTTACTTGAATTAGTCAATTTCATAATACTAATTTTTTACCATTGTTATTCTCCTATCGTTGGGATAGACCGAAATTGATTCAAATGTAAAAAAAACTTCACATATAAACGGTTGATTATATAAGTGGTTGCTTATATAATATGGATAACTTATATGACAGGTTAAAGAAGGTAGGAGATTTATTTGGAACGTTTACGTCCGGAATCCATTGCAAAGACTAGGTATTTATTTTTTACAGGAAAAGGTGGAGTAGGAAAAACATCTACGGCTTGTGCAACAGCAGTTGCCTTAGCTGATCAAGGTAAGAAGGTTCTAATTGTCAGTACGGACCCAGCTTCAAATCTACAAGATGTTTTTGAGGTTGAACTTCAAAATCAACCAACAAGGATAGAGGCAGTTCCCAATCTTTATGCCGCTAATTTAGATCCTGAAGAGGCCGCACGAGCCTACCGGGAAAAGTTGGTTGGTCCTTACCGGGGAAAACTTCCAGATGCTGCAATTACTAGTATGGAAGAGCAGTTATCAGGTGCTTGTACGGTAGAAATTGCTGCGTTTGATGAATTCACAAAACTTTTAGCGGATGAGGAAGCGACACAGGACTTTGACCATATTGTATTCGACACTGCGCCGACAGGACATACGTTACGTTTATTGCAGTTGCCAACTGCGTGGAATCAGTTTTTAGATAATAGTACTCATGGTGCATCTTGTTTAGGACCTCTTGCCGGTTTACAAGAGAAAAAGAATCTTTATCAACAAACGATGAAGGCTTTGGCAAATGCGGATGAAACTCAGCTGATTCTAGTTGCTAGACCCGATCAATCTTCACTTAATGAGGCGAAAAGAGCGTCATCAGAACTGGATCAAATCGGTATAAAAAATCAAGCTATTATTGTAAATGGTCTATTTAAGCGACAGTCAGATGATCAGTTGGCAATGGAGTTAGAAAAAAAGCAACAACTGGCATTAGGCCAACTTCCAACTTTATTTTCAAGCATGAAGAATTACTTTTTGCCACTTGTACCCTTTAATCTAACTGGACTGTCTGCCTTAAGAGATTTTTTTCAAGAAGATAAAAGTGTTGAATTTGACCAAGTAGAAGAACAAGCAATCAATCATCTTCCTTCTATTAAGAAGATGATTGATAACCTTAGTACTAAACAACAAGGTGTATTTATGACAATGGGAAAAGGTGGGGTTGGGAAAACAACAATGGCAGCAGCTGTTGCAGTCGGTTTAGCTGAAAGAGGGCACCGAGTACTCCTTACGACGACAGATCCCGCGGCTCACCTTTCACACGTATTAAATCAAGAAGAGGTAACAAACAACTTAACAATAAGTAAAATCAATCCAGTAGAGGTGGTAGATAGTTACCGGAAGCAAGTCTTAGCTGGATTAGATAGTCAGCTATCAGAAGATGAAATTGCTTATATTAAGGAAGATTTGGATTCACCTTGTACAGAAGAGATTGCAGTGTTTCGGGCTTTTGCAGAAGTAGTTGATCAATCAAAAGAGGAGTTTGTTGTCATTGACACTGCTCCAACTGGACATACACTTTTGTTGTTGGACGCGGCTCAGTCTTATCACCTGGAAGTGGAACGGACTGGAGGAGAAATGCCTGAAACGGTCCAAAAATTAATCCCTCGGTTACGTGATTCAAATCAAACGTATGTTGCACTAGTTACGCTCCCGGAAGCTACACCAGTGTTTGAAGCAAGCAGGTTGCAGGAGGATCTTCGTCGTGCAGGCATTGAACCTGCTTGGTGGATTATTAATCAAAGCTTTCAAGCAACTAAAACAGTTGATCCGATCCTAAAAGGAAGAGCATTATCGGAACAGAAATGGATTGATAGAGTTTCAGATGAATTGGCAAAAGAGACAGTAATTGTTCCATGGGAATCCGAGGATATTATCGGTATAGATCGATTAAAGAGTTTTGTTTAGGTAAAGCTCAATTTAAAATGGGGAGGGTGTACCATGACTACGGTAAACACAATCGATGTAGAGAAGGGGTCAATGGTCTTAAAGCTGTTAGGGGATAAAACAAGACTAACTATTGTTTCGTTGTTAATGTACGACGAATGCTGTGTATGTGAACTTGTAGAAATACTAGAAATGAGTCAACCTTCAGTTAGTCAACATATGAAAAAGCTGAAGGCTGCTGAAATTGTTAAAGAAAGAAGACAAGGGCAATGGATTTTTTATCGTATCAATAATGAATCTGAAGTTTATCCGTTAGTAAAAAGTATCATGACTCATTTTCCAGAACAACGAGAGAAAATTAAAGGCCTTGAACTAAAAGGATTAAGAGTTTGTTGTAATTAGAAAGACTATTCGTATGTGGAGGTAGTACAACTTATGAGCGAAACCCAAGAGAAAGGCATCGGTTTTTTTGAAAGATATTTATCTGTATGGGTAATACTCTGTATCATTGTTGGTATAGCTGTTGGACAATTCTTACCCGTAGTTCCAGACACATTAAGCCGTTTTGAATATGCACAAGTCTCTGTGCCAGTAGCTATTCTAATTTGGTTGATGATTTATCCAATGATGGCACAAATTGATTTCTCAAGTATCGTTGATGCTGGAAAAAAGCCAAAAGGTTTAGTGATAACACTAATTGTTAACTGGTTAATAAAACCATTTACCATGTTCTTTTTTGCTTGGTTGTTTTTTAGAATCATCTTTGAACCGTTTATTCCAACCGACTTGGCATCGCAATATATTGCAGGAGCAGTTTTACTAGGTGCCGCACCTTGTACAGCGATGGTTTTTGTATGGAGTTTATTAACAAAAGGGAATGCAGGATACACATTAGTCCAAGTATCAGTAAATGATTTAATATTAATCTTTGCTTATGCTCCAATAGTAATGTTCTTACTAAGAATTAATGACTTTATCATTCCTTTTGATACCATATTCTTATCTATAGTCTTGTTTATCGTCATCCCATTGTTAGCGGGATACGTTTCACGGGTGTTATTAGTAAAACGTAAGGGTCTAGACTGGTTTGAAAACGTCTATCTTAAAAATGCAAGTAAGTTTACTATTGTCGGTTTATTACTAACGCTAATTACCATCTTTTCATTCCAAGGAAATGTAATCTTAAATAATCCGATCCATATTGGACTTATAGCTGTACCATTAATTATTCAGACATTATTTATTTTTGTTATCGCCTATTTATGGGCAAAAGTATGGAAAATTGAACACAATGTTGCTGCACCTGCAGCAATGATTGGAACGAGTAACTTTTTTGAATTAGCTGTCGCTGTTGCCATTGCTTTATTCGGCTTAAATTCAGGTGCGACACTAGTTACAGTTGTTGGTGTGCTCGTTGAAGTTCCACTGATGTTATTCTTAGTAAGAATTGCGAACAATACAAGGCATTGGTTTCCGGAAAGTAGTTTAGTAAAAGATACGAAACACTAATAGCTTATAAACTAACCAATGAAAAGGAGCAATATCAATGACAAAACCGATTATCTATTTCCTATGTACCGGTAATTCTTGCAGAAGCCAAATGGCTGAAGCATGGGGAAAAAAGCATTTAAGTGATAACTATCAAGTGTACTCGGCAGGAATTGAAGCACATGGCGTTAATCCTAAAGCAGTCAGTGCAATGAGTGAGGTGGGCATTGATATTTCGAATCAAACATCTGATAAGATTGATCAAGATCTACTTCAACAAGCAGACTTAGTAGTGACATTATGTGGGCATGCCAATGATGTGTGTCCAGCCACACCTAAAAACAAGGAGCGTGTTCACTGGGGCTTTGATGACCCAGCACAAGCACAAGGGACAGATGAGGAAAAATGGGCTGTTTTTAGGCAGGTTCGTGATCAAATAGGAGAACGAATTGAAAGGTTCTCAAGGACTGGGGAGTAGCTAGAAATAGTATTCAGAAAGGATGTGTTACGACTTGACTACAATTGAAGTGTTTGATCCAGCGTTATGTTGTGCAACAGGTGTATGTGGTCCTAGTGTCGATCCTGAATTAACACGAATTGCAACGACTTTTTTTCTACTTGAAAAAAAGGGTGTCGATATTAAACGTTACAACCTAGCAAATGACGCCCAATTTTTTGTTGCTGAGAGTAAGGTGCAACAACTACTAGAAGAAAAAGGGATAGAAGCTTTACCGGTTATCCTTGTAAATAAACAAGTGAAAAAAGTAGGTGCCTATCCAACTAGTGAAGAGTTATCCGAATGGACAGGAATTGCTGAAATTGGATTGGAAAAAATAGGGAAAGAAACGAAAGGCATATCGTTATTATAGAGTTAGAAATTATTGTACAATTGATGTGAAAGAGGTGAATAATCTATGAATATTAGTGAAGAAGCTAAAGGACTTTTAATAGATATCATGAATGATCAAGAAATACGAACATTGCGTGTTTACTTTGCAGGTATGGGCTGAGGAAGTCCAAAATTAGGGTTGGCTCTGGATGAGCCACATACAGATGATGAAGTAAAAGAAATTAATGGTATTTCTGTTGCTATTGATCCAAACATAAAGGATCAAACAGAAGGGGTAATACTAAACGTCCAGGAATCAGACGGAGAAAAAGGTCTTGTCCTCCAAGGACTGGACGATTGTTGTTAGAAAGAAGGATTGGCCAAGGCAGGCCAATCCTTCTTTTAACATAAGGCGCCTTTTGGGTAACTCGTCCCACTGAGTATGAAGGTCATTTTGATAGTGAAAGAGAAGAAAGAGACGTTCATCAGCGTTATGAAGGTCCTTTTGATAGTTGAAAGAGAAGAAAAAGACGTTCATCAGCGTTATGAAGGTCCTTTTGAGTGTGAAAGAGAAGAAAAGAGACGTTCATAAGCACTATGAAGGTCCTTTTGATAGTGAAAGAGAAGAAAAGAGACGTTCATCAGCGTTATGAAGATCCTTTTGATAGTGAAAGAGAAGAAAAAAGACGTTCATCAGCGTTATGAAGGTCCTTTTGATAGTGAAAGAGAAGAAAAGAGACGTTCATCAGCGTTATGAAGATCCTTTTGATAGTGGAAGAGAAGAAAAGAGACGTTCATCAGCACTATGAAGATCCTTTTGAGTGTATTTCTGGGGCAGGTATTATCCACTCATCATCATTTAAGTTACATCGCGTTTTCCATCAACTGTGACAATTTAAAAGCAATATTACTTACAAAAAAAGCCTAGTATAAAAACACCTTTTGTATGACAGCTTCGTCAAAAATTTGATTCAAATGGATAGATTAATTGCTATTTAATTAATATTACCTTGTAAGGGCTTTATTTTAATTGTAAAATAATCTCATACGGGAGGGGCGGCTTATGATTTATAACTATCAAACACCACGCTATCTTATTGTCATCGATCAAATAAAAGCCAAAATTAATGATGGAGAGCTGGAACCTGGGGAGCGTTTACCTTCAGAGACTGATTTTTCAAAGGAATTACATGTATCAAGAAATACTTTAAGAGAAGCGTTACGAATTTTAGAGGAAGAAAATATCATTATTAGAAAACATGGTGTGGGCACCTTTATCAATAAAAAACCAGTCTTTTCTGGTGGTATTGAAGAATTATTCAGTATTACAGACATGATTGAAAGACAAGATAAAACACCAGGTACGGATCTTTTATTTACAGGCAATGTCGAACCGCATAGCGAAGATATTAAGGAATTACTTCTAAATGAAAATGAGCAAGTATTTCTAATTAAACGGGTTCGGACTGCCAATGATTCCCCATTAGTTTATTGTATAGATAAAATTCCAGCAAATTTACTTGCTAAGGGATATAAGCTAACTGGTGAATCGATGCTTGCCTCGTTACAAGAGGAAGCTGGTATAACGATTAGTTATGCTAAGGCAGAAATAAAAACGGTTGGTTATCATGAGGGTATTTCTGAAACTTTAGAATGTGAACCTGGTACACCACTACTAGTACTTAAACAAATTCATTATGATTTGTCAGATAGACCAGTACTGTACTCACTTAACTTCTTTAGATCAGACCAGATTAGTTTCAGTGTATTTAGAAAACGGGTTTTTTAATAGACGTAATAAAATGATTGAAGTTTCCGACACTATTGGACACAATATTGTCGGAAACTTCTGTTTTTATGCTGCGATAATCGATGGAACTAATGCTGCGGAGATTATTTTATTAGTAGTTAGCAACCGTAACCAATAAATGGAGTTGTTTTTTTAAAAAAAAATATTGACTTGTTGGACGTCTCACCTTTATAGTATTAATGTAGCTGATTTGAAAGGGGATTCATCGAGATATACTCGTTGGACATTCTACTTTAATAATTAGTTTCAAGGAACTTTTATAAATCAAAAGCAAACGGTTCCAATAAATAGATGAAGGGTGAGTACACAACATGAATTTACTGTGGGGAATATTTGGGATTTTAACTGTATTATCTATAGCTTTTTTGTTCTCAAGTAAAAAGAAAGCAATAAAACTGAGAACTATTTTGGGAGGATTAGCAATACAACTGTTATTTGCTTTCATCGTTTTAGAGTGGGAAACGGGGCGTTCTGCCTTACAGTGGTTCACACTACGAGTGCAAAATATAATTGATTATGCAAATGAAGGGATTGGCTTTTTATTTGGATCCCTTGCAAATAGTGATGAGTTTGGAACAATCTTTGCTTTTCACATATTACCAGTAATCATATTCTTTTCAGCATTAATTTCAGTACTATATTATCTTGGTATTATGCAATGGTTTATTAAAATACTTGGTGGTGCGCTTTCTAAGTTATTAGGTACAAGTAAGTCGGAATCTTTATCAGCGGCAGCGAACATATTTGTAGGTCAGACAGAAGCGCCGCTAGTTGTTCGTCCATTCCTTGGAAAAATGACAAATTCTGAATTGTTTGCTGTTATGACAGGTGGACTTGCTTCTGTAGCAGGTTCGGTGCTTATCGGTTATTCATTGTTAGGGGTACCACTTGAGTATCTATTGGCAGCTAGCTTCATGGCTGCTCCAGCAGGGTTAGTTATGGCAAAAATAATGATGCCAGAAACCGAACAATCAGAAACCTCAGATGAAATAAAGTTAGAAAAAGATACAGAAACTACGAATGTGATTGATGCTGCAGCTCAAGGTGCTTCTGATGGTTTGAAGTTAGCCTTAAATGTGGGAGCTATGTTGTTAGCGTTTATTGCTCTTATTGCTTTACTTAATGGTATTTTAGGTGGAATTGGCGGCATATTTGGTTTTAATGACTTAACTATTCAAGGCATTTTAGGTTATATCTTTTCTCCGCTTGCCTTTGCAATTGGTGTACCATGGTCAGAAGCTGTTACCGCTGGAAGCTTCATTGGTCAGAAGTTGGTACTTAATGAATTTGTAGCTTATGCAGCTTTTGCTCCAATGATTGCAGAACTATCAGAGAAAACAGTGTTAGTTGTTAGTTTTGCATTATGTGGATTCGCTAACCTTAGTTCAATGGCAATTTTACTTGGCGGTCTTGGTGGACTTGCTCCAGAACGTCGAAGTGATATTGCTAGACTCGGACTTCGTGCTGTTGCAGGCGGAATGTTAGCTTCATTACTTAGTGCATCAATAGCAGGTATGTTTTTCTAATAGTTTCAACTGGTGCATAAGTTTAGTAGAAAATACTATTGGTCTAGATAATGCTTGGTGTACAGACAAATAGCAAATGCCAATATAAATATCTTAAAGAATGGATGATAAATTATGAGAATGGTTGATGTAATTAGTAAAAAACGAAATGGCGAAGAATTAACGAAACAAGAAATTAACTTTGTTATTGAAGGTTATACAAATGGAACTATTCCGGATTACCAAATGTCAGCCTTAGCAATGGCAATCTATTTTAAAGATATGACAACTAATGAGAGAGTTCATTTAACGATGGCAATGGTTGAATCAGGTGATCAGATTGATTTATCAGCTATTGAAGGTATTAAAGTGGATAAGCATAGTACTGGTGGAGTCGGCGACACAACAACACTGATTTTAGCACCACTTGTAGCTTCAGTTGGCGTTCCGGTAGCTAAAATGTCCGGACGTGGATTAGGCCATACAGGAGGAACAATTGATAAACTGGAATCAATTAAAGGCTTTGAAGTCGAGCTTGACGGTAATACGTTTAGTACGTTAGTAAACAAAAACAAAATAGCGGTTGTTGGTCAGAGTGGTAATTTAACACCAGCAGATAAAAAGTTATATGGCTTGCGTGATGTAACAGCAACTGTGAATTCAATTCCATTAATTGCAAGTTCGATTATGAGTAAGAAAATCGCTTCTGGTGCTGATGCAATTGTACTTGATGTCAAAATGGGCTCTGGTGCTTTTATGGAAGATATCGAAGGAGCAAGAGAACTAGCGCAAGCGATGGTTCAAATCGGGAATGGCGCTGGGCGTAATACAATAGCAGTTATTTCGGACATGAATCAGCCGTTAGGCTTCGCGATTGGAAATGCGTTAGAAGTAAAAGAGGCTATTGATACATTAAGAGGAGAAGGACCTGCAGATCTTCATGAGCTGTGTTTAACTCTAGGAAGTCAAATGGTTTATCTAGCAGGAAAAGCCCAAACAATAGAAGAAGCAAGGGAACAATTAGAAGCTGCAATTAAGTCGGGAGCTGCAATTGAGAAATTTAAAACATTTATTGCTTCACAAGGTGGAGATGCATCTGTAGTAGACAATCCAAGTGAGCTACCAACTGCTTCTTATACAATAGAAGTGGAAGCAAAAGAGGATGGTTACATTTCTGAAATTGTAGCAAATGAAATTGGAATTGCTGCAAGTATATTAGGTGCGGGTCGTACAACAAAAGATTCTGAGATTGATTTAGCAGTAGGGCTAATTCTTAATAAAAAGGTTGGAGACAAAGTCACTAAAGGTGAGTCACTCGTAACCATTCATAGTAATTATGAATCAGTGTCAGATGTTATTGAAAAAATCTATCAATCGTATAAAATTAGACAAAAAGTTGTTGAAACAAATCCATTAGTATATGATATAATTCAAGAGTAAGTTGTTCAACTTAAAAGTAAAAGGGTCCAATCAAATGGGCCCTGTTTTAGCCGATAAGAGGTTGGACGTCTAACGATATTTGGTTTTTAACAGTAAACTTTTTCATATGAGGAGATTATCATGAAGGAATTAATTTTAAGTTTAGTAGCAGGTTTAGTTATCGGAGTTGTTTTCAAATTATTACGTTTGCCGCTCCCTGCCCCACCAGTACTTGCAGGTGTATTAGGAATTGTCGGAGTCTATAGTGGTGGTGTACTATTTGACTGGATTTCCAAAACATTTTTTCAATCTTAAATGGAACAATAATTAATTCAAGGAGGAGAAAAGGATATGAATTCACATTTTAAACGTGTCTTTTTAATTGTACTAGATTCAGTTGGGATTGGTGAATCTCCTGATGCTTGGACCTATAATGATAAAGGTGCAGATACATTAGGACATATCGCAGCCCATAAAAAAGGATTAAACATGCCTAATATTGCTAAACTAGGTTTAAGTAATATTAGGGAGATTGAAGGAATTAAAAAAGCTGAACAACCACTGGCTCATTATACAAAAATGCAGGAAGCTTCTGCAGGTAAAGATACAATGACAGGTCACTGGGAAATCATGGGTCTACATATTGATACTCCTTTTCGGACATTTCCAAATGGGTTTCCAGATGAATTAATTAATGAACTACAAACAAAAACAGGTAGAAAAGTGATTGGCAACAAGCCAGCTTCTGGAACTGGGATATTAGACGAACTTGGCGAAATACACATGGAAACTGGCGAATTAATTGTCTATACATCAGCTGATTCTGTCTTGCAAATTGCAGCACATGAAGAAATTATTCCAATAGAAGAATTATATGAAATCTGTGAGATAGCTCGTAAATTAACAAAGGCTCCAGAATATATGGTCGGTCGCGTGATTGCTCGTCCTTTTGTAGGCAAACCTGGAGACTTTAAACGTACACCTAATCGACATGATTACGCGCTAAAACCTTTTGATCGCACGGTGATGAATCAATTAAAGGACGCTAATTACGATGTAATATCAATTGGAAAAATTGCTGATATTTATGACAATGAAGGTGTGACAAACTCTCTACGAACAGTATCTAATATGGATGGTGTTGATAAAATAGTTGAAACAATCGATATGGATTTTACAGGTTTAAGCTTTTTAAACTTAGTTGATTTTGATGCTATTTATGGACATAGACGTGATCCAGAAGGGTATGGAGATGCGTTAGAAGAGTTTGATGCAAGATTACCTGAAATACTTAACAAGCTAAACGATGATGATTTACTTATCATCACAGCCGATCACGGCAATGATCCTGTCCACCATGGTACTGATCATACGAGAGAATATGTACCATTGTTGGTACATCACAAGTCGATAACATCTGGAAATGCTATGCCAATTAGAGAAACGTTTGCCGATATTGGAGCAACAATTGCTGAAAACTTTACTATTGAAAAACCTAAACATGGAGAAAGCTTTTTGAAACTAGTTAACCGTAGGTAGGCGCCTCCAAAGAGGCCTGTCGGCTGCTATAAAGGCGAATAAGTGGTTGTTTGGGGCGAATCTTTACTCTTTCTTTTGAGGCGAATAAATGTATAGTTGGGGCGAATAGTTTACTATTAAGGGCGAATTCACACCTTTTTCAGGCGAATCTACCTGAGGAGGCTCACGGATCGCCAGTAAAAAACGTCATTTTTCCCAAAACGATATGAATACGATATATGTTGTCGTATTTTCTATCAACTGCGAAGTTTAAAAAGCAACAATTCTTACCAAAGAGCCAAGTAATATAATAGATTAGGAGAATGATTATATGAATATTGAAGCGATAAATAAGGCTACCCAATTTATATCTGAAAAGTTAACCGAGCAACCTAAATTAGGTTTAATTTTAGGGTCAGGATTAGGAAAACTTGCTGATGAAATTGCCAACCCAATCAAGATTAAGTACGCAGAAATTCCTGGTTTTCCTGAGTCCACAGTTGAAGGACACGAGGGTCAATTGGTGATTGGCGAATTAAAAGGGGCAACAGTACTTGCGATGCAGGGGCGCTTTCATTTCTATGAAGGTTATGGTCTTGAACAAGTTACTTTTCCTGTTCGAGTAATGAAGGAATTAGGAATAGAGACAGTTGTAGTAACAAATGCGGCAGGAGCAGTAAATCATTCACTTGAACCTGGAGACCTCATGTTAATTACCGATCACATTAACCAAACAGGTGCGAATCCATTAATAGGACCAAATAATCAAGAGTTAGGTGTCAGGTTCCCAGATATGTCAACAGCATATTCAGCACCACTTCAACAATTAGCGCGAGATGTTGCTAAGAAGCTAACGATGACTCTTAAAGAAGGCGTTTATGTATGGAATAGCGGACCGAGTTATGAAACACCAGCAGAAGTTCGAATGATTGGGCAGCTGGGTGGAGATGCAGTAGGGATGTCTACTGTGCCGGAAGTAATAGTTGCTCGTCACGCGGGTATGGAAGTTGTCGGAATATCGTGCATTTCAAACATGGCAGCAGGTATTTTAGATCAACCACTCTCACATAATGAAGTAATAGAAACAACGGAAAGAGTAAGAGAACAGTTTCTAAGTTTCGTAAAAGAAATGATTGCTAGCATGACTGATAAGTAGTTAACTACCATTTCATTAGGAGTTGAGCAAATGATGAAGAACGAACAAATGATTGATGAAGCTCTAAAGGCAAGAGAACGGGCATATGTTCCTTATTCAAAGTTCAAAGTGGGAGCAGCTTTACGTACGACAGACGGGAAAATTTATCACGGGTGTAATATTGAAAATGCAGCTTACTCGATGTGCAATTGTGCAGAACGAACAGCGTTATTTAAAGCCTTTTCAGAAGGAGATAAATCGTTTGATCTACTCGTAGTGGTTGCGGATACTGATCGACCGGTATCTCCATGTGGAGCGTGCCGACAAGTAATATCGGAATTGTGTCCACCAGATATGAAAGTAGTTTTGACTAATTTACAAAAAGACATTCAAGAGACGACTGTTGCAGATCTATTACCAGGAGCGTTTGCTCCAAATGATTTAGAAAATAGTTGAAATTCTAAAAAGTAGAAAGGTTGATTGAAATGAGTATAGATATTGCAAAGACTATTGATCATACCGCTTTGAAAGCAGATACGACAAAGGAACAAATCATTACTTTATGTGAAGAAGCCAAAGAGAACGGATTTTATTCTGTTTGTATTAACCCATCTAGGGTTGAAGAAGCGGCAACATTACTTAAGGGTTCTAATGTGGAGGTTTGTACCGTGATAGGTTTTCCACTCGGAGCATCATCCTCTGAAGTAAAAGCATTAGAAACAAAAGATGCAATTGAAAATGGTGCAACAGAAGTTGACATGGTAATTAACGTTGGCAAGCTTAAAGACGGTGATTACCAAGCTGTAGAGAAAGATATTCGAGCAGTCGTAGAGATGGCAAAATCAAAAGCCTTAGTGAAGGTTATTATTGAAACAAGCTTGCTGACTGATGAGGAAAAGGTTATAGCGTGCCAGCTTGCTGTAAAAGCAGGGACTGATTATGTAAAGACATCAACTGGATTTTCTACGGGTGGTGCTACAGTAGAGGATATCAAGCTAATGCGAGAAACTGTTGGTCCGAAAATCGGTGTTAAAGCATCAGGCGGAGTTCGTGATAGAGAAACAACATTAAAAATGATCGATGCAGGAGCAACTAGAATAGGGGCAAGTGCAAGTGTTGCAATTGTAAAAGATGAGATTAGTAATAGCGATTATTAATAAGGTGTTTTAAACAGTATTACTAGACTGAAAATAACCAGAGCACCTCTTTGTTAACGGATTCACTTAAAGAGGTGCAAATAGTAAAAACACATCATAAAACACACGGATTTTCACAAGGGAAATCTCGTGTGTTTTCTTATTGCTATATCAAGGTTGGACAGGTTAGTGGAATAAGATATGATCTGACGTTCCTCTTGTTGTGTTTAAGCAACCCGTTTGTTTAATAGGGTATTATTGACTTTCTTGTAACCATTCTTTGTATTCAGGTAAAGTGTATTCATCAGTTTTTACCACGGTCCATTGATTATCGTTCTGTTTTAAAAAGACCTTCATTAAATATTCCCCACCAGATTCATCGAAGTCATCTCTCAAGTAAACAATGCTTCCGTGAACCAGAACTGTTACTTCATTATCATTTATTGCGCTCACTTTAATTCGTTCATAACTTTCAATAGTGTAATTGGCATCGACCAAGTCAAATCCTTGATTTAAGGATTCAACCTCATTTTTTTCTACATTAACTCCTTCTTCGTGGTCAATATTCTCTTTTAATTCTGGGTACCTTTCCCAGAGAATGTTTATATTATTATTTATTACTGCTTGAGTTCTATGATACATATACTCTCTTACAGGCTTTGTATATTTCACCCAATCTGACGGTTCAGGTTCAGCAAAACCTTCTATATCTTTTTTTGAATTAAGGTCATTTGGTATTACCAAATTTTGCTGACACCCTATTAATGACAATAATAAAACGACGATTAAACTCCCAAAGTGAAATAACTTCATATTAGTTGTCCTCCCTTAAATTATAAGACGAACTTTACTTCGCATATGTTTCAAATTGGCATCTAGAATTTTGGGAAAAAGTAACTAAATTTTATGATAATTTTTTATTATATTGTTCTTCAATTAACAAAGCAGAAGAGTTAAAAGATATTGCTTAATGTTTGAAAGTGAATTAAAGTAATTAGAAATAAATTCTCGGGAGATAGAGAGATGAAAACAAACAAATTACCGATAGTTCAATTAAGAGAGTTAATTCTTGAAGACGTGGAAGACCGTTATCAATGGTGTTTAGATAAAGAATTAACGGAACACTTAAATATGCCAAAGAAATATCCACCTTTTAGCAGAGAAGAAACTCGAAATTGGATTGAAATGTGTATGAACAAGACAAACGGATATGAACAAAAAGCCATCCTAACAGAAGAGGGAAAACACATTGGCTGGGTTGATTTAAAGAACATAGATAAATTGAATAAACACGCTGAATTAGGTATTGCGATTGGCGATAAAAACTATTGGGGCAAAGGTTTTGGACTCGCAGCAATGAAAGAAATGCTTTTATGGGGATTTAATGAATTAGAACTAAATAAAATTTGGCTAAGAGTTGAAGTGGATAATGAAAAAGCCATCAAATCTTACCAACGAGCAGGCTATATAGAAGAGGGAATTTTAAGACAAGACCGACTAAGAAACGGAGAGTTTGTTGACCGTTTAAGAATGAGTATTCTTAAAAAAGATTTCTTTAAGTAACGGATGCTTTCCTTGAATAAAGAATTGCTGTTCAACTATATGGTGCAATAGTTTAAAAAGGGATCATCGATTTCGGTGATCCTATTTTTCTATTTAAAGAATAATTGGAATATTATGTTAAACTTAGTATGTGAACAGTTGTACTTAAATTAACGACGCAGTTTAGTGCAAGTGTCTTGATTGATCTTTGTTCAGCAATCGGGCTATTATATATAGAATCTTAATTTTTCGTATTTATCGTAAATAATGACAAAAAACGAACCATTTAAATGTTTTAACAAGGATATGACGAACAACTAAGGAGGAAATAAAATGTCTAATGAAGGAAAGTCAAGAAAAATAATTTTAGATTTAGCAGTTACTTTAGATGGATTTATTGAAGGAGAGAATGGTGAAGTTGATTGGTGCATAATGGACCCTGAAATGGAATTTAATAATTTTCTAAATCAGATTGATACAATTTTGTATGGAAGAAAAAGTTACGATCTATGGGGACAATATACTCCCACGATTGAAGATACTGATGATGAAAAAGAAATGTGGGGATTGGTTCACAGTAAGGAGAAATATGTGTTTTCCAGAACGCAAAAAGGGTCTGACAATAAAGAAATATTTGTAAATAAAAATATTTCCGAGGAAGTAAATAAATTAAAGAATAAGCCTGGTAAAGACATCTGGTTATACGGTGGGGCAAGCCTCATCACAAATTTTATCGATTTAGGACTAGTTGATGAATTTAGATTATCTGTTCATCCTGTAGTTTTGGGAGAAGGTAGACCGTTGTTTATTGATATAAAACAGAGGTTGAATCTGAAATTGATTAATACAAGAAGTTTCTCCTCTGGTGTTGTTCAGCTAACCTACCATTTGAATCAAGAGTAATAATATTAACACCTCAACAATCGGCGTTTTTCTTGAATAGGAAAGCGTCTTTGTAATATGCCCTACACATTAAGGAATTAGACTTTACAAGAAATTTATTGTGAGTATTTTCACTTAAAATAACTGGTGCTTTACTTTAATAAAATGAATGACACCTTATTCCACTAATGCAGCAGGTTTGTTCAATAAGAAATCACAAAAGAAGGAACATTTACTATAAAATAAGATTTAACGTATTAATGTTTAATAAAAAAAATGCAAAAAATTGAGATGATGCACTTTAGTATTATTACACGACATAAATAAATATAAATGGAGGGATAGTTATGTGGGCAATATTAGGGGTTATTGCAATAGTATTAACTGTTATAAATCTTTCTTTGTATGCAGTAGGAAAGGATTATAAGCTTGCTATGGCGTTGGCATTATCATTTACAGCATTAACAATTTGTGCAGATTACAGTTATCTAACTCGGTGGGTAAAAGTTGAAGATTGGGCGGCTTTATCGGATGTAATACCTGGTATGGCAAGGGCATTCTGGTTTTTGACAATTGTTTCTATCTTACTAAATATAGCACCTATACTTTTAGAACGAAAAGGTAAGAAATAGATGTCACGCCACGCCATTTATTTAATATGCGAAAATTGTGTAAGTCTTTATCTATATCTAACGGGTGCAGTACTTCAACAAGGGATGTTGATTTTCTTATTGAAGCAGCAGGTTAATGCACTAAGAAATGAAACTTAATAACTAACAATACGTATATTTCGAATAAAAAAAAAGGGGATTACTACAAAAGGAGATGCTTAAATGATGAACGGTGGCGATGGAATTTTTGTTCTTTTAACTTTTTTACCTATTATTTTGTATATAGCGCTAATTGTCTTTGGAGTTTATTTTGTGATTAAAGTAATTAAGTTCTTGAATGCTAAAACAAAATCAGATCAAGAAAGAAATGAAAAAATTGCTGAATTAATTAAGGTTATTAATCAGAGTAAATGAAGTGAATAATGTTATACTTTTAAACAAACGGGTGCTTTGCAGAACAAGTGGATCGTCATGTTTTATTGGTGGTCTACTTCTTTTAAATAATTTTAAAAATTATTAGAATTATATGATAAAATAAATTCAGTACATTGTTCGTAAAGTATTTTGTCAAGTGTATAATCAAATTAAATATAGAATAAACTTGTTGAGGCGTAAATCAAAAGGAGTATTAACATTATGACATTTAGAGAAATAAGCCCTAAAATTAGTATTAATGAAATGAAAGAGCTTGGCAAATTATCAGGACAAACGTTAAAGCACAAAGAAGAACGTGATAATGAACTTAATGCGATTATTAAAGGTGAAGATGATCGCTTGTTCTTGGTAATCGGTCCTTGTTCATCTGATAATGAAGAAGCTGTTCTTGAATATGCTCGTCGCTTAGCAAAATTACAAGAGGAAGTTAAGGATAAGATTTTTATTGTCATGAGGGTATATACGGCAAAACCACGTACCAATGGTGATGGATATAAAGGCTTAATCCATCAGCCAAATTCAAAAGGTAATCCTAGCTTGATTAACGGTATCAAAGCTGTTCGTGAATTACATTATAAAGTGATTACAGAGACTGGTTTGACAACAGCAGATGAAATGCTATATCCCGAAAATCTTTCTTTGATTGATGATCTTGTAAGCTATCATGCAATTGGGGCGCGAAGTGTAGAGAATCAACAACATCGATTTGTTGCAAGTGGTATTGATGTCCCAACAGGCATGAAAAATCCCACCTCAGGAAATTTGAACGTAATGTTTAATGGTATTTATGCTGCTCAACATGCTCAAAATTTTCTGTTTAATTACGCTGAAGTAGAAACGGAAGGTAATCCCCTTGCTCATGCAATTCTACGTGGAGGGGTTAATGAGTATGGAAAAAATATACCAAATTACCATACAGAAAATTTACTAGACGCTATCAAAATTTACGAAAAAATGAATCTTAAAAATCCATTTATCTTGATTGATACTAATCATAATAATTCTGGTAAACAATATTTAGAACAAATTCGTATCGTTCGTCAAATTTTGATTAATCGTGAATGGAATGAAAAAATCAAGAAATATGTTCGCGGATTTATGATTGAATCTTACCTTGAAGAAGGGCGGCAAGACGAACCAATAGTATTTGGTAAATCAATTACAGATCCTTGTCTTGGATGGGAAAGGACAAAAGAACTTATTTATGAAATTTATAAAACAGAAGCTAAATAACTGATTATTTCATATAAATTCCACAAAATCAAAGGGGAAAAAATAATTACGCAGATGAACACCTGGGAAGAAGTAAGTAATTTGAAAAACGAGGTTAAATTTTTTATTAACGGGTGAATAGTTTAAAAAGGGATCATCGATTTCGGTGATCCTATTTTTGTATTTAAAGAATAATTGGAATATTATGTTAAACTTGGTATGTGAACAGTTGTACTTAAATTAACGCAGCAGGTTAGTGAAAGAGATTTTTTGAAATTAGGAGGCTTTATGATGAAGAAATATTTATTTATTTTACTAATTATACCGTTATTAGCAGGGTGTCAAAACGAGGTGAGAGATAATGCAGAATTCAATTTAGGAAATATATCTTTGAGTGCATTTGAAAACAACACGAAGTATTTTGTAGTAACACCTTTTGAATGGGAAGGTGAAGATGGAACTACGTTAAAGTCCATTCATATAGTGAATAGTCAAGGAGAGAATTTATCCGCTGAAAAAGGGATAAGCGCTACTTTTTATATAGGGGACTCATTTAAGAAAACAGGTGTTTATGTAAGAGAGGATATAGGCGATAAAGAAAAAGTAAACGGTTATAAACTTACTGAAGAACAGACTTTGATAATGGAGACAAGTTTGGCTAGTGTGAAGGACGATAGTGCAAAAAACTTGAAATTCATTTACGAAACAAATGGAGAGGAATATGAAAAAGTTGTAGAATGGAACACACTTTCCACTTTGAGAACAAATGATTAGTTTATAATTACACTAGAAATCATTGTGGAAAATTTCACTTAAACAAACGGGTGCAATAGCTGAACAAAGGGCTGTCGAATGCGGTAGCTACTATTGTATTAAAGCAGCAGGATTGTTGAATAAAGGTGCTTTTCTAATTAAGAAAAAAAGGGGAAGAATATGGAAACTTGGTTAGCAGAAATTATGAGTGAGTTTGGTTATATGGGAATTATGTTTTTAATTGCCATCGAAAATATTTTTCCTCCTATACCATCTGAAGTAATACTAACGTTTGGGGGATTTATGACAACTACATCCAAACTTAGCATTATTGGTGTAATTACTTCAGCAACAGCTGGTTCAGTTATTGGAGCTATTGTTTTATATGTTATTGGTTTACAGCTTGATGTAGAAAGGTTAGAGAAGATTGTTGATAGATGGGGACATATTCTTCGTATAACAAAAAATGATATTCACAAGGCTGATGCTTGGTTTGATAAATATGGTCCTTGGACGGTCTTCTTTTGTCGTTTCGTTCCTTTAATACGTAGTTTGATTTCTGTTCCTGCTGGTATGTCAAATATGAATGTTGGCTTGTTTCTTTTATTTACAACAATAG
The DNA here is from genome assembly GCF_020404745.1 of Aquibacillus saliphilus. Lineage (GTDB taxonomy): Bacteria > Bacillota > Bacilli > Bacillales > Amphibacillaceae > Aquibacillus > Aquibacillus saliphilus. Next base: position 104,089 of record NZ_JAIZAP010000010.1, read on the forward strand.
GAACTTTGATTTGGAATATAGTTCTCGTATACTTAGGTGCTTCAGTAGGCGGTTCTTGGGAAGTAATTGTAGAATATATGGAAATTTACTCAAAAGTTATTTACGCTTTATTGTTTTTACTCGTTATTGTTTTATTGTATCTATTTATAAAAAGAAAAAAGTAATTACTATTAAGCTAAAGGGTGCAAGAGTGTAACAAGGAGTTGTCGAAACGGCAGCTCCTTTTGTAGCAGGATTGTGTAATAAGCTTGGTTACTAAACGACTAGTGAAATGAGGGGTATTATGAATTTAACCATTAAAAATATGGACGAGAATTCAGTTAGAAAGATACTAAGTTGGAGATATGAAAAACCTTATGATTTTTATAATAGTGAAGTTACTGAAGATGAGATAAAAGAAAGACTGGATGGTTCTTATAAAAATATAGCTGATGATAATGGTGATGTCTTTGGTTTTTTATGTACAGGTGAAACAGCTCAAATACCAGTTGGGTACAAATATGGTGTGTATAATGATAAGAATGTAGATATAGGTCTTGGTATGGACCCGGATTATGTAGGAAAAGGTTACGGGTATAATTTTTGTACATTTATAATTAGCTACATAAGAGAAAACTACGCGGAAATTCCCATAAGACTATCAGTTGCAACATTTAATAAAAGAGCCATTCATTTATATGAAAAACTAGGGTTTGAAAAGAAGGACAAGTTTACTACCGATTTTACAGAGTTCATTACAATGATTAAGGAGAATTAACTAAGCATCTTCAACAAACGGGTGCGTTACTTCAAGAAGTAATTATACCTCTTGTTCCCTAAAGCCGCAGGATTATTGAATAAGTACAAGGGGGATTACCAATGCCGAAAAGCAAGATATTTTTCATTGTTGCAACTATAACTATTATGTTGATAGGTTGTTCCCAGGTTGAAGAAGGAACTTTTATTCAAGGGAACATAACGGAAATTAACGAAACAAGTGGAGATATGGAAATTGAAATCGAAGCATGGACAACAGTTAGCGAGGAAGATACTTCTAAAGAGTCATATGGTTTTGCAAAGAAACCAATGACACAAACCATTCGAATTTCCAATCCAGAAGGTTATGAGGAAGGGAAAAAAGTAAAGGTCAAGGTTATCAAAGATTATGATGAAGATGTCTGGGATTTAGATAGATTAAAATTTGAAGTAGAAGAGACAAATTAGAATATTAAGCTAACAGGAGCTTATCTTGAACAAGGGTAAAGCCCTTCTTGTACTAAAGAGCCAGGTTAGTGGAATAGTTCAAACTAAAGTATAAGGGGGATAATTTTGTTAAATTATTCTAAATGGATAACTATTATTTTTTTAATATTTGTCCTTATCGGGTGTACCTCAAAAGAAGAGGATAATTTTAAAGGGGAAAGTGAGCACTGGAAAGGTTATTTGGATGTTCCTATTAAAAATGCCCACCCTTTTCAAGACCTTGTAATTACTTACAAAGGTGAGTTAGAGGAGCTTAAATCTGTGCAACAGCTAATTTATTCATATGACTTCGGAAATTACAGTGGAGAATCAGCTATAAGTTTTAACGGTAAATCACCTTCTGAAAAAAGTTTTACAGCAGTAATTTCAGAGAAGGAAATTAAAAGAGACGGTGTAATTGAAGTAACGGTTCAATGGTCGGGACAAGAAGAGACGTTTGAGTTGAAAAATTAGTCATATCTTCAAAATATATTAAAGTAACGGCGAGCAATAGTTTAACAAGGGATCATCTATTACGATGATCCCTTGTTTTGTATTTAAAGAATTACTAGAATATTATGTTAAAAATAATGTGTGAACAGCTGTACTTAAATTAACGCAGCAGTTTGGTGGAATAGCAAGTAACAATTAAGATGGTGAATTTAAGTTTTTAAAAATAATTAGTTTTGGGGTGCAGTATATGATCAATAGACCATATTTGCTTAGTTTTAATATTTTTCTAGTTTTAGTCGCATTCGGAGCGTTTATATATTTTTTAACGGTTCACGATATAGGACTTACTAGTACACCTTCAATAGTTTTACTTATAGCTGGTATTGCGAACTTAATGTCGGCTATCAATATAATAGTTAAAAAATAAATTACATCTACAATGATATCATAAAAAATACCATATTCTGTTAGCAACACTACGTGCATTAAGTTTAATCTCTTCTTTTTAGTATCAACTTTTGAAGATTATTTTCAAGTAACGTGGTGCAGGAATTGAATAAGATCGTATCGGATCGTCAATTTTTTGTATTTTAAAAAGGTCAATTAGAATTTTATATTAAAAGTATTCCAAAGATATGTGAACTTATTTACTTAAAGTAAAGCAGCAGTTTAGTTTAACAATGAATTTACTTCCAATTTTTGTTAAAATTAATTAACTACTTTATCTTTGGAGGCGGAACTATGAAACGATTGCCATTCGAACCACCTACAAAACACTATGATCAACAAATTGAAGCAATAGACGAACAAATTTGTAATTTAATAAAACAACGGAAGGATATTTCAAATAATACTCCTGGTTTTCCAACTAAAAAACTTATAACTGCCTGGTCAGAAAAATATAGTTTTTATGAAGGATTCTTAAATAGTGTATTTACAAATTTTTTAAACGAAGATATGTATAAACCTGTTGTAGAGCCAAAAGGATTTCTTAAAAATATCCCAATATTAAAATCCTTTGAAAAAGATGATGTGTTTTATTCGGTCACATTTGTACGTCAGTTTGAAAATGCCAGTGTCGTTCATTTTAATATTGATAGACAAGATTCTGATGATGAAGTCCCTAGAAGGATTAAAGAACCTATCCTTTTTGACCTATATTAAATGTAAAGAGACTGATTATAACTGCCGAAACGAAGGAGGGGTGGTTCTGGAGGACACGAATCTTATACATTCATCGTATCACCAGCATTACCCGATGATCTTTCTGAAATCAAATTAGTTTTTAAGAAGTATAAGCCACCATTCAATAAACCGACGGGTGTTGAATTTATCATATAGATAGATAACCTTGTGAATAAATGTACTTAAACTCCCTCAGTTAGATTCTATTTACTCGCAAATGCTAAAGGGCTTATCTTGAACAAGCGTAAAGCAAACTTACTTGTCTTCCTAAATGAAATATTTGTTCTTCCTTTGCTTAATCAAGATGGATTGCAGATAACACTTACATTCCAACAACATTGTATTTGGTCTCAACAATCGTACTAGCTGTTATTTTCCTATCAATAACAATTTATGGAATGTACAAAATCTATCAAAAGGAAAGCGTTATGCCCATTCAAAAATGAATACGAAATAATTATACTTTCTGTGAATAATCACACTTGAAGTAGGTATTTTTCTTGAACAAGGAAATGTACTATAGAAGCAATTAGTGGAACCGTGGGAAGGGTGAAATTATGTGGATTACAGATTTTAAATTGATTGCAGGTTCAATTTTTATGTTTATGGTAGCCGTTTTAATAATACTTACAGCCATAGTTATCTACAAGAAATCTTTTGCTGAATAAACCTTAAATATCAATATTAACATTTAAAATATTCCATTAAAGAGTGCTATCCTTTAATAAAAAAGTTAGAATCACCTACATTGGAGTGGTATTATGAAAAAATGCTATCTTGCTGTGACATATGATGTTTGTGAACATAATGATTTGTTTATGGACATGAACGAATATCATTTAACCACATTAGATAATTTGGATAATTATGTTAAATATTTAGCGAAAAGAGATATTGCTCCAGTAGTAAGAGTATTCACATCTGATACAAGTGATTTTATAGAAACAAGAATCTATAAAGAATATAAATTCAAGGAATATGAATGTGGATGTGTTAATTAGTTTTGAAGTAACGGGCGCAAGAGTAATCGTCAATTATGGCGATTCTATTTTTATATTTGAAGAATTAAAATTTATGTTAAAATCAAAAATGTAAACGGGTGTACTTTAATTAGCGCCATTTCGTTTAATAAGGACATCCATATTTTTATAAATGCTCCTTAGTGGAACAAAAAAGGTGAAAAAAATCACTTTTATGGTGGAATTGACAGCTATTGCGATTAAAATCAAGTATTCAACTATAGAGATTGTATTCGATGGTATCGATTCAATTGAACATCTAGGTTTTGACTATGTTTAATAGTATCAGGGTGGGTAAGTCCCTTTGATTGACCATGATAAACCATACGGATACGTAATAACTTAATTTTAAATTTTAACAAATAAATAGTTACCTTTTGGATTTTCATGACTTTCCTCCTGAAAAATATAAAGTTATATAGACATAAACCTCATTTTACATTAAATGTAATTAAATGTAATTGTTTGTTTAGACCAAATTTTCAATCACTTGTATGTCGTTATACCACAAGTGTGCTAAATTATATTCTTCTTTTCTCCTTTGAATTAAATGAAATCAAAGCTAATGAATAGTCTGATTCAAATGTGCATGGAACAGAAGTTGCTTGTTAAGCTAATTAGTGCGTGACTACAATAAGTGGAGACGAATTTTTGTAACTGGCAGTTTAAGAAGTACGATCATTATAAATGACAAAAAGGAACTTGGATTTATCAAGTTCCCTTAATGTTTTAAAGTGATTTTTTGTGATTCCATTGAGAAAAGTTTTGTGTATTCTTATGCAAATTAATGTTTTACACATCATAATGAACCCAGTACAATGATGCATTATAGAACTTATTCCCAATTCCAAAACTCAACTTCGTCCACTTCTAGCCCTTCTACCAATGGTTCATCCTGCAGCTTCACTATTTCCTTTGTCGGTCCAGTAATAACTGCACCATAATGCAGGATTCCATGATTTTCGAGATAGTTAATTCGTTTTTTGAGGTCTAACCTCCCAAACAATAATCTATTCGATTTTTTTTCATGGTCTTGTAGAAAGTATAATGTTTTCATAAATTGGTCATGGAGCATGTCTTGGTCACCTTCATGATAGGCTAGCGATGAAGAACTTTCCGATACCGTACTGCTACCGAACAATCCGGATTCCTCTTCGTACGATTGTGTAATCATATCATCTTCATGCCATATAGGATGACTTGGAAAACCTATAGTGTCGAAAATAGTACCGTGATTCATTTCAGATTTGATGCCAGTATCAACAGCAAGCCATAAAAGATTCATCTGCTTATCTGAAAAAAGTTTTTCTACTGCTTTTGATTCCATTAATTCACCAAATGATACATAGGCAGAAACGACCGTTCCTTCTGGGAGTTGCTCCAATTGATCCCAATCTGAATGAACTCTTTCATCAGATCTGGGGTGGGAAAAGGCTGGCTGACTTTGTGATTCTTTTCCGATATAGGATCTTTCTGCTGAACTCATTAAGGAGAATAGAAAATTCACTTCTAATTCTCCAACTTTTATTGTTTCATTTCCAATTTGCTTCTTCATGTCTCTCGTTGCTTCTAAACCAAAATAGGGTGTAGTACTTGTGCTTGTTCCGCCGAGATAACCATATGGATTTGTAATGGTTAACGTGTGATCAATAACCCCCCTAAATTCATCCACTCGATCCGGATTGCCCCACGAATAATATACTGCAGTTAGTACACTAGATAAAAACGTAAAAATAATGAGGATTCCAAAGGCAAATAATGCTGTTTGTAGTCGAGCCTTCCATTTACCTTTTCGAACAATTTTTTGTTGCCTTTTGTTACTGATAGTTGATCCTGTAGTAGATCCGGCTTGTTCTTCCAATATTTTTTGATAACCCTCTAACTTTTCTAATTCTTTTTCAAACTCTTCTAATTCTTGATCAGTTAGTTCTCCTTTTTCATATGCTTTTAATTTTCTGCTAAACTCATCGCTCATTTTTCCCCCGCCTTTCTATTTCTTATCGCTTGTCTGCCACGGAATAGTAAGACTTTAAAATAGGGTTGCCTTACCTTCATGACTTGTGCAGCTTCATGATAGGATAATCCGTGAAAATCATGTAAGAGTACAGCATATTTATGTTTTTCTGGTAAGTCTTTTAACATCTCGATAATTTTCTGTATTTCATCATGAATTTCTACCGTTTCTTCCGTTGTTTTTTTCTTATCAAATAGAGACGAAAAGAAGTTCGGTTCTTTAACATCTGTTCGCTGATGCTTTCGATAATAATCAATGAAAGCATTATGTGCGACGGTAAAAAGCCACGTTTTAATGTTTTCCCCTTCGTAGTTCTCAATGTTAAGATGGGCACGAAAGAAAGTTTCTTGCACAAGGTCCTCTGCTGTATGATGATTGTGACAAAGGGAAAGAAGGAAGCGATATATGTCATGAAAATATATAGTATAAATGCTGTCTAAATTATTGCTCACGTTGTTTCTTCCCCCTCCCCACATATAACACGGATAAGAAATAAAAAGGTTACTTTTAATTATGAATTTCATTTTTAATTGTATCAGAATGAAGCGATACATTTGATGATCTTGTGAACGGTAGCCTTAGTGAAATAGACAATAGATAAAAAAAGGGCTTAGAGAATTTATTTCTCTAAGCCCTTTTCATGTGATGTATACTGTGTCATTTTGCACCTTTGTAGTGAACCCGTTACTATGCTTTTACAGTTTCTTTGGTTGTTTGAAAAAATTGTGGTAAATGCTCTTTGTGAGCCTCTAGCATTTCGTCAACGATTTCTCTTGCAATGGTATCTGAAGGCGTTAATGGATTGATGGTTAAAGCAAGTACTGCCTTATCATAATCCCCTGTTACTGCAGCTTCAGCAGCAACTCTCTCGAATGACTTAATTTGCTGAACTAATCCCCGAACCTGTACAGGAAGATCACCAACTGTAATTGGTTTTGGACCGTCTTTTGTAATAACACAGCTTACTTCTACTGCAGAGTCATTTGGAATGCTCGCGATAGCGCCGTTATTACGTGTATTGACAGGTTGAATATCGCCTTTATCTGTATAAATAGAGGTAATCAAGCGAACGGCTGCATCCGAGTAATACGCTCCCCCACGCTCTTCTAACTGAGGTGGTTTAATAGCTAGGTTTGGGTCTTTGTAAAGTTCAAATAATTCTTTTTCTAATTTTTGAACTACCTCGGCACGAGTGCCTTCTTCTTTAGCATTTTTTGCATCTTTTTCGATCATGTCTTTCGTTTTGTAGTAGTAATTATGGTAAGGACATGTCAAGAGATTAAGGGCTTTAATGAACGATGGTTCCCAACCTAGTCCTTTAACATTTTTAACAAAACTAGTGTTGGTTGGATCTGTTAGTAGGTCGATTACTTTATCTTTGACACTTTCGCCATCGACGTAAACATCCAAACCATAAACCATGTGGTTTAGTCCTGCAAAGTCAATGTTAACTCTTGAGTGATCGACATCTAATAATTTAGCGATACCCATTTCCATTCCAATTGGCACATTACAAAGGCCGACAACCTTTTTAATGTTTGAATAACGCAGTACTGCTTCTGTTACCATACCAGCAGGATTGGTGAAATTGATTAACCATGCGTTTGGACATAATTCCTCGATATCTTTACAAATGTCTAAAATAACAGGGATTGTCCTCAACCCTTTAAACAAACCACCTGGTCCATTTGTTTCTTGACCAAGTACACCATACTTCATTGGAATTCTTTCGTCTTTTGCCCGAGCTTCTAATAGACCTACACGAAATTGAGTTGTTACAAAATCAGCATCTTTTAATGCTTCTCTTCTATCTAAAGTTAAGTGGACTTCAATTGGAAGACCCGCCTTTTCAATCATACGTTTTGCTAGATTACCTACAATATCTAATTTTTCTTTTCCAGCTTCTATATCTACTAACCATAACTCTCTAACTGGTAATTCATGATAACGTTTAATAAAACCTTCTACTAATTCAGGCGTATAACTAGAACCGCCGCCAATCGTTGTAATCTTAATCCCTTTTGCCATAGGTCATGCACCTCCGTTTAGTTACTTCTTTAATCAACTTTAATTCATATTTATATGTTCATTGTAAGGGTTCTCTTAGGTGGTGTATAGATGATGGGGATTTATAGTTTGTTGTAACGAAAGCGGTTATTTGTTTCAAGTGTGTAACAGTGTGTTTTATATAAGAACCTATGATAAAATTGGCCTTAGAATTGTTAGAAGGGATGATCCACATGTTTACAAGCGAGCAAATTGCTTCATTCAATGAATTAGAGACCCAACTGTATAACTATATTAGTGAAAATAGAGAGAAAGTCGCTTATATGCGGATCCGTGAATTAGCTGATAAAACACATGTATCAACCGCTACGATTTTACGTTTTTGTCGAAAAATTAATTGTGAAGGATTTTCAGAATTCAAAGTAAAGCTCAAACTAGATATAGAACAAAATGAAACTACCGTTGTCAAAAGTGGTCAGCATGTGCTCACGGAATTCTTTGAACGTTCGCTAACTGGCAGTATCGATGAAAAGATACAACAAGCAGCCACTATCATCACAAAAGCGGAAACTGTTATTTTCATTGGAATTGGAAGCTCAGGGATTCTAGCAGAGTATGGCGCACGGTATTTCTCAAGTTTAGGCAAGTTCTCCATGTATATTAAAGATCCCCTTTTTCCAATCCGAACGCATATGCTTAAGTCTAGTGCAACCATTGCCTTGTCGGTTTCAGGGGAAAGTAACTATTCGATTAATCATATCAATCAACTAAAGCAAGAAGGTAGTAACATTATAAGTATTACAAACAGTAAACATTCTACTATTGCTACTATTTCTAATGTGAATATTCCATACTATGTAACACAGGAACGTTATCAAAATTCTGATATTACAACACAGGTACCGGTGGTTTATATATTAGAAACATTGGCTCGTGAAATACATAAATTGACCAATCAAAACGGGAGTTAACAGGTTTGGATGAATACTTTAAAGAAGTACGATATTCTTGTCACACCTAACGTCAACTTTCCTTCATAATAAAATTATTTATTTTCGGAGTTATTTTTTACACATGTTGAATCTAAATTAGACTAATAATAGAAGAGGTGAATAAATCGATAACTAATTTCACTTGATCATATAGAAAATCCAGCAGCATTGATCGGTACATAGCGAAACTCGGGAAATGCTAAATTTGGTTGATCAAGTGAAACGAAAGGGTTCTGGAATAGTAGTTACAAGTAGGGGCTCAGATATGGAATAGGTCTATTCTGTTTAAGTTGGACAAGCTTATATGACATATGTCATATAAAAGAAATTACATATATGACTATTTTAGCTTGTTCACGTCCTTTATTATTGAGATAATCAAAATTCCAGATGAAGCATTATAATAGATGCTTAAGGAGGAAACCATGAGCAAGCAAAAACAAGCACAACTAAGAAAAAACGTGAAACCATTTGAAACTTCCGACACGAAAGCAAGTATTAAACAATTAATAAATACAATACCACCATTCTTCATTCTTTGGTTTCTAGCCTATCAAAGTCTATCCGTATCGATATGGTTAACTCTAGGGCTTTCGGTTATTGCAGCAGGGTTTGTCATTCGAACCTTTATAATTTTTCACGACTGTACGCACCAATCATTTTTCAAAAACAAAAAAGCAAATCGTATTGTGGGTACAATTACCGGTATCATTACTCACTTTGCTTTTGAAAAGTGGAAAAGAAGCCACTCTATTCATCACGCAACAAGCAGTAATTTAGATAAGCGTGGAACAGGAGATATGTGGGTGTTGACTATAGATGAGTATCTTTCCGCATCTTTTTGGAAAAAGTTAGGTTACCGTCTTTATCGAAATCCAATTGTTATGTTTGGACTTGGCCCAGTTTATCTATTCTTAGTAGATAATCGCCATAACCGAAAAGGGGCAAAACGAAAAGAACGTTTGAACACTTACTTGATAAATCTTGCACTTGTTCTTATTTATGGATTGTTGGTATGGACAATCGGTTGGCAAGCACTGTTAATCATTCAACTTCCGATCCTATTTGTCTCCGGTACACTAGGAATTTGGTTATTCTATGTCCAGCATCAATTTGAGGATTCCTACTTTGAAAATGAATCTGAGTGGGATTATGTGAAAGCAGCAATAGATGGTAGTTCGTATTACAAATTACCGAAAGTAATGCAATGGATTACAGGTAATATCGGCTTCCACCATGTGCACCATTTAAGCCCAAGAGTACCGAACTACAATCTAGAAAAGGCACATGAATCTACTCCGCCACTTCAAAAAGCTACGACAATTACTTTTGCTGCAAGTTTGGTTTCGATTCGTTTCCGTTTATACGATGAAAAAAATCAAACATTTGTCGGCTTTAAGGAAGTTAAAGCGTTGATGGCTGACAAGTCAAAAGCAAACTTACAATTGAAAAATAGAAGGCCAAGCTATCAGGAAAAATAAATAATAATCCGAAACCCTTCAACTCATCATTGAAGGGTTTTCTATTTTGTTATTAATTGAAACATGCTTTTTTGTTATAATTAATTTAGGGTGATAGCTAGGGTGTAAACAATGGAAACTGTGCAATAGACGAAGGAGATCACTATGCAGAACTGGTATCATATTTTTCCGAGAAATACTGGACTTAGCGCTTATATTTGGATTATTTTTGGAGTTTTGCCTTTTTATTTTATAATTAGATCTTCAACAGCAATTGATATAATTATTGGTATTTTCTTAATCTTGTTATTCTTCGCTTCTTACAGGCTTTCATTTGTTACAAAAGGTGGACTTGTCTATCTGTGGGTAGCAATCGATATGGCTGTCAGTATTGTGATGACGATCTATTTTAGTTATGTTTATTTTTCGCTTTTTTTAGCTTTCTTCATAGGTAATGTTCAAAACAAAGCAGGATTCATTACATTATATGTAGTCCATCTTGTTACAACAATAGGCGCGATTACTACCGGTTTCTTTTTGAAAACAGATATGTTCTTCACACAAATACCATTTATTGTAGTTTGTGTGATAGGTGTTATTTTGCTTCCGTTTAATATGTATAATCGAACTAAACGTGAAAAGCTTGAAGGTCAACTAGAAGATGCAAATAAACGAATATCTCAATTAATGGTTATAGAAGAACGTCAAAGGATTGCGCGTGACTTGCATGACACACTAGGACAGAAACTATCTCTGATTGGTTTGAAAAGTGACTTGGCTGGAAAATTAATTTCGGTAAATCCTGAATCAGCCAAAAATGAGATCGATGATATTCGCCAAACTGCAAGAACAGCACTGAAAGAAGTGCGTGAGATGGTATCTGATATGCGCGGTGCAAAATTAGAGGATGAAATTGTCCATATTAAGCAAATTTTAGAAGCTGCCCAAATAGAAAATGTGATAGAGGGAAATCCAAAACTTACAAATGCTCCCTTATTAGTCGAAAATGTAATGAGTATGTGTTTGAAAGAGTCTGTTACGAATATAGTTAAACATAGTCAAGCAACATACTGTGAAGTAATGATTGAGCAATCACCCGATGAACTGCTTGTAAAAGTGCATGATAATGGTGTCGGTATTTCAGATGACATGGATGCTAATAAGGGGCATGGACTTCAGGGGATGCGAGAACGATTAGAATTCGTTAATGGCAGTTTAGAGATTGAATCTTCGAATGGCACGACACTTTGTATCAAGATACCGAATGCTATTCAACAAACAAAATGGGAGGGATTAAAGTGATTCGGATTGTACTTGCCGAGGACCAACGCCTGTTGCTCGGGGCTCTTGGTTCTTTGCTTGATTTGGAAGAAGATATGGATGTTGTTGGTAAAGCTAGGAACGGGGAAGAAGCATTAGCCTTAGTTAAGCAGCATGACCCTGATATATGTATTATGGACATCGAAATGCCGCTTAAAAGTGGCTTAGATGCAGCCGAGGAATTAAAAGATCATTCATGCAAAGTGATTATCCTTACCACTTTTGCAAGATCAGGATATTTTGAACGAGCACGTGATGCAGGGGTAAGCGGCTATTTGTTAAAAGATAGTCCAAGCGAGGACTTGGCTAACTCAATTCGAGTCATTATGGATGGTCGCCGAGTTTATGCTCCAGAATTAGTGGATATGGCTTATAGTGATGTAAACCCGCTTACCGATCGAGAAGAACAAGTAATCAAATTAATGGCTGATGGGAAAAATACAAAAGAAATAGCAAGTCAGCTTTATCTTACCAATGGTACTGTCCGCAATTATATTTCAACCATTCTAGATAAGCTTGAGGTAAGCAACCGGATCGAGGCTATTACTCGTTTTAAGGAAAAAGGTTGGTTTAAGTAAAATTCTTATTTTACCGAGTCAATGTTGTATCCTGGTGGCGATAAATAGATATGATGAAATTGATTGTACCAGTCGATAAGGCTGGTATTTTTGTTGGATTTTTTGAATTGCTCAAAACAAACGGGCGCGATTAAATAATCGCACCCGTAAAATTAGTTGTCTACCATGTCAGTATAAATGTGAATAGCATCTCTTAAAAATGCTGCTTTACCAGGTTGGTCCTTATCATAAAAGGCAGTAAACCTTTCATCGTCAACATAAAGTTGAGCAACACCCGCATGTGCTTCTTTTGTATAACTATTCCAATAAAGGCTTATCCACTGACGATGTAAGTCAGCTGTCTTCCTGGCCAAATCACTAGAAGGATCTTTGGTTTCGAATGCCTCACTTAGTGTAACAAGTACTTCTTCACCAAGTTTTTCCGCTCTTTCAAATTGTTCTTGTGTCATCCCCTTCATTTTTTGGTTAGATTTATCCACTTGTGCATCCCCGTATGTTTTCCTAATTTCTTTCCCGAATTCTTTTTCATTTTCATCTATCATTTTTTGTTTAAGACCCTCAAATTTTTCTTTGTCAGTCATTGTAGTTCTCCCTTCTCTGTTATCTAATGTTTTATTAACAGTTGAAATCATCTTGTCTAACTCTTCTCGTTTTGTTAAAAGCTTCTCTCTATGGTCGTAAAGTGCATGTGTACTGTTAAATGAGGGGTCAGTAATGATTCGCTTAATAGCATCCAAACTAACTCCAAGTTGTTTATAAAAAAGAATTTGCTGGAGCTGATCTACCTCTGCTTGGCTATATATCCGGTAACCGGAAGAATTGATTCTTGAAGGTACTAAAAGACCAATTTGATGATAATAACGAAGCGTTCTGGTACTAATACCTGCGAGTTTTCCAAGCTTTTGAACAGTGTATTCCATGGGTTTCACCTCCTGTTAACTAATACAATACACCTTTACGTAACGTAAAGGTAAAGAGGGAATGAAAAATTTAATAAGAAAGTTAAACTATTGTGTTATCATTGGTAATTATAATAGTCAATCAATAGCTGAGAGGGTTTTTGAAATGAATGATGAGTTTAGTCTGAAAGAGTTTCTTTTCAATGATGACTCATTCAAAAAACGAAGAAAGTGATAGGCATTATATTCACACTAATCTTTTTCGTGATCCAGATTACTACTGAAAATACGAATAGTCTATTAATGATTTTACAACTTATGTCCATTGGTTTGATCGTATTTTACATATTAAAAATAGTTATCTATACTATTCCCGAAAAGAAAAAAGTCCATATTTGGGACCTTGTTGGGATCGTTCTCATAACACTATTATTCATTTATCTAGTTTCGCCGTCTGTTGTTGCTAATTAACTAGTAAAGAGTAAACAAATGTTTGTTAATTAGGTAGACTTTTACCGTTGAAAAATATAGTAGTCTTCCAGGTCACCAATACACTAGACATAAATAGAGAGGAACAAACGAATGCAATCTTCAAGTTATAAGAGATCGACGATTGTTGCGCTTTTACTTGCCGGAGCGTTTATAGCGATTTTGAATCAAACATTAATGATTACAGCGATTCCGCCAATTATGAAGGAAATGAACATAACTGCGAATTCAGCACAGTGGCTAACAACTGTATTTATGCTTGTAAACGGGATTATGATCCCGATAAGTGCTTTTTTATTGGAGCGATTTTCGACTAGGCAGTTGTTCATAACAGCAATGAGTGTTTTTGCTTTTGGTACATTGGTAGCGGGATTAGCTCCAAATTTTGAGGTTTTATTAGTGGGAAGAGTCATCCAATCAAGTGGAGCTGGTGTCATGCTTCCGCTAATGCAAACGGTATTTTTAATGATTTTTCCAGTTCATAAGCGCGGTGCCGCGATGGGTTTAATCGGACTTGTTATTTCCTTTGCCCCCGCTATTGGGCCAGCCTTATCTGGTTGGGTAACGGAGCATTACTCATGGAGGCTACTATTTTTTATTATTTTGCCAATTGCAATTATCGACATCATTGTCGCTTACTTTGCCTTAAAGAATGTTACAGAACTAAAAAATCCAAAAGTAGATGTCCTTTCGATTATTTTATCTACTTTCGGGTTTGGCGGCTTGCTCTACGGATTTACATGTGCAGGAAACTATGGTTGGTTAGCTCCAATTACGCTTGTTATATTAGGGTTAGGTAGTTTAGCACTTACCTTGTTTATAGTGAGACAGTTACGCATGAAACACCCAATGTTGGAATTCCGTGTCTTTACCTATTCGATTTTCCCTTTAGCCGTAATTGTTGGAATGATTGTTTTTATGGGGTTAATAGGTGTAGAGACGCTTGTGCCGCTTTATATGCAAAATATGCGGGGTTTCACTGGACTTGAAGCGGGATTAGCACTGCTACCAGGTGCACTGATTACTGGTTTTATGTCTCCAATTACCGGGAGAATATTTGACAAAATTGGTGCGAGAAAGCTTGCCGTAGTAGGCTTGACAATTGTCACACTGTCATCGTTTGGGTTTACTAGGCTAGATGCCTCTACATCAATGGCCTTTATCACAATTATGTACAGTATAAGAATGTTTGGCTTATCGATGGTATTAATGCCAATTGCTACTGCTGGCTTAAATCAATTACCAAAACGATTGATTCCACATGGCGCTGCAATGGATAATACAATGAGAATGATTGCTGCTTCAGTTGGAACAGCAATTCTTGTTACAGTAATGACGACAACGTCTGAGACTGCTGCACTTCGACCGGAAGTTTCTTATCCGGATATCCACGGGGCTAATATAGCATTCATGGTCGTAGCTATTTTATCGTTGATTGGTTTAGTTATTTCATTCTTTATTAAAGATAGCAGACCGTCAGAAGAAGAAATGGAAGATAATTACAATGAGAAGGTTGGTGAAAGTTAACGCACCTGAAACTTTCCCTACCGTTAAGACGTAGAATGGGTAGTAGGTTATGTGAAAGGGAGTGTAAACATGAGTAAGTATTCGATTGATGAATTCATTAAACAGACGAAACAAGATGACCAAGAAAATGAGTACTTTGAATTGGAAACACCACGTATCCTAGAGGTGAACTTGAGAGATCAAGTCTGGGCGAAAGTAGGATCGATGATCTCATATAATGGAAAAATTAAGTTTGAGCGTGAAAAGATATTAGAGCACGGTGTAGGTCGTATGTTTAAGAAGGCCTTCACTGGAGAAGGAAGCTCATTAATGAAAGCGACTGGAAATGGTCGGCTGTACTTAGCAGACCAAGGCAAAAAGATTACCATTTTGGAGCTTGATAATGAGTCGATTACGGTAAATGGGAATGATTTACTTGCTTTTGAACCAGGCATCGAATGGGACATTAAACTTATGAAAAAGATCGCTGGCATGATGTCCGGTGGATTGTTTAATGTAACCTTAAAAGGTAGTGGAAGGGTTGCAATCACTTCGCACTATGAACCATTAACACTACTAGTTCACCCAGGTGAAAATGTAATTACTGACCCAAATGCCACTGTAGCTTGGTCTGGTCACCTGAAACCAGACTTCAGGACTGATATAAGTGTGCGAACTGTCTTAGGTCGTGGTAGTGGTGAGTCGATTCAAATGGAATTTTCTGGTGATGGTTTTGTCATTGTTCAGCCGTTTGAGGAAGGCTCAACCAAAGGTAGCTGATTAGAAGATAGAGCATATTCCATATAAGGATTATTTCAGCTTTTAGTACAAAAATTAAAATAGTAATGCTAACGGTGTACAAATTCATACGAATTCGTACACCGTTTTTTTGATTGCTTATGAAATACGAATTTCCTTGTTAAAGAATTGACCCTAAAGTTATTAAGTACAGTGTTTAACAAACTCGTTTTTGAAGCTAAATTGAGATACTAAATTATAAAATAAAAGAACTACGAATTAACTAACGATAAATTGCCATTTGCCTACTTGATTCCTTCGGTTTTTAGCTCATCAATGACTTTTCTCAAAAATCTTCTGGTTTGGTCTATATCCGCAATGGTGAAGTTATCATGATGGCTATCAGCCGAAGATGTCTTGCCTTTAGACCGTATAAGTAATTTTCCACCCTTAATTAAGTATTGATTGGTTTCTTTAAAATTTCTACCGGCGAAGGATTTCGTTTTCTCAAATCCCTCATTTAAATCTAAGAGTTTTTGTAATACATCTTTTGTTAATCTCATTGTTAATATCCTCCTCAAATTCTGATTTTTTTGTTGGTAAAAAATAGTGATACTTCACTATATTCTACTTATGTGAATCCTTCGATATTAAACATAAATTCTATTTAACCTTATAGTAAAGTTACTCTCGTTTTCTATATCACATATAAAATCATTACCACAGACAATTCGCTACCTATACAATTATTATTTCCACCGTGCGAAAGCACTTGCTATTTATACCGAATAAAACACTTTTTGATTTAATAAACCTAGAACAATAAGAAAAGTCCCATGTGAAATTCATTGTTAATTTCCATGCGACTTTATATGTGAATTATATTGTTTGCACCTCAAAAATAGAACCTGTTATACAGAAATAAGTGTCTTTCTTATTTCGAAGGCGTCTGCGCTTTTGTTCAATGTCACATTTCGACTTCCATAGCTGAATCATTATATTCGATGATTTCTACATTCGCCGTCATTTGAATATTTTGCGATGAACCGTTAATGGATTGATCCGAATCATTCAGAAGTTATTGAAAACGTAATGAGTTATATTGAAGAAAATATTGTCAATGATAGATTCGCTAGCTTGCATATTGATCGAGAAGAAAGAGATTTAGGCATGATTAGGCGATGATACATTAAAAGAGGATGAGGCCGAGCAAGACAAGAATGCATTTCAAAAGCTTTTTTCCACAATAAAAGAGTGGTTGGTTCATTTATTGTAGAAAAAGAACCCCTTTAATTTTTTGGGGTCCTATTTGGATTGTAGATTTGCTAATGTTTTTTATTTTTAGGAATTGCTTGTTCGATAAAATTGTCTGCTAGGTCGTGTAATTGTTCTCGTAAAAGGTCACCTTCCATCGGTAAACCATGTCCTGAAAGAAGGGTTTCGGGTTCAAGAGCGGCCAATTTTTTTACAGACTCCTCAGCTTTGACCCAATCAGACGTAAAATAAGCTGGAGGGCCATATACTTTTTGCAAAGGTATGAAAACAGCTACAGCTGATTCGGGTTTTTCTGTTACAATTGCATCGCCAGTAATTAATGTTCGGTCACTTTCACGAAACAGTACAATATGACCAGGACTGTGTCCAGGAGTGTGAATGTATTTCCACTCGTCTAAAAATGGAATTTCGCCGTTCTCAGGAAGCGGTTTGACCCACTTTTTAAAGTTGACTGGCTTCTGCGGGAAAAATGGTGATAATAATGAGAGCGTACCACCACCAACAGTAGGGTCTGCGGGCGGATAGGTATCCTTTCCAGTTACATAGTCAATCTCATCTGAGTGGATATAAATAGGTACGTCCCAATATTTTGCTAATTCCTTTGATGAGCCCACATGATCAAAATGGCCATGGGTAAGTATAATAGCACTTGGAGCTTTGTCGCCGAATCGTTTTTCGACAGCTGCGATAATGCGTTTAGTATAGTGAGCAACCCCGGTGTCAACAAGTAACCAGTTATCTGAATCAGGCTTACCTATCATACATACATTTGCAACGATTGTCCGATAAAATGCAAGGTCGTCAAGTACTTCCTCAGCTACCGCATGGTCCATGTCAAATTCTTCATTAGAGTTATCAATGTCCTTATCCATAAGTTTCATCCGTCTCCTTTTTCACTTAGTTTGCTTTAGATGCGAGCCATTATTCATCGAACAAGTGGATATTTTAGTAGAGGTTTTTTGGGGGAAATTCAAATTAGAACAAATTTTCATCAGGGGGTATTTGGTTGAAATATAAATTTTTAATAATGTTACTACTAGTTACTTTCATTCTGATTGGATGTCAAAGTCCAGAAGACAATACGAGTGAACTAGACTTAAAAAAGAAAACTATTACTCATATTGAAGTTCGGAGTTGGGAAAGTGAAGAGCTAATAACAACTATTGATAACCAAACATTTATTGATGATCTAATCATTCAGATTAGTGATTCAAAACATAGTTCGACAGCTACAATGGACTTCAGGAGCCCTGATTATAAGATGACTTTTATTAATGAACAAGAAATGGTATATCAATTAGGCTACTATCTAAAAGCAATGAACTTAGGCGTTATTGGTCGTTACTGGGATTTTAAACAGGACCAACAAATTGGTGTCACTCAAAAGTTGCCGATTAAAAGTAATAAGTAGAGCGTCATCTTAGTAAAATCTGCTATTTAAACGAATCTGGGCACTTTTATAGTGATGTCTAATACTGGTCGTAATTATACTGCCTAAAGGACGAATGATGTATGTCACAATTATTTAATGCTATGCTAGTGAGTCAATTTCATAATTACAATATCAAGCCATATCCTAACAACATAAGTTGGAATAGGTTCAAGTCCAACTTATGTTGTCAGGATATGGCGGTACATAGGTATTATGAAATTGATTAAGTTATAATGAAAATATAAAAGAACTGGAGGTAACTATTATGGTCAAAAGGAAAAAAGGAATAGAGAGACATGAATCGTTAATATCGTTATCCCATCACCATCACCATGCACTTTTCTTAGCATTAAATTTAAGGAAAGTCGGGACAGAGAAAAGTAAGTATTCACCGGAAGAAGTAAAAGCAGAGTTGCGACAATTTTGGGAGCCTGGTGGACAGCAACATTTTCGTGAGGAAGAAGAAATTTTGTTACCAGTCTATGCACAACATCAATCAATTGAGCAGCCTGAGATTACTGAAATGCTTTTAGAACACGTGAAAATCAGGTCAATGATCATGCAAATCCTTGAAACAGAAAATGAGATAATCCCATTGATGAATGACTTAGGTGTTCAGTTAGATGCGCATATTAGAAAAGAGGAACGTGTAATCTTCCCAATGATAGAAAAAGCACTCCCCGAACACATTTTAAAAAGCTTGGAGCAATACCTTCATAAGGACTAAAGTCCATGGAATCAAGGATATAATAGAAGCTAAAAGCCTTTATCACAGGTACTTAGGATAAACTAGTTGAGAAGCGATTAAAACTTTAGTTTATGATACTAAAGTTGTTTCAGCTAGGTTAAAATGGGGAAACATCAAGAATATCGATTAAACTACTGGGTGATTACATGATTGAAATTATAAAAAATAGTTACGAAGACTTCAAAGCGTCCTATAAGAAATATCTATCCTTTGAATTAATATACATGCTCCTTGCTAGCTTTATCTTTGTACCACTGATCTCACTAATTTTTAATCGAATGTTAAAAATAATGGGGACTGGAACGCTTCTAAACGCAGATGTATATAAGATCGCCTCAAGCTATACAGGAATTATTGGAATGCTTCTTATTAGTTTTTTGGCAGTTGTTATTTTGTATATCGAATTTGGAGTCATGATTATTATTGCTCAAAAGAGATATTTTGATAGAAATATCCTCGTTTCTGAGGCCCTGGTTACAACAATAAGAAAATTACCAAAATTACTTGGTTTTGGGTTTTTACAATTAATTCCTATCTTATTGCTAATTACACCTTTCATTGATTCTTCAACATTACCAGTTTTGTTGGATTTTAATATACCTATTTTTCTAACCAGTGAAGTCTATCAATCCTATTTTTCAATTATCATATATTTATTCGTATTTTTAATCATTGTTTATCTATTTATAAAATGGATATTTACACTTCATTATATTTTTATCGAAGAGAAATCAGTCTGGGATGCAATGAAACTCAGCATGAGAATTACAAGAGATAATAAACTGAAAATATTGCTGAGTCTAAGCTTGTTAAACGTATCTATTTTTGTTGCTGGGTTCCTAGTCATGACAATGATATCTCAAGTAGCGACCATGCTTGATACGAAAGTAATAGGCGATATTATTAGTAATTATTTGATTACTTTTTCGAGTTATATAACGATTATCTTTTCATTACTCTTACTACCAATAAATATTATTATTATTACTAGATTGTTTTACCGGTTTAATACTAATCAAGGGGATTCAGTCGACGATCAGTTATTACTTGAGACTAGTAAAAAGTTAAATGAATTTGAGCATTATGTCACCCGATTTTTCACTAAAAGGAAGAAAGCATTAACAACAATAGTAGTCCTCTTTTTAACTGGAATGTTTCTAATAAATTATACGGTAAATGAAACTATTGTTTATTTAAAATGGGATGTTTCTGTTGCAAGTCATCGGGGCGACTTAAAGAGTGCACCAGAAAATTCGATGAGTAGTATCCGTTCTGCAATCGACAAAGGTGTTGATGCTATAGAAGTAGACGTCCAGATAACAAAGGACGGTGTCATTGTTTTAAACCATGATTATGATTTAGAGCGAATTGCGGGTGTCTCTTCTACTGTCAAGGACATGACTTATGAGGAGGTATCTAAAATAGATATCGGGAGGCTCTATTCAGAGGACTTTATCGGTGAAAAAATCCCGACATTGGATGAAGTGTTAGGGAATCTTAAGCAAGAAGAGACGAAACTGATTATTGATGTAAAGACAGCTGAATCTAGTGTTGAACTTGCCGAAGGGGTAGTAGAATTAATAGAGAAACACGACATGGAGGATGTTTCCTACATTCAGGCATTTGATAATGAGTTACTCCAGGAAATCAGAAACAGAAATAGCGAAATTAAAATTGGACAAATATTGTATTTAGCTGTTGGTAATTTATCGAGTTTGGATGTTGATTTTTATACCATTCGCCAAAGCATGCTGACCGAACGATTTATTGAAAACGCTCGTGAAAACAACCGGGAAGTATGGGTATGGACAGTCAATAGTAAAAGAAATATGAAAGAGGTACTGAAATATGATATTGACGGCATTATAACCGATTACCCTGAAAAAGTTCAAAATGTACTAGGTGTTAATTTTTCTCAACAGAGTCAATCTGATAATTAGCTTGATGAAATTGACTAAACATGAATATTTTTTTATACCATTAGGCGCTTTCTAGTTAGGAAGGCGCCTAATGGTATATTTTTAGAAAAATCGTTATGATACTTGTGATTTAATGTGAAGTTATTAACAGCATAGGTAGTAAAAATAGCAAAAAAGCATGAAAAATTACATTTAAATAATTTCCATATCTTTTCCTCACGGTACATTAATAATGATAAAATAACTTATAGAATCAAAATAGTTCAGGGGGATACTGCGATGAATGAACAGTTTAATAAACCAAAAGGGTTTGGAGAGATACTTGACCATACGTTTCGGTTAGCTAAAAATCATTTTTCTGATTTTTTCATGATTTTGTTAATTCTAATTGGACCGATTTACCTGTTACAAGCACTAACCCAGCTATTGTCCGGAACGAATCTTTTTAGAGAAGTTGGAACTGGAGACAATTGGCTAGATCAGATAATAACAAGCTTTGATCAAGGAGCACCAACGACGAGCATCGGTGCTGATATCGGAATTGTTTTTTTAGGGTTAGCTAGTATCATTTTGTTGCCGGTTGCACAGGTGGCTATATTTTACACAGTCAATCACATTATGAGAAATGAAGAGTACATGGTTGGTTCTGTCATTAAACAAGCGTTTTCTAGATTTTGGCCTATATTCGGAAGTAGTCTTTTAATGGCAGTGATTGCATTTGTGATGATAATTATACCAATTGCTAGTGCATTTTTAGTAGGTTTTGTTAGTTCATTCATTGATCCGATTTTGGGTGTATTTGCTGGAATTATTCTATTTTTAGGCCTAGGTTTAGTTGTTGCACTTTTACTAGTTCGTTGGAGCTTTTACCTAGGTGTCGTTGCTTTTGGCAAAGAGGCGCCTGGTTT
This sequence comes from Aquibacillus saliphilus, assembly GCF_020404745.1. GTDB lineage: Bacteria > Bacillota > Bacilli > Bacillales > Amphibacillaceae > Aquibacillus > Aquibacillus saliphilus. The sequence goes on from NZ_JAIZAP010000010.1 coordinate 126,252, forward strand.
ATCTAAAAGTTGGAATCTTACCCGTAAACGAACGTGGGTAATAGTAGGGCTTTATCTCATCTTAGCTCTTATTATCGGTAGTATTAGCGCAGCAGTTGAAGTACCTGTTATGCTCATACTTGGTGACAGTGTCTTATATAGCATTATTATTAACGTCGTTTCATTAGTTACAACAATGATTTTTGCTGTAGCTTATGCAGTTATCTTCTTTGACTTGAAACTTAGAGTGGGTGCAGATGATCTAAAGGAAATGATTGAAGATTATAATGAACGAAAATAAATGAATTAACCAAACCAAGGACGTGCTTAGCCTTCTTCTAAGGATCGTGGGGTGAATAAGTAATTGTATAATCAGAATCGAGCAAAAGAGGAACTGAATAAAATTTTGGAACAACCAGAATATCAGGTTTACTATGAGGACAATCGAAGTCTATTTGAAAAGTTGTGGGATCAGGCACAAAGTTGGCTAGCGGATTTACTGGCCAACTGGTTTTCTTCGTTTGAGCCTTCAAGTGGTGTCGCAAACGGAATATTAATTTCGGTTATTGTTGTAGTAGTTGTCTTATTAGTAGGAGCTATTTTTATCGTTGGACGTAACTATCGACGCAAGCAGGATTTTCGAGATAACAAACCACTACAATCGATCAATGAAATAAATTGGTCGTTCAAAAACCATCTAGCAGAAGCAAAGAGACAAGAAGAGTTACAGCAATATTCACTCTCTACACGTCATCTATTTTTAGCTTTACTTCTTTATTTTCATGAAAAAGAATGGCTTGAAGCTAGAATATGGAAAACCAATTGGGAGTATTATGATGAACTCACGAGAGTTAATCAAAGTAGTGCAGAACAATTTTATAATCTAGCACTTATCTTTGATGAAGTAGCCTATGGTGAGCGTACGATGGAGCAGACGGAGCTAGTCCAATACAAAAATGAAGTAATGAACTGGTTGGAAGAAACTGAATACAGTAATCATTCCTAGTAAGGATAAGGATAGGCGGAAAGGTGGAATGAGTAGGCATTGGAAAAATCAAATTCGAATAAAAGGACATGGCTTTGGCTTCTAAGTATTCTTCTAGTGTTTATAATGATAAGTTTCTTCATCACATCGCCAGAGCCAGAGGATTATCCAGATTATGTTACAGATTCTCCGTCTCCAACCGGTGTAAAGGGACTCTATACTTATTTAGAGGATGCTGACAGGTGGTCCTATCGACCACAGCTTTTGCCAGATCAAGACGATAATCAATTATTAATTATTGTTCAACCTTTTTTTATACCTGAAACAGAAGAGATGGAAGCATATCGGTCATTTATGGAATCTGGAAACACGATTTTGTTATTGCAAAACAATCCTAGTGGGATGTTTGACCTTGAAACAACATACATAGAAGAGGAAGCACCGGTTCATGTCTATCATCAAAATGAAGAGAAATTTCGCGCTGATGTAGCTTCTTCTGTACGATTAGAAACAGAGGAACAAGATGAGGTATTGATCTACGATGACCTAGGTACAATTGCGTTAAAGCGTGACTATGGGAATGGCGAATTAATTGTTTCAGGCACACCAGAATGGGTGACTAATGAAGAACTTCTAAATAACGATCACTTGCCTCTCGTCTTGTCGCTTATTGAAAAAGGGAGTCCAACTGGAACGAACATATCCTTTGATGACTATAGTCACGGTGCAGAAAATGCTTCGACTCTATTAACTATTTATCCAAAATGGGTATTGGTATTGGCTGTTCAACTACTTGTTTTTCTCAGTATCTGGCTGTGGTATCAAGGAAAGCGATTTGGTCCGATTGTTGTCGCAAGAGAGGAAACTGTTCGATTTAGTGATGAGCGAATCACCGCGTTAGCTGCTTGGTATCATAGGAGTCGAAGCTATCATGAATCATTAGTTACTCAAGCAGATTATTTGAAGTATATGATGCAGGAACACCTTGGAATACCTTATTATAAAGAATGGCGACACCTTAGTGAACAAATAGGTAATAAGCTTCCTCATTTACCAACTGCGGAAATTAGCTATTTCTTAGATGGATTAACTGATTTGTTAGAAAAAGAAAAAATAAGTAGACAGGAATATATTCTATGGTCAAAAAAAATAGATCGATTCAGGAAAGAGGTGGATAGGGATGAGGAACGAACTAACATCCTTACTAAATAAGTATGAGCAACGTATTATTGGTCAAAATACTAATCTTAAACTCCTACTATCTGCTATTTTAGCTGGTGGACACGTCTTAATAGAAGGAGTGCCAGGCACCGGGAAGACTCAAATGGTGCGGACACTCGCTACACTGTTAGGTGGAAAATTTAATCGAATACAGTTCACACCAGATTTACTGCCCAGCGACATTACTGGAAGTACGATTTATAATATGAAAGATAGTTCATTTCAAACGTTAAAGGGACCTATCTTCACAAATATTTTGTTAGCAGATGAAATCAATCGTACTCCTGCAAAGACACAAGCAGCATTACTCGAGGCGATGGAAGAAAAGCAGGTAACCATTCAAGGGGAAACGTACCTGTTATCCGATGTCTTTTTTGTTGTAGCAACACAAAACCCAATTGAGTTTGAAGGTACTTATCCATTGCCTGAGGCGCAACAGGACAGGTTTTTATTTAAAATTCAAATTGATTTTCCTTCTCAAGAAGAAGAAACAAAAGTTTTAAAACAAGTGTTAGAAACTAGTAACGAATCTACGGACGAAGACAAAATAATGGATATAGAAACATTTCTTGCAATTAGAAATGAAATAGAGCAAGTAACCTTAAGCGATGAGGTGATGCACTATATTATGAAAATTGTTAGAAGAACAAGAGAATCTGAAGCCATTCGCTTTGGAGCAAGTACCAGAGCTGCCATCTCTATCGGCAGGTCTGCACGAGCATGGGCATATATTACAGGTAGAGATTATGTAACACCTGATGACATCAAAATGGTAGCACGACCGGGGTTAAGACATCGCATTCAATTATCCCCACATGTAGAATTGGAGGGAGCGACCGTTGATCAAATTATTCAAGAGCTTGTGGGGTCGATTCCTGTTCCAAGGTAGGGGCATTCTACCAACCAAGCGTTTACTTGTTAGTTTTGTGATTTTTTCCAGCGGAATATCATTGTCTACTATTTGGGGAATTTCGTGGACGTTTGTGATTCTAGCAAACATCCTGTTCTTCTTAGCTAGTTTAGTAGACTTATTACAATCACCTAAGAAAAAGGAGCTATCATTTAAACGTGCTATTCCCGAAGAAATGGAAAGGCGATTAACTTATTCGGTTAAAATTGAAATGAAAAATAGCTCTGTACATGCAAGTAGATTTCAATTTGTCGATGGTATTCCGCAATCATTTCACAAAAACTTCCCTGTCAAAGGTTGGGCCAGAAACCAATCAACGACCGTAGTCACATATGACGTGGAGGCACCTGTACGCGGTAAGTATCGCATCGATAAACTTTATGTCCGCTATAGTAGTTTGCTTCATTTGTGGGAAAAGCAGACAACTGTGGTGCTTGAGGATGTCGTCAAGGTCATTCCGGATCTAACAGAAACGAAGCATTATTTAGAGAATGCTCAACGTTTTTTGATGGCTGAAGGGGTAAAGGTACGTAAACACAAGAGCGGCGTGGGAGAATTCACCAAAGTTAGGAGCTATGTTGTTGGTGATGATCCCAGGAAAATCAACTGGCGTCAAACTGCAAAGTTACAAGAGGTTATGACGAATGAGTACGAACCAGAACACGGGAAGTATATTACCATTTTAATTGACTGCGGGAGAATGATGGGTGCTGAATTAAAAAAAGGTAACCGTTTAGAAAAAGTATTAGAAGCAGCCATCACAGTCGCGGCCGCGGCATTAAAAAAAGGAGATTATGTATCGGTTCTAGCTTTTTCAAAGGATGTAAAGTTTTTTGTACCAGCTGCAAAAGGAACGGGACACCTACAGAAAATTCTTCAAGCGTTATATGATGTAGAAGTGGATGCAAATGAGTCTAATTATGCAGCTGTTTTTAACTATTTACAAACAGTTCAAAATAAAAGAAGCCTGTTAGTATTGTTTAGCGATATAGGTACGTTTCTTCATGAAGAAAGTGGACTTGTCTATGTGAAAAGGTTAAGACAAAAGCATTTATTTTTAATGATAGGAATGGAAGATGAGACGATGTCAACTACTGCAAAAATAGAACCCATTAACTCACAAAAAGCAATGGTGAAAAGCATCGCACAACAGCAAATTAGGTTAAAAAATAAAGAAAAGAATAGATGGGAAAGACAAGGGTTACAAATGGTTGAGGTAAAGGAGGAACGACTGGCAACTGCAGCCGTTTCCTATTACATTGATATTATGAACCGGGGCTTGCTATAGATTGATTTTTCCTAAGGTACTGGTTGCCGACTATAAGATAGACTATTAAACCAACTACAGTGATTATAGCAACAAGATATTTCATTTCGAGTGTTAGAGATGCTGGCGTGATAAAGCCTTCAATAACACCAGCAATGATAAACAATGGAATTGTTCCAAGTAATAGTTGAATGGAGCGCTTTGCTTGCACCTTTAACTGGTAACCTCTCGAAAACTGACCTGGAACAAATAGCTTATAGCCCATCAATAACCCAGCGCCACCAGCGATGAATATTGCTGTAAGCTCAATCATTCCATGAGGGACGATATAAGCCCAAAATTCATAAGATTTTCCGGAATTCCAAAATAAGGCTGCCAGAGCACCAACCATGATACCGTTGTAAATCATCAAGTAAACGGTCAAAATTCCAAATGTAACGCCTCCTGCAAAGGCCAGGATTGCGACTTGAATATTGTTCGTCATAATATAAGCTGACATAAACGAGGAATCAACCGATTCGTTATTAGACCCTAATTGATCCGGGTCCACGCCTTGAGCCATCTCGGTTGGAATCACGGAATAAAGGTGGATTGGATCATTTACGACAGATATAAAACTAGCTAAACCCCCAGCTGCAAATAAAAGCATGGCGACAAGGACAAACTTCCATTGTTCCATAAGCAATCCAATGAATTTTGTGCTAAAGAAATGCCGGAGTTGTTTCATGCTAGATAATTGATCTTTATATAAAAGGTTATGCGATTTAGAAACGATACCGTTTAAATAAGCTGTTACATCTTCTCCCTGAAAGTATGTTTGACTGTATGATAAATGTTGGGCTGCTTTTTGGTAGAGTCGATGAAATTGATCAATTTCATAGGCTGTAAGTTTTCTTCTTTTTTTATGTAGTTTTGTGACCAGTTGTTCAAGCTCTTTCCAATCATCACGGTGTTGCTTCACAAACTGTTTGACATTCATTTTAACACCTCATTAAGTTGACTTCGAATTAGCCTTTTTGATTTTTAGATGATAAGACCCGTTTCAGGGGGCTAGGGGCTAAAGCAAGAATGAAGCCTCACCATATATTATAAATAGTTTGTAATAGAATAGAAACCGATATCCCAATATTTAACGAAGAAAGTGGGTTTTTGCTATTAATCAAAATCATGTCGATATTAAAACACCTGAATTCGTTTCTTTACAATTCCAAGTAGCTGGCCTAGGGAGTAGGGCAGCAGCATTGATTATTGACCAAATTATCCTAACTATAACTAGTATTTTAGTTGTTGTAGCCATGTTTTTTGTTGAATTTGGACAGTTAAGTATGTTGTATATCCCAGAGCTGTCATCACTACCTATTGCAATTACAATAATTCTGCTGTTTATTATCAATTGGGGTTACTTTTTTATCGTGGAGTATTTTTCAGGAGGAAGGACAATTGGCAAAAGGTTTATGGGGGTAAGAGTTATTCAAGATAACGGTCATAGTTTGACACTGCTTTCTAGTCTCATTCGTAACCTACTTCGGATTATTGATTCATTACCATCCGGTTATTTGCTTGGAATCATAATGATTTTCTTTCACTCTAAACATAAACGACTAGGCGATCTTGTTGCAGGTACGATTGTGATTCATGAAAGAAAAGAAAAAAAGAAAAATAAATCAACTGCTATTGAAAAGGAAATAGCAGCGCGAGGACTTACTAAGGACGATTTAGTTATAGATGAATGGACATTGAAAACAATTGGAATGAAAGAATGGAATCTGTTGAAAACGTATAGCAATCGCTTATTACAATTACCGGTAATAGAAAGAAAAGAACTAACGAAGGAAATGGCAAGGATCCTATATCCGAAAATCGGGTTAGAAATCGATAACAAGAGTAATCGTGATTTAGAAAACACACTTCTTATTCTTTATTTACTATTAAAAGAGGAATGGGAGTTTGAATTATAACTTTAACCTAAAACTACAAATAAAGTTAATTCTATTAGGGGGATACGATTGGAGATAAATAATATTTTAATAACAGGAAATCTTGCTAACGATATAAAAAAAGTGATTGATCCAGAACAGTATCCACAAACCTTTAGATTTATTGAAGAAAAAAGTGTTACTTCCAAAGACTTACAATGGGCTGATGGTTATGTTGCATTTAAGCCAACAACAAATTTTGAGTTCTTTGATATTAAATGGGTTCATTCATTAGGAGCGGGCGTCGATGGTTTTTTGTTCGGAAATAAGTGGAAAGAAGATGTATTATTAACAAGAACGATTTGTTCATTCGGCCAACGTATCAGTCAATATTGCTTAAGTTATTATCTTAAGGATTTACAGGAACATGATTCTTTTCGTGAAAAAGAAAGTCATAAACAATGGCAACCAGTTACACCTAAACTGATCAAAAATCAAAAAGCGCTCGTATATGGAACAGGTGAGATTGGCCAGGAAATAGCTAAATTATTCTCATCTTTAGGGATCGAGGTATATGGCGTCTCTTTAAGCGGCAGTCAAAAACCACACTTCAGCAAGGTGTATTCCATTTCAACCGAAACTGAAATTTTATCTGAGGTTGACGTTGTTATAAATACACTTCCATTAACAAAAGAAACGGATAAGCTGTTTGGGAAGGATCTATTCAATTATATGAATCATGCTATCTTTATAAATGTGGGTAGAGGAAGTTCTGTAGTTGAATCCGATTTAATTGATGCTTTGCAAAACAATACGATTAGATTAGCAGTATTGGATGTATTCAAGGAGGAGCCGTTACCAGTTGATCATAGATTTTGGGAATTAGAAAATGTACGGATTACACCACACATATCCGCAGTAACGACAGTGGAAGAAGCTGTTGACTGCTTCTTGGAAACTTTGAATAAACTAAAAGATAAAAGTGTATTAAAAAATAAGGTTGATACGTCTTTGGGGTACTAAGAGTACCGCAAAGACTTTTTTGAACTAATACTGTATTTTTCATAAAGAAATACAGTGATGGGTTTATTAACGGTTAAAAAAAGTTATAGTTATATAGGCAGTGTTTGAATTAACTGAAAAATAACCTTTAAAAAGTTTAACAGACTTTTCAAAGCTGAGGAGGTTCGATATGTCTAGTGTTATTCTGTTTGATGGAATGTGCAATCTTTGTAACGGCAGCGTGCAGTTTATTATAAACCGTGATCCAAGTGGCCATTTTAAATTCGCATCCCTACAAAGTGAAATAGGGAAGCAACTAGTAAATAAGCATGGCATTCCAGAAACGATTGACAGCTTTATTGTAATAGAAAATGGGAAAGTTTATTATAAATCGAGCGCCGCGCTTCGGGTAAGTAGAAACTTAAAAGGACTTTGGAAGCTTGCTAGTGTGTTTCGGTTAATTCCTAGACCATTAAGAGATGCAATTTACCGAATTGTAGCAAGGAATCGGTATAAGTGGTTTGGGAAAAGAGACGAGTGCATGATACCTACTCCAAAGAATAAAAAGAGATTTTTAGAATGATGCAAATGGAATAAGGTTTTTAACCAAAGGTCTGCCAAGAACGTCTGCTATGGTTAATTGCTATCTATTTGCCAAAGAAATGCGGCAATTTGTTTATCAACACCGAGGTGTTCGTGTAAACCAGAGTGTGTGGCTGTTTTGTCATAAAATATCTTCTGATTGTATTTATTGGCAGGTACGATATCCTGAATGCCGAGTGCGCTGGCCAAACTAACAAGACCGTCTGAGTTAGACTTGTCAATCACTCCTGCGATAGCAAGAACATCAATGTGGTCCCCAAAGTTCCCTTTTTGCTCGATAAGATTTAAAAGGGAATGAGATTCTGATCTTAAATCAATGGTTGCCGCTCCATAGTTGACTGAGAAATAGTGGTCATTATCAATTCCTTTAAAGGGACTTCCAATAACAACAAGCTTTTCTACACGTGGAAAAGGGATGACGCTATTTGTTACTAATAAGTTAGCTGAAGCTAACCCACCCATCGAATGTCCAACTAAATTAACTTGCTTGATACCATAGGTCTGATAAAGCTTAGTCATTACTTTCTGCAACCAAATCGTCTGATTTTCAATACTTGATCGTTTGTTTTCAAATATTACTTGAATAAATGGATTTTGCTCATCCCCAAGTGCGCCTCTAGCAGAAATTTGCCCATTGTTAGAAATTCGGAAAACCATTCTTTTCGAACCCCACTGATTTCGCTCAAACCTTTTTATCATGGAGTTGAAAGAACTTGCCCCACCTTTATATCCGTGTATGAACAGTGTAGGTGTGATGTCTGTCATGTCTTTTGAATTAATTGGTTTGGAATATAAAAAAAGTAAGGAACTACTTAACATAACGAAAGTAAGAAGTAAAATTAGTGATTTGAACTTTTTATAAAATAGATTCATGCTTGTCACCCTAAGTGTTTTTTTATGAAAAATTGATTATCATTATTAAAATGACTAATGCAAATTCATCTGGAATTTATTTTACTATATTCAATTAAAAATACTACCAGTTAATTGTAACTTTTTCTAAATTTAGTTATTAAAAAATCCTATAATGATGTTAACTGGTTCTGTTACCTATCGCAAACATTAAAATTACAATATAAAATGACCACCAAATTGTATGCTAATTTGTTGGTCATTTTTTGTTTGTCTAACAGCATTTTATTTATAATATACATTAAAATTGTGTAATTTGTACCTCTATTTGTTAGATCCAATAGCCAGTGAATATCTACATTTTGACCTACAAATTCGTATGCAAATTAAAATACATGAATTGTAATTAAATTGGGAATTGGTTAGTTTTTGCAAGGTATTCAGAACATTTATGTTAAAATAAATATAGATATTGTGAACGATTACACTTAAAGTAAAGACGCAGGTTTGTTAATTTAGAAATGAAATATAAAGATAAAAGGGAGGTAAGAGAAATGACAAGTACAACAAGGTAAGTGCAAGAGCCATCTGATGTTCAACAAACGGGGGATATTGTTGTATTAATAAATGAAAAAATTTAAGCAAAAAGGATGATTATTTATGCTATGGATTGCAACACAAGATGATAAAAGTTTGATAAACGCGAAAGAGATTACTGTAGACGGGAAGAAAATAGAAGGAGTAATGGGTAGTGTTTCTATGGCTCATTGGAGTAAAAATTTAGGTAAGTACGAATCAAATGAAAGAGCAATAGAAATTCTTAATGAAATATTTGTTAAAATTGAAGAAAGTAATGGCTTTTCTGTGACATACACTATGCCTGAAAAATAATAGCAGAGCAAATTGTTCAACAAACAGGTGCGATTGTTTAAGGGGGATTTTTTTGTCAAACCACGGAAATGAAGAAATGCTAACAGGAGGGAATGTCTCTAAGGTTTATCGTTTGGGAGATACTGTTAGACGTGAATTAAATCCACACAGTTCAAAAATTCATAAGCTATTAAAGCATTTGGAGAACAAAGGTTTCAGTTATGCTCCAAAGTTTTTAGGTATTGATGAAAAAGGAAGAGAGATATTAACATTTATTGAAGGAGAGGCTGGTAATGACCCTTTAAAACAATACATGTGGTCTGATGATGTTTTAAAAGAAATAGCGAAGATGCTCCGTCTATACCATGATGCTGTGAGTGATTTTCCATTAATAGACGACTGGAAACCGTTAGATAATACTCCAGATAAAGTCGAGGTATTATGTCATAATGACTTTGCTAGGTACAATATTATTTTTAATCATAAAAGACCAGTTGGTATTATTGATTTTGATGTTGCAGGACCTAGACCAAGACTTTGGGATATAGCTTATACCCTTTACACTTGCGTCCCCTTAAGTAGATTTTATCTTTCTGAAACAGGTAAGGAAGTTTATTATAATTCATTACAGCATGCCAGTCGTATAAAACATAGGGTTAGTTTGTTTTTTGAATCTTATGGTGAAAAAAAAGAAGAAGATTACCTGGAAATGGTGTTGATACGATTAGAAGGGTTATGTAAAACAATTAAAAGAAAAGCCAGTGAAGGTGACATTGCGTTTCAAAGGATGATTGAAGAAGGACACCTTGAACATTATCAAAATGATATAAAATTCATTCACGAACATGGGAAAGAGTGGATTTAAATAAAATTTTTATTGAACTATCGGGTGCGATTGTTCAATAAGAATAGTCGCTTCTTGTGCTAACGCAGCAGTAATGTGGAAGAAGGTTAAAAGTTAAAATTTATAAGGCATTGCTGAACAAAAGCAGTCGTTTCTAATTTTAGTAAGATAAGATAAAAGATTAAACAAGGATCCATTTATACAAATCGGAATTCAAATAAATTTTTTAACTATTCAAATAGTAATGTATCGAGTGCGATAGTTTAAAGTGTGTTGTATCCTTCCCCTTATTATTTACACAGAGATGAATCTATATTATAAACAGGTGACTAGGTTATTTGCAAACTCCTTTTACTAGATAGCTGATAAAGAAAAGAATTGTTTAATAGCAGTTCTTTTTATTATGGCTTATACTTGTAGGTAACGGGTATTTGCCTATGTGTTAAAATATAAAAGGCTAAATGAATGAAAGGATTGAAAGGATTGAAGGATCATGTCAAGAGGAGAATATATACTTCAAGAACAATATGGAACAACAAAGAGAGCTTCCTCCTTTTATAAAAACCAAATGCTAAATTATTTAAATAAAGAGATGACAGAGTTTATATCTAAGCAAGGCATGATGTTTATAGCAACGGCTGACTCCAGCGGGAACTGTGACTCCTCTTTTAGAGCTGGATCAGCAGGTTTTGTAAGAGTTATTGATGACAAAACATTAATATATCCTGAATACAAGGGGAATGGTGTGATGGCGAGCCTAGGGAATATTCTTGAAAACCCCCATATAGGGTTAATGTTTATTGATTTCTTTGAACATGCTATTGGCTTACATATTAACGGTGAAACTTCTATTATCGAAAATCAACAATTAACCACATTAAATATAACAGATGAGATAATGGACGATATTAATGAAAAAGAAGGGAATAAACCAGAACGTTGGGTAATAATCAAAGTTGATGAAGCTTATATTCACTGCTCAAAACATATTCCAAAGCTAAAAAAGATGGATAAAAAGATACAATGGGGCACTGATGACGAAAAACATAAGGGCGGGGACTTTTTCAAAGCAAAACAAAGTAAAAATATATAAACGTGTTCTTCAAATAAAGGGTGCAAATAGTTTAAAAAGGGATCATCGATTGCGGTGATTCTATTTTTGAGTTTACAGAATAATCGTAATATTATGTTAAACTAGTGTGTGAACAGTTGTACTTAAATTAACGCAGCAGGTTTGTGGAAGAAGGATATGAGGAGTTTGTATGGAAATTAAAGCGTAAATTAAAAGCCGAAAGGTTATAAAAAAACCAATCGGCTATGACTATGTTTAATATTTATTAAAGATTAACAGCCTTTGTTTTACGTGACTGTTTTGAATGTAATTTTTTCATTGCAAATCTTGCAATGGGCTGTGCAATTAACAACTCAATCCAAAATGCAACACCAAAGTTCCTAAACCAACTATGAAAAAAGTTATGAAAAGGTTCAAGGCTTATTTGTTTTGTACCAACCCAAGTTCCGATAATTGTAAGAAGAATAGATAAGACTGTAACATTCAATAAAGTATTTAATAAAACTCTGGCATTAAATCCATCTGTTTTTCCTACGAATTTTGGCATCACTTTACCAACTAAGGGTCCCGCAACAAATCTTACTAATATAATGACGATAGTCCACATAATCGGAATAACCCTTAAGGTTTTCAAGTAATTTTCCTTACTGAAACCGAATTCCATCCCCATAATAATCGGTGCAATAGTGTTGACTGAAATAATCGAAATAATCAACATAAATATTATGCCTTCTTTTGGGCTTTGAGGCAGTCTATCTTCCCTATACATATTTTCACCCTCCGAAAAAATAAAAATTTCAGATGGCAGACGTATCATTCGACATATATTTTTGGTTAGTAAAACTCATACCAATATCTCTACTCACTGATTATTTAATTTTAAACAGGTTCGCAAATGAATACCAGTCTTGAATAAATTGATTATATGTGAGCAAAAAAGATTGTGTTGTTAAACTAAAGGGTGCGTATATGGAACAAGATACGCTTATTTAATTGGTTCAGTACAAAGTAATGAACAAATTTTAAAAATGTTAAATTATGGGTTGACGATTGGAAGTATTGAATATAATATGAGTGAAATTTAATGATAGTTAATTAAAATAGGGGGTAAAGTGATGAAAATTATTGGGCTTATAGGTGGAATGAGTTGGGAGTCTTCAGTAGAGTATTACCGAATAATTAACGAAAAGGTAAAAGAAAAATTAGGTGGATTACATTCAGCGAAGTGTCTGCTGTATAGTGTTGACTTTGACGAGATTGAACGCTATCAAGCTGAAGGAGATTGGGAAAGTGCGGGTAAAGCATTAGGAGAAGTTGCATCATCTTTAGAAAAAGCAGGAGCAGAATTCATATTAATTTGTACAAATACAATGCATAAAGTAATTGATTATATAGAGGCACGGATTAACATTCCTGTATTACATATTGCTGATGCAACAGCGAATCAAATTCAAAGTTCCAATATTAAAACAGTTGGCTTACTTGGGACTAAATATACAATGGAGCAAGATTTTTATAAATCTCGAATCGAATCTAATGGAATTAACGTGTTAGTTCCAGATAAAGAAGAACGAAACAATGTCAATAAAGTTATTTACGAAGAGTTGTGTTTAGGGAAAATTGAACAATCATCTAAGAATTATTATAAAACTGTCATTCAACATTTAGTGGATGAAGGAGCAGAAGGAATCATTTTAGGTTGTACAGAAATCGGATTATTAGTAAAACCAGAAGATTCAAAAGTTCCATTGTTTGATACAACAGTTATCCATGCCATTGAAGCAGTAAATACTGCGTTAGAAAGAAGTTCTATGCAATAAGGCTTATTAATCTAACGTAGGGCTTTCCTTGAATAAGGAATTGCACCTTATTGAACTAAAGCCGCAGGTTAGTTGAAGAACACAAGAGAAAAATAAACGAAAGGCAGTGTTTAAAGTGGAATGTTTCGGCTGTAATTTAGCAAATAAACAAGAACCAGTTAATGTAGTTTGGGAGAATGACTATGTTTGTTGCTTCTTGGACCATGACCCATATAACGAAGGGCATATCTTAATAGTACCTAAAAAACATGTAAGGTACTTTGATGAACTTGATGAAAACACTGCCAATTCAATAATGAAGGCTGCAAAGCTTCTTTCAAAAGTAACTAAGGAATTGTTTAATCCTGATGGTATTACTATTTGTCAAAATGGAGGTAGTTTTGATGAGTTAACTCACTTTCATATGCACGTTGTTCCGAGATATGAAGGACAAAATTTTGCGAACTTTTATTCCGAAGAATCTGAACAAGTTGTAGTAGATGAAGTTGGGTTATCTAAGACCAAAAGGAAAATAATAAATGCGATAAACAGTATTTAAAATGAAAGGCTTATTTTGCTAACGGGTGCAAAAGTTAAAGAAGCAGACTGACGTTAAAGTCGGTCTTTTCTTTTGTTTTATAGTTTGGAAATTTCCGATTACTAATTGGAATATTATGTTAAAATTAAATATATAGATATTGAACTAACGGAGCAGTTTAGTGAAAGATGCTACATTGGATTAGGGGGGATAAATTGAAAGAGAGTAAAGTACATAGGGCTGTTAAAATTGCAACTAATATTACACTGGTTTTGTTATTCTTAGGTGCATTTCAGATGTTACTTGATAATATTTATGAAAATGACCACTATGGATGGTTATTTTTAATAGCTTTTTGTACTTTGATAAGTTTATACGGTTTTTTTGAGGATAGAAAAAACGATAAGAATAAATCAGCAATTATAAGTTTGCTTCCCGCAGTTGTTGGTTTTGGTGTATTACTTTGGCAAACCATAGTCTTTCTGACTTTTTAGTTTATACAACAAAAGGGTGCGATTGTTCAATAGGAACAGTCGCTTGTTGTGCTAAATTAGCAGGATAGTGAAAGAAACAATAAAAGCAAAATTTATAAAATGATATACTTATTAACAGGGGGAGATAGAATGATTTTAGAATCAGTTATGCTACAAGTTAAGCAAGGAATGGAAGAGGAATATGAGGAAGCGCTTCGAGAAGCATCAAAAATTATATCGTCAATGAGAGGCTACATAACTCACGAATTACAACGATGTATTGAAGTTAAGGGGAAATATTTATTGTTGGTGAAGTGGGAAACATTAGAAGACCATACAGTTGGATTTAGACAATCGAAAGAGTATCAAGAATGGAAAAAACAACTACATCATTTCTATGACCCATTCCCAACAGTCGAACATTTTGAAAACGTCCCTCTTTAAAAGGTTATTGAAGTAACGGGTGCAAGAGTTAAATAAGCAGACTGACTTTAAGTCGGTCTTTTCTTTTGCTTTTTAGTTCAGAAATTTCCGATTACAAATTGGAATAATATGTTAACATCAAATATATAGATATTGAACTAACGCAGCAGGTTAGTGGAACAAGAAATCTGGAAAAGGGAGACTATTTTTTATTGAGGGAAAAGTAATAAATGGGTTCACTCTTTCTTTCTGTTGTATGAATTATTTAAAGCCTGAAAAATGGGGGTTATTATGAAGGTAGCACTTATTCACACGGGTTATTTTGTTGCCCTTATTATCCTATCTGTCGCATCCTTTTTCTTGATACTTGGTGCAGGATTTGGCGGCTTTATTAACATATTTGTCTTATTTATTCCTTTTGTTTTTAGTGTGTTGTGGCTTAGTGATTACACATGGCGTATTCTTAGTACAAATCCAGATAAAATACAGTTGATTCGTCCGACTAAGAATTGGTCATTCATCAGTTTATTCCTTTCAGGGATTTTTACAGTGTACAGTCTATTTCTAACGTCTTTGTTTCCAACACCAATAGAACGTGCTCCGTCATGGATGTTTCTTGGAACACCAATCATACTGCTTCTTATTTGGTATTGGCTACTATATAGATACACAAAGAACAAAAGAAATTATACTCAGAGAGTTTTAAGTTCGATTCTTTTTATTTTCGCTTTGATATATGCTTATCAAATTTGTGAATATTATATTCTGAATACTTAAATCTAATTTAAAGTATATTTGATTTGTGAGTAAATGCACTTAAAGTAACGGGTGCTTTAGTTGAAGAAGCAATTGAAAATAAATAGAAAAAAACTCAGTTCAGTGAACTGAGTTTTTTATAATAGCTTAGGAAATTATAAAATTGGTTTCGTGTGGATATTTTTTTGACAATGTTAGCCGCGTCCAACTCCGGCGCCTACGCTTTTGTTCTTAGATTACAATTATAACTACAAAACACGGTACAATGCATTATACAAATTTAGGAGCATTTTATAATGTGATTTGGAGTTTTGCGATAGGTAACGGATCCCGTTACAATGATGTAGGACCTTTTTAAATAGCTTATCGAACTTTGTTTTTAAGAAAAATTTGAAAGGTTTTTTTATACTTAATTATCAATTAAACCTTTGGAAGAAAGAAATTCTCTCGCAACAGCTTGATAATCTTCCCCATCGATATCGATTCGCGCATTCATTTGCTGCATTTCCTCTTCTGAAATTTGTCCAGCTAGTCCATTAAGTGTTTCTTCAAGATTGGGGTATTGTTCAAGTATTTCCTGTCTAATTACTATTGCTGCATCATAACGAGGAAAAAAGCCAAGGTCATCCTCAGTTGTTTGGATATTCTCTCGCTCAATCCGACCATCTGTTGTAAAAGCTGGAATTACATCCACATCACCTTGAATCAATGCTTGGTACATGACATTTGGATCAAAGCTTTCGACACTTGCAAAATCAAAGCTATACGCTTCTTTAAAAGCATCATAACCATCCCCTTGGCGCTCATAGAAAGCGTGAGGTGCGCCGAAAGTAAGGTTCTCTGATAAAGTTGCAATGTCAGAGTATGTATTTGCTTCAAAATCTGCCTCATCTGTGTAAGCTAGTGTATAGTTGTTTTCAAAACCCAATGGTTCTAACCAGGTTGCATTATAATTCTCTTGATACCCTTCTCTTACGCGGTTCAAAATACTATCGCTAGACTCACCTGCTTCTGCTTGTTCATCAAGTACTGCCTCTAAACCAGTTCCGGTATATTCTACATACATATCAATCTCACTATTTTCTAGTGCTGGTTGCAAGACTGCTACTTCACCTAAACCATCTTGTAAATCGACAGTGTAATCAGTATTTTCTTCAATATAAACAGCAAGTATCTGTGAAAGGACATATTGCTCTGTCCAGTTCTTTCCTGAAACGACTAATGGTTCATCAGTAGATCCCTCATTATTTCCTCCGCATGCAGTTAATAGTAGTATTAATACCATTAAAATTGATATAGACAATTTAGTTTTAGTCAATTTAACACTCCTCTTTCACGATTTTATACCTTTAGGTGTAACTCTTTTCTCTAATAATTTTAAAACAAAATCAAAAAACAAGGCCATAAGAGCTACAGGAATTGCGCCTGCCAAAACAAGGCTATTATTCCAAGATTGAAGACCTCTCCAGATCACATCTCCCAGCCCACCGGCTCCAACGAATGTTGCAAGTGTGACCACACCAACAGTTAAAACTGTAGCAGTTCTTATACCAGCCATCATAAATGGTAATGAAAGTGGTAATTGTATTTTCAAAAGAATCTGACGCGGCGTCATTCCCATTCCTTCTCCCGCTTCAATAATTCCCTCATCCACTTCTATAATTCCTGTGTACGTATTTCTCAGAATTGGTAAAAGAGCATAAATAATAAGTGCTACTAGTGCAGTCAAGGTGCCAATACCTAAAATTGGTACTAGAAAACCAAACAGAGCAAGACTAGGGATTGTTTGAAAGACAGCGGTTATCCCAATGTAAAATTCAGCCATTTTCCGTTTTCTAGAAATGTAAATCCCAAGAGGCACGGAGATTAAAACAGCAATTGCTATTGCTAAGAAAGATAAGTATAAGTGTTCAATTGCCCTTTCTACTATTAAGTCCTGTCTAGTTACAATTGTATCAAAAAAGATTTGAATGGATTCCACCTTGTGCACCTCCCGCCCGAATACCGGCAAGTTCTTGGAGCAATCTCTGATGGCTTATAACACCTATTGGCTTACCATCTTCCCCGTTAATAATGATTGTTTCCGTTTCTTTAGTCAACATGACGCGTGCCACATCCTGTAGAGATGAATGATAGGATAAGTTTGGAACATCACCGGTTACTTGTTCTGGTACCAAAGGCTCCATAATAGTAGAAGCATGAAGTTCTTCTCTTTTTTTGGTGACCCTCTTCGCTCTATCCTCACCAATGAAGGAACGAACAAATTCATTTATTGGGTTTTGAATTAGTTCTGTTGGTGTTGCAATTTGCTGGATACTTCCACCTTTCATGACCACTATTTCGTCTGCAATTTTTAGGGCCTCATCCATATCATGAGTCACGAATACAATGGTTTTATTTATGCTTTTCTGAAGAAGTTTCAATTCATCCTGAAGTTGTTGTCTGCTGATTGGATCTAGAGCGCTGAATGGTTCGTCCATTAAAATGATTGGAGGTTCACCTGCTAAGGCGCGTATAACTCCAATACGCTGTTGCTGGCCGCCACTTAACTCCAAAGGGTATCTGTTTTTATAGACCTGTGGATCAAGTCCTACCATGTCTAATAGTTCATCTACTTTTTTCTGATAATCTGCCTTTTTCCATCCTTTTAATTTAGGAACTAAGGACACATTTTCTTCTATTGTCATATGAGGGAGTAATCCAATCCGTTGTATCACATACCCAATATTCCTTCTTAATTCTACACTTTCTTGTTCTGATATATCATTTCCATTAATTGAGATGGTACCTGAAGTGATAGAAATTAGTTTATTTATCATTTTCATTGTTGTTGTTTTCCCGCAACCGCTAGGTCCTATTAATGTGACCAAATTACCCTTTTTAACAGTAAACGAAATATCATCAACAGCAACCGTACCGTCTTCAAAAGTCTTTGTTACATTGTTAAATGTGATCAATATCCTCACCTCCCTGGAATTTGGGTGTTTCATATAGCCTAAGTACACTTATTTTATAAATAGCTTTGGTAATAGTCAAAAAATCTGTATTATTAACCATCTAAAAGTGACTGTGGTCCGGATGCCGTAGTGAATACTTTTTTTATACACGGGAAAAATAGTTTAAAAAACAAAGATATTGGAGTGGATATATTTTGGGAAAAGCTTTAACCGCTGCGGAGGTAACCAATCTTTTTAACTCATATATTGGCAATACAATGGCTGTAGGGGTTACGTCATATTTTATCAAAACTGCGAGTGATCCTGAAGTAGTTGAGATACTTGAAAATGCCTTAGACCTCGCTAAGTTTGAAGTAGAGCAGGCAAGAAATTTACTAAGAGAATCTGGTCATCCACACCCTCAAGGATTTTCGAGTGAGGATTTTAACTTTTTAGCTCCAGCTTTATATAACGATAACATTATTCTATTAGTAAAGTTTATCTTGTCACAGGATGGCGCAACTGTTTATTCTGTTGCAATGTCTGAAGCAACACGCATGGATGTGCGCAAGTATTACTTAGAATGCTCAACAAGGACGATTGAATTTAATAATCAACTCGTTGAACTAATGGAGAAGAAAGGCCTTTTTCATCCCAAAATTCATTTGCCGGTCCCGGGTAGTATTGAAAAAGTACATAAACAGTCGTTTGTGGGAGGAGTATTTTCTGGCCGTCGCCCGTTAAATTCAATGGAAATAATGCAAATTTGTACAAATATAAGAAATATTGATGTCGAAAAAGAATTTTTGACAAGCTTTATTCAAATTACATCATCAAAGCAATTAGCCGAGCATTTTAAGCGTGGCGAAAAAATTGCAAAAAAACATTCACAAATTTTCAGGTCCTTATTAGCTCATGACGGTTTGCCGCAATATCCATCCTTGGAAAGTGAAATTACGGATAGTACCGTTAGTCCTTTCTCAGAACACATGATGTTGTATAAAATTTCAGTTTTTGCTTCATCCACTGTTGCACGATATGGAACCGCAATTTCGACAATGATGCGAAAGGATGTAGGTGTTGACTTCACCCGTCTAATGGCAGAATTATCCCTATATGGTGAGGATACGCTTAATTTAATGATTGAACTTGGTTTCCTAGATCAATTGCCTCTAGCGAAGGAGTTAGAGAAATAATAGGTAAGAAAGCAGTATGATTTCACTTTCTCGCTCGTAAAGACGTTCATCTGCTTTATGAAGGTCATCTCACTTTGATTGCTGACACAATTTGACGTTCATCTGCATCATGAAGGTCATCTTCCTTCGATTTCTTGCTTTTGCATGTAAAATATCGCTAGAAAATCAAAATAATCACCTAGAATTGATACAAATCAATTTTTTATTTATCGTGGGCAGATAAGATAAGAGTATAAGATAAAGGAGGAAAACGATATGACAAAAGCAGTATTTCAGTTAGAGGCCCTTACATGTCCATCATGTATTAAAAAAATTGAAACAGCACTTAATAAAACAGTTGGTGTAGAATCAGCGAGGGTATTATTTAGTTCAAGTAAAGTAAAAGCACAATTTAATGGAACTCAAGTTAGGGCAAGCCAATTAGAAGAAACAATAAGCAAATTGGGGTATCCAGTGTTATCAGCCAAAGTTTCATAGAATCTATCATTAGAGATAGTCTCTTATCCAGGTTATCTCTAGTTTTTGTGATTAATAGTCTATGTTATTAACTTCACCTTCACTTGAGTGAATACTCCGCGATCTGCCTCTTGGATTGATAAAATTCCCCTAACTTAGCTATTGCTTGTCCAATCAAAAAAATAAGAAAAGAAAAACGATATCATTGAATAATTTTATCGTTTTTCTTTTGTTGAAATTCGTTTCAGACATTACTATTAAATTTCTAAACTTGATATAGGTCAATTACTTAAAACAACAGTCGTCATAGTATGTAGATAGAAGAAAACGTTCTAAATAAAAGTAAATCAGGTTAGTTAAAAAGTAGTCCAAAGTATTCTATGGGAGGAGAAAATGATGATCCACATAATTAATAAACACAAAAACCATATTACCGCAGTATCAGCGTTACTAATTGCTATTGGTTTCTCAGTTGGCTTTATCGGTAACGATGGCATGAAAAATTTTACTCTAATAACTGCTACGATTATCGCTAGTGTTCCTATTTTTATCAAAGCATTCCAAGCGTTACGAATGAGAGTTTTTAGTATCGAATTACTAGTAACGATTGCTGTTATAGGAGCCCTTTTTATCGGTGAATATGTAGAACCAGCTGTTGTTACATTCCTTTTTTTATTCGGTGCATATTTAGAAGCACGCACATTAGAAAAAACACGATCGTCTCTCAAAGAATTAGTTGATATGGCGCCGCAAGAAGCAACTATTATTCGAAATGGAAATCAGATTGAATTGCCGGTGGAAGAGGTAGTAGAAGGGGATCGTGTAATTATTCGGTCCGGCGGAAAAATTCCTGTTGATGGAAGGATCGTATCCGGACAAGCGTTTTTAAATGAAGCTGCTATTACAGGGGAAAGTACTCCTGCAACAAAAAAGCGTGATGATAAAGTATTTAGCGGAACAATTTTAGATAGTGGTTATGTTGAAATTATCGCTGAAAAAGTTGGCGACGATACAACATTTGCTAAAATTATTGAACTTGTTGAAGAGGCACAAGAGTCAAAATCAAAGACAGAGAAATTCCTTGATAAGTTTGCTAATAGGTATACACCGGCAGCCGTATTGTTATCAATCGTTGTTTATCTAATTACAAGAGAGGTTCATTTAGCAATCACGTTCTTAGTCGTTGCTTGTCCAGGTGCTTTGGTTATTGGAGCGCCAGTATCAAACGTCGCAGGTATTGGGAATGGTGCAAAAAATGGTGTCCTTGTTAAGGGCGGAGAGGTCATGGATAGGTTTTCCAAGGTGAATACACTCGTGTTTGATAAAACTGGCACGCTAACGAAAGGAAAGCCAGAAGTAACCGATATAAAAGCATTTAATGACCTGGATTCAAACGAACTGCTAAGATTGGTTGCTCTAGCCGAAACTATTTCTGAACACCATTTAGGCCAAACGATCGTTAAAGAGGCAAAGGCTAGAAAGTATCTACTTAATGATGAACCAGAAGATGGAGAAGTTATTAAAGGCAATGGAATCCGTGCGACGGTCGAGGGTTTGCGTCTAACAGTGGGTAATCGAAAATTAATGATTAAAGAAAAAATAGAGATCCCAAAAGAAATTGCAAATTATGCAATAAGTCGCGAGAAAGCAGGCAATACCGCAATCTTTGCAGCAGTTGATGGAAAAGTTGCTGGTATCTTTTCAATAGCCGACCAGATTCGTGAAGATGCTCCAAGGGCTTTGGCTGAAATGAGGAAGAACGGTATAAAGAAAATTGTTATGTTGACAGGTGACAATCAACACACAGCTAAATTAGTTGCCAATCAGCTAGGACTGGACGAATACCATGCAGAGCTATTGCCAGAGCAAAAGGTAGAATACGTAAAGAAATTAAAAGCAGACGGACACATAGTAGCCATGGCTGGTGATGGAATTAATGATGCTCCAGCAATCGCTACTGCCGATATTGGATTAGCGATGGGTGAAGGGGGTACCGATGTGTCAATGGAAACCGCCGACGTTGTCCTGATGGCTGATAAACTAATGCAATTTTCACACGCATATTCTCTTTCAAAAGCTACCATTCGAAACATGAAACAAAATACGTATTTTGCAGTAGGTATTGTTTTTGTTCTTTTGCTTGGTGTTTTAATGGGGTCAGTTCATTTGGCCTCTGGTATGTTAATCCATGAAGCAAGTGTTTTACTTGTTATCTTAAATGCGATGCGTCTAATTAGGTTTAACCATAAGAAAAGACAACAAGAACTAGTTTCATTAGTTGAACCTGCTTATTCAAAGTAAAAGAAATCATCATGTAAACTCCGAAGGCATAAAACACATTATTAAGGTTGAAGTTCTGTTACTATTGTGTTAAAAGTAATGTAACTTTTAAAGCTTCAAAAACATAGGAGTGGATAAAATGAGGTCAGAGGATATCCAAATTCATGCCCATAATTGTCATAATGATAAAGAAACACACAAGGCGTGTGTTTCTTTAGTTCCAATTTTTAACCATTTAGAGGAGGAACAAATGGATGAAATTATGGTCACTGCCCAATCAGTATCATATAAGAAAGGTGAGATAATTTACCGTGCAGGTGAGCAATCAGACTCCCTTTATATTATTAATAATGGAAAAATTAGAATCTATCGATTGTCTGAGTCTGGAAAAGAGCAGTTGGTACGTATTTTAAATACCGGAGAATTTACAGGCGAACATGCATTATTTAGCGAATCCACCCATGAATCCTATGCAGAAGCATTGGTTGATACAAAAGTGTGTATGATAAAACGAGCTGATTTACAGGAATTCCTATTAAAATATCCTTCTATTTCCTTAAAAATCCTTACTGAATTTTCGACTAGATTAGAACAGTCTGAAAAACAAACCACTCGTTTTGCGACTGAAAAAGTAGAAACACGGATTGCACTTTTTTTAGCAGAGTGTAAAGATAGTGAAGAAGGTAAATCTAAAGAGATTGTCTTACCAATGAGTAAAAAAAATTTAGCGTCCTTTTTGGGAACGACGCCTGAAACACTTAGTCGCAAATTAGCTGACCTTGAAGATCAAGGTTTCATCAGCCAAAAAGCACAACGAAAAATTGAGATTATAGATTTGGATGGGCTGCTTCTAGTCTAATAACGAAAAATGGGAGGGTATTTTTTTGAATGATTTCACGAAGATCAAAGAGCATTTGCATTCCCTTGAAATCTTGTTACTTCAAAGTGAAACAAGAAAATCAAAAGAAAAACTTGATGAACTATTAGCAGTTGACTTTATTGAGTTTGGTAGTTCAGGTCGCATCTTTGATAAAGATGCTATTCTTAGTAGACTTCCGAAAGAGAAAAATCCAGAGTTTGAATTAATGGATTTTGATGCACGACAATTAGCTCCAGGTGTTGTACTAACTACATACCGGGTTTTAAAACGCATGGACATGAAATATTCGTTGCGCAGTTCTATTTGGAAATTAAATGAAGGAAAATGGCAAATGACTTTTCACCAGGGAACAAATACCTAATACTAATCCTATTTTGAAAATATAAAGAATATTAAAGTTAGGTGACCAGGGGCAATTATTCTAATCTGAGCAATAAATAATACGGGCGGTATCTCTACGTAGAGATACCGCCCGTTGATTATAATTAAGGTACTTAATTAATTATTTGTAGTTCTTTAGGAAATTTAGTTAGTGTTTCAAACCCATCTGCAGTAACGAGGACATCATCTTCAATCCGAACTCCGCCCATTCCTGGAATGTAGATTCCGGGTTCAATCGTATATACCATTCCTTCTTTTAATACGCCATCATTTAGGTGATTCATGGAAGGGAACTCATGAACGTTTATTCCCATGCCATGTCCAATCCGGTGCGGGAAGTAGTCACTATATCCTGCGTCGCTAATAATTTCACGGGCAACAGTGTCTAAATCACCAATCCGAGTTCCTGGCTTGCTTTTTTCTAACGAAGCTACTTCAGCTTTTAACACTGTATTGTAAATTTCTTTTTGCTTGTCTGAAATCGATTTAAAAGCCACTGTTCGTGTTATATCAGAGCAATATCCATCAAGAACAACTCCTAAATCAAATAACACCATGTCACCAGGTTTAAGCTTTCTATCACCGGGATTTCCATGTGGGTCACCAGATTTTTCACCGAACAAAACCATAGTTGAGAAGGACATTTCACGAATTCCTTTTTTCTTTAATTCATATTCAATTTTCGCTAAGACTTCCATCTCAGTAATTCCTTCTACCAGGGCATCAATACCAGTCTTCACTCCAAAATCAGCCATAGTTGCTGCCCGTCGAATAATATTAATTTCATTAGTATCTTTTACAACGCGCATCTCATTTAATTTATCTTCAACTGATACTAATTTTGCTTCTGGGAATAGACTTGAAATTTCTTTGCTGCGTCCGTAGGAGAGGACTTCCTGTTCTATTGCAACTGTTTCCACTTTAGTGAGATTTCTCTTCTTAAGTGAAGACTGAATTAGCTCCCACGGGTTTTCGTGGTCAGAGTATCCGATTATTTCATATTGCCATCCAGAATCTTGCAATTGGCCGACTTCCATTGCAGGTAAGATAAATAAAGGCTGATCCTGTCTAAATATAAATATTCCCATTAAACGTTCATGTGGGTCTGTATAGAAATTAGATAAGTAGTACACATTTTCAACTGAATTTAAAAAAGATACTTCTATATTTTTTTCGTTCATCCAAGCAGTCATTGTTTCTAAACGTTCTTGCATGCTCCTGACACTCCTTCTATTAAAATTACTTGTTTTTGTTTTTATTTTGGGTTGTTAATGTTACTAAAATTAATACGATAATTGCTGCTGGAACTGAAATAACGACGCTATTTAATTCAAATGGCTTACCAAGTGCAATCTCCCATAACAATGTTGTTATAACACCCGTGACCATTGAAGAAACACCACCAATTGCATTTACACGTTTCCAAAAGAATACTGCCAAGATTGCTGGTGTAATACCTGCTCCATAAACTGTGTAGGCGTACATTTGGACTTCAAGGACAGTTGGAAAAAACCGAATTAAAAGATAAGAAAATACACCGAGAATTACGATGAACAATTTTGTCATCTGTAATTGTTTTTGGTCCGATGCATCTTTATTAATATACTTTCCATAGATATCATACGTCATATTTGTCGCAGCTGAAAGCAAATAGGAGTTCCCTGTTGTAATGATGAAGGCAGAGGCTGCAGCGAGTAAAATACCGCCAATTGCAATCGGCATTGCCAACGTCGTAGCCATTAGCGCCATCCCTGGATCGATATCAGGAAACAAAGAACGGGAGGCAAATGCTATTAATGAAATCGAGGGCGATATAATTAGCATTATCACCAACCAACCTATTTGTCCTTTTTTAGATGAGGAATCTCCCTTTGATGATGCTAAACGCTGATACATATTTTGGTCACCAAGCAAGAGAAATAGGGACGGTAGTAGGTAACCAATCAACTGAATTGTAGTTAATCCTCCCGTAGCAGTTAGATGTGAACTTGGAACGTTTGCAACAATCGTATCCCATCCACCAGCAACTGAGAAAATCACCGGAACAGTAATCAATAAACCTCCAACCATAAGAAAGCCACTAACTGCATCCGTTTGGGACACAGAACGAAGGCCGCCGATCATTGCTAGGAAAATGATTAATGCACCACCTATCAGTGTACCGGTTTCTACGCTCATTCCTGTTGTAAGATTTAGGATGAACCCGAACCCTTTCATTTGATAGGAGACGATACCTACATAAGCTAAAAGAACTATGATACTTGCAAGGTTGCGGGCAGAAACACCATACTTTTCTTCTAGGATACCCGAGATTGTATATTTTCCAAAAGCTCTTATTTTAGGCGCAATAACATACAGTGTGAGGATACCAATTAAAGTAGGTACCATTAACATAAGTGAAGGAATAAGACCAAAACTATAAGAGACAGAGGTTTCTCCACCTGATATACTTCCGCTTCCTGTCCATGTAGCAAGCAGGGTACCCATTAGTACTAACGGGCCCAAGCTCTTTCCAGCTAGGATAAAATCAGTACTAGTTGAAACTTTTCGTGACATATAGATGCCTAGTCCAACCATTATTAAAGCATAAATTCCAATAAACCATAGTAAGTTTGGATTTGCTTGAAGTTCCATGTGTAATCAGCTCCAATAGATTAAAAAGTTTAGTTTAAGTTTACAGGTTACTATTTGTATGAAATGAGGTCAATATGTATTTTGAACTGCCTGAGTAAAAACAAACCTAGTTCAGGTCATGATTTTTAATTTTAAGAGACACCAAATCATCCCCTCTCTTCGATTATAGATGTGAAAGGAGGTGGAACGAGATGGCAGTAGCACAGTTAATTGATTCTCGTCTACAATTATCATTTGAGGATGGCGTAACAGAAAAAGGCGAAGTTATTATCAAAAACAAAAGCTTTAACAATGTAAAAACTTCAGCAACACCTGATCAACTACTTGCGATTACCGTTGCATTAGTAGCGTTACAACAAAAGACTCTCCACTCTATTAAACGTAACGATACGGAACTAGTTACAGAAGAATAATTAATCAATTAAAATTAATGACAGAGAGGAGGAGAATGTTTTGAAAACATTAGAGCTTAAATTCCTAAATGAAACAGACAAGTTGGTGACAATCACACTTGATAGCCCAATTGAACCTGCTGATCCAGTAGCAGTTGAACAAGCAATGGACGAAATCATTGCTCAAAATGCTTTCTACTCATCTGGCGGTGATTTAGTTAGCAAAAAGAGTGCACGAATCGTAGAACGAAATATTTTTGATATAGAGGTGTAATGAGAAGGGAGCGTAAAATCGCTCCCTTTCTTTCACAACTCAAGGACAGTAAGTGAGAAAAAAATTACCATATAATAAAATGCAAAAAACTGAACCTTCCAGCTAATTAGGAAGTTCAGTTTTTAATGATTTACAAGCGCTTAAAACCTTCTTGTTGAAGATAATCAGCCGCCCCGTTATAGGTTGCATAAGTGCCATCTAACATTTCATCCGCGTAAATGTTCCACGAGTCGTAGTCATAAACAATTTTAAGCGTTTGTTGCTCTTTGTTTATCCATGTTTCTTCAAAGTGCTTTTCTGAGAGAGACTCGATGGACAGTCTAATCACTTTACGAAGCTCTTTTTCAGAAAAGTCGCGAATATTTGTCATCCCTCTGTCATCAATAGCATAGGGTTCATCATCTATTAGTTCTGTGAATACAAATGCATTACCATTTGGATGCAGATGATTTACTACGATTTTTTTATCGATTACACTTTCTTCATAATGAAAATTGACACGACCAAGGGATACTTCTTTACGTTGTAATTCAGGGAATGATTCGATAATAGTCAGTTTTTCTTCAAATGTAAGCATGTTACCTCCAAGTGTTTTTTGAAATCTAAACCATATTATACCACTGCAGTCTTGTAAAATACGAATTTCATTTATTAAAGGCATACTTTTAGGGCACGCTCAGGGTTAAACCGAGCGCGCTTTTTGTTCTTGTCTAGGAAATTGAGAGAATTGTAAAATTGGCTTGATGTGGATATTTTTTTGGCAAGGTGAGGCCGCGTCAAGCTTCAGCGAAATAACTTCGAAGCGGTTTTGCAACGAGTAATCGCAGGAGCGACTATTAATTGTATAAATACCGACGAATTGTTTATAGCAGGCAGTCACCCAAGTAACAACAAGTAAATAAACTTCAATATGCTCTTAGTTAAGAAATAATGCAGTTATTTTAAACTAGAAAATATAAATTGCAGTTAACCTGCTGTAAAGTAATCTTTACTATCAATCAGCTGAAATCTCTTCTAACTCTTCTTCAAAATAAAATGTGTTAGGGTACTCTTCAACTGTATAAGAATAGCGCTTCATGTTTTCAACGTAACTCCACTTGTTAATAGTAACAGGTTCACCGGTTGACCTAAGTTTCACTTTTTGGTTATATTCGAATTTATTTTTACTTTTCACTATGTCACCTCATTATTTTATGTAGATATTAGTATTCATCCCCATTATTCAAGCTAATTAAACACGTTTGTTCTTATGTATGGTGGTATTTACTACCAAAAAAGGTTATAATAATAGAAGGGAATTAACCCAAGGTATTCTTAAAGTAGAGATACACCGGTAGTCGGTTGAGATCAGGAAACGGAAAGGATGACCAAAATGTCAGGTATATTGTATCAAGCAAAAGCTGGGGATGGTTTCAAAAAAGAGGGATTAAATAGAAAAAATACATTCTTTAACACTCCAACAGAGGCAGTTTCAGAAGCCTTAGCATTAAAGGAAAAAATGGATCAAAGATACGAGAATGAAATAGAATGGGATTATAGTGGTGAGATGACAGGCCCAGTCAAAAAGATAAAAATATTAAGAGGCTATTTGGATGGTGACCGTAAATCAAAACCATTTTATTTGCAAATTGTAACGGTTGAAAACCAAACAGAACAGCTTAATGTTGTGTCGGCAAAAAAACCTAAAAAAGTGACTACGAAAGATAAGAAAGTATTAAACAAGGTAGTAAAATTACTGAAATAGTTGTTACTATACATATTAATATTTTTAATAAAACCGCTTTAGAGAAAGCGTTTTTTTAAATTTTATAAACTTTTCAATCTCGAAATATGTAACGTTAATGAAAAAATAAAGAATTAAAGATGAAAAAACCGATTATAATTCAACAAAATTATAATCGGTTTTTTCATTATAGAAGTAAGAAATTAATTATTCTATTAAGACTTTATCATAAATATATGACGTACTTGCTTTCTTTTGGATTTTGGTGCTAAGACATATAATATATCTTTCTTTTGAAGTCTTGTGCTACCAGTAGGTGTGACCACTTTATCGTTTCGTATAACAGCTGTAATAAGTGTATCGTTAGGCAATCTTATCTCAGTTAGAGTTTTATTCAAGACTACAGAGTTTTCTCTAACATGAATTTCAATTATTTCAGAGGAAGAATGTCCCATTGAAACTAACTCGAGTGTGTGTGGTGATGTTACTTTTTCTCCACCGACTAATCCTAGTTTATTTGCTAAAGGTGAAATTGACGCCCCCTGTATTAATGCAGAAGTTAACACAACGAAAAAGACAACATTAAATAGCAACTGACTATTTTCTAATCCTGCAATCATCGGATAGGTAGCAAGTACGATCGGAACTGCTCCTTTTAAACCTGCGCTTGATATAAAGACTTTATCTTTTATTGTAAGCCCCATTTTAAACGTACTAAGGAATACGCCTATAGGTCTAGCTACTAACATAAGCAACAAGGATAAAAGGATACCCTGCCAAAAAATAGTTAACAATTGGTTTGGAAATACCAATAGACCTAATAAAATAAACATTAGAATTTGCATCATCCAAGCAAATCCCTCATTAAATCGGAAAATAGAGTGTCTAAAGGTTAAATCAGAATTGCCGACTAAAACAGCCATAGCATAGACAGCTAGAAAACCACTGCCATTAAATAAGCTAGTTAAACTGTAGGTTAGAATTGCAAAAGCTAAAGCTAATATTGGATATAAACCGGAAGAATCTAAATTAATCTTATTAATACTCCATACGCCAATTTTTCCCATCAACAAACCTACTACTAATCCAAACCCCATTTGCCAAAAGAAACTAAAGGTAATTCCAAGAATATTTAATTCAGGATTCTGAATTATGGAAATGAAAGAAATGGTTAAAAAAACAGCCATAGGATCATTCGTACCGGATTCTGCTTCTAATGTAGATGAAAGCTTCTGCTTTATATTCTTATTACCAATGACAGCAAATACTGCAGCAGCATCCGTTGATCCTACTATTGCTCCAAATAACATACCTTCTAGCCAAGTAACTCCTAGAATATACTTAGCACAAGTTCCTATCAATAGTGCAGTGACCAAAACACCAATCGTTGCTAAGGATAACGACGGTTTAGCAACCTTTTTTAATTGTGTCCAGTTTGTTTGCATACCACCCTCGAAAAGAATCACAATAAGTGCTAAGATACCGAATAATTGAGTGAGTGATGCGTTGTCAAAATAAATATAGTTCGATAGAAACATACCAACAATTATATAAAAAACTAGAGAAGGTAATCCAAGACGTGAGGAGAATTTCGTTGTTAATACACCAATAATTAATAATATTGCTACTAGCAAAATGGAATTGTTGACTGTGTTGTTTATGATTGTAATCATATACCGCCACCTGTTTTACTGTTTATTTTAAGTGAGTGCTCTTCCTAGGTTTTTAAAGCTTTAGGAGTTTATTCTTAGTATAATGTGGATTTAGAAATCATTTCAGAATGTATACTATTATTATACCAGAATTATCAGAACTAGCTGAGAATTTTGTCTCGGGGAACTATTGTGAGCATAAAAAAAGTTGCGAACAATCATTTTCTATATAGGCTTGTTAGCTTTTGTTTTGATAAAAATAGATAATTGGGTGACTGCTTTAAAACGGATTGAAGAGATAACTTGTCGTGAGAGAGGATATTAATTAGTAAAAAACTTACCCATTTAAATTTTTTATAAAACGGGTGAGATATTTGAATGACTTCAAATCCGAGTCGTTCACAGCATTTGGTTAACGAAGTTATTCCAACGACTCCTTTAATATCACTTCCATGAGAATTTTTTTGGATATACTCGTCTAAACCAGGTAATGACTGTTTTACATACTGATAAAGTATTCTAGTTTTTTTAATATCACTTTTGACATCTTTTAGTTCATTAAGTAATCGTACATTGTGTAAGTGAATTTTTACTAACTTGTCATTTGTATTTATACTTGTTCCGTCCATTAGAGTTATATTTCTACCCTTATACTTCGTTACACGGACCCTCAAAATAGTATCGGATGTGTGTTTGTTGATTGGATAGGAAAGACGTGAAACTTTAAAATAAATTGGGTCAAGTTTAGTCCAAATCGGTAATAGGAATCTAATCATTATGTTCTTCCTTTTATAACATTTTTTAGTTAATTTAATTCTATGAGTTGACTATAAGAGTATTATTGTTTCAACGATATGAAATATACATGTCAACGATCCATGTGGAAAGAAAAAACCATAACAAAAGTGAAAATTCAAGGTAGTTAAGAAAAAGTAGGAAAGACCGGTAGGTGGATGATTAAAAGAATAACAGTTCAGTGTGTGGAAAGACGGAATTTTAACAACTGAGTAAAATAAAAAAGGCAAGCCATTTAAGCCTGCCTCTATCTATATGGTTAATTTTAATTTAAAGATAAATTAGATTATCCGCGTCTTCCGCCTCTACCGCCCCGTTTAGTTTCGGTGCTTCGTTTGAGGGTGTACAGATTTTCCTCACTAGTTTTTAAGAATTTGGCCATTTTATCTTCAAAGTTTTCTTTTGGTTTAAAATTGCCTTTTGAGCGGAAGTCTTTTGAATTCCTACCATCTTTTCCTTGACGTGGTGGACGCTTAGAATAAGAAGAAGTACTTCCTTCGGGTTTATCTATAGTCTTTTTAATGGACAAGGCAGTTTTTCCGTCTTTCTCACTTATCACTTTTACTTCAATTTGGTCGCCTAATTTGAGATGGTCATTTACATCTTTTACATAACTATCCGCCACCTCGCTGATATGCACAAGACCTGTTGTTCCTCCGGGTAATTCTACGAACGCTCCAAAATTAGTGATTCCTGTTACTTTACCTTGTACCTTACTGCCTACTTCGATTGACAAAAAAAGTTCCCCCTCAATAGTATTAAAACCATTTTATTATAACATGTGAATTGAATAATATCAATTATGTGATTATAAGATTTATTATTAATTAATTTAATCCATTTCATAATACCTATTTACCGCTGATAGTGTAATGATGAAATTGACTCAATTAGCTTATAATATAAATATAACATTTTCTTCGTGAATGTTGAAAGATGAAAAGTATTATTAGTATAGGATGTTAGGTGGTATTTTATGAATGGTAAACAAATTGCAGGAGAAAAGGCGATAGAATATGTCGAGTCAGGAATGTTGTTAGGTCTTGGAACTGGTTCAACAGTCTATTGGTCAATTAAAAAGCTAGCTGAGCTTGTGAAAGATGGGCTTGATATTAAAGGGGTACCTACATCTCTTGGTACTGAGAAACTCGCATTAGAATTAGGTATTCCGCTAGTTAATCTATCTACAGTCGATCACATAGATTTGAGTATAGATGGGGCTGATGAAGCTAATTCAAATTTCGAATTGATAAAGGGCGGTGGAGGAGCTCTGTTACGAGAAAAAATGATTGCATCTATTTCGAAGCAATTCATCGTTGTTATTGATGAATCAAAATACGTTCCCCTTTTAGGTGGTTATCCGTTACCTGTTGAAATTGTTCCGTTTGGTTTTGAGTTAACTGCAAGGCAAGTTGGTAAGTTAGGTTGTGAAGCTAAGTTACGAATTTCGAAGAATACTCCCTTTATAACAGATAATGGGAATTATATATTGGATTGTTATTTTGAGGAAATTCAAGATGCCAGTGCATTAACTAGCAGGTTAAATATGATTCCTGGGGTAGTAGAGAACGGTCTGTTTATCAAAATGGCTGATACCATTTTAATTGGTGCGAAAAACGGAACTGTAAATACATTAAATAGATAAAGCAAGAATAAATGGAAGCTCTACTTAAGAATTAAGAAGTATAGCTTCCATTTATTCTGTTGTAACGAATTTTTCCCCGGAATTATGTTTCAATGAATTGATGAATTTTTTTGAAAACTATTTCTCGTATTTGTTTTGATTCATTAAATAATTCATGTTTACCATTATCTATCAGAACTACCTCTAAATTTGTGAACTTTTCTTGGGTGAAAACAAGATTATGTTTCCAATCTACTGTTTTATCTTTATTACCCTGAATGATACAAGTTTTTGTACTTGTTTTTTTATATGACTTTATCTCTTCGTTCCATTTGATTAATGCTCCAATCCACTCCAGGGGGATAGCGTCAGTTTGTAATGGGTCATTACTTATAAAATCGAGATAACTCTTTTCCGATGTATTTTCTCGATAATTTCTTTTAACATCGGTGACGAAAGGAAAGAGTTTTGCCATGCTAAAACCTATTCTGGATAGATGCCAATGATTTGATCGAATAAGTGGGGCAACTAAGATCACTTTATCAATTTGATGTTCCTTGTGTCTCAATAGATAATCAATTGTTATTGCTGCACCTGTACTATGTCCAATCACATAAAAAGGACCCGGAATTTCGGCAGTGGCTTTATTCATTAATTTTTCCATTGTTATAACATAATCGGAAAAATGAGTAACGGAAGCAGTCTTTCCTCTAGAAAGTCCATGACCTTGTAAATCATAACTAATTACCGTGTATTGTTGTTCGTTTAAAAACCGAATGATACGACTCAAATGGCCAATATGACTTAAATAACCGTGCAATAAGAAGATAGTTCCTTTGCTCTTATTCGGCTTAAAGATTTGTACACTAATATTGTTTTTATCGATCTCTATTTTGCCGAAGTGAAAATCAATGTTTTCTAAGTCAATATGATAGTAATTAAGGTAGGCTCTGATGTCAGCATCTAGTTCACTGGGTTTATGGAAATCAATTTTTTGCTCCTTGCAGGATAATCGGTCCAAACTATCCTTTATCTTGATGGCTTTTTTCACGCGACATTTCTCCTTAACTTGGATCCATTATAAAGGCTTTTTATTATTATACACAGTGGTTGTTAAACTATTTAAACGATTCTATATGTATAGTGAAGAACTTAAAAATCGGGGATGCAACAAGGTAAATGCATAGGATAAACATGGGGGGTGCTCTATTCAACTATTTTATCACTCAAAAAAGGAGCCAAGATTGGCTCCTTTTTCTGTAATTAGTCGTTAATCCATTGATCGACTAACTCTTGATTATTTTCGACCCAAGTCTTTGCTCCATCGAGCGGTTCTTCCGCATTCTCTACTGCGGTCATTAATGTTCCAATTTCTTCGTCATTCATCTTCCAATTTTTCAACCATTGATCAAATTCTTCAAAGTCTTCCTCAAAACCATGTCTGGTGGCGTGGTGAATTTTTTCTATTCCACCAAATGTATTTTTAGGATCGTCTAAATATTTCAAGTCATATTCGGCAAATATACGATGTGGATTCCAAAGTGGAGCAACAATAGCTTCCTCATTTTTAATCGCTTCGCCAATTGCAGTTAGCATAGCAGGCTCGGAACTAGGGATGAGTTCAAAATCGAGATCATAATCTGAAATTAGTTGTTCAGTAACCTCCATTGTTCCAGCACCAGGATCAAAACCTGTAATTCGACTTTCGAACAGCTCTTTATGTTCATTTAAATCTTCGATACTGTTTATATCTTCCATATAAGCAGGAACAACTAAACCAACTTTTGCATTATCGTACCAAACTTCTTCGGAGAAATTAACATCTTCCTTATAAGTTTCAAAATAGTTTGCATCCTGAACAGGTAACCAAACTTCAAGACTAAGGTCAAGTTCACCTTTTTCCAAGGCTTTCATTGTGGTACCCATGTCGATTACGCTAAATTTAACATCGTATCCTCTGTCTTCAAGTATGACCTTCCACATATTTGTAACAGCTATATTTTCAGCCCAGTTTATTTGTCCCATATGAATTGTCTTTTGTTCAGCTTCTGTCACGTCTTCATTATTATCAGTACTTCCACAGGCAGCAAGTACAACAATTAGAGATAAAAATAGAATTATAGATTTTTCTTTGATGAATTTCATTAATTACCCTCACTTTAAAGTTTTATAAATACTATGGATTTTTGACTTTCGATCCCCCTTTAATTAAATGTGTTTAGAACGTTAAATTATTATTTTACAAACTTAATGGTAACTTATATATAAAAATTGTCAAATTTCAGTCACAAAAGATTTAGAAATTGCTGAGATTGAACTGCTTGACACTTTTTTTGTGTCTGAACAATACAACTGAAGAAATTAAACTTTAGATTGTTTGTAAAGTTGGTTGGCAATATATGTCGCGTCGTGATATACTCGCGTTACTACATATCACTATGATACATAGTTGTGATTTGACATGAATTGCTGGAGGTGAAACGAATGAGCGTTGATAAAATGTTGAAAAAATATATCCCGATGACCGAAACCGCTTTTTACATCGTTCTATCATTAACAAAACCTCGCCATGGTTATGGCATCATTAAGCATGTTGAAGAGATTACAGGTGGTCGAATTCAATTAGGCTCTGGAACGGTCTATGGGACACTAACAAAGATGCAAAGGGATGGAATTATTACCGTTTATGCTGATGAGAAAAGAAAGACAGTCTACGAAATTACAGCTACTGGGAAAAGAATAATTAGTGTAGAGATAAGTAGATTAAAAGAGTTGCATAAAAATGCGCTTATTTACGAGGAGGATTTTTATGGTTGAAAAAGTGTTTAGACCGTTTTGGAGCTATGATTTACAAAAAACAGAAGAATGGCTCAAAACTATGGCTAAAGACGGTTTTCACTTTGTGGATTTGAATCGTCAAACACGTGTTTTTTTGTTTGAAAAAGGAGAACCGAAAGTGAGAACATACCGGATTGGATACGATAACTTCCAACCTGAAACTCTTTCAAAAAGCATGTCAGATGAGGGATGGGAAAGAGTTTTTAACAAAGGTAAATGGTCCTTTTTGGTGAATGAGAAGCCTGTTAATCAAATTCAACTATCACCAGTTCGAGATGGCATCATTAAACGTAATGGTAAACTAGTATATCTTTTTGGTGGAATTGGAATCTATTTGACGTTCTCTGTTCTATTAAATGTGGTTCTGCTTACATTCAGTATTTTTTTCCAGGATACTCCTATTACCATTGTTCCGAGTCCTTTTTGGATCTTAACTCCATTTATTTTTTTATTTGGAATTGCTGTATGGTGTCTTGTTCTTTATTCTATTTTTAAGATAATTAAAACAAATAAACAACTTAGCGGAGAAGAAGTAAGTTCCTCCGTACACCAAGAAAAACATGAGCGGACTAGAAAAGAAGAAAAACAGTTGAAGCGTTCGGGCAAACTTATTGTTAAAAAGAAATTTGGTTGGATGTATGCCCCTGATAAGCTAGAAAAATGGCTGGAGTCAATGGAACAACAGGGCTATAATCTCCACCGGGTAAGCAAAATCGGTACAATATTCTACTTTACAAAAGGTCAGCCGCGAAATGTAAGCTTTTGTGCAGATTATCAAAACATAGCAAATGAAAGCTATTTTAGTGCACATAAAGATGCTGGTTGGGAAAATATCTTTTCGTCATATTCCTCTATTACAAAATGGACAATTTGGTCACGTAAATACAATGAAGGTGAAGAGGCTCCCAAGCTTTATACTGATCGAACGCATAAGTTAAAACATGCTAGGCGAATAGCGGTGACAAATTCTTGTATGTTTGGTCCTTTGCTAGTTATGTATGTATTTATCATTAGTTCAATGATTACTCATGCTATTCAATATGGTTTAGAACAGCAACAATTAATAAGTATTGTCTTATTTGGATTATGTATTGTTATCTTTGGATCATTTACAATTAGAACATGGTTCTATTACATACGACTAAAAAAACATTCTGACTAATCGAAAAGCTGATCATAAGTCGTTTCAAAATGACTATGATCAGCTTTTGTTCCTTTTTTAAATGGTCGATTCCCCACTTACTAATGCTATTAATTGTAACGTACCATGAACTCCTTCTTCTAAGACTATTTATAAACTAACCCAACCCTTGGAGCTACTTTCGTCTGATTTAGTTTTGTGAAACTCTTGAAAAAGTGTCAAGTGAAATAGATTACTAATCATCCAATGTTATAAGTGGCGTGATTTCGGAAAAGAAGAGTTTCTTTTATGTCATTTGTTTTAAAAGTGAAGCAAAAATAAGTTAAATATTACGCTTACATTAAATTTTAATAGTTATATAGACTTTTCAAATTAACGTGGTAAAATTTATAATAAGTACATAAAGGGAGACATTCATATGAAGCTTTGGATTAAAAAAATATCCGTTGTCCTAATTACATTTATGACTTTAGGGGTCTACATCCCGCCAACTTATTTAAATGCAACTACCGAAAATGATGAATTCGTTTCTGCAAAAGCGAATTTTAATGATGATAGTTTTATCCCTGTTGCAAAATCACAATTAGAAGATGAGGAAGTTCTTGAAGAGTTAGATACAAGCGAGTATTTAATAGATTTGATAACCGAACAAGCAAAAGTGCAGACATTTTCAAAATTGGGTCCCAGAATAATGCCTCAAATTGAAGACGATTTTTCTACTATTATTCTACCTCAAATGGAAGAGGTTATTAGAACGGTTATAGCAGAAGCTGATGAAGATGAATCACAGTTCTATGGAATCTCTGAACAACCTACAGCCGGATATGGGGAGAAGATTTTTCATCTTTACAATTATCGTACAAACATGGATATCGCAAGGTTCCATGTTAGGCGTGATAATCGACCTGGGGAAGGGTACTGGTTCAATTTTCACTATCATTTAAGTAGCGATGGTTTTGAAAAGCATAATTCAATTGGGGAAATTTATTGGTCTAAAGACACACCGCCTAAATGGATGGCGTAAATAAATTAAATAAATACGAGAAAACCAGTCCTAAACTTATTTAAAGTTTTGTGGACTGGTTTTATATTTTAGATAGTAGTTAGCAGGTCCCGAGCTATTTTAAGTTTTTTAGATTAGGGTAATCACAGTATTCAATGATTGTTCCTTCTGTATCAGCTGGATTTAAATAAATGAGGCGTCTTCCGTGTTTATTTATCCGTAATGAATCCTCTAACACACGAATGCCTTGTTGCTTTAACTCTAGTAATGCTTGATCCAGATCATCAACACGATAGGCCAGATGGTGTACTCCTTTTCCTTTTTGTTTAATAAAACGCGCAATCGGAGAAGTTGTGTTATTCGTGGGTGCGAGTAGTTCTATCCGTTCGCCGTTTATTTCCATGATGGCAATTTCGCTTTCTACACCTTTTGCATCACTGCTATAATGATCGATTAATTTAGCTTCTAACACCTTTGTATAAAAGGTTATACTGCTTTCTATATCTCTTACCGCAATGCCGATGTGGTCCATTTTTTTATTCATAATACGCTCCTGATAATTTTTGTCCATTGTAACATAGGAAGTGAGAAATGGTTTTAATGATACAAGTTAATTTTATCAAATCTCTAAAAGGAGAATATGAATGGAAGAAGTCGTTGGCGTCTGTTCCAAATGTGATCGTACAATCTATTGTCAGGATGGATTTTTAGATGGTGTTGTTGATGAGAATCATACACTCTATTGTTTTGTGTGTGCAGAAGGTAATGATGATAAGAAAAACGGTTCTTTTAATGGAATTTAAATTTTTCAAATAATTATTTGTAGACATGGATTCCCTCAGTCGTTACAATTTCAAGTAAGGGAGGGGAACGAGAATGAGCGATCAAAAAGTTACCATTCAAGTGAAGGACAATGGCTCTATCCGAGTTACTGGTGATGTTGAGCTACTAGATGCTGATGGAAATGTCTATGAATCAAAGCCTGCCTTTTCATTATGTAGATGTGGAGCTTCCAGTAACAAGCCGTTTTGTGATGGAACGCACAAAAAGATTGGATTTGAAGATAGGTCACGAGTTGGAGAATAAACAGAGCTAGAGCCATGATTAAGTGGCTCTTTTTCTATTTGGACAAAATATTGTAATCATCATAATAAATGGTCTGGTAATTTGGAAAAAGGTAGGAGAGAGAAATGTGAGTAAAAACTTGGCATTACTATTTATTGCTATTGGAGCTTCATTATGGGGGGGTATTGGTGTATTTGTTACTTACTTGTACCAAATCGGATTTACACCGACACAGGTAGTAGCGATTCGTACTATATCCGCTTCTGTTTTTCTTGTGTTATATGTCCTAATCAAGAATAGGCAGTTGTTTAAAATAAAGGTGGCGGATAGTAAGTATTTTATAGGTACTGGTGTGATCAGTATTGTGTTTTTTAACTGGTGTTTATTTAGTGCAATGGAGGAGACGTCGATATCAATTGCCACTATCCTACTATATACTGCTCCTGCATTTGTAACGATTTTAGCAAGAGTATTTTTTAAAGAATTATTTACAACCAGAAAAATAATAGCTCTTCTAACAACATTTATTGGCTGTGCTTTTGTCATTGGAGTGTTTCCTGATACCAATGGGTCCATCTCCTTTTATGGATTAATTCTTGGTCTCGGTTCAGGATTTTTCTATGCATTGTACAGCATATTTGGAAAGTTTGCGTTAAAGAAATATGACTCATTAACTGTTACTGTTTATACGTTTTTATTTGCAATGGTTGCCATAACCCCTTTCAGTGGATTATGGTCCGTTATTCCACTTTTTTCATCTGTTGAAGTATGGTTTTACATAGTAGGCTTAGGACTATTATCTACGATGCTAGCATTTATTTTTTATACAATAGGATTAAATAGGGTAGAGTCCAGTCAAGCGTCAATCATTGCTACGATTGAACCTGTAGTTGCATCGTTAACAAGCTTTATTATATTTGAAGAGAGATTAAATTATTGGCAATATTTTGGGATAGTGCTAGTAATCGCTGCGGTTATAATTGTTCAAGAAAAAACAAAAAAATCAAAACTGGTAACGTCTAATCGCTCATCGTTATCAGGTTAATAGGAGGGATACAAATGGGAATAATTGTTTATATAATTTCATTATTTATTCTATATCTTGTGATTGAAACAGCTGTAAGGAGAGGTATAAATAGTTCGAAAATAGGTCAATTGATTGAAGATAAATATGAAAAAGAAGAGAAACTATCTTTTTTTGATAATGATTTAGATGACTAAATGAATCGTTTATTAAGTACTTCTGAAGATGGAGAAGAAAAAACTACCAAACTTCCGTAAATACAGAAGTTTGGTAGTTCGTGTAATATAAGTTAACGTTAGCGGCTTATTAGTTTCATAAGTTTTTAAATAGGCTACAAGATTTTACTTAGGAATGCTTGTGTTCGCTCATTTTGTGGGTCCCCAAAAATCTGATTAGGTTCCCCTTCTTCTTGGATAGATCCTTCGTCCATAAATATAACGCGGTCACCCATCTCGCGAGCAAATCCCATTTCATGTGTAACAACAATCATAGTCATTCCTTCTTGAGCCAGGTCTTTCATAACTTGCAAAACTTCCCCAACAAGTTCTGGGTCCAGTGCAGATGTAGGCTCATCAAACAACATCACCTTTGGATTCATCGCGAGAGCCCGTGCGATGGCAACACGCTGTTTTTGTCCTCCGGATAAACTATCCGGGTAATCATCTGCTTTTTCAGAAAGACCAACTTTTTTAAGTAATGCAATTCCAATATCATTTGCCTCACTTGCAGATAGTCCCTTAACTTTTTTTGGAGCCAACGTAATATTTTCTAATACAGTTCTATGAGGAAAAAGGTTAAAGTGTTGAAAAACCATGCCAACTTCTGCC
The DNA here is from genome assembly GCF_020404745.1 of Aquibacillus saliphilus. Taxonomy (GTDB): domain Bacteria; phylum Bacillota; class Bacilli; order Bacillales; family Amphibacillaceae; genus Aquibacillus; species Aquibacillus saliphilus. The sequence goes on from NZ_JAIZAP010000010.1 coordinate 166,883, forward strand.
CGTAGTTTATTAATATCTGTAGTTGGATCCGATAAATCTTCTCCGTTGATATAGACATGCCCAGAAGTGATATCCTCTAGTAGATTTAAGCACCTAAGAAAAGTACTTTTACCTGAGCCTGAGGGCCCAATTACGCACACTACTTCCTGTTCTTTTACTTCTGCATTTATGCCTTTTAAAACCTCTAAATCACCGAACGATTTGTGTAAGTCTTTTACTGTAATCATTTATACATCCAGCTTCCTTTCTAATCTTCTTAAGTATAATGATGTCGGGATGGTTATTAGTAGGTACAGTATGCAAACCATCAATAGCGTTTCAAATATTTCGTAGGTAACATTATAGTATTGTTTCCCCATATAAAGCAGTTCCCCAACTGCGATAACAGAGAAGAGTGATGTATCCTTTAAGCTAATAACAAATTGATTTCCAAGCGGTGGAATCATTCGTTTGAAAGCCTGGGGCCAGATGATATACCGCATCGTATCATTTTCGGTAAGACCTAATGAACGACCGGCTTCACTTTGCCCTTTCTCGATTGAGTAGACAGCACCTCGGACAATCTCTGCAATATAAGCTGCTGCATTAATTGTAATCGCAACAATTGCTGCTGTGAGCTCATTAATACTAATACCAATTAAATCCTCTGTTAACCCGTAATAAATAAACAATACTTGGACTAGGATTGGTGTTCCTCTAACAATTTCAATATAAACGATCGATATACTACGGATAAATTTACTTTTTGACAGTCGTGCAATACCAACAATTGCACCTAATATGAAACCAAAAAAGAGACCTGAGAATGTAATTAATACAGTCATCTTCAATCCATCAAATAGAAAAGGTAATGAGTCTATATAGGGTGATTCTAAAATTGTGTCTAGCATGAATAAACCTCTCCTTCAATTAAAAAAAGCTAAGTTGTAAGTCATTTAATTATGAGAAAAACAAAATGATACTAGAAATGTAAAAGTGTTTTTCATGAATTATAAAATTTGACGATGGCTTTCTTTAGAGAACATTTTTGTTACTACGTTCTTTAAAAACAGCGTAACAAGGTAAAAGCTTGTTACGCTGATAAGTTATGTGTTTTATTTTAGATGAAAATTGAATACTATTACTGAGGAGGTTCTGTACCAAACCATTTTTTGTATATTTCATCATAAGTACCATTTTCTTTAATTGTTGCTAATCCCTCGTTAACAGTTTCTACTAAGTCAGAGTCTTTTGGAAATGCAATTCCATATGGTTGACCTTCTAGTACATCACCAACTGTTTTTAGTGTGTCTTGTGCATTTTCTTTTATATAATATTTCACATTTGGCAAATCATAAAGTACGGCATCGAGTCTGTCTCTTTCAAGGTTCATATAAGCGGTAACGATTTCCGGATAAGCAGTCACTTCGGCGTCAGTACTTTCAAGAAGATAAGCCTCACTAGTTGATCCTTGACGTGCACCTACTTCAAGGCCTGCAACATCATCAATTGACTGGATATCTGATTCCTCAGGTACTGCCAAAATTAGACCTGAGTCATAGTATGAATCCGAGAAAGCAATGGTTTCTTTACGTTCCTCTGTAATGGAAATACCTGCAAGAGCAAGTGGGAATTTTCCGGATTGCATCGATGCAATTAGTCCATCGAAGTCCATCGTTTTAAATTCTACGTTAAATCCAGCTTCATCGGCAATCGCTTCAATGAGTTCGATATCAAAGCCTTCCATCTCTCCTGTATCTGGATTCTTATATTCAAATGGTTGGAAATTTGCATCCGTTGCGACGGTGTATGTTTCCATATCTTCTCCAGAGCTATCCCCAGATGATTCTGAACCACACGCAACTAGCAGTGAAATTGCAAACATTAATGCCATCATACCTAGAAATTTCTTGTTCATTCCATTTGCCCCCTCTATTTTTATCGCTCCACTACTATTATTGCAAATATTTACAAGTATTGAAATTTTTAAAAAATTACAAATAAGAACTGAAACTTCCAAATTTTCCTTTATATCGAGTATAAACTGATTCTGTATAAGATAGCTTGATAATAGTTCGTTATACTCCCATATGATATGTAAATGAACGCGAAACAGTAGTACAGATCTATTAGTATTCTCGGATATTTGGATTATTTTTAAAAAAGAGCACACGAAAAAGAAATTAATCTAGTATTAAAAAATATTGAGGAACAGTTAAGTCCTTTAATAAATAAAAAATTGTGCACAAAAAAGAAGCGATAATGATAAATCGCTTCTTTTTGATCAAAAGTAGATGTTATTGTTTCACACTTGAAAAATAATCGAAGGAATCCATCGCCAACGTTACCCCTTGAGAAAAAGCTGCCCCGCCACCTAGTGCTGCACTTACTGCGATTGTTTCCATAAATTCATCTTCAGAAGCACCGTGTTCAATTGCTCCTTTTGTATGATACATAATGCAATACTCATCCTGTGCATAAATACTAATGCCTAGTGCTATTAATTGCTTCTCTTTCTTAGCAATCGAACCTTCCTCAAAACAAGCTTCGGTGAAGTCAAAATATCCTTTTGTCATCTCAGGTAATTTTTGTTTAAACCTAGAGCTACCTTCTTTGTAATCTAAAATTGATTCATCATAATAATTAAACACATCTTCGGAATTTGTATCCACTTGATCCCACCTTGTTTCAATATATATTCTATATACTCTAGCATCTTAAAAATCAGCCGAAAATATACATGGGATTAGTTGGTAAGAACTGTTTCTAGTGTCCGCTTGCCTCTAAATCATTATCATTTCCATCAGCTGTAACTTTAATAAATCCCGCTGCCCCTTTTTGTACGTGATTGAATTGATGGGTTACCATCGTGTACATACCTTCTTCTTTAACAGTGAATTCAACAACAGCACCGCCACTAGCAGGTAACATTACGGTTTGTAACCCTTTCATATTATTAGCGGGGTTGCCGTCAACATAGACATCATCAAATATAGTTCCAACAACATGGAATGAACTAACTTCATTTGGCCCGACATTGTTAACATAAAGTCTGATTTTATCCCCAACTTTTGCTAAAAGTGGTTCGTCTCTTAAACTATTTAAGACGCCGTTCGTATTAGGTTGGCCCTCTTCTAGAGCTTTCGTTGAAAATACTACTTGTGATGGTTCTCCATTTGTCATATCGTCTAAATCATTATATTTGTACCATTCGTTTTGGATGATTACATACTCTCGGTCAACTTCGTCATCGGTAGGATATCCATCAGACGGCTTTACGATAATCGTTCCATGCATCCCGTTAGCTATATGACTTAGTACCGGTGCGGTCCCACAGTGATACATAAATACACCGGGATATGTTGCTTGATAGGTGAATGTGTCTTCTTCATTAGGCATTACATCCGCAAATTTTTCATTTGGTGCTGCGTGGACCGCGTGAAAATCCATGCTATGTGGAATGGAAGGGTCTATATTTTTTAATGTGAAATGAATCGTGTCACCCTCATTAACAACAACAAGCGGCCCTGGAGCTTCTCCGTTAAATGTCCAGGCTTTATACGGTTTACCATTTTCTATTTCAATATCAGTAATCTGTGAAGTCATTTCAACATATACATCATTTCCATCCCGTTCGATTTGAAGCGGTACTGGCTCCTGGTTTACACCTTGGTGCGGCTTAATCACTTCACTTTCTGATTCCTCTGCTTGAACTAAGTTATCATTTTCATTCTGGTCTGGACTACTGTCATTCTTATTTGCACAAGCGGATAAGATTATTAATAGAACCCCAAACATTAATGCCACTCGAAAACCTTTCATTTCATACAATTAGATCACCTCATTATTATTTTTAAATAAAATGGTAAATTCAGTGAAAAGATAAGGTTTAGAATGACTCTTAATTTACTTTATTTACCTTTTCTTCTCAGTATTAGAATAATGTTTGGTAGCGTTTACAAAAGTGATTTAAATCACTTAAAACTGCTCATTTGTGAACACACTATGACGTTGGGGTTATTTCTACAGATAGGACTGTTCTATAGAGCAAAGTTAGTTTCGTAATCATATAAAAGTTGACTTATAAGTTTCTCTAGGGTTAAAATGTTTACTGAAGGAAACATTTTTAATTGCGTGCATATAATTAATTCCAAGTAAATAAAAGTTTCATAAAAAAACAGCAACGATAGTCTGATTATCCAAACAACTTTCTTCAAAAAGAAATGAAGGTTTGTGGAGATATTTTTTAAAGGGGTGAGGAATAATGGATGAAAATTTACTATTTGCCTTTGCGTTGACATTAATGGCAGGTCTAGCCACAGGTGTTGGGAGCGTGTTGGCTTTTTTCACATCTTCAACAAATACGAAGTTTTTATCTTTAGCGTTAGGGTTTTCAGCTGGTGTGATGATCTATGTATCTATGGTGGAAATTTTCGTTAAGGCACAAGATTCACTGGTTGGGGCAGTTGGAAATGGACTTGGCCAATGGTTGACTGTGGTTGGATTCTTTGGGGGAATGATACTAATCGCGATTATTGATCGGTTTATTCCTAAACAAGGGAACCCACATGAGTTGAAGAAAGTCGAGGATATGAAAGAGCCAGAAAAACACATTAAAGATCCTGATTTATTAAAAATGGGTACATTTACAGCATTAGCAATTGCGATTCACAATTTTCCAGAGGGAATAGCAACCTTCACCTCAGCGCTGCAAGATCCGGCACTGGGAATTGCTATTGCTGTTGCGATTGCGATTCACAACATTCCAGAAGGAATTGCAGTTTCTGTTCCAATTTATTTCGCGACAGGTGATAAGAAAAAAGCATTTAAATTATCTTTTTTGTCTGGATTATCAGAACCAGTTGGGGCTATCGCAGCATATTTTTTCTTATTACCATTTTTAAACGACATTATGTTCGGTATGATTTTTGCGGGTGTAGCCGGGATAATGGTGTTTATATCGTTGGATGAACTACTACCAGCAGCTAAAAAGTATGATGAGGCACATATCTCTATTTATGGCTTAATTGGTGGTATGGCTCTTATGGCATTGAGTTTGTTATTATTTATATAAAAAGTAGAGGGATTAGTCCAGACTATTCCCTTTTTTTATGCTTCTTATCGCAGTTTTTTTATCTCAGTAACGGGAAACAATGTAGGTAGAAGAGGGATGGGAGTAGCAGCTCTTATCTAGCTAGTAGTGTGCATTTAATAAAAGCTCCTCTAACCAGTTAGCTTATGTAGTGGTGTTATTACAATTATTCGTTAACATTAAAAGAGGGGGGTTGAGTATGAAAAGTACTTTTTTAGATCAATTTTACACCTACGATTCTGAGACGGGTAAATATATTATTGAAATTGCCCTAAATAATTATGATGATATATTCAACAGTTGGGATTCCTCAGTTTATAACATTCGTGATTTAGATTCTAGTTTGAAATCTTTCTTAGAGGAATGTTCATTTGATATTACTTCAAGCAAAGATATAATTTTGCGTTTTAATATAAAGAATCAGGAGAAAGATCCTGAAAGAGAAAAGCAGATTGAAGAAGGAATTCGAAATTATTTTAATTACTGTTTATATATAAAGAAGACCCAATTTACGTACAGAAGGAAAAGGTCATTAATTTATATTATGGCCTCATTGTTTTTTACAATCTTATCCTATTATCTGCAAAACATTGTAGACAACGAGTTTTTAAAAGAAATTGTATTATTGAGCTTAACAGTTGGAGGTTGGATTTTTTTTGTGGGAAGCATTCTCGCTTTTATTTATTCAAAGCGGAGACCTTTCAAAGAAAAAGAAGCAATATAAAAGAATTTTAGCTGCACCAATGAAATTTAATTATGATTGAAAAGGAGAAGTGTTTTTTTACTTCTCCTTTTCCGTTTGAGAAACAATTAAGGAATCTAAAAATAGAAGAAAGAGAAATGACTACTAATGAATACATGTAACAACCTTGATAGTCATTATATAAATTCTTGTATCCATTTAACGGATTCCTGTTTGTTATAGCCATGGTATAACTCGGTAGAAAGACGGATTGGATCACCGAAAAAATATCGTTCATATTGGGTTTGACGAGTGCCAAATGCGCTCATAGACAAATCCCATGCTAATCGGAATAATCTTACTCTATCTACTGCATGCTTAGATGCTCCTTGTAGGTATAAATTTAAATCATTGTTATTTTCAGAATGAAATTCTTTTTCTGTTGGAATTGAAATTAACCCACTTGTTCCTAGAAGTTGTATAATCTCGATCATTCTTGAATAAATGTTTGGGAACGTATTTGCTGCTACAAATAATGATGTTTGGTTTGGTCTCATTAACCCAGACTCATCCACTTGTGCATCCATTTCAGCTTTGGATAACAACGCCTTCATTGTTTCTAAGGATATGATAATCTCTGCTATTTTTGCTTGAACATGCTGGTACTCTCCACTATTAATGGTATCTACAATGGATTGTGCAACGCCAAGTACAAATTCTGCTTTAATTACCTGCCTAGACACGACTTGGTGTAACGTAAAGGGTAGGAAGCCACTCCAATTTTTATAATTATTTGCAACCTCTAAGTTGCTATGGAAAAATACCCGTTCAAAAGGGACTAATACGTCATCAAAGACAACAATAGAATCCATTTCTTCAAACCTCGAGCTTAAAGGATAATTAAAAGTAGAATCTCCATAGACAAATGATTCTCGACAGATAAACTTTAACCCCTTGGTATTACTGGGGATAGAAAAAGCAAAAGCGTGGGATTGATCTCTAATCCCACCAGGGGAAAATACTATCATTTCATCAGTCATGCCACCCTGGGTTGCAAGCAAACGAGCTCCCTTGATGATTAATCCATCATCGGTTACTTTAACAATTTTAGCTGCAATTGGCTCGTCGGAATCTTCAAAGTACAACTGGGATCGATTCACCTGCGGATTTATGAACGTGTGGGTGAAAGAAAGATCTTTTTCTCTTGCTTCTTCATAAAAACGTTTCAAGTTATCTGGATAGCAATTTTCTTTACCTCGGAGTACTTCAGCTGAAGATGCAAATGCCATTAACACTGTGTTCATATAGTCAGGGCTTCTTCCCATCATTCCACCATTATATTTTGCCCAGGATTGAATCATTTTCCGTCTTTTTATTAGATCTTGTTTTGTTTTTGGCGGCATAAAAGAAGTTCCAACTAGATTTCCCGTTGAGGGAGACTTGTACGTCATGGTATTTATCTTATCTTGATCGTATTGCAAGTCGTATAACGCTGCTTGACTGTGTAGTGCTCCGCTAAAGGCAGGATGTTTAGAGATGCTACCTTCTAATGACTGACCATTTATCCAAATAGATGCATTTAACTGGTCAATTCTTTTAATATATTCATCCCCGGTGATTGCAACCATAATCATTCCCCCTAAATATAAGTTTATATTTCTATAATAGTTGGGATAAGGGTATGTTGTTACTTCTCTTTTTAAAGGACTGTTTTAGCTATAATTAATGTGTTTGGCAGTGGCGTTTTTGGTCTCAAACCTCTAGCAAACAATGGATAACATGAAAATACATGTCAATGCACAAAATCAATAGAATGCGCACTCACACTGGATTTATTCTCACTCATCTTCCCGGAATGCGCACTCAACCTGGATTTATTCTCACTCGCCGTCCTGGAATGCGCGCTCACCCCGGGTTTATTCTCACTCAGCGTCCCGAATGCGCACTCACCCCGGATTTATTCTCACTCAGCGTCCCGGAATGCGCACTCATCCCGGATTTATTCTCACTCGCCGTCCTGGAATGCGCGCTCACCCCGGATTTAT
>NZ_JAIZAP010000011.1 GCF_020404745.1 Aquibacillus saliphilus
TTCTTAGACCCCATTGTTCTTTTTTCTATTTTTCTCTCAAAAGATAAAAACTGAATATTAAAATAATATTTAAATTGAATATAATAAACTCTTGACTTTAATAAATATTTTTAATGCAACACTAGTGTAATTTCCTAGACAACAAAAGATCCAGGTCGTTTAACGATCTGGATCTTGAGGATTTAAAAATGTTGGCCTTCTTCTTTTTAGCGGAATCGGCGTTCTAATTAATACATCTATAAAAGCTTTAGGTGAAAATGGTATAAATGGCCATAGGTAGCCTGTTTGAAATGTTTTCATTCTCATCAAATAAAGAATCCAAGCTGTAACCCCTACAACGTATCCTTCTACTCCAAAACTTGCTGTAGCAAGTAACAGTAACATTCTAATCATCCTATTCGCTAAACTCAGCTCATAGCTTGGGGTTGCAAATGTTCCAATTGCCGCAAGAGCTAAGTATAGAACAACTTCGTTAGAAAATAACCCAACTTCTACCGCAACCTGTCCAATGAGAATTGCAGCTACAAGACCAAGCGCTGTTGCTAAAGCGGTTGGAGTGTGAATCGTTGCCAACCGCAACATATCTATCCCTATTTCAGCAATTAAAAACTGTGCTAGTAATGGGATTACTCCAAATTCACTTGGTCCAATATAATCGAGTGCACTTGGTAGAAGCTCAGGATTAACAGAAAATAAATAGTAGAGAGGTAATATAAAGATTGAAGCTATAACGGCAATATAACGAACAAATCTTAAATAGGCTCCAACTAATGGTTTCTGTCTATATTCTTCCGCGTGCTGGAGATGGTGCCAAAATGTTGCAGGTGTAATCATAACACTCGGTGACCCATCAATAATAATTATAATATGACCTTCAAACAGATGTGCAGCAGCTGTATCTGGTCTTTCAGTATAGCGGATAGTTGGGTACGGATTCCAGTGCCGACCACCAAGAAACTCTTCGATAGTTTTTTCTGCCATTGGTAACCCATCTGTATCGATGCTCTTTAAATGTTTTTTAAGCAATTTCACCTTCTCCGGGTCAGCAATATCCTCCAGATAGCAGATACAAGTATCTGTTTTTGACCTTCTTCCAACACTTTGGTACTCCATTCGAAGCGATCGGTCTCTAACTCTTCGCCTAGTTAAGGCCGTATTAAATACGATAGTTTCAACAAAACCATCCCTTGAGCCACGGACAACTCGTTCCAAATCAGGCTCTTGTGGACTTCTAGCAGGATAGGTTCTAGCATCAATCATAATAATTTGATCGACACCCTCGATTACAAGTGCTGTTGGACCTGCTAATACAGTATCTGTTGCAACATCTAAGTCATCGACTTTATCAAGTTCTACATACGGTAAATATGTTTTAAGCATCTTTTCTAATGGATCTGGTTCTAATTCACCTGGCTCTATCTTCGCTAAAAATTTCATTAGTAGATGCAAAATATCGTCTTTCACGAAGCCATCAATTAAAAATAAAGCCATTTTTCGATCTGCATATTCTAGATCTAATTGAATGACATCAAAACTTTTATCTACACCTAAACGTTCCCGCATATAGTCAATATTCTGTTGATAATTCCTATATACAGGTTTTGATTTATTTTCCATGCTCTCACCCTATACTAAATACTTATAATAGTAGGGTGTGCTGAAATCCACATTTACATTCATATTACTTCCGTTGCCAAATTATATATCACTTTCATATATATGAGACAAGCAACATATATAATTTATTATAGACTTTTATTAAATAATTCTTCATATTGTTGTCGCAAATTTATAAAAGGGGTTAAAAATAAATGAAGAAAAAATCAGTTGTCATAACGTTATCTATTATAGTTTGCTCTTTACTAGTTGCGTTATCAATTTTAAATAATAAGGAAGTGCCTGTTATCAAACACTTTCCAATTGATGAAGATGTTGATTTCACTTCCTTTGGCACCGCCTTACGATTACTTTCTGAAACTGGAAAGGATAAATATGATGTGAAGTGGACAGCTTCTTCAGAGTTAGATAAACCGATATACCTGCGTCAAGATGTGTCTTTGTTATATTCTGATGGTCGATTGAAGGGGATATTAAGTAAATGGAAAGAGAATGAACAAAACATTCAATTAGAATCATTGATTCATGGAGAAGACAGTAGTCACTTCCAAGCAATATCATTTCATCATGGTGAAATTCATTACGCAGACGATGAAATAAAAAGTATTCACTCTATGTCTTATGATGAATTGTATGTGATTGATTCCCCGCACAGTGCTTTAGAATCATTTGATCATCCGCTAAACTCAAACCAAGAAGAATGGAAAAAGACTTTAGATCATGCAACAAACCAGCAACTCAGATATCACTGGAAACAGCTTATTAACTACTTTGACATTCCGCAGGCTAAATATAATTTTGAACCACTAACAAACTTACACGTATATCAATCCAAGCCGATACCAACCTTAACCCAAGAAAGAACACAAATAGTAATTGGCCAGCTATGGGAAGGTCTTTATAAAAACTATATTTTAAACATTTCTAGAAATGAACAACCAGTCAAAAGCTTTGTGCCATTAATTTTATTTTCAAAACAAGGAGACCATCTAATGGTATTGTATCAAGACCAAGATGGTGAAAAGCAGCAATTAATTCAGTATTATTCTTCTAGAGATAATCTTTGATATAAACAGGAGAAGTTTTTCGTTATCTGGATTGAACTCACAAGCCATTCTCGCATTACCCCTTACTTTTTCTGAGAGCCTTCTTTTCCAGTAATAGCGCCAATTGGAAATGCGCTTCTATGAAGACCATTTCCAATTGGCGCTATTTCAAGGCCTTCTTCTATTATTTTAACACTGTTATTTAAGTTAATTAAAGCTACTAATCCATAATACAATAATTTAGCCCTTATATCTTGAGAAGTGAAGTTTCCATCTCTTCTGCAGTAATTTTGATAACTTCTTTTTATTTTTCTTCTTGCAGCCTTTCATGACTAATTTGTAATTTGATTGCTTCATCAGAATGGTTAGATGTATTAAACAATCCAACATATACTAAGAGTATTAAAATAGTTATATAGACGATCACTGATGTAGCTTGTAATAGCTTTTTTTTCTTTCTAGGAAAAAAGACTATTGCAGATGCAATAAAACCCCCAACTAAGCCACCTAAATGGGCTCCGTTATCAATCTGTGGCACAGAAAGTCCAAAAGCAATATTTAATCCTATAACAACCAGTAAATTCCAACCCATCGTTTGAAAAAAAATCTTTTATAATTAACACCAAAAAATAACAAAGAGCCCAAAAGACCGAAGATAGCACCTGATGCTCCTGCTGCAATTTGAGTATTGAATGCAAAACTTGCTACTCCTCCGATGATGCCAGCAAAAAAATAAATGATGATAAAGCGACTATTTCCATAAATCCGTTCAACTGCCGATCCGACATAGTATAAAGCCAACATGTTCATAAATAAATGTAAAAATCCAATATGAAGAAACATGGAAGAGATTATCATCCACCACTCCCCATTGACAATACCTATATTATACTTCGCTCCAAATTTAATAAGTGTGGACACTGACGTACTAGAACCGTTCATTTCAATAAATATAAATGCTAAAACATTTATCATTAACAATAGATAAGTGAAGAAAGGCTTGCCATTATTGAATAATTGATCAGATTCTTGCTTTTTTGTCTGGTGAGTCTTAGATAATCTTTTTTCAAAGTAATCCGTGACTTGTTCCATTTCCATCACTGATTCTGGAAATGAAATATCGAAACTTGGCAAAAACAAATCCTGGTATAGCCGGTTTTTCTCCTGCTCGATTGACTGACTATCCAAATAATAAACAGTCAATTCTATCTTCTTTCTATCTTTTACTTGGATTGTATTTTTCAATGTTTCCCATTGATCGACAGGCGGAAAAGTAGCAATATACACATTATGTACATGTATCTTTCTACCAATTAAGAAATTCTTCATTTTTTTAACTCGATTATTAACATCAGCTACATCTTTTTTCAGTTGGTTTCCCCAGTCAAAACTTTGATGAACTAAACGTATAACATGACTTGTGTTTTTAATCTTCTTTTCTAACCAAATTTCCTTGCTTACCTTATCGATATGTAAAATTGTAAAACGATGGTTGTTCGTCAATTGATAGGCCAAACGAAAGAAGAAATATCTCTCTTTAATGAACATGTACTCCCCCTCCTTACCATTATCATATCACTCTAAACCAATCCCATGATCATTGTTTTTTGCATAGCTAATTTTCTATCAATAATACTTTCGTCAGTATAAGTAAAGCGTAAGTGTTGGAACTTTACATTTGAGATCAATAGTACATACATTATTTCCCAAAAAATAAACGTCCGGCTTATGAAGCCGAACGTCCTAAAATACTTGGCATTATTTTTTCCCTGATATACGGCATATTCATTGTCACGCTAACAATAAGTTTTCTTAACATTTTAATTGCCAACAATGTATTAATAATCTTATATCTCGATTTAAAAATCACATTTACACCTATAAATAAAACACTTAAAAAGAGAAAAAACCTCAAGTCTCTTCACCCTTTCTACCTTTCTTCTAAATCATACTTTTAGTTTGCTACACTTTCCTTAAAATATGCTCAAAAGATTGGGGGAATTGATCGAAGACAACTTCCAAAAAATAAGTATTATGAATTGACTAAACTACTAAAACAATATTCCTGTTTCAGTAACGATATGTTTTACAGGAATATCATAAGAATTCGTAGGGATTACTGATGTGATTTGTTGATTACTAACGAAAGAAGCAGTTATCCCATTATAATTTTCAAGATAACGATCATAATATCCTCCACCATACCCTAACCTAAATCCTTTAGCGTCAAATAAAAGTCCAGGGACAATAATCATATCTAACTCACATTTTTGAATTTTCACAGATTGTTCTGGTTTAGGTTCTAACAAATTGTAATAAACAGATTCTAACTGATCGTATGTATTTAGTTGATAAAACTCCAATTGAGAAATTTCAGGGTAACATTTGGGTACACACATTTTCTTCCCCTGTAACCAGCCTGCTTCAATAATTCCAGTTGTATCCCATTCATGGCTCTTTGACATAGTTATCCCTATAGACTTGGCATTTTTCCACCAGTTTGATTGTAGTATATGCTCCTTCATTTCAAGTTCGACATTCTGTTTATCGATACTAGAAGTTGACTTCAGCATTTCTAAAGTTTGTTTTCTTAATTCTGACTTATTCAAGTTTACACCTCATCAAATTTAAAAATTAACAAACAAACGAAAATATAACAAATATAATAAAAACTCTTACCATTTTCAGGTAAGAGTTTTTGTTTAGCAAAACTCTAGCAGATAGTTTAAAAAACTAAACTATCTTACTTAGTCTCGCGATGTAAAGTTTGCTTTTTCAAACGTGGGCTGTATTTCTTAAGCTCTAAACGCTCTGGATGTTTACGTTTATTTTTAGTTGTAATATAATTACGGTCACCTGTTTCAGTACAAGCTAATGTGATATTTACGCGCATTTGTTATCCCTCCAAACCTTTATCAATAATAACTACGTTTATTGTTATCATTTTTCAGACTCAATAATAATATCAAAAAAACTTATTAATTTCAAGCAGTCTTTTAATACTTAAATCAATTTCATGATTACCTTATGCCGCTATTGATCTTCACCAATAGTTTGGAACGCTTTATCCCAACGATATGCGGATGACAAAATCAGTATTATGAAATTGACTAACTTAACAAATAATTACAAGTTTTTCACTCAATTGTTTTCAGGTATCATTAACTATGATATAACTAATATTGTAAAACCAAATGGAGGGAAATATGTGATCTACGTTATTATAACTATAATTACTATTGCGATACTTTTATTTATCTTATCGTTCTTCCTGACTGATCGATTTAAACAAATAGAAAATCAGATTGAGCAATTTTCTATTTCGACAATGCAGGAAACGTATCAAATGAAGAAAAAGCTAAAAATCCTAGAAGAAGAATTATTAACAAACGACCTAGGAGATTTGGGTTCGTTTGAAAAAACTAGCAATCAAACACCGCTACTTAGAAAAATTCAACATTTACACAACCAAGGCTTGGATGTCCAGACAATCGCAAAAGAAACTAGCTTAAGTGAGTATGATGTTCAGTCTGTTATTAAACAATTCTCAATACAGAAATAGAGGAGTTACCATGAAACAAACAATACGAGCTTTTTCCATAGGTTTACTATTCGCTACTATTCTCCTGTCTTTAACCTATTATACATTAGATAACCAAACCGAAGTAGTAGAAATATCCACTGAAGAAATGATAACAGAACTTGAAGGTGCAGGGTACTATGTTGATTTAAAGCCACCCTCATCCGCCGGTAAACAAGTTGAACAAGACCAAACAACTACTGCTATAGACGAATCTGTTCAAGAGCAAGAAACAAAAGAAATAGAAAAACCATCGTCCGAGAATATTACTCATTTACTAGTAATTGAATCGGGTATGGGTCTAGACTCTATTATTGAGGAATTATCTTCCCTGCAACTAATTGAAGATGAGGGAGATTTTCGAACAATGCTCGTTGAGAACGACTACAGTACAAAGATCCAAATTGGAGAATTCGAACTAAATTATAGTATGAGCGAAAAGGAAATTGCAGATACCATTACAAAGCAGTAAAAATCTATAGAATTGGCCACAAAAGGAGTTTTATCTTTTGTGGCCAATTCTTAATTTAAATCGAATGATTCACCTTTAACGAGATACATGATATTCTCACCGATGTTAGTAGCGTGGTCACCGAAGCGTTCAATATATCTGCCACTAAAAGCCATTTGCATAATATGTTGAATTTTTTGCGGATTAGTAGCAGTTTCTTCCAACAACTCAGTTAATATTTTTGAGTACATTCCATCCACTAAGTCATCTAATTGAGCTAATTTTTTTGCTAAGGTAATGTCTTCATTTTCATAAGCTTTTATCGATAAATCAATCATTTTTAATGCGACATCCCTCATATCTTTTAGTTCATTATGAATCTTTATGCCATGGTCCTCACCTAAATGAATCGTAGACTTCGCAATGTTTTTAGCATTATCCGCCATCCGTTCTAAATCAGAAGAAATCCGAATTGCAACAATAAGTCTTCTTAAGTCTGAAGCAACGGGCTGTTGTTTGGCAATTAGTAAAACTGCAGTTTCATTAATCTCAAAATCCTTTTTATCTAATTGCTTATCATAAGCAATTACTTGTTTTGCCAATTCTATATCTGAATTATATAGGGCATTCACGGCTTCAGTTAATAATTTTTCAGCACCATGTGCCAATTCAATAACCATTTTCTTTATTTCATCCAATTCTATTTGAAATTGTTCTCTAGCAACCATCTACATACCCCTTTTCTATAGTTAACCAAAGCGACCAGTTATATAATCCTCAGTTCTTTTGTCCTTTGGATTTGAAAATAATCTATCAGTATCTGTAAATTCAACTAATTCACCATTTAACATAAAGGCAGTCTTATCAGAAATTCTAGCTGCTTGTTGCATGTTATGAGTAACAATCACAATTGTATAATTATTCTTTAATTCTTTAATTAATTCTTCGATTTTTGACGTTGATATTGGATCTAAGGCAGAAGTTGGTTCATCCATTAAAATTACATCTGGTTCAATTGCTAAGCATCTAGCAATACACACTCGTTGTTGTTGACCACCAGACAAACTAAATGCATTTTGATTTAATCGGTCTTTGACCTCATCCCAGATTGCTGCACCTTTCAAGCTATTCTCAACAATTTCATCTAAAACTTTTTTCTTCTTAATACCATGAATTCTTGGCCCATAAGCAACATTATCATAGATTGATTTTGGAAATGGATTAGGTTTTTGAAAGACCATTCCAACTTGTGTACGCAGTTCTTCTACCATCTGTTTATTTCTAAAAATGTCTTGATTATTATACATTACTTGACCCGAAGTCCTGACACCAGGAATCATATCATTCATCCTGTTCAATGTTTTTAAAAGTGTTGACTTTCCACATCCAGAGGGACCTATGACAGCTGTAATTTTATTTTGTGGAATGGATAAGTTCACTCCATATATTGCTTGATTGGTTCCATACCACAAATTAAAGTCCTCAATTTTAAAAATACTTGAATTTTTTTCAACTATTTCACCTTCAACTTTTTCATCTATCATAGCAACTGACATTTCGATTCCCACTTTCTATTAATATCTACTTTGAAATTTATTTCTAATCCAAATAGCAATCGAGTTCATTAGTAATAAAATAACTAATAATACAATAATTCCTGCTCCCGCTATATATTGCCACTCTTCTTGCGGTCTAGATGTCCAGTTATAAATTTGAATAGGCATGGCTGTATATTTGGATGTTAACGAATCAGGTATTGTGTAAATAGCAGCTGCAGCACCAACAATGATGAGCGGAGCTGTTTCACCGATCGCACGTGACAATGCTAATATCGAACCTGTTAAAATTCCAGGGATAGCTGCTGGCAATACGATTCGCCAAATCGTCTGCCACTTTGTTGCACCCATTGCAATGGAAGCCTGTCTAATTTCGTTTGGTACAAACCGAATAGCCTCTTGTGATGCGACAACAATGACAGGTAGGATCAGCAAACTCATCGTTAAGGCTCCTGCAATTAACGTATATCCAAAGCTAAAGAGATAAACAAAAAATGTTAAACCTAATAAACCAAAAACAATTGACGGCACACCAGCTAAGTTTTGAACATTAGTTTGAATAAACCTTGTGAATTTATTTTTAGCTGCATATTCTTCTAGATACAATGCTGTAGAAACACCAATAGTAATGGAAATCGGTGCAATTAAGAGCATGAGATATAAAGACCCCATAATTCCTGCAAACAATCCTGCTTTATCAGGATATGGTGCTGGATATTGTCTTAAAAAATCTATATTTAAATGACCTAATCCTTGGCTTAATATACGATATATTAAAACCGATAGTGCAATTAAAGCTAGGGACATAGCAAAAATAAAAACATATTTAAAAGTTTGATTTAAAATTATTCTTCTTCTCATACGACTCATTAGTAATCCTCCCTAAACTTACGGGATATATATTGAGCAAATAAGTTCATTGCGAAAGTAAATACAAATAACGTAATACCAACTGCATAAATACTAAAATAAATATTTGACCCATATGAAGTATCCCCAGTTGCTCCTTGTACGATGAAAGCCGTTAGCGTTTGAATGGATTGCATTGGATCAAACGTTAAATTCGGGGTAGCACCAGCTGCAATTGTAACAATCATTGTTTCACCCAGCGCTCTAGAAACAGCCAAAACAATTGATGCGATAATCCCTGATAAAGCTGCCGGAATAATCACCTTTATGGTGACTTCCAATTTAGTTGAACCAAGAGCCATAGCACCTTCACGTAACCTGTTCGGCACTGAATTCATCGCGTCTTCAGAAAGTGAAGCAATCATTGGCGTTATCATGATGCCTACAACTATACCTGCACTTAAAGCATTAAAAATCTTTAGTTCTGGAAAAACACTTTGCAAAATAGGTGTTACAAAAGTTAGTGCGAAGAAACCATAAACAACAGTAGGAATTCCGGCTAAAATTTCTAAAATTGGTTTGATGATCTTTCTAGAACGATTACTTGCATATTCGCTAAGATATATTGCAGATGCTATTCCTATTGGTAATGCAACACAAGTCGCAATTGCAGTTATTAATAAAGTTCCTGTAATCAGTGGAAATACGCCAAACTTTCCGGACCAAGGGGACCACTGTGTTCCTAAATAAAATTCTGCTAATGATACCTCTGAGAAAAAGGTGATTGATTCTCTTAACAGCGTAAATAATATTCCAGCTGTAGTAAGGACAGAAATGACAGCACAGAGCAATAAAAACAACGGTACAATTTTTTCCGTAACATTAAATAGATTTTTTTTACTTTTTTTATCGCTTATCATTTCTTGAACAGAATACTTATGCTCCTGATGTGTATTCACAAAATGACCCCTCTTCCGTAAACTGGAGTTGGATCAACCCTAATAGTTGATCCATTCTCCTAAGTTAAATTTTGCTAATAGCTACTCAACTGCTAGTTCGTTTATTTCATCTTTTTGCTCTTGATACTTCTCGTCTGGCAATGCAACATATCCTACTTGTTCAGCAGCTGCACCCGCGTTTTCTAGAGCATAGATTGCAAAGTCAAGAACTTGAGGTTTTTCCTTCAAATAGTCAACATTAACATATGTGAACAACGGTCTAGAAAGTGGTGAGTATGAACCATCTTGAATTGTTTCCCCATTTGGTTTTACTGGATTTCCATCACCATTGTCGATTCCTAGTACTTTTAGCGAATCTTGGTTCGCAATATAGTAAGCATAACCGAAAAATCCGATAGCATATGGATCACTTGTAATACCTGTTACCAATGTGTTGTCATCCTCTGAGAGTGTTACACCTTCTCCTTCTCTCATTGGTTTATCTTCTAAAATCACTTCATTAAAGTAATCAAATGTACCTGAATCATGACCTGGGCTATAAATGACGATTTCTTCTTCAGGCCATTCAGAGTTAACCTCAGACCATTTCGTTTTACCACTATCAGCTAAAAAAATCTGTTTTAATTCATCAATTGTAATGTTTTCAATAAAATCATTTTCTTGACTTACTACAACAGATAAACCATCATAGGCTAATTCAAGCTCGTGAAGATCAATTCCATTTTCTTCAGCAATTGCTTGTTCTTCTTCCTTAATTGGACGTGATGCATTACTAAAGTCAATTTCTCCTACTGTAGACTTCTTAAATCCACCACCAGAACCAGATGAATTAAGTGCTGTTTCAACTTCAGGCAATACTTGATTATACTCATAAGTTAAATATTCCATTATCGGCAGAACAGTTGAAGAACCATCAATCGCTATTTCTCCGGAGAGTTCGTTGTTCGTCTCCGTATTATCAGAGGTATCTGAGTTTTGATCATTTGTCTCGTTCTCTTCTGTTGCCTCTTCTGTTCCACAAGCAACAAGTAATCCAATCGATACAATAAATAGACCTGCTAATACGAATACTTTCAAATTCTTCATTGTTTAGTCCCCCTAATTATTTGTTTTAAATGTAAAGCTTTTACTATCAAGCTACAATTACATCATAACTACTTAGTTTTAATTTACTGTTAAGAGAACGTAAAGAATTTGTAAATTCGAATAAAAAATTGTCTAAATGGGCAGTATTAAGTCTCTTCTGATAAAATTATAAAACCGAACCAATTGGTTACATTTTAAGCATACAAAAAACCCTTAGTAACATTAGTTACTAAGGGTTTAGCAAGTACAATTCTTATCACTCTTGTTCTTCGTCACTATCTTTTCGGTCTGATTCCTCAAGAAGATTTTCTTCAACACCATTTTCAATTCTGTTTTCCTTTAGTTCAAAGTACTTATCCAATATTCTTCTTCCAATTTTATGATTAACTGGGTACCTTCCACTCATCGTCCCATTATTAGGAACAATTACAGCAAATGCTACTTCTGGGTCTTCATAAGGAGCATAGCCTACTAAACTTAGATTCTCTACATGAGCAACTAGTTTGCCATCCACATATATTTCATTCTCGGCAGTACCTGTTTTCCCTGCAGGACTATAGGAAGCATCAGCAAAGTAATTAGCAGCTGTACCACGAGACTCTTGCATCACTCGTCTAAATCCCTCTTGAACACGGTCAATGTAGTCGTCATCCATCTCAACTTTATTTAACACATCTGTATTATACGACTTCGCTACTGGACCTAATTGATTTTTATCAGCTACTGGCTCCCTTACTTCGCTCACTATGTGTGGTCTAGTGCGATAGCCATCATTTGCAATCGTTGAAACATACTGGGCTAATTGCAGTGTTGTAAATGTGTCAAATTGGCCAATGTTAAAGTCCATCAACTTACCTGCAGTATTATCATCGATATTTCCTTTAAATCCAGTTCCTTCATATGGTAAATCTATCCCAGTTGATTGTCCTAACCCAAATTGACTGTAATAGTTTCGCATCTGTCTAAATCCTTCTTCATAATTACCACTTAAGGGTTTGTCATATTGATAGTTCCCTCCTCCAATTCTCATTGCAATATGAAACATATAAACGTTGGATGAGCGCTTGAGGGCGTCAATATCGTTAAGTGGTCCAAGAGTAGTATAGGAACATTTAGGCTCTGTTGCCGCTATTTTCACACATTTATCATTAATAGTTTCACCAGAATAGACAACACCAGAATCAAGTCCCGCTAGCACAGACGCACCCTTAACGGACGATCCGGGACGATGTGCATCATAGATAACTCGAAATGAATTATCCTTATATTCACCAGTGTCTTTATCATGTCTAACTCCTGACAAAGCGAGGATTTCACCTGTCTTTGGATCCATCATAGCAACTAAAGCGTCTTCTACATATCTATTTCCTGGATGACTCTCTATCGCGTTTTGCAATTCCTCTTGAACTATTTTATCGACATCTCGCTGTAATTCCATGTCAATAGTTAATACCAAATCATTCCCACGTTCGCCGTCAACAACTGGCTCTGAACCGACAACGTTCCCTGATTTGTCAGTCGTATATTGCACCTCTTCTTTTCTGCCTCGAAGAAAACTCTCGTATTGCTGTTCTAAACCACTGGTACCAACACGATCATTACGACTGTATCCTCTAGTTAAATAATAATCGGTGTTTTCACTTGGAATTCCTTCTGAGTTTGATGTTATTTTTCCAATATAACTGTCGAATGTACTTCCGTAAACTTTATGGCGATTCCAATCTATGGACGCATCAATACCAGGTAGTTCGTATAAATGTTCAGAAACCTTTGCATATTCCTCTTCTGTTACATCTCCACTCTTAATTACATGGGGAGAAAGTTCATATGCCTTATCAAGCTCTTTTTTAATTACTATTGTATTTAACAAATCATCTGACCACTCAATGTCAGATAAATCATCCTCTGTTATCTTCTCAAGCATTACCTGATACTGCTCAGCGTTCGATAATTCTAACTCTTCATCAGATAACCGTCCTTGAACTTCTTTTTCATTAAACAAGTACCAATACTCTTTCCTGTCTCTTTCATTAACCATATCATTTAAATCATCTGAATTTTCTCCCATATCGATAAATTCAGCTAGATTCTTTGCAATTTCTAAGCGATCATCAGCTTTATCGCCACCTTTAGGTGGTGTGTAGGTGATTGCTCGTAAAGGAATATTATCTAAGACAATTCTACCATAACGATCATACATCTTCCCTCTAGGTACCGATATCTTTGAGGTAGTATCAACTGTCCTGTTAATCTCTTCTTGTGCTTCTTCACCATTCAATATTTGAACTACTCCAAGCTGTAAAATCAATAAAGAAAATAATGCAAATACAAATAAAAATAATATATTTAAACGGAAGGGAAGTTGCGATGTTTTCTTTTTTTTCTTTCCCATTTCGTTCTCCCCCTTAAATTACATACTTTAACTTTAGTCAATTTCATAATACTTATCATTTAAAGTTATCATCCGCATATAGTTGGGATAGATCGTCCCCAAACTTTATCCGGATGACAATTGCTGCATAAGGTAACTATGGAATTGATTCACTTGCATAATTATATCATTTATCATTTGTTGCTACTATAGATAATTTCCATCTATTTTTTATTATCTACAAGCTCCTTTTTCATGGCTATTCTTTCTTCAGAAATAACTCCATGAAGTTTTATATCCTTTATAAAAAAATAAATGACAAAGTGACCTATACCCATAAACATTAACACGTATGGAATAGCAGTTTCTGCATCAAACAAGCTAACAGCTACTAAAAATATCGCAATCGAAAATACCCTACCTAAATTAACAAATAATTCCCTCACAACAATATATTCAATTCGCATTTCAGCAGCATTCCACGCTTTACCAATAACGTCGAATGTTAAGGATAGATATGGAACAAAGAGAATTGGATAGGAGAAACCAATTATTGCTGCATAGATTAGAAGTGTTGTATAACTCATGTGGATTAGTATTAGATAAACCGATAAGTACAGCGATAAACCACCAACAAAGATTGCCCACTTTCTCCTACTTGGTTTAATAAATTTCGATGCCAAAAAATAAAACACAAATGAAAAACCTGAGAATATTAGATTGAATGTACCTAACGCAAACTCACTTTGAGTAGTTATAAAAACCCAAATGGAAATAACAAATAAAAATACGCCTTCTCTTAAGCCTTGAAAGAAATGAGCATAGAGGATTCTTTTCCAGTCTGGGTTATATTTTCTTTCCTCAATAATTCTTCTAAAAGAAAAATTCCCTTTAGCAGATCTTCGTTTTAAAAACATCGTACAAACAACCGCTAAAGCAAATAAAGCAAAAGAAATGGTAAAAATAATGGTATAACCTTGAAATTCATCCATTCTTGAAATAATGAAACCAGCTAATATTGGACCTACCATCCCTCCAAACGATTGCATTAATCCTAAAAAACCATTGAAGAAGTCCCTTGTTTCCGGCTCTGTCACCTCAAATGTTAAGACATTAAATGCAAGCCAGTAGAAACCATAACCAATACCAAGTAAAGCACCAAGCAACATATTGTATGTTGCTGCATTTTCACCCACCATCAATACAGTCATAAAAAAAAGGGATAAAAAAATGACTCCTAAACGTAAAACAATTACTCGGTCAACTTTCTTCGCCCATCGCCCTGCTAATATAAATGTTAATGGCTGCATGATAAAAACTGAAATATTATATTGTGCAATAGCAATATATTCGCCAGATTGTTTCCACAAATAAATATTTACAAAGGTATTGGAGAGAAAAGTGGCCAGAGCATAAAGTCCACCAATTGTTAACAAAAGTTTTAAATCTTTATCTATTTCAATATCACCTAGGATTATATTTAAACGTCTTTTCATATCTCCTGTCTCCTTTAACTTTCTACAGTTTATTATTTTCAAATAAAAGAGAGATATTCAGGAGAACTGATTATATTTAATTCATCAAAGACAAAAAAATCCTTGGCTTTTATATAAGCCAAGGATTTTTAGTTTAATTATTTTGCAGCTTGGTAACGTTTTGTTACTTCTTCCCAGTTAACTACATTCCAAAATGCTGAAATATAGTCTGGGCGTTTATTTTGATATTTAAGGTAGTAAGCATGCTCCCATACATCAAGACCTAATACTGGAGTTTTACCATCCATTACTGGTGTATCTTGATTCGGAGTACTAGTGATTTCTAGTTCGCCGTTATTAACAATTAACCAAGCCCAACCAGAACCAAAACGTCCAGTAGCGGCAGCAGCAAATTCTTCTTTAAATTTATCGTAACTACCGAATTTTTCATTAATTTTAGTTGCTAGTTCACCTGATGGTTCGCCCCCACCATTTGGAGAAAGAATAGTCCAGAATAAACTGTGGTTTGCATGTCCACCACCATTATTACGAACCGCAGTACGGATTGATTCTGGTACACTGTTTAAATCTGATAATAAATCCTCAAGTGATTTACCTTCTAAGTTACCTTGCCCTTCCAAAGCACCATTTAACTTAGTTACATAAGTGTTGTGGTGTTTCGTATGATGAATGTTCATTGTTTCCTTATCGATATAAGGTTCTAATGCATCATATGCATAAGGCAATTCTGGTAGTTCAAATTTAGCCATTATAAATTCCTCCTTTATAGTATGTAAGAAATAACGTTAAAAAATGTTACGTTATTCCAATTAATCCAAGATTATCAAAGCAATTGTGTTCATGCAACATTTATGCTTTATTCATCAGATTATCTATATTATATCTACCCATTCTTAAGTAAGATTAAACTAAATTTATTATCTTTCAAAAAATTAAACAACAAAAAAACAAGCTATAATTGCTTGTTCGTTTAGAGTGATGGCTCGGGACGGAATCGAACCGCCGACACACGGATTTTCAGTCCGTTGCTCTACCGACTGAGCTACCAAGCCAGTCTATAAAATTGTTAATGTTCAAATCTTTATGCTTAAGTTTCCTATGTAATATGGAGGAGGAAGAGGGATTCGAACCCCCGCGGGCGATGAAGCCCCTGTCGGTTTTCAAGACCGATCCCTTCAGCCAAACTTGGGTATTCCTCCGTACATGAAAGATAAGAGTGGTGGACCCTGCAGGATTCGAACCTGCGACCGATCGGTTATGAGCCGATAGCTCTAACCAACTGAGCTAAGGGTCCACTAAGCAATGGGGCGACCGATGGGAATTGAACCCACGTATGCCGGAATCACAATCCGGTGCGTTAACCCCTTCGCCACGATCGCCATATATCTTTTTGTTTTTTTGGTAGCGGCGGAGGGAGTCGAACCCACGACCTCACGGGTATGAACCGTACGCTCTAGCCAGCTGAGCTACACCGCCATAATGGCTCCACAGGTAGGATTCGAACCTACGACCGATCGGTTAACAGCCGATAGCTCTACCACTGAGCTACTGTGGAATAATAAAATTTTGCTTAGCAACCTGTTTCCTATCACTGAGTGAAATTCAGTAACTCAGTAACAAAGCGACGAAATATAATATATCATTTGTTAAATAAATTGTCAACAGCTAATATGTAAGGTTTAAATTTAAGCAACAAAAATAATATAGCATGTCCCCGTTCAGCTTTCAAGAGATTTTTAAATATTTTTCAGAAACATATTTTTAAAAAAATTAAATTTTATTCTTTCAAAAGAAAAAAGAGCCCCTGGTGGGCTCTAATTTTCATCATTTTTTTCGCCAAGTACTTCATCTGCAATGTTAACAGAATGATCCCCAATCCGCTCTAGGTTACTGAGTATGTCCACAAATACTATCCCGGAAGTTCCAGAACATGCACCTTCATTTAATCTAATAATATGCTTTTTACGATAGGCGCGTTCCATTTGGTCAATTTTTTCTTCTTTTTTGACAACTTCTAGTGCCTCTTCACGGTTCATTTCGCCTAATGCTTTTATTGCTTGTTTAACAGTGTTTAACGTTAAGTCAAACATTTCATTTAAATCTGCTTGTGCTTGCTCAGTGATGATAACCTTATTTGATATTTTATAATCAACAAGTTCGATAATATTCTCAAAGTGGTCACCGATTCTTTCAATATCTCTAACAGAATCAATCAAAGCAGAGTGCTTAGCACTCTCGGCATCTGTAAAAGGTGTTCCTGATAATTGTACTAAATAATCGGTAATTTCTCTATCTAGGTTATTTAATGCACCCTCAACTTGTAAAGCCACTTCTGAGTGTTTAGGATTATGCGTATTTAGATAGAGGCCTGTTTCTTGAAGACCTTTATGAGCATACTCTCCCATTCGGATAACTTCTTCTTTTGCTTGATCTAAAGCTACCGAAGGTGATTGTTGGATAAATATAGGATCTAAATGCTTCGGCTTGTACTCAACAATTGCATCTTCACCTGGTATTAACTTCGTAACAATATAAGCTAAACCGGCTATAAATGGAAACTGTATCGCTGTATTTGAGATGTTAAAAATACCATGCGCGAACGCTAGAGTCATCTCAGCATTCAATCCTAGTTGAGCTTGTAGGTAGGCGATGAAATTCGTGTATAATCCGATTATAAACAACATCAAAATTGTACCAATTAAGTTAAAAATCACATGTGTCAGTGCTGCTCGTCTTGCAGCAATTGATGCACCAATTGATGCTAAAATTGCAGTAATCGTCGTTCCGATGTTGTCACCAAATAGAACTGGTAAGGCACCCGCGAGTTCTATTGCACCCTCCGCATATAAACTCTGCAAAATACCAATCGTTGCACTTGAACTTTGAACAATTATTGTAAATAACGTACCGACGACAACGCCCAAAATAGGGGTATCTGCCATACTTACCGTTAGATCGTGGAAAGCTTGTACATCCCTTAATGGTTTCAATCCCGTACCCATTAAATCTAAACCATAAAATAACGCACCAAATCCAAAAATCGTCTGACCAATATTAGAGATTTTGTTACTCTTAAAGAAAAATAACATCAGTGCTCCAATTGCTAGTATAGGTAACGCGTATTCTTTTATTTCAATACCAATAATAAATGCTGTTACTGTCGTTCCAATGTTTGCTCCCATAATAACACCTATCGATTGTCTAAGTGTCATGAAGCCAGCGTTAACTAATCCAACTGTAAGTACAGTTGTTCCTGTACTTGTTTGCAAAAGGACTGTAACTATTATACCCGCCAGAACTCCCATAAATGGATTACTTGTAAATCGATCTAGTATGTCTTTTAAGCGATCACCGGCAGATTTCTGTAGACCTTCTCCCATAAATTTAATACCAAGCAGGAAAATACCTAGTCCACCAATAAATTCAAAAATCAAAGTCTGTACATTAATATCCAATGGAGTTCATCCCTTCATCCTGAAAATTATGCATAAAACATTATGAATGCCTTTTTCATTATTAATGAAATGTGAAGCATTTGTAAAGAATTTTCGTTATAATTTACACTAAATTTACAAAACATTGTCGTAATTTGTTGTAAATTGGCGTTTTGTTATTATTTTCCATCAATACGTTTAAAAAAGTATTGCTTCATTCTGGTAGAAGCAATACTTTTTTAATTTTATTGTAGTTTTATTTTGCTTTACTTTCTAGTTTTGATACTAGTATTCTTGTACCATCTACTAGTGTAACTTTTATTTCTGTACCTTGCTTAATCCACTGTCCATTTGTTATCGCACTATAATCGGCACTATCAACCCTAATAGTACCAACAGGACGCATATCAGTTACAGTTACTCCCTCTTTGTTAATTAATTCCGAATGTGTTTTATTCATCGTATTGTATCCTCTATCACTAGTTAGTCTGTCTGTCAGTGTTAATTTCGTCCACATATTTCGGCTTTTAAATACTTTCAAAAAGAATAATGACGAAAATCCACCAATGATAACTCCAATTACCGCATATAGACCTGCAGTCCAGTTCGGTGAACTTAATCCAACTGAAATTATCATACAAAAAGCACCGATTGTAGCAAGCGTACCATCATTGACTATTTTTCCATCAACGATAATCAGTAACAACCCAATTAGATAAATAATCATCATTATGATGAACATGGCCGGGTCTAAATAAGAAAGGAAATAAATAGTTATAAAGCTTAGGCCTAGCAGTCCAAAAAAACCTCTCATATTTACTAAAAGTTCTCCAATTAAAAATAAGGTCCCAAGTCCAACAATTATAAAACTAATCCAATCACTTGAAAAAATCTCCATTTGACTCACACTCCCTTAAGTCGTCTATATATATTTACGATAAATATTCAAATTTAGTTTCAAAAAAAAGGAATTCTCCAAAAGTGTAGAACTAATATATAACATAACACTTTAGGAGGCAGTAATGAACAATGAATTTATTTAAAAAAATATGCCTTACTGTTTTACTTATATTATTTATTATAAGTATATTTAAAGATTTAACTGTAGGAACAATTATTCAGGACGTAATACCAAAAGAAGAGAAGCCTATACCTGCTCAGGAGGATAGTAGCAAGAATCCGGACTCCACGGTTAATTACAAGCACCCACAAGAGACAGATCGATATCAGGTGGAAAGTTATACAACTGCACCAGGCGACACGGTGCTAACGATTGTAGAGGCACTTAATAATGATCAACAGGCAATTCAAATGGATCAAATTATTCAAGATTTTCAAATCCTAAATCCTGAAGCTGACCCACATCAAATTAAACCAAATACGGATTATTTATTTCCTTTGTATAAAAACTTACCTTAAATTTGTATTAAATAAGATGTGACACTTCTATTTTCTTTCTATTAGCTTTATAATGAACTATGGTACTTACTTAACAATACCACTTTCGCGAAAATAAAGGAGCGATTCATTTATGGCTTTAACGCACAGAAAAAATACACGGCCTGTCAAAGTAGGAAATGTCATGATTGGCGGAAAAAATGAAGTAATCATCCAGTCGATGGCAACTACTAAAACACATGATGTTGAGGCGACAGTAAAAGAAATTCTTCGTCTTGAAGAAGCCGGTTGTCAAGTTGTACGTGTAGCTTGTCCAGATGAGCGTGCTGCTGATGCAATTCCAGAAATCAAAAAAAGAATTAATATTCCTTTGGTTGTAGACATTCACTTTAACTACAAACTTGCTCTTAAGGCTATTGAAGGTGGAGCAGATAAGATAAGAATTAATCCTGGCAACATCGGTAAACGCGATAAAGTAGAGGCTGTAGTAAATGCAGCTAAAGCAAAAGGAATACCAATTCGAATTGGAGTAAATGCCGGCTCTTTAGAAAGACATATTATAGAAAAGTATGGATATCCAACTGCTGACGGAATGGTAGAAAGTGCTCTTCATCACATTAAAATACTTGAAGAGTTAGATTTTCATGACATTATCGTTTCATTGAAAGCATCAGATGTTGATTTAGCAATTGAGGCATACGAAAAAGCTGCTGAAGCAATTGATTATCCACTCCACCTAGGTATCACAGAGTCTGGTACGTTATTTGCAGGCAGTATTAAGAGTGCTGCTGGAATGGGTGCGATACTAAGTAAGGGTATTGGTAATACAATGAGAATTTCACTTAGTGCTGATCCAGTTGAAGAGGTAAAAGTAGCTAGAGAATTATTAAAAACTTTCGGATTAGCATCTAATGCAGCGACATTAATCTCATGTCCTACTTGTGGAAGAATTGAAATTGATTTAATTAAAATCGCTAACGAGGTTGAAGAGTATATCTCCACTATTAAAGCACCAATAAAAGTAGCAGTTTTGGGGTGTGCTGTAAATGGACCTGGTGAAGCGAGAGAAGCAGACATTGGCATAGCAGGTGCAAGAGGTGAAGGATTACTTTTCCGACACGGTGAAATTATTAGAAAAGTGCCTGAGGATACAATGGTCGAAGAGCTTAAAATAGAAGTTGATAAGATTGCTGAAGAGTATTTAGCTAAAAAAGCAGAAGAAGAAAAACAAGAAGCATAAGAAAAGCTGGTCCAGATTGGACCAGCTTTTTTATTTATACAAAAGGCGCTACAAACAGTGTGATCACGATAGAAATTCCACCAGCAATTATTGCTGTATTACCAAGAGTATCTGCACCTCGACTTTTTGATACAAAACCAAATATAATCCCAGCAGCACCAAGTATAACCGGCATTATAAAGAATGAGATGACTGCCAAAATAACAGCAAGCCATCCAAAACCAGTTTTAACTTCAGATTTCATTTCAGTCTCTTGTTCACCTGAAGTAATTGGTCTGTTGAATTCATTGGCAGTTAACTCTTGTGCCATTTCTTCGTCCCTCTTGTAGGCTTCATCAAGGGAATAAAGCTCTTCGTCTTCAACAATTGGAGGGCGGTCTTGTGCCCCTTGTTGTCTTGCCGTTATGACATCAGGCTCTTCTTCCCCATGTTTTGGGGCTTCTTCGACTTCCTCGTTTCTTTGATTACGATACGATTCGTCCATTATAAAACCCTCACTTTCGTTGTCGAGGTGCCTTTATAGTGTATGGACAAATCAGTTTTTATTACGTGGAACATTTCACTACCTTAGGGAACATTTAACGGTTATTTTAGCGCCAATGATGCATGGTCTGCTGCACTTTCTTGTATCATTTCAGCATAGTTGCTTTTCGCGTGTCCATTATCTCGAATATATTGGTCCAAGCCTGCCATTCCTCTATGATAAGCGGTTAGTACCTCATTCCAATTTCCATATTCATGATGCAAGAAGTCTAAATAAACTAATGATATCTGCATCGAATAATAAGGATCAAACAATAGTTCATCCTCATAAGGTAGGTCTGCCATTTCCGCAATCCATGGAGCTGTATTTTTCATGAATTGCGCCAGACCATAGGCATGTCCATATTTTGTCTCAGGGCCCACTAATTTAGGATCGAACGTACCTCCAGTTTCAACTTTTAGTAGTTCATACGCAAGGTAAGGATCAATATCATATCGGTTCGCCTCTTTCACTAAATAAAGCGCCCACGACTTTTTAAAGTTATTATTGCTATCTTTAACAATAGCGTCCGCATTTTTTTCTATTTCTGGCCATGTATGATAACCATTTTCCGACTCGCTCTTCATCGAGCTCGTTGTTAGGTAATCTTGTTGGGCCATCAGCTTGTTATTTTCTTGTGTTAGTTGTTCATTTTCCTCAACCAATTCTCCATAATTATTTGAAGATATATGGTTAATAGAATACATAACAATACCACTAAGCATTATTACTGCAACCAAAAGGATTAGATATTTTCTTTTTATCCATTCCATCATTATATAAAACACCCTTTCATACTTCACGAGGTAATCAGTAAATTTTGACTTACAGCATCATATATTAACTAAGTTTCACTTCATTTGCAATGAATAAACATTTCCAACTATATATTACCTGTTTTTTTGGCACAAAATCTGTTGATTAAAACTACTATATAAATAGACACATCATTTTTACAAATTAGATCGGTAAAATGAATATATTTAGCGTAAGGGAGTTTTATGATGAAT
This sequence comes from Aquibacillus saliphilus, assembly GCF_020404745.1. Taxonomy (GTDB): domain Bacteria; phylum Bacillota; class Bacilli; order Bacillales; family Amphibacillaceae; genus Aquibacillus; species Aquibacillus saliphilus. Next base: position 22,617 of record NZ_JAIZAP010000011.1, read on the forward strand.
AATTTTTTTTACGACATGATTTCAAAGAAGTTAAAAAAAGTTAGTGCTAATGATTTACTCACTCACAGTAAAGAACACGGAATCAATTTGACAACAAATCAGGCGGAAGAAATAGCTGCTTATTTGTCTAAAACCAATTTAAATCCAATCAACGAAAAAGACAGAATGAAGATGTTTAAAAAGTTAGCTCTAATCACAGATATACAAACAGCTCAAAAAGCTCAGAAATTATTTAAAAAACTTATTAAAGACTATGGTGTCGAATCTTGGTTTAACTAATTATATAAAAAAGGAGATGCATATAAGTATATACTTATATGCATCTCCTTTTTTTAATTGTTTACTATTTTTTCTTTTAAATCCGGTATGAAATTTTCACCTTTAAGCATTTCTATTTCAAATTTGTATGGAGGTTTTTTGGATTTCTTATCTTCACCGACATAAGGTGTTTCTAAAATTTTAGGCAAATTAACTAATTGAGGGTGATGAACAACATAATGCAAAGCTTCAAAACCAATATGACCGAAACCAATATTTTCATGTCTATCTTTATGAGCACTTCGTTCATTCTTACTATCGTTTACGTGAATAACTTTCAGTTTATCCATTCCAATAATTCGATCAAATTCATTAAGGACGCCGTCAAAATCATTAACTATATCATATCCGGCATCATGAATGTGACATGTATCTAAACAAATAGATAATTTATCACTATACTTAACTCCGTCAATAATTCGGGCTAGTTCATCAAAAGTGCGACCCACCTCTGATCCTTTGCCAGCCATTGTTTCTAGAGCAATTTGAACTTTTTGATCCGAATGAAGCACTTCATTTAAACCCTCAATGATTTTTGCAATGCCAATGTCAACTCCTTCTCCTACATGAGAACCTGGATGAAGAACAATTTGACCTGCTCCAATTGCTTCCGTTCTTTCTATCTCACTTTTCAAAAAACGAACACCTAAGTCAAAAGTTTCCTTCTTGTTCGAATTTCCTAAGTTAATAATGTAAGGTGCATGGACAACTATATCTTCCATATTATTTTGTTTCATATGTTCAAGCCCTAATTCTATATTTAACTCCTCAATTGGACGTCTTCTTGTATTTTGTGGTGCACCAGTATAAATCATAAAAGTATTGGCACCATAAGAAGCTGCTTCCTCACTAGAGCCGAGCAGCATTTGCTTACCTTTCATAGATACATGAGACCCTATTTTCAAATTCATACACCTCTCTCTTTAGATTATCATAATTTTACCATAAATATTATTATTATTATATTAAACAAATAGTAAAATAGGCCCCCTCACTTCGAAAAAAGTGAAAGAGCCTTACACACTACTTCTTCTTATTTCGGTTTAATTTTTTCTTTACTTTTTCCTGTTCTCTCTTCATCTTTTTCTTATAACCAGGTTTTACTTTATTCGTTTTACGTACCTTTCTCCATGCTTCCGTTTCTTTTTCAGAAGTTTTCTTCTTTCTTATTTTACGTTCGTTCCACGCTTTTGTTTCAATCCATTCGCCATCTTTAACATCATAGCTTTCAAAGGTTAATCCCTTCTTTTCTAAGCGTTCAACTAATTGTATATCTTCATCTGTGTATAGAGTTATTGCAGTTCCTTCCATCCCAGCACGAGCTGTGCGACCGACCCTGTGAACATAGAATTCTTCTTCTTTAGGCATCTGTGCATTTATAACATGACTAACACCTTTGATGTCTATTCCCCTTGATGCAAGGTCAGTAGCCACAATATATTGATACCTTAGGCCTTGAATATCTTTAAGAACCCTTTTCCGTTCTCTTGGAGATAGTCCTCCATGGATAAGACCAACTTCCATTCCTTTTTCAGTTAGTTCTTTCGCTAATTGGTCTGCAAGGTCCTTACCATTTGTAAAAATAATTGCTAAATATGGCTGGATTGCTTCCGAAATTCGATACACCATCTTTGAAACTTCACGATGTCGCAAGGGAACTAAACGGTGTTCCATTGTCTCTGGTGAAAGTTGGTCCTCCATTTTAAAATGCGATGGATTTTGTAAATACTTCTTTAAAAAAGGTTGTAAGCGGACAGGAATTGTTGCTGAAAAGACCATTAATTGAATATTAGAGTTAGCACGAACAAGAATTTGATCTACTTCTTTGATAAAACCTAGATCTAGCATCAAATCTGCCTCATCAATTATAAATGATGTTGCAGGATAAATATTTAATGCTCCTTCTTCAATAAGATCCAATATTCTTCCCGGTGTACCAACTACGATTTGTGGCTGTTCTTTCAGTTTTTCTATCGTACGTTTTTTATCCGTTCCACCTATAAATAATTTAGCGGTCCAAACCTTTTCTTTATTTGAAGCACTAATTACTTTCTTAGCTTCATCATAAATTTGTGTTGCTAACTCCCTTGTAGGTGCTGTTACAACAAATTGAACCTCTTTCCTTGATTCGTCTAACTTGCTAAATAAAGGCAACAAATAAGCATGCGTTTTACCAGATCCAGTTTGAGATTGCCCAATAATGCTTTCTCCTCTTAAAACTGCTGGTATTACTTTCTGCTGAATTGGTGTTGGTTCATAAAAACCCAATTTATCAATCACTTCATTAATAATTGGTTGTAGTGAATATTGTTTAAATAAATGGTTGTCCATATTAAATACTCCTTTAGACTTCTAATCATTAGTTCCCTACCTATTATAAGTTAGAAAATGTAAAATTGCACACTGATTTAGTAAAGAACTCAATTTGATCTCGTTTTTTAACTACTCTAAGTCTTTTTTCTATCCTTTTCACTATAAAAACAGATTCCATCAGATAAATAAACACTCCATTTTATTAGCTCTCATTACCAATATACTTATTTATCTTTGTCTTCTTTTAGTTTTGCCTTTATAATAAAACTAATGCTCAATTTTATAAAATTAAGTACAGACATATTTATGTGAGGGGGAACTGAAATGGAAATAATAAAGATTGCTCCACGAGGTTATTGTTATGGAGTAGTAGATGCGATGGTTATTGCACAAAATGCAATAAAAGATCCAAATCTACCCCGACCGATTTATATACTAGGAATGATAGTTCATAACGCTCATGTTACACAGGCATTTGAGAGTGAAGGTGTTATAACTTTAGATGGTAAAAACAGAGCTGATTTACTTGAAGATATAGACGAAGGAACTGTCGTCTTTACGGCACATGGCGTATCACCTGAAGTTAAAACAAGAGCACATAATAAAGGGTTAACTGTTTTGGATGCAACTTGTCCTGACGTTACACGTACTCATGATTTAATTAGAGAAAAAGTGAAAGAAAATTACCAAGTTGTCTATATTGGCAAAAAAGGACATCCTGAGCCTGAAGGTGCAGTTGGCGTAGCCCCAGATCATGTCCACCTTATTGAGTCAGAAGACGATGTTGCTAGTTTAAATTTAGGTAATGAAAAAATAATCGTTACTAATCAGACTACAATGAGTCAGTGGGACGTTTATGATGTCATGCTGAAAGTGAAAGAAAAGTATCCTCAAACTGAATTAATACAAGAAATTTGTATGGCTACTCAAGTTCGACAAGAAGCAGTCGCAGAACAAGCTAAAGATGCTGACTTAACATTAGTAGTTGGCGACCCTAGAAGTAATAATTCTAATCGATTGGCTCAAGTATCAATGGAACATGCCGGTACAAAAGCTTACCGAATTGCAGACGTGTCAGAAATTGATTTAGAATGGTTAAAAGGTGTCAAGAAAGTTGCTATAACTGCTGGAGCCTCGACACCGACTCCTATTACTAAAGAGGTAATAAAGTTTATTGAACAATTTGAGATTGAAGATCAAGTTACATGGAACAACCAATCAACTGTAGAACAACATAAAATATTACCTAAAGTTAAAGCAAAGAAATAATTACTAAGCCAATAAGCCCCTAGATTACCTATGTAATCTAGGGGCTTATTTTTTAAAGAAATATAAACGGCTCCGTATCTGCTTTAGAAATAATTATTTCAACTTCACTATCATGACATTGGTTATCGAGATAAGACTTAACAGCTTGTTTCATTACTTTTTCAACATGATGGCCAGGATCAACCACATTCAAATTCATTTGCCAAGCATCCTGTGCATCATGAAAGGTGATGTCACCAGTCAAATACACATCTGCACCCTTTTGTTTAGCATCATTAATAAATTCCTTACCACTGCCTCCAAGGATAGCAATTTTAGTTACCTTTTGGTCAAGATCTCCTATTACACGAAGTGCAGGTACGTCTAAAACTTTTTTTACATGCTCACAGAACTCTCTTAATGTCATACTTGAATTTAAAGATCCTATCCTCCCAACGCCAATCGCTTCCCCTTTGTTCGCTAATGGAATTAAATCATAGGCTACCTCTTCATATGGATGTGTGACCCGAATTACTTCTAGCATTTTCTGAATTTCACTCTGATTTATAATTGTTTCTATTTTTTCTTCTTCAACTTTTTCAATTTCATCTTGTTTACCTAAAAATGGATTTGTACCCTCTAACGGTTTAAAAGAACCCTCACCAATCGTTTTAAACATACAATGACTGTAGTTGCCAATATGTCCTGCGTCAGCATCCCCCAAGGCTTCTTTTAATTGACTTGCATGCTCCTTTGGAACAAAAACAGCTAACTTATAAAGCTTTTCTGATTCTTCACTGACAAGAACGTCAGTATTTAAAATTGACAATTTTTCAGCTAATAGATCACTAACACCGCCAAAGGCAATGTCTAAGTTGGTATGGGCAGCATATACGGTAATATCATTTTTAATTAATTTTTCAATGATCCTACCTGATGGTTGACTAAGATTGATTTGTTTCAATGGTTTAAATAACAAAGGATGATGAGCAATAATTAAGTCCACCTTTTGTTCAATGGCCTCATCGACGACATTTTCCAATACATCTAGAGTTACCATAACTTTTCTAACAGGCTGTTGGAGTGAACCTACTTGAATACCTACATTATCCCAGTCATAGGCAAGATACTTTGGTGCCCATATTTCCAATCTGTCTATAATATCTCTTACCCTTGTTTCACCCACTAGTTAGAACCTCCTCTATCAACTTGATTTCGGACTCAAACCTTAGTATTTTCTCTTCATCTAAAACAGTTGCTTCTTTCATCTGTTTAACAGCTTTTTCTCTCTTTTCTTTTTCTGATAACCATCTTTGTATAAAAGGAGATGACCTTTTTTCAAGTAAATAAGGTCCAAATAAAAATTCCTTTTGGATATGAGACTCTGTATAGGGTTTCTTCGACGAACCTTTATCCGCAACTAATATCTCATAGATATGCCCGTCTTCCTCAATTATTTCTTCATTAACTAATCGGTAACCATTCATGAAGAACCACTTACGGATCGATATGGCATCAACGTTAGGCTGAACAACAATTCTTTGTACCTCGCTTAATTTACTCTTTCCATCTTCTAAAATAGTCGTAATTAAACTTCCACCCATTCCAGCAATTACTACCTGATTTACTTCACTCTGTTCAATTACTTCTAAACCATTTCCTTTTCTGACCTCTATTCTATCTGTTAGATTCAGTTCGTCAACTGTACGCTTTGCGGCTTGATATGGTCCTTCATTTATCTCACCCGCGATGGCTATTGCTTGTTGATCTCTCATACAAACAAAACAAGGTAAATAAGCATGATCCGATCCAATATCCGCAAATACAGCCTGTTCAGGCAGAAAGGAAGCAACTTGTTGTAATCGTTTAGACAATGTTTTTTTATTCATATGTACGGCCTCCTGAAGTATTATAAATAAGAACAAAAGCGCAGGCGCCTTGCTCACCCTAGGGCAAAAAGACAATCCCCTATGCCTGCATAGAGGATACACTTAAGGCCTTGGGCAGGGGTAGGCACCGCAGCTTGTCGTGGCACAATCCTATTATTGGTCATCCACATGGTAACCATTTTATAGTTTCCTTAACATTAAAAAGAGAAGCTTTCTGATTTTATCCAGAAAGCTCCTAAGAATAATTATTGTTTCTCTGCTAACCATGACGCTAATGCTTCAGCTTCTTCTCCACTGACTAAACCACCGGGCATAGCTGTTCCTTCAATACCATTAAGGATAATATCATGTATTTCTTCTTCAGAATACTTGCTTCCTACTTGTTGTAGACTCGGAGCAGATCCGCCACCCTCTAAATTTCCACCATGACATCCAATACAACTTTGTGCAATTTCTTCGGGATCACTTACTGCGCCTTCTTCTGATTGTTCTCCACCATTTTCAGCAGCTTGTTCTATTCCTTCTTGCTGATTCAGTCCTACAATTGACAGAACAATCATCGTTAAAATTCCCAGAACAGCTATAATGGCATAAGGGATAACCGGGTTTCTTTTCATTTTTATTCTTCCTCCTTATGTAATCCCTTTGTTTATTAGGATATTCAAAACTAACTTTATTTTACTTCAAAATGGTTTTAGATAAAAGGGATAAGTAAACTTTGATTTTATAGTACAAATATTATCAACAATAGTAAACCAATAAATCCTGGGATCGTTATGTAAATTAATTTTTTATACAAACCAATTCCTATCCATAAAAGACAATTGAGCGCTATCAAAAAATTGATAACTAGATAATTCCCAAATAAACTTGCCAAGTAAACTAATACTAAAAAAACAATTAACAATAGCACTGTCAATGTAAATTGAGATAATAACGTACTCTTCTGTTTAGAAAAATGAAAAATTAGATAGGAAGCAGTTACTAAAAATAATAAAATACTAATTTGCAATATCATTTCTAATTGAGTAAAATAAATAACAAGTAATGTAAGCGTTAAAAGTAACAGATTACTTATTAGTATTAACACAGGGATGATTTGTTGCTTTTTGGTTGGATTTGCGATTTCTTCTCCCTCTGTATATAACGCTAACAAAAAATCACAGTAAGCATTTGGTAACATGTTATGCTTTTTCCAATACTTAATTTCCTTGATTACAATGGTCTTTCTATCTTCAACCATTTCACTTCACTCCAAGTCAAAGTAAGAAAATAAAAATGCACAGTCATTGCGATTACAATGACTGAGCTTTAGTACCAATTAATTTATTCAAGGAAATCTTTCAGTCGTTTACTTCGACTTGGATGACGCAACTTCCGAAGAGCCTTGGCTTCAATCTGGCGAATTCTTTCTCGAGTTACACCAAACACTTTGCCAACTTCTTCTAAAGTGCGTGTTCGACCATCATCTAAACCAAAACGTAAACGAAGAACGTTTTCTTCTCGGTCTGTAAGTGTATCTAGAACATCTTCTAGTTGTTCCTTCAATAACTCATAAGCTGCATGATCAGAAGGAGATGTCGCTTCCTGGTCTTCAATAAAGTCTCCTAAGTGAGAATCATCTTCCTCACCGATTGGGGTCTCTAATGAAACTGGTTCTTGAGCAATTTTTAAAATCTCGCGTACCTTCTCAGGGGTAAGTTCCATTTCTTTTGCAATTTCTTCTGGAATCGGTTCTCTTCCAAGATCTTGAAGTAATTGCCTTTGAACTCTTATTAGCTTATTAATTGTTTCAACCATGTGAACTGGTATCCGTATCGTTCTAGCCTGATCTGCAATAGCTCTAGTAATAGCTTGTCGAATCCACCAGGTTGCATAGGTACTAAATTTGTAACCTTTACGGTAATCAAATTTCTCTACGGCCTTAATTAAGCCCATATTACCTTCTTGAATGAGGTCAAGAAACAACATACCCCGCCCAACATAACGTTTTGCAATACTTACTACCAGCCTTAAGTTAGCCTCGGCCAAACGACGTTTAGCTTCTTCATCACTTTCTTCAATCCTCTTTGCTAAATCGATCTCTTCTGCTGCAGATAATAAATTAACTCGTCCAATTTCTTTAAGATACATTCGAACCGGGTCATTTATCTTTATCCCTAGTGGAACACTTAAATCATTTAAGTTAAATTCCTCTTCTTTTGATAACTGTTGCATACTCGGATCACTGTCAGATTCACCGATTACTTCTATACCTTGCTCAGTTAGGTACTCATAATATTCGTCCATTTGTTCTGATTCTAACTCAAAATTTGAAAGACGTTCTGCAACTTCTTCATAAGCCAGAACACCGCGCTTTTTACCTAGCTCAAGTAATTGTTCTTTTGCTTGTTCTAGTGTTAGCTCGCTTTCATTCTCTTTTGAACGTGATGGCTTATTATTTGCCATGAGTCCCCCTCCTTCCAAACTTACTTTATATATCATGGATTTGAATTCTTTATTTGCCGTTGAATCTCAAGGATTTGCATTCCAATTTGTGCTGCCTTAACTGGATCATTTTGTTTTTCTGCATTTTTTTGTTCAGCTCTAAGTGATTTTATTTTTGCTTTATCACTTTGTTCTGAACTAATGATTCGAATATAATCGTTGATCTCTTTATCACTTATATCATTATTAACAGGCATCATAGCAATTTGAATAACCAAGTTTTGTATAGAAGAGTCGAATAATGTTTCGACAAAATGACTAATGTTGGGTTCATGGCCTTCTTCATAGTAAGCATATAAATACGTTACTAAAATCTTATGCTCATCTATAATAAAATTACCACCAAGTTCTTGTTTTACCTTTTCTGCTATAGCACCATCATTTAGCATATAAGCAATCAATTGATTCTCGGCATTATGAAATGCCGGTAACAATTTTTTAGTTCGATTTAGTCCTTTTGTCATATTAGTATGGCTACTTTGCCTTGGCTTATCCTGCTTTAAACCTATCTTTTCCCTGCGTGAATGTATTTCCTGAGATAATGTGTCAATCGTCAATTCAAATTCATTTGCTAGTTCTTTCAAGTAATGCTCTCTTTCAACAGGGCGTTCTATTTGTGCAATTTCATCAAGTACACTTTCAACATATTGTATGCGATCTCCTTCTAAATTTAGATTATAATCTTTTTTTATATACTTCATCATGAAAGTCATGTAAGTATCACTTGCAAGAATAACCTCATTTTTAAAACGTTCTTCGCCATATGTTTTGATGAAATCATCTGGATCGAACCCATCAGGCATAGATGCAACTTTAACGGAACATCCAACACTTCTTAACAACTTTGCAGCCTTATGGGAAGCCTGAATTCCAGCTTTATCAGAATCGTAGCAAATCACTACACTATCGACATACCTTCTAAGTAGTTTTGCTTGCGCATCCGTAATGGAAGTTCCTAAGGTTGCGATACCGTTATAAATACCAGCACCATGAGCAGCAATGACATCTAAATAACCTTCAAATAATATCGCTTCCTCTGATTTACGAATCTGATTTCTAGCCAAATCAAAATTATAAAGTAGCTTACCTTTTTGGAATAATTCTGTTTCAGGACTATTTAAATACTTTGGCTCTTGATCAGTAATTGTTCTACCACCAAATCCAACACTTTTTCCTAAGTGATTTCTAATCGGAAATACTACTCTGCCACGGAACCTGTCAGTAGTGTTGTTGTCTTGGTCATTTGATGTTAATATTCCAGCTTTTATCATCGCTTGTTTATGAAACCCTTTTTTTTCTAAAAATTGAACGATAAAATCTTTAGAGTTAGGGGAAAAACCTAGCTGGAATGTATCGATAACCTCATCCGAAAAGCCTCTATTTTTCAAATAGATGTGACCCTCTTTACCTTCCTTTGTATGTCGCAACAAATGGTGATATAATTTTGTTAGCCACTCATATGCTTTTAAGACATCTTGACTTTCTTTACTTAGGTGCTTATTTTTATCCCTTTTTTGCAACTCACTAGGCAACTCTGTACCGCTTTTATCTGCTAAATACTGAATTGCTTGGTAAAAGTTAAACCCCTCAATTTCCATGACAAAAGTAACAACATTTCCACCTTTACCACAACCAAAACAATGAAATATTTGCTTGTCCTGTGTTACAGAAAAGGACGGTGATTTCTCACCATGAAAGGGGCACAAACCAAAAAAATTCCGACCTTGTTTTTTTAATTGGACATAGTCTCCAATTATGTCGACAATATCATTCGATTTCCGAATTTCTTCTATTACTTCCTCTGGAATTTGACCCGACATTGATATCACCATGTTCTACTTTATTCTATAACCCATAAAGAAATCCCTTCAAAATTCGACAATTTTATTTAAAGGCAAAAAAATAATTAATAAATCGTCCAGATTTTCAATTTTCTCCTTTTACAATAATACCTCTTAAAGGTAGTTTATAAACCCTTCTATTGCCGAAAATTGGTAATACAAGTGCTTTTTAAAAAAAGAAGAATAACATGGGTTCTTTACTATACATCTATTTTCATTCGTTTTTTTCAAACAGTTATGTATAGATTATAGTCACTTATTCTACAATAAATAGTAGAATCCTGCCTTTTTTTCAAAGTTTAATTTTTCAGAATAATTATTCTCCTTCATTCTTAACCGTACTATTATAATTATTCCTAGGAACATTTTTTCACAAAAACTAATTATAATACAAAAAAAATAAAATTGCTAATATTTTTTCTCCATTTGTTGAAAAAATTGTAAGAATTACTCGTATTTTCCTGTACTTGTTCCTTATTTCCTGGTTAAACTCAATAGTAATTAGCAGAACCTATTAAAAATAGTCCTGCTAATTATAGTGTATTTCATACTATCTGTGTTTATTAATTAAATTGAGTATAACATTTGCTGTTTCTTCCACAGCTTTATTAGACACATCAATGACTGGACAGTTAATTCTGTTCACTACTTGTTCAAAATGTGTTAATTCCTGATGTATTCTATTCATATTAGCATAGCTTGCATGATCCCCTAGACCAAGTGCTCTCAAGCGCTCTCTTCTAATTTCATTTAGTTTTTCCGGACTGATTTTAAGACCAATACACTTAGACGGATTTACATAAAACAACTCATTTGGTGGTTCCACCTCTGGAACAATTGGGACATTTGCCACCTTTAAACGCTTATGTGCAAGATATTGAGATAATGGGGTTTTCGATGTTCTTGAAACTCCTATTAAAACAATATCCGCCTTAGTTATTCCGGCCGGGTCCCGACCATCATCATATCTAACAGCAAACTCAATCGCTTCAACTCGTTTGAAGTAATCTTGATCTAATTTGTGAACAAGTCCAGGTTCTCGTTTAGGTGCCTTGGTAAATACTCGCTCCATCGCCTCAATCATCGGTCCCATTATATCGATACACTCTATCCCTACTTTAACCGCTTCTTCTCTTAGCAAGTCTCGATACTCTGGGTTTACTAAGGTGAATCCAATAATGGCTCCTTGTTGACTTGCTTGATGAACAGCTTTTCTTAGTACATCAACACTTTGAACGTATGGAATACGTTTAAGTTCATATTCCCCGTCTTGGATAAACTGACTAAGTGCAGCCTTAACTACGAATTCTGCTGTTTCTCCAACAGAATCAGAAATTATATAGATAACGGGCCTTTTCATAAATTCCCCCATGTTCTCTTCATTCCAGATGTTAAAACTGTTGCTTCCACTGAATTTTAGTTAGGTCGGCATATTTTAAAATACTATCTGCAATTTTATTTAACAAAGAAAGACGATTATTTTTTAATTCTTCATTATCAGTCATAACCATTGTATGATCAAAGAAGTCATGGATTGGTTTCGCTAATTCTCCTAAAACTTCAAGTGCATTACGTGGCTCAAATTGTTTTAATTCCCTATCATACTTCTCAATTATATCAAGGTAAATGTGGAATAACTCTTTTTCCTGATCATTTTCAAATATTGCTTCATTAATCCCTGTATCAGAACCTTTTGTAGCTATATTTAATACACGAACTAAAGCTTCTTGTATATATTTAAATGATTCATCTGATCTTTTCTCAGATAAAACTTTTGCTTTTTCTAATGTGAACGAGAAGTTTCCAATTCCGGTGGATAAAGCCGCTTCAATAACATCTTGATCAACACCGGCTTCCCTTAGTATAAAAGTAGCTCTTAGTTTAAAGAAGTCATCTATACTTTGTTTAACTTCTTGTTTATCTCTAGTCGCCATATTGTCGTATAGCTCCTGTACCGTTTCAAACAATTCATCGAGGTTGATATCCCACTTATAACTGTTGATGATTTGCAAAATACCAAGTGCTTGCCTACGAAGTGCATATGGATCCTGAGAACCACTTGGAATAATACCAACAGATAAACACCCCACAATCGTATCAAGTTTATCTGCGATGCTTACAATAGCTCCCACAGTAGATGATGGAAGTGCATCTTTAGAATGCCTTGGCATATAATGCTCATTGATAGCTTTAGCTACTTGTTTATTCTCACCAAAAATGTTTGCATATTTTTCACCCATGATCCCTTGAAGCTCTGTAAACTCATTAACCATATTAGAGACTAAATCAAACTTACTAATCGCTGCCGCTCTAACTGCATCTTTTTTTGTTGTGTCATCAACTTTTAGTAAATCTGAAATAATACCTGTTAATTTAACAATTCTATCCATTTTATCTGCAAGTGTACCGAGGTTTTCTTGAAATACCATTCTCTTTAACTTTTCAAGGCTTGCCTCAATTGATTGCTTTTGATCTTCTTCAAAAAAGAATCGCGCATCAGAAAGACGAGCTTTTAAAACTTTTTCATTACCTTTTGCAACAGTTTCAATGAACTGATCATTACCGTTGCGAACTGCAACAAAATTAGGCTTTAACTTGCCCTCCTTAGACCTGACAGGAAAATATCTTTGATGCTCTTTCATTGAGGTAATTAGCGCCTCTTCTGGCACTGAAAGAAACTCTTCACTAAAAGTTCCACTGAAAACGGTCGGATATTCTACCAAATGCCTAACCTCATTTAACAGATCGTCATCGACAGATATCTTCCAATGTTTCTCGTTCTCAATGCTTTCTATTCCCTTTAAGATAAGACTCTTTCTTTCATTAGCACTAACTATGACAAATTCACTTCTTAATTTCTCCTTGTATTCTAAGGCGTTTTCCAGGTCAACAGCTTTTCCTAGAAAACGATGACCAAATGTTCGTCGTCCTGTATGAACACCTGCTATTTCAAAAGGAATAATATTTTTTCCATGGAGTCCAATAAGCCAACGAATTGGTCTAACATACCTTAAATTTAAATTACCCCAACGCATGTTTTTAGGAAAAGATAAACTTAAAATTACATCTTTAAAACTTGGAAGTAAATCTTCTGTGTGCTTACCTGCAATAAATTTATTAACATAAACATACTCTGTTCCTTTAACTTCTTTAAAATAGATATCTTCGACCGTTTTTCCCTGGCCTTTAGAGAAACCAATAGCAGCTTTTGACCAATTACCATCGCTATCTAGTGCAATTTTCTTTGCCGGTCCTTTAGCCTCTTCTTCAATGTCAATTTGTTTATCTGCAACTTCTTGAATTGAAACAGCCAATCTTCTAGGTGTTACATAAGTATTTATTTCTTTATATGGTAGATTTAGTTCTTCTAACCAATTTTTCGTCTTTTGTTCTAATTGTTGCTCGGCATCATTCAAAAATCTCGCTGGTACTTCTTCTAAACCAATCTCAAATAATACATTATTTGTTGCTACCATTGTCTGTTCCCTCCTCTTTTAGCATTGGAAATCCTAGTCTTTCTCTCTCTTCTACATATAGCCTTGCAATTTCTCTAGCTAGATTTCTAACTTTTGAAATATAACCAGTTCTCTCCGTTACTGAGATAACACCCTTGGCATCAAGCAAGTTAAATGTATGAGAACATTTAAGTACATAGTCATAAGCAGGAAATACTAATCCCTTTTCCATTGTTTGTTTTGCTTCTTTTTCATAAATAGAAAATAACTCAAATAACATATCCGTATCAGATTCTTCAAACGTATATTTAGAATGCTCATATTCTGGCTGATAAAAAATATCTCCCACCGTTACGCCATCAGTCCACTCTAGGTCAAACACATTTTCTTTATCTTGAATATACGATGCGAGTCGCTCAATACCATATGTTAATTCAACTGCAACAGGTTTAGCCTCTAAGCCACCAATTTGTTGAAAATATGTAAATTGAGTTATTTCCATACCATCCAACCAAACTTCCCAACCTAGTCCTGCAGCTCCAAGAGTAGGATTTTCCCAGTTATCCTCTACAAAGCGTATGTCATGTTTTAACGGATCGATTCCTAGTGCTTTCAATGATTCCAAATATAATTCTTGTATATTGTCTGGTGATGGTTTCATTATCACTTGGAATTGATGATGCTGATAAAGCCGATTAGGATTTTGTCCATATCTTCCATCAGCTGGTCTTCTAGATGGTTCTACATAAGCAACATTCCATGGTTCTGGTCCTAAACTTCTTAATAACGTCATTGGCGACATTGTACCAGCGCCTTTTTCTACATCATACGCTTGCATTAATATACAATTTTGGTCAGACCAATGCTTTTGCAGAGTTAAAATCATTTCTTGAATATTCATTGTACATCCTCCATTAGTTTATATTAATTTGGTCAGTGTAAAACAATTTCCATGCGCTAAGTTAAACTTACTGCGTAGGCGCCAGAGCTTTGACTTGGCTAACTTAGTAATTAATTATCCAGCAGACAATACTCTAATTTCCTAGACAAGGACAAAAAAATCCCATCCCTATGTATCCACGTAGGAAACATAGGGACGGGATTTCCGCGGTTCCACCCTATTTGCTATTCAAGAGATAAATAGCCACTTTCTTTTCTTGCTCAGGAGCGCCTTCCTTAAAGTTTCTATATCCAGTTCTCACTACTCTGGACTCCCTAAAATAGAATAAGTTAAGTACTATTCCCCATCACTGCAAGCCTGTCAAATTTGCTTTAAATATTACTTAAGTTTTAATGATTTGTCAACTCCAGATCAAAAATTCATCTTAATAAATCCAATTGTTTAAGAAATTTCTTCGATTTAATAAAGTATCCACCATACTGTTCATAATACTGCTCCATTAATTGCTGAATGAGTTTCTTGTTGTCAGGTTTAACTGATATGTTTCCTATTCTAGCTACATCTACTTTTGAAAAAACTCGCAATAGCTTAACCAAGCTATTGGAAAGGGGTATTGAGTGACTATCAAACCGGTCGCATTTTTGACATAGTATTCCGCCCTCGGAAACAGAAAAAGAGAAGCCTCCATTAGTTTCACCACAATCTACACACTGGTTTACAGTAGGAGCAAATCCTGCTTTTCTATACATTTTAAACTCATAAATAATCGCTAATATTTCTGCGTCTTTATCCTCAGCTATTGCTTCAAACGTATGTAGTAACTGTTGATACAAATAAGAATC
Organism: Aquibacillus saliphilus; assembly: GCF_020404745.1. Classification (GTDB taxonomy): domain Bacteria; phylum Bacillota; class Bacilli; order Bacillales; family Amphibacillaceae; genus Aquibacillus; species Aquibacillus saliphilus. Next base: position 37,911 of record NZ_JAIZAP010000011.1, read on the forward strand.
TGGTATTTTCTGATCTAGCAGTTTATCAGTTAATTCTGCAATGTAAGATGCATATGCAGTTTTAACAATGTCTTCTCTTATAGGTCTAAATGATGATGAAACTTCTCCTTGTTGTACTGTACTTAAGCCCGAACCCATCTGTATTAGAAATTCACCATGGATAAATGGCTGCGATATCGCAGCCATTCTACTTTTTGGTTTTTTAGCACCTCTAGCTATGGCACCAATCTTTCCGCGTTGTTTTGTAAGCAATGTTATAATTTTATGTGTTTCCCCGTAATCCTGTGTTCGTAAAATAATGCCCTCAACCTTTTCAAACAAAGCCTTCACCATTCCCTTTGCCATTATTCTACAAGTGAGTATCTAATTCAGTTATATCTTCATCCATCCTTTTAGTAACATCCTTATCATAGACAGTTTCAAGTTCTTTCATTAGTAAATAGGTTTCAATGTTTCCTGTCTGACTGAAGATTTTCCACGAGAAGTCGATCACAAGAAACCCCGCCTTTCTAGTTCAGATTAACATCTTACTACTTATAGAATTTCCAAGACTGGTCTATAACATGAGTTAAAATATTTACCATGTATGTTAATACTCATCACTTGAGAAACCATACTCAGTCAACTGATGCTGACGGTTACGCCAATCTTTTTGAACTTTCACCCATAACTCCAAGAAAATTTTTGTACCTAATAAAGCTTCAATATCTTTTCTCGCTAATTGTCCAATTTCTTTTAACATTGATCCTTGTTTGCCGATAATTATTCCCTTTTGCGACTTCCGTTCAGTTATTACAGTGGCTTGGATAAAGACATTACCCGATTTTTCTCTTGTTTCTATGTTATCAATAACGACAGCAATTGAATGAGGAATTTCTTCTCTTGTTAGCTGTAATGCCTTTTCTCTAATTAACTCACTAATAATAAATCGCTCAGGATGATCCGTTATTTGGTCTTCCGGATAATACTGGGGTCCTTCAGGAAGCTCTTGTTTAATTACTTGAAGTAAATGGTCGACATTGTTACCTTCTAGAGCTGAAATCGGAATAATTTCTTTGAAATTGTACTTGTCCTTGTACTGAACAATTAATGGTAACAAATCATCCGGGTGTACTTGATCAATTTTATTTATGATTAAAAAAACAGGACTTTTTACGTTCTGTAGTCGGTCAATAATAAATTGATCTCCTCTACCATATCCTTCAGCAGCATTGATCATGAACATAATTACATCTACTTCATTCAGAGAATTTTCAGCCATTTTCACCATAAAATCACCTAATTTGTGTTTAGGCTTATGAATGCCGGGTGTATCAATGAAAATCAATTGGGCTTCATCTTCTGTCAAAACTCCCTGTATTTTGTTCCTTGTTGTTTGTGGCTTATCACTCATTATTGCAATTTTTTGACCTATTACTTTATTCATAAACGTTGATTTACCAACATTTGGTCTGCCAATTATTGATATGAATCCTGATTTATAAGTGTTTCCCATGTTGTTTGCCTCCATTGTATTGTCGATTCAACTAATTCATTTAACATCATTTTACTATAAAACCAATTTACTTTCATATTTTCGACAAAACATCTCTAAAAAAATAGAACATTATTATTCCGTTTGAGTTTTACTTTAATAAAAAATCCCTTAACACCAAACAAGGATTAAGGAATTTTTAGTTTAACATTTTATTAAATATATATTCTTTTAATAACTTATTTAATTAAAACGACAGTGTTTATCCTATTTTTTCAGAAATTCATCAAAATTAGTCACTAAAACAAATCAATTACTTTTGGTAAAAAGATAATCAAGCCATTAACCACTGAAACAAGAGCAGCAACAAATACAGCCCCAGCCGATATATCTTTAATAATGCCGACTAACGGGTGTATTTCTGGGGCCAAATAATTTAATACTCTTTCAATTGCAGTATTAATCATTTCAAAGGTTAAAACAAATCCAATCGTCAATAAAATAAGCACCCATTCTATCGAACTTAATTGGAAAATAAAACCAAATATAACAACTATTATTGTTAACACTAGATGTACTTTAAAGTTTATTTCAGTTCTTACTACCTCACTAATTCCATTAAGAGCACAACTGATACCAATTTGACGTTTTTTACTGTCTTGGGAGTCCAAAGGCATCTAAAATTTCCTCTTGTCTAGTAAACATTTTTTTTTCGTCCTCTTCGTTCATGTGATCGTAACCTATAAGATGGAGAAAACCATGTAATACAAGAAACCCTAGTTCTCTTTGGAATGAATGCTGATACTCCTCTGCTTGCTCCTTTATTTTATCTACAGATATTACAATATCACCTAAAACTACTGGCAATTCTTCTCCGATAATTTCAACCTCACCCTCGCCTCTTTCTAAAAGTGCAAATGATATGACGTCAGTTGGTTTATCTATTTGACGGTAGTTTCGATTAATTATTTGTATTTCGTTGTTATCAACAAAATTTATTGAAATCTCTGCTTCGCTGGCAACCTTTTCCTCTGTTCCTGCAAACGTAATTAATCGCTCAATCATATCAATCTGGTCATGGACAATAGAATTCGTCTCATCATGAAAATCAATTTGCATTAGTTTGCCTCCTTCACTTTTTCTTTAGGATACTGGATTCTAGAATGAAATATTCCATTCAATGCTTCACATATCGCCTTTTGAATTGACTCTAACTCCCTGAAAGTTAATGAACTATCATTCAGTTGACCATCCATAAGCCGGTCGTTAATAATTGAGTTTACTATCTCCTCGATTTTATCTTTGGTTGGATTTTCTAATGACCTTACCGCAGCTTCCACTGAATCACAAATACATACTATTGCCGCTTCCTTACTTCGAGGTTTTGGACCTGGATAACGGAAATCGTTCTCGTGAACATTTTTATATTTCTCCCTAGCCCCAAAATAGAAATATTTAAGCAAACTTGTACCATGGTGTTGCTCTGCTATATCGATAATCTCTTTAGGAAGACGATGTTTCCTTAATAGGCTTGCTCCGTCATAAGGGTGACTAATTATAATTTCTGCACTTTGTATAGGTTCTAATAAATCATGAGGGTTTTTAATTCCCATTTGATTCTCGATAAAATAGTGTGGGCGAACTGTCTTCCCAAGGTCATGATAATACGATGCCACACGTGCTAGCAACCCATTTGCACCGATAGATTCACATGAAGATTCACTAAGGTTTGCAACCATTATACTATGATGGTAAGTACCAGGTGCCTCTGTTAATATTTTTCTCAATATAGGATGATTAGGATTGGATAATGTCAATAACTTTGTATCAGACAGTATTCCAAGTCCTGTTTCGAAAAATGGTAACATCCCAATTGTTAATACTGCCGACAGAAAAGCTGCTGCTATTCCAAATCCCATCAGAAGTATCGAATCAGAAAAGGTATATTTTTCGTAGGACAGTAATAGAAATATTAGTACCGTAAACATATTAACTACCGTAATACCAAGCCCTGCTTTTAAAATAGCTGTTCGATCTTTTAAGTTTATTAAAAATATTATACCAGCAAGTTGAGTTAATAATAAGTATAGACAAGCTTCCATATTTAAAGAACCTGGAAGTTCTGAGTTGAAAATAACACTTCCTAATATAGCGTATATAAATGACATAACAATCGCCAATCGTTCGTGTAAGAGTATTTTAAGTAGCATTGCGCCAGTAGCAGCTGGTACAAGTAAAAAGAATTCATTGACAGGAGTCGTATATAAGCTAACTAGCTTCATTATTGTAACTGTTAATAAACTTATAATTAATATTGAAGCTATTTTTCCAATCTCTAGTGGATATTTCTTTGAATAGATATTTATTTCATAAGCTATTACACCACAAAGTAATAACACAAGAACAACTAAACCAATAACCGGATAAATATTTCTATCATTATTTAATAAACCTACTAAGGATAACTCTTCATAAATTTCATTAGTAATCGTCTGCCCATCTCTAACAATAACTTCTCCAGCCCTAATCATCACCGGCTCCACGTTAGTAATTGCCTGTTTTTGTGCCTCCATCGTTTTATCGACAGCATAAAATGAATTGGAAACTAACGCAAACTTGGTTAATGAAAAGAGGGCAGCTTGCATACTTTCGTCTAAACTGGAATATCGTAATTTTTGATTGACGTCTTCAATTGCAGACTGTAAATTTTCAGTTCTGACGCCTTCATTCATGACATCATAGATTGATGTTGTTAATAATTCTTTAGCCAGTGATCTCTCATAAGGAGTAGCTTCGACAATTGCTAATAATCCCTCCTGGTTAAAGGCTTCAGTCAACTCTGAACTTAATACTTGTTGCAAACGTTGAACAATCTCTTGGTTTGTTAGTGGGTGTGAATTATCCTCAACAGAGGAATTGCTTGATTCATCTGTTTCTTCTGTTTCATCTACTTCAGGTACTACATTCTCTTCATGTTGATTGTTTATCGCATCAAACAGCTCACTGATATAATCGATTCGTTCCTCGGTAATCTCAGTTGAAACTTCGAAACGATCCTCAATAGATTGAACTGCTTCTCTAGTCTTCCTATCTGTTTCCTTAACATTTTCAATTGTAATTGGTGAACGTATCGTGTCTTTTGCATTGCTAAATCGTTCGATGTCATAAGTCTGTGTATATACATTGCTTAATGTTACAAGAAAGAAAAGACAACCTAATAGCACGATAGGAAATATTATTTGAATCCATTTTCTTTTATTTTTAATATAATGAATACTTCGATTCCAAATATGCTTCATTAGGTTATCCCCTTTTTCTAAAGAGCAGTAAATACAGAAATAAGACCCGACCTGGGTCTTAAATCATATCGGTTATTCCTTTTCATAAGCATCGATGATTTTTTGAACAAGCGGATGACGAACAACATCAGATTGTTGTAAATAAATGAATGAAATCCCTTTAATATTAGCAAGCTTTGTCTCGATTACCTTTAAACCTGAATTGATACCTCTTGGTAAGTCAACTTGAGTTATGTCACCAGTAATTACCATTTTAGAACCAAATCCAAGTCGCGTTAAGAACATTTTCATTTGAGCTGGTGTGGTATTTTGCGCTTCATCTAAAATGACAAATGCATCATCAAGAGTTCGCCCTCTCATATATGCTAATGGGGCAATTTCAATTGTACCTCTTTCAATCAACCTTAGCGTATGTTCATTACCTAAAACATCATGTAGAGCATCATATAACGGTCGTAAGTATGGATCCACTTTTTCTTTCAAATCCCCAGGTAAAAAACCTAAACTCTCTCCCGCTTCTACTGCCGGCCTTGTTAAGATGATTTTTTTGACAGAACCTTTTTTCAAGGCATTTACCGCCATGACGACAGCTAAATATGTTTTCCCGGTACCTGCTGGTCCAATACCAAACACCAAATCATCGGATTTAATCGCCGAAACATAGCTTCTCTGGCCTAATGTTTTGACACGAATTGATTTACCTTTGGCATTTTTAGTTATTTCATCTTCAAACAATGCTTCAAACTGTTTTATTTTTCCTTTTTTTGCTAGTTCAACAGCATAAACAACATCCCTTTCGGATATTGATAGCCCTTTCCTAATAATACCAAGTAATGCCAAAAGAATTTCTTCAATAAGCTGGATATCTTCGTTAGTCCCAGAAGCTCTTACTTGCTCACCTCTAGTAACAATAGAAACCTTTAATTGTTCTTCGATTTGTTTTAAATTTCTATCCTCGATACCAAATAAGCTCAATGCCTCATTTGGGTTATCTAATTGTAAGTCAATTGTTTTTAGATCTTCAGGCATAATCAATCTCCTTGAGATATTGGTTGATTTTTTGCTATATTTTCATAAACTGTAAAATAAAGTGTTAATTTTACTTTACCACGCTCCATACGTTCGTGCAAAACTTTTTCAAAAGTAATCGTTGCGTTGTTGCCTAAAATATTTTGAAGATCTTTCTCAGCTTGTTTAATACCATCATTAACAGCTTCAGCTTTGGTTCTTTTCGTTGAGACAATATTTTTTTCCTGAACATTTTGCTTAACATAAGAAATAGGAATCTCCCACTTCAGAAAATTAAATGTACTTTCTTCCGCTTCAATTTGCACTTGATCATAATCGGGATTCTTAAAACCCCAAATTGGCAATAGATACTTTCCTAACCTTAAGTAATGTTTAACTTTATTTTCTCCAGTTAACACATCATAATTCACTTCTAATGGAATATTAACTTTAGATTCATACCAAGTTTTAGCAATTACTTCAGCTTCCGCAGTAACTAATTTCTTTGCTTGTTGTTTTTTCTCATCCTTCTTTTCTTCTTCCTTTACATTCTTCCTTCCTAGTTCACCTGAGACTAATAATTGACCCTTCTTGACTAGATCATTCACTTCAACCATAGGTTGTCCCTTTGAAACAAACATATCAACGATGACACCTTCTTTTGCAGCAATTATGTTCCTAGCACCAGCATCCTCTCTTTCTTCGACTACAGTCTTCTCTACACCTTCTAAGTGATAAGTTGTCCCTTTCTCAGTTACACCTACCCATAACAATTCAGGTATGTCAGTCAGAAGTTTTTGTTGAATTTCTCCAGGAGACCCAATGGTAAACTTTAATGCCCCGGGGTGAATTCCGTATTGATTCAGTTGATTGTCAATTCTTTTCTCAAGCTCTGGATGTACATTTTTAATCTTTACGTCCCATACAATGTTAGATAATAGAAAAACGAATAGCACACTCATTAATAAACTAACTATCAGTGGCTTTCTATAGAAAAACTGTTTAAATATAAAAGGAAGTCCTTTTTTTCTTAAAAAACGAACTTTATAAACCGTATTTCTTCGAATGGCTCTAATATGTGATATATCGTTTAAACGCACATTCCCCTGACATACAGTATCACTTGTTCTTTTTATATTCCAAGTGAAAATTCCGTTTCTAGCACATAAATCGAAAAACAATTCTGGATGATGCCCTTCTATCTTGATCGTAACATAACCAGTTAAAAAGATACTTTGTGTTTGTTTCATCATTGCCTCCTTTCATCGTTCCTTATTTTCATTGTCTATAAATTTAATTTCACTAATCGTACCTTCTAATAAAATCTCTTCGGGCAACATCATCTTTAAAACAAAGTCCTTTCCAGAAATTTTTAAATACCCATACTGCATATTTAACCTGAGTTCATTGTCAGAAAATAATAGTAGTCCTTTATGATTCTCTATGTATGCGTGCAATTGTCCGATTGTTGTAATTCTCGGTAGTTCGAGGATCACATCAGAAGGAAGTTCAAGATGATGTGCAAGCCAATTTCCGATGTGTTTTCGCCATATTTTCATCGATGTGTTGCCTCCTCTCACATACATAATATGAGTAAAACAACAGTATCAGAACAGTAAAATATCGACGCGATATCGGCTAGCAGTTCCTTTAGCTTACTCGTCGCAAAACACTTCGAGGTAATTTCACCTGATGTTATTTCGCCGGAGCTTGACGTAGCACAATCCTATCATTAGTTATTCACATGGCAACGATTATTTAATTCCAAAGCAAGCACTAAAAAAACCTTTGCCACACTAAGGTGGCAAAGGTTTCCTACTAATTTCTTCTATTGTTTATTACACTACGATATGGTTTTAACGACTTTGGAGAACCTAATACTTCTGCCATAACTACACTCTCTGCAAGGCCCTTTTTCGTTAAGTTCCTCTTAATAGAGATGTTTTTCTTCGGACCCAAATTTTGTTTATCTTGGTTAGTTTCATTAGGCGCAGAATTTTTAATGACATCATATATTTGCCGCTCTTGGACTAGTCGATTCGAACTATCGATAGCACCATCACTTCGAGCTTCTTTTTGTAGGTTCTCAATTTCTAATCGCTTATTCTCATAATACTTCTGAGATTCTGTCTGTCTACTCGTATCTACTTTTGTTGCACTCACTTCACCATCATCATTTCCAGAAGGAAACGGTGTTGGTGAAGGAGTTGGTCTTGGACTCTGATTCTTATTGGCTGGTTTTTCTTCTTTTTTCTTAAACAAACCAAGTATCCAGCCCGCTATTAAGATAAGAGGAAACAGCGCTCCAAACAGATCATCCACAAAAACCCTCCTTCCCGAGGATTTACTATTTAGTCTTTTTACTCTTCACTATCAGTTTCATCTTTGGAAACTTTTCCAATCGAATCACGCATATCAGTATCAGCGTTAATGTTCTTATAATTCATGTAATCCATAACACCCATGTTACCTGAACGTAAAGCTTCTGCTAAAGCAAGAGGTACATCAGCTTCTGCTTCAACAACTTTAGCGCGCATCTCTTGTACTTTTGCAAGCATTTCTTGTTCTTGTGCAACAGCCATCGCACGACGTTCTTCAGCTTTTGCTTGTGCAATGTTCTTATCAGCTTCCGCTTGATCTGTTTGTAACATAGCACCAATGTTTTTACCGATATCAATATCTGCAATATCAATCGATAGTATTTCAAATGCTGTACCTGCATCTAACCCTTTTGACAACACATTATGAGAAATTGAGTCCGGGTTTTCCAACACTTTACTATGACTAGTAGAACTACCAATTGTACTTACAATACCTTCACCAACACGGGCAATAACTGTTTCTTCACCAGCACCACCAACAAGTCGATCAATATTAGCTCGTACAGTTATTCTTGCTTTCGCTTTAACTTCAATACCATCCATAGAGATACCTGCAATAAATGGTGTCTCAATCACCTTAGGATTTACACTCATTTGTACTGCTTCTAATACATCACGGCCAGCCAGGTCAATCGCAGCAGCTCGTTCGAAGCCTAATTCAATATTAGCACGTTGCGCGGCAATCAACGCGTTCACTACGCGGTCTACATTACCACCTGCTAAGTAATGGCTTTCTAACTGGTTCGTATCTACATCAAGACCAGCTTTATGTGCCTTGATAAGTGGATTGATTACTCGTGCTGGTACAACCCTTCTTAAACGCATTCCAACAAGAGTGAAGATGCTAACACGAACACCAGCTGCTAATGCACTTATCCAAAGCATTACTGGAATGAAGGTAAATAAAACTGCAATTGCAATCAATATAATCCCGATTAAGATAATCGGCATAAGTTCCTGTATTTCCATATTAAATTCCTCCTATTTCTAAAATCTATTTTATTTCTCGAACTACAATTCGAGATCCTTCCGTTTTAACAATTTTAAGCTCAACATTTGCTTGAATAAAAGATCCCTCTGAAACCACATCAAGTCGTTCTTCATCAAAAATAGCCGTTCCAGCAGGTCTTAGCGGAGTTACCGACTTTCCTTCTAAGCCAATCAAGTCAAGACGATTTACTGATGATACATAGCCCTTTTCAGTCGACGTTGAGTCTTGAAGAATAAGGTGTCTAAAAATTCCTTTATTCAAGCCTATTCTCCTAAATAAAATTGCAGAAACGATAATCGATAAAAGAAGAGCAATACCAACACTCATTGCCATCTGTCCAATATCGTTACCGGAAAGTAGTAAAGAGCCTATTACTGCCCCAATTCCGACTATACCTAGGATTCCTCCTGGTACAAATATCTCAGCCACAATTGCTATTAGTCCTAATACTAACAAAATAACTGCTTCGTAGCCAGCAAGTCCTGCAACAATGTGCCCATAGAAAAACAGTACTAAGGACAATAAACCTATTGAACCTGGAATACCAAATCCTGGTGAATACAGTTCAACAATTAATCCAATACTAGCCATTGATAACAAGATAGGAACAACAACCGGGTTTGTTAAGAAACGTGCAATCTCCTCAGAAATTGTAGTTTCCATTTCTACAATAGTTGCCTTATCCAATTCCAGCTCGTTTAATAATTCAGTCCGGTGATTGACAATTGCCTCTGCATAGCCTATTTCAACTGCAGAATTTGGATCAAGTGTTAAAAATTCACCTTCAGGCGCCCCGTATTCAGGCATATCAATATCAGGATCTGACATAGCTAATGCATAAATGGGGTCTCTACCTTTTGACTCTGCTGCACTTTTCATAGAAGCAAACCATGCAGACTGCGCCTTCATATCTGCCGCATTTCCATCTCCCGTAATTACTCCACTAGCCCCCATCGTTGCTTGAGGCTTCATAAAAATATTGTCCGTATTTAGAGCAATATAAGAACCTGCAGATAGTGCTCGGTTAGTGACAAATGAAGTAGTCGTAATATCTAAATCCTGCAGTATTTCAGCAATATTTCCAGCCGCATCCACTCTGCCACCAGGTGTGTTAATTTCAAAAATAATATGGTCAGCATTTTCTGTTGTAGCTTCGTTGGTCGTTCTTCTTAAAAACGCTTCTAATCCTCTTTCAACTTCTTTTTCAATTGGAATAACATAAACTAATTTCCCTTCCCCAGTCTCTTCTGCCTCTGAGGTCCCAGGCTGGATTGAAAGAAGAGATATAATACCAATTAACGCTACTAAAAGAGCAAAATATTTTTTATTCACTACTATCCTCCTTTCACAATAGTTTATATACGTATAAACTGTTTAGCAGGTTTCATAATGATTAAAATTCCCAATATTAATAAATAAATCCGGAATTTTCTCGTATGTATTGATGTAGTAAACTAATAAACTTAGGAAGCAAAACTTTAAAATAAGACAGAAGGTAAACCTCTTTAATACGTATTCATTGCTCATTTTACTAGTTAATCGACTAAGAAAAGACCTGTAACAAAATAAATAATCCCTTGTCACACATGTGACAAGGGATCCTCTTGTTATTAACATATATTAACTCATTATATGTTAATAATATAATAGATTTTAGTCATTTAGTATAGGGTTTAAGACAAATGTTTCAGTACTAACTGATTTACTTTTGAGCCGTCTGCTTTTCCTTTTACTTTAGGCATTAGAGCGCTCATTACTTTACCCATATCTTTTTTAGATGACACATCTACTTCTTTAATTGTTTCTAAAACAATTTCTTCAAGCTCTTCTTGAGAAAGCTGCTTTGGCATATATGCTTGTAAAACTTTTATCTCATCATCAAGTTTCTCTACAAGATCATTGCGTCCAGCTTCTTTAAATTCATGGAGGGAATCTTTTCGCTGTTTTAACTCTCGAGTCAAAACAGTGAGTTCTTCTTCTTCAGATAATTCGTCCTTACCCAGTTTTATAGCATCATTCTGTAAAGATGCTTTAACCATGCGAATGACATTTAAGGTTTGTTTATCCTTATTCCTCATCGCTTGCTTCATATCCCGGTTTAGACGTTCAACTAATGACATTATACCTTACACCCTCTTCAATTACTTACGCTTTCTAGCCGCCTCAGATTTCTTCTTACGGCGCACACTTGGTTTTTCATAAAATTCTTTCTTACGATAGTCAGCCAATGTACCAGATTTAGATACACTGCGTTTAAAGCGACGAAGAGCATCTTCAAGAGACTCGTTTTTACGAACGCGAGTTGTGTTTGACATGCTAATTTCCCTCCCTCCGAAGCATACAACAAGATTGTAACGACATATGTAATAGTACATATGCCTCCGTACAATTATAATATAATGATTTTTATTGGTCAACTTTTTTCGATATCAATTTTTCAAAAAAATTATTCCATTGTTAATCTCCTAAATAATCATGTTTGTCATCCTTGTCCATATAATGGTATAGAGGTGAACAACGTGGCAGATTTACTATCATTAGCGGCAGTATTTATTATGCTGTTCTTTTTAGGAATGAGTATTTTGAGAGTTGGGTTATATCAACTCTCATATCAAAAGATGGAAATTTTACTTACTAAATTTACCAAAAATATTTATTTAGGTGTTTTTACTGGTACTGTAACTACAGCCGTTTTACAAAGTAGCTCCTTAATAATGGTTTTAACAATTGGATTTGTTAGTATTGGTTTTTTAACGTTCAAACAATCGCTAGGTATTATTCTTGGTGCTAATATTGGAACAACAATGACAGGCGAACTAATGACATTATCCTTTATTCCGGAAATTACTTTTGTTGTTATTGGTGCATTTATGCTTTTCATTAACAATCGAGTAGTGTTCGGTGCAGGCGCTATCTTATTTGGCCTTGGTACAATTTTTGTTTCATTAGAAGGATTTGAGTCATTATCACTTTACATTAATCAAATGCCTATCCTGTCCCAGACTATCATTTATACATCAACACAACCTGAGTTTGGAGCACTATTAGGTACTGTTATTAGTGCGATCATTCAGTCATCAAGCGCCACAATTGGTATTACTATGAGTTTCTTAAACGAAGGTATATTGCACTTAGCACCTTCGATTGCCATCGTGTTAGGTGCCAATATTGGTACATGCTTCACTTCATTATTAGCAATGGTTGGTTCAAAAAAAGAAGCAAAATTAGTTGGTATGGCACATATTTGGTTTAACATCATAGGTGTACTTCTATTTTTGCCTTTTTTAGGGTGGTTATCACAGATTGCGGAGTTACTTTCGTCTGATCCAAAGCAACAATTAGCTCATATCTCTGTCTTGTTTAATATTGCCACTGTATTGTTATTCTTACCTTTCATCAATTTATTTGAATCCTTCATCAGAAGGTTACATAGTACAGACAGGAGAGAAAGTTGAATACTATTTGTGGTCAAATAAACTAGTTAGGGTAGTTACTATTAGCTAAAGCATTATTGATAATACAAATGGAACACCTTCACTGCTAGAGAAGGTGTTCCATTTCGCTCATTAATAATCCGAAGTTCCTGATTCTCCTGCAATAATTTGAACCCCTGCACTTGCACCAATTCGAGTAGCGCCCGCTTTGATCATTGCATCTGTTGCCTGTCGATCCCGTACTCCTCCAGAAGCTTTCACTCCCATTTCAGGACCTACTGTCTTTCTCATTAACGCAATATCTTCAATGGTTGCTCCTCCACCAGAAAAACCCGTAGAGGTTTTGACATAATCCGCGCCTACTTTTTTGGCAAGCTCACAAGCTTTAACTTTTTCAGCATCTGTTAAAAGAGATGTCTCAATAATAACCTTAGTTAGCGCCTTTTTCTTGGCAGCCTTAACAACAGCTTTAATATCTTCTTCAACAGTATCGTAGTCATTTGATTTTAAAGCCCCAACATTAATGACCATATCTACTTCAGTTGCACCATTTCTAATTGCATTTTCAGTCTCAAACACTTTCGTTTCTGTAGTTGTGGAACCTAATGGGAAACCAATAACAGTACAAACTTTAACCTCGGTATCCTTTAAACGCTCATAACAATAACTCACCCAATACGGATTTACACAAACAGAAGCAAATCCGCTTTCCCTAGCCTCTGCAATTATTATATCGATTTTTTCTTTGTCAGTATCTGGTTTTAATTGGGTGTGATCAATCATTTTCGCTAATTCTTTACTCATAGTGAACACTTCCTTCCATGTTTACAATATGTACATGAACTCATGATAGCATGTTGCATTTAAATCAACAAATTCATCTTTATTTTGAACTTAAATAAACCCAGCATAAGCTGGGTCTATGATAAAAGCTCTATTCTATTATTGGTATTATCTTCGTCCATTATACGAACAAATTGTCCTTCATTATATGGGTAGCCTGCTAGTGTTATCTTCACTCGTACAATTTTCCCAATTAAGTCCTCTGAACCTTGAAATTTAACTTTCAAATAATTATCCGTATAACCTATTAATAGATTTTCATCGTCATTAGAGTGTTCTTCAGGTATAACCTCAAGCACTTCTCCTTCAAATGAAGAAGCATACTCCTTCGCTTGCTGGTCAGATAGTTCGATTAACTTGTGAACTCGATCATTTTTCAGGTTAACATCCACTTGATCTTGCATTCGTGCAGCAGGTGTACCAGTCCGTTTAGAGAAAGGAAAAACATGAAGTTCTGAGTACCCTATTTCTCTGATAAAATTGTAAGTTTCCATAAACTCTTCATCTGTCTCTCCAGGAAACCCAACAATTACATCTGATGTGATTGCGAGGCGCGGTAATGCCAGTTTAATTTTATCTACCTTTTCTTTATAAAATTCCGGAGAATATTTACGTCTCATGCGTTCCAAAACAGATTTCGATCCAGACTGCAGCGGGATATGCAAATGACGTACAATTTTCTCGGATTGATTTAAGACCTCAATTACTTCATCAGTAATCTGACTAGCTTCAATAGAAGAGATACGTATTCGCTTCAATCCATTAACTTTTGTTTCTAATTCTCTTAGAAGATGAGCAAAATTATAATCTTTCAAATCTTCGCCATATCCTGCTGTATGAATACCCGTTAGCACTATTTCTTTATAACCTGCATCTACTAACTGTTGCGCCTGCGTTAATACATGTACGGGCTCTCTAGACCTTAGTAGTCCACGTGACCATGGAATAATGCAGAAAGTACAGAAATTATTACACCCCTCTTGAATCTTCAAAGAAGCGCGTGTTCTATCCGTAAATGCAGGTACATCCATTTCTTCAAATACGCGATTTTTCATAATATTGGAGACACCATTAATTGGCAAACGATCTTTTTTGTGTTCTTCTATGTATTCAATCATTTTACCGCGATTTTGTGTTCCTACGACTACATCAACTCCAGGAATTTCCATGACTTCCCCTGGTGATGTTTGAGCATAACATCCTGTAACACAGACTACCGCTTCTGGATTTTTTCTTATCGCACGTCGAATCACTTGTCTACTCTTTTTGTCTCCAGTGTTCGTTACAGTACAAGTATTAATAACATAGACATCAGATTGACGATCAAATTCTACTCGTTCGTAGCCTTCAGCCTTGAATTTTTGCCAAATTCCTTCTGTCTCGTAATGGTTTACTTTACAGCCTAATGTATGAAAAGCAACAGTTGTCATTTTCATCACCTCAATTCTTCAAAATGATAAGAAATACTCGCTAACAAATATAAAGAAGCTGTTTCCGTCCGCAGAATTCTAGGACCTAGTCTTACAGAATGAAAGCCTGCTTGTTTAAGTGCATTAACTTCCTCTATTGTATATCCGCCTTCAGGTCCTATACAAGCTATCACCTTATGGTTTATTTGTATCTGATTAAGTACATCACTAAGTTTCTGAAAATTATCTGAACGAGCTTCTTCTTCATAGGCAAATAGCTTCACGTCATAATTTTGACTGTCCTCTAACAATTGTTTAAAACTATAAATTGATTCAACTGTTGGAATAAAGCTACGATGGGATTGTTCACTTGCTTCTTTAACTATTTTTTTAAATCTGTCTAATTTCTTTACTATTTTCTTTTGATCCCATTTTACTACTGATCGATCTGCTTGAAAAGGAATAAAAGCTGATGCTCCAAGTTCTGTTCCCTTTTGTAAAATAAGATCCAGTTTATCACTCTTAGGAAGTCCTTGAGCTATCGTTACATGTACAGGTAATTCGACTTTCTCATCACGCCACTCAACTACATTTGCAATCACAAAATCGCTTGATACCTGTTCAATCGTACACGTTGCTGACCTTCCATCAAGGTGATTGCAAATAATTTCGTCTCCCTTATCCATTCGCATGACACGAGTGATATGGTGAACATCATTACCAGTGATTGTAACCACATCATCAGTTGACCAATTTGATTCAGAAACAAAATAACGTTGCAAAAGGAGCACCTGCTTTCCTCACTATTTCTTCGCGATAATTGCTATCCAGTCTTCCATTTGGTTTACTTCCACAATCTCAAATCCTGCATTAATAAGTGCATCTTTCACTTGCTGTTTTTTCCCCTGAATAATTCCAGATGTAATAAATAAGCCACCGGGCTTCAAACAATCATAGGCAGTCTTCTCAAATTGCATAATAATCTCCGCCAAGATGTTGGATACAATCACATCAGCTTGTTGATTCACATTATCAAGTAGACTATTCTGCTTAGCGTGTATTTTGTTATCAACTTTATTTAACTTTGCATTCGAGATTGTACTTTCCACTGCTATTTCGTCTAGGTCAAAAGCATAAACTTCTTTCGCACCTAGTAGAGCAGAAGCTATGCTTAAAACGCCAGAACCAGAACCTACATCGATAATTGTTTGATCCTTACTAATAAATCGTTCTAGAGCTTGAATACTTAAGACGGTCGTTGGGTGTGTACCTGTACCAAATGCCATCCCTGGATCAAGTTCTATGATAATTTCATCACTAGAAACAGGCTTATACTCCTCCCAAGTTGGGGTGATTGTTACTTTTTCTGAAATTTTAACTGGCTTATAATATTTTTTCCAAGCTGTTGCCCAATCTTCCTCATTAATTTCATTTAATGTTAATTGATTGGTACCAAGGTCAATATCATATAATAGTAAGTTGTTAACAGCCTGTTTGATCTCATCAACTGATTCAGCTAAAAAACTATTGGCAGGTAAATATGCTTTTACAAAGACACCTTCCTCTGGATAATCATTAGGATTCAAATCATAAATTTCTCCATAAAAAGACTCTCGTTCCTTGACCAAATCACTTGGATCTTCAATCACAACCCCACTCGCTCCAGCTTCATGTAGGATGTTCGAAATCGGCTCAATTGCTTCATTGGTCGTATGGATACACAACTCAGACCACTTCAAAATGATCACTCATTTCATCAGTTATTTTCCTATATTAAAACAGCAATCCAAAATTAACCTTAATCACTTATAGAGTAAGTGTTTATCGGACTTAGAGTTTCTATTACCCTTTAAAGGCTCTTTTCACACGTTGAAAGAAAGTATCTTCTTGTTCGTCTGCAGGCTGTTTTCCACTGATATCATTAAATTCACGCAACAGTTCTTTTTGTCTATCTGACAAGTTCGTTGGAGTTATCACTCTTATTTTGACATGTTGATCACCTTGTCCATAGCCCCGTACATTAGGCGCACCTTTACCTTTTAGGCGGAAGGTTTTACCTGTTTGCGTTCCTGCTGGTATCTTCAATTTCACTCGACCATGTACTGTCGGGATTTCAACTTCATCTCCTAAACCGGCTTGAGTGAATGTAACAGGCATTTCACAGAAAATATGATCTCCTTCGCGCTGATAAAACTCATGTGACCGAATTTGCACAACAACATACAAGTCACCTGCTGGTCCACCGTTCACACCAGGTTCACCTTGACCAGGCATTCTTATTTGTTGTCCTTCGTCAATTCCAGCTGGAATATCAATATGGATTTTCTTACGTTTTTTAACCTTACCTGCTCCACCGCACGTATTACATTTGTCTGGAATAATTTTTCCTGAACCTTGACAATGATGACATACTCGTTTGTTTACAACTCTGCCAAACGGTGTATTCTGTTCCATGTTTAATTGACCAGATCCATTACAATGTGTACATGTTTTTGGCTGGGTTCCTGGTTTTGCACCCGAACCATCACATGTTTCACAAGTTTCCTCTTTCGGTATTTCTATATCCGTCTCTTTTCCGAAAATAGCTTCTTCAAAATTTAATGTCATTGTGTACTGTAAGTCAGCGCCTTGTCTTGGGGCGTTAGGATCACGACGTCTTCCTCCACCACCAAAGAACATGTCAAATATGTCACCAAAGCCACCCATATCTTCAGCTCCACCAAAGCCACCAAACCCTTGACTTTGAGGACCTGCATGACCAAATTGGTCATACTGCGCACGTTTTTGTTCATCACCAAGCACTTCATAAGCTTCCTTAGCTTCTTTAAATTTATCGGCAGCATCATCTTCTTTATTAACATCTGGATGATATTTTCTAGCTAATTTCCGATATGCTTTTTTCATTTCATCTTTTGATGCATCCTTAGAGACACCAAGTATTTCATAATAGTCTCGTTTACTCACTTGAAATCACTCTCCCGACTCTCTTATTGCATAAGCATAGAGTTTATATTAACATTTATCACATTTATTGAGCAAATGTTAATAATTTTGTTATTTAGTTCACTCTAAGCATTCTGCTACACTGAAATCTACTTTTGTCTTTTGCTTTATACACTCTTTTCACAGATTATCTTGGTCATTAAAAAAGCCAAAGCCAAGAAGATCCTGACTTTGACTTTTTTAAATCTTTATTTATCTATATGCAGGTTAGCTACTTAGTTTAAAATAACTCATTGTTCCTACATCAATTTACTTTTTTTCGTCTTCTTCATTCTTATCTTCTGTTTCTTTATTCTCTTCATTTACTTCTTCATAGTCTGCATCAACGACATCCTCTTGGTTCTCTCCACCTTCAGCACCCGCTTCTGCTTGTGCATCAGCTGCAGCTTGCTCATAAAGCTTGACAGAAAGAGCTTGAACTTGTTCTTCAAGGGCTTCTTTCTTCTCCTTGATTTGATCGAAGTCTTCTGTTTCTAAAGCTTTTTGAAGTTCATCTTTTGCAGTTTCTGCTTTTTCCTTTTCTTCATCAGAAACTTTATCACCAAGATCTTTTATTGTTTTATCTGTTGTAAAGATCATTTGATCTGCTTCATTACGAAGTTCGATCTGTTCGCGACGCTTTTTGTCTTCTTCTGCATTTTCCTCTGCGTCTTTTACCATTTGTTCTACTTCTTCATCTGAAAGACCAGAAGAAGATTTAATAGTAATCGATTGCTCTTTATTTGTTCCCATATCTTTAGCACGAACATTAACGATACCATTAGAGTCAATATCGAAAGAAACTTCGATTTGAGGTACACCACGTGGTGCTGGTGGGATATCGGTCAATTGGAAACGACCCAAGGTCTTGTTATCAGACGCCATTTCACGTTCCCCTTGAAGCACGTGAATATCAACAGCTGTTTGATTGTCAGCTGCAGTTGAGAATGTTTGTGAGTGACTAGTTGGAATTGTTGTATTACGCTCAATCAACTTTGTTGTTACACTTCCCATTGTTTCAATACCTAAAGAAAGTGGAGTAACGTCAAGAAGAACAACATCCTTTACATCACCTTGAAGAACACCAGCTTGAATAGCAGCACCAAGTGCAACTACCTCATCAGGGTTAACCCCTTTAGAAGGATCTTTTCCAACTTCTTTTTTAATTGCCTCTTGAACAGCAGGAATACGAGTAGAACCACCTACTAGAAGTACTTTATCAATATCTTTAGCAGCCATTTTAGCATCTTTTAAAGCTTGGCGAGTAGGACCCATAGTACGCTCTACTAACCCAGATGAAAGCTCATCAAATTTTGCTCTAGTTAAGTTCATCTCTAAGTGTAGTGGACCTGCATCACCAGCTGTAATAAATGGTAGTGAAAGTTGAGTTTGTGCAACACCTGAAAGATCTTTTTTCGCTTTTTCAGCGGCATCCTTCAAGCGTTGAAGCGCCATTTTGTCTTTTGAAAGGTCAATCCCATTTTCTTTTTTAAATTCAGCAACCATGTGATCGATGACTACCTGATCAAAATCGTCACCGCCTAATCGATTGTCTCCAGCAGTAGATACAACTTCGAATGCACCATCACCGATATCTAGGATAGATACGTCGAATGTACCGCCACCAAGGTCATAAACTAGAATTGTTTGATCCTGATCTCCTTTATCAATACCATACGCAAGTGCTGCAGCAGTTGGTTCGTTAATAATACGTTCTACTTCAAGACCAGCTATTTTACCAGCATCTTTTGTAGCTTGACGTTCTGCATCGTTAAAGTATGCAGGTACAGTGATAACTGCTTTATCAACAGTTTCACCTAGATAATCTTCCGCATATGATTTGATGTGTTGTAAGATGATTGCAGAAATCTCTTGTGGTGTATGCTCTTTTCCTTCAATTTCCACTTTATAATCTGTACCCATATGACGCTTGACTGATTGAATTGTATTTGGGTTAGTAATCGCTTGACGTTTTGCTACTTCCCCTACTTGACGCTCACCATTTTTAAAAGCTACAACAGAAGGCGTTGTGCGATTTCCTTCCGGATTAGGAATAACTTTTGATTCCCCACCTTCCATAACTGCAACACATGAATTTGTTGTACCTAAGTCAATTCCAATAATTTTTCCCATGACTTATTTCCTCCCTTACTAACTATGTATTTTTATTGATTTACTTTTACCATTGCCGGACGAATTACCCGGTCATTTAATTTGTAACCTTTTTGTAGTTCTTCTACAACAACATTAGATTCGTACTGATCGTCTTCTACCTGCATAACTGCTTGATGTACTTGCGGATCAAATACTTCTCCTTCTGTTTTAACTACCTCAATACCTTCTTTTTCTAAGGCAGCTGTTAATTGGCGATATACCATCTTAACTCCTTCTATAAAACTTGCAGTAGATTCGTCTTTCACCTCTGTGTTTAGAGCTCTTTCAAAGTTATCTACAACAGGAAGAAGTTCAGTTGCTAGCGATTGCGACTTATATTTACGGTCCGCTTCTTTTTCTCTTTGTGTACGTTTGCGGAAATTATCGAATTCAGCTTGCACCCTTAACATTCGTTGATATACCTCTTCTTTTTCTTGTTTTACTGATTCCAATTCTGAATTAACTGTATCAATTACTTCTGCTTCTTCTGTTTCTTCTGTTTCTTCCCTATTTTCATCAACCAATTCTTGTTCCTCAATAATCTCTTGGTCCTTTACTTGTTCCTTTTTGTCCATGATGGTCACCTCCTAAAATATCCGTTATTCAAACCATTGTTGAATATATCATGATTAGTAATTAAAATAAATTAATTCAATTTTTCATTACGTCTAAATAAATAGAAATTGACTACACTTAGTATATCCAAATCGAAAAAAGAAGGCGTGGGAATGTTTCCCACCATCCAACATCTATACCCCAAACCAGCTATTTTAATACCAAGAATGAAAAGTGTTCGTCAACCTTTTTGAAAGCACATTTAATAGTGTAATCACTCTAGAATATTCCATTCTCGTGGGTCCTAACAACGCAATTGTACCCATTTGGCGATCTCCTAAAGAATAAGTTGCCGTAATAATGCTACAATCTTGCATTGCATCTATCTTATTTTCTTGACCGATAGACACGATAATACCATCTTTGTCAGAACGTAACATATCAGCCATTTTTTCTTCTTGTTCAATCATAGAAAATAGTGACCGAATCTTATTTACATCTTTAAATTCTGGTTGCATTAAAATATTAGTCTTGCCACCAACATAAAGCTTTACTGGCTGCTCATCAAATAATGCAGCTTTTAAATATTGAAATGCTGTCTCAAAATCACTTGTATATGTTTTTAACAAATACGTAATTTCAGTGTACAACTTCTCATGTAGCTGAATGATGGGTACTCCAGCAAGTCGTTCATTTAAAATGTTTACCAGCTTCTCTAAATCACCTGACTTTATTTCGGCAGGTACATTAAATGATCTATGCTCCACATGTCCAGTATTAGTTACTAAAATAGCTACTGCTGTTTGTGAAGATAAACTAATTATCTGTAATTGCTTCAGCTTGGTTTCAAACACTTCTGGACCTAGTATAATTGAGGTGTAGTTTGTTAAATCAGAAAGTATCTTTGCCGATTTTTGGACAACTTGTTCAAATTCTACCATTCCCTTTTCAAACGTATGTGTAATAACATTTCTATCTGCGCTTGAAAGGTGAAAAGGAGATAATAAATGATCAACATAGAAACGATATCCCTTTTCAGACGGAACTCTACCTGATGATGAGTGTGTCTTTTCAATAAAACCCAACTCTTCCAAATCAGCCATTTCATTACGTATGGTTGCCGGACTAAAAGACATTCCGTCTTTCTTTGAAATAGCACGGGAACCAATCGGCTGTGCTGTTTGGATGAATTCATCAATAATAACTTGCAGAACGAGTATTTGTCTTTTTGATAACATCGATGATCACCTCTGTTAGCACTCTTACCTAACGAGTGCTAAATCTATTATTAAATTATCAAAAGCAGTTCGGAATGTCAATCGGAAAGCTTAAAAGTTTTTTCATCAATTAGAAATTCTTGAAAAACTTCATTACCAAATAGCATTCCATTATCGGTCAACCGAACATGTTGATCCGTTTCTATAAGCCAACCCCTTTGTTTTAGAGTTACTAACGAATCATGGTAAATATCATTGATATCTACTTTAAATTTATTTATAAATTCCTGTTTGGATACACCTTTTGTTTTCCTTAATCCGAGGAACATTTCCTCTTCTATTCGTTCCTTTTCGCCTACTTTTTCTATATGCAAAATTGGTTGACCATCTTCATTTGCCTTCTTTAGGTAGGCAGGAAATGGTCGTAAATTTATAATCCTTTTTCCTGGTAAGTATCCATGGGCCCCTGCACCAAACCCATAATAATATTCATTATTCCAGTAAGTTAAATTATGCTGACTTTCAAAACCTTTTTCAGCAAAGTTACTTATTTCATACTGAAATTTGCCATGCTTATTCATTTCAGTGCGAAGTAACTCATACATGTCTGCTTCCGTTTCTTCTTGTGGTTTACGTAATTTACCTTTCATGTAACGCTGGTAAAATACTGTTTTTGGTTCTATCTGTAATGAATAAGCAGAATAGTGCGGAAGATTAAAAGATAAAGCCTCATCAATTGTCCTGTGAAGATTGTCAATTGATTGATTAGGGAGACTGTAAATTAAATCAATACTAATATTAGTTAGACCGTGCTTTGTTAATGTATTGATATTTTCATATACATCCTTAATACGATGTAATCTACCTAATTGCTCAAGCATCGTATCATCAAAAACTTGGACGCCCATAGATATTCGTTTCACTCCATATTCTTTTAACAGCTTAATTTTCTCCTCATCCAAATCTCCAGGATTGGCTTCGAAAGAGTACTCTTCACATTGGTCCACGTCAAAGTGATGTGAAATAATTTTGAGCAAGCTTTCTAGTTGACGATAATTTAGTGCTGTTGGAGTCCCACCGCCAACAAAAATTGTTTTCACTTGTTGTTTTGGGTTTGTAATATATGCTGATACTTCTTTTTTTAGTGCATCTATATAATCATCAGCCATTTTTTCTTCATAAAAAAACTTAGTGAAATCACAATAATGACAAATTTTTTCACAGAATGGTATATGGATATAAACGGATGAAACCATAACGAACTCTCCTTATTAGTGCATTAATAACTACTAGCGAAACCCCTGTCAGTTAGTTGACAAGGGTTTCTTTTTTTACTTATCATCGTCCATTCGAAGAACAGCCATAAAGGCTTCTTGTGGTACTTCCACGGATCCAACCATTTTCATCCGCTTTTTACCTTCTTTTTGTTTTTCGAGTAATTTTCTCTTTCTCGAGATATCTCCACCATAACATTTCGAAAGTACATTTTTACGCATTGCCTTTATAGTCGAACGAGCAACAATTTTGTTCCCGGTGGCAGCTTGAATTGGCACTTCAAACTGTTGTCTAGGTATTAATGTTTTCAATTTCTCAACGATTTGTTTCCCACGCTCAAAAGCGAAATCTTTATGTACAATAAAGGAAAGCGCATCAATCGTTTCACCATTCAACCAAATATCCATCTTGACTAGACTGGACGTTTTATACCCAATCATTTCATAATCAAAAGATGCATACCCTTTGGTTTGTGATTTCAACTGATCAAAGAAATCATAAACTATTTCAGCCAAGGGAATTTCATAAACAACGTTTACCCGGTTATCATCCATATATTTCATGTCAATAAAATCGCCACGTTTTCTCTGGCACAGTTCCATAACAGGTCCAACATAATCATTTGGAACCATCACCGTTGCTTTCACATATGGTTCACGAACTTCCTTAATTTGTTGAGGATCTGGCATAAAGGATGGATTATCTATTGTTATTTCCGTATCATTTGAATGAATAACTTGATAAATAACACTTGGCGCTGTCGTGATTAAATCAATATTAAATTCCCTTTCAACACGTTCTTGAATAATCTCCATGTGTAGAAGACCTAGGAAACCACAACGAAAGCCAAATCCAAGCGCTTGAGACGTCTCCGCTTCATACTGCAAAGAGGAATCATTTAATTCGAGTCGTTCAAGTGCTTCTCTTAAATCATTATAATTACTTGCATCAACAGGGTATAATCCACAAAACACCATTGGATTCAACCTGCGATATCCTGGTAATGCTTCCTCAGTAGGATTGTTTGCTAACGTAATCGTATCCCCGACTTGAGTATCCCCGACATTTTTTATCGATGCAGTCAAGTAACCAACATCACCAACCGACAATTCATTTTGCGGGACTGGTTTTGGTTTAAATACACCAATTTCGTTCACTTCAAACTCTTTTCCTGTTGCCATCATTTTTATTTTATCGCCTATTTTTACTGAACCCTCTTTAATACAGACATACGCAACAACGCCTCGATAGGAATCGTATAACGAATCAAATATTAGGGCCTTTAGTGGTTCATCTGGATTACCAGCAGGAGCAGGGATTTTCTCCACAATTCTTTCTAGAATTTCATCAATTCCAATTCCAGATTTAGCACTTGCTAAAATTGCTTCATCTCCATCAATTCCGATAACGTCTGTAATTTCCTGTTTAACACGTTCTGGATCTGCACTTGGTAAGTCTATTTTATTAATAACAGGGATAATTTCCAGATCATTATCAAGCGCTAAATAAACGTTAGCCAGTGTTTGCGCTTCAATCCCTTGAGCAGCATCTACGACTAAAATAGCTCCCTCACAAGCGGCGAGACTTCTCGACACTTCATATGTAAAATCCACGTGTCCAGGGGTGTCAATTAAATGAAACAAATATTCATCGCCATTTTCCTGTTGATATTTCAGTTGGACTGCATTTAGTTTTATTGTGATTCCACGCTCACGCTCTAAATCCATTCCATCCAAAAACTGTTCTTTCATTTCTCTAGAAGTCAGCGCTTTGGTTTTTTCTAATATACGGTCTGCAAGTGTTGATTTCCCATGGTCTATATGTGCTATGATTGAAAAATTACGTACTCTACTCTGATTTCTTCCTTTACTCACTGGTGATCACTCCTATTTTCGAGCAACAATACTAGGATTGATTATAGCAGTCTATGTCGACAGATTCAATACAGAAAGTTTCTGGTTGCTAAACAGAGCCTAGTTCTTTAAAATAAGTCCTCTATTTATAGGACAAAAAAGATACTATTCTATTATTTTGTATATATTATTATTGTTTAGGAACTACAAAATCGTTGCCATGAGAATAATTAAGGATAGGATTGCGCTGAGTAATCTAAAGGTGCACCTACTCTGGCCACAAAGAACTCAGGGGCGCGGTGGCTTTTCTTAAGCTTGTCGGGGGTGAGCACAAAGGAAGGCAACTTAGAATAATTCACGCAGAAATAAGTGTTTTTCTTATTTCGAAGGCGCCTGCACTTTTGTCCTTAGAAAAAAGCCTGCACTAGTTGATAAGCAGTGTGAATCAATTGATTATAAAACCATTTCACTCCCCTTTCCAAGTTTCCCGCAACTTTTTGAGTGAGATGAGTTGATTGCACTTCTTGGTATTCTTCTTGTTTATTTTCTAAATTAATTTGTTGTAAATTTTCACCCATTACATTTACTTCCGCTTTACCATTTTCATCGACCTGCGACCCAATTGCATCATCATCTGAAACGGAATATCCCCTAGTTTCAATAATACCTTCACTTGCTTTATCAATACCTACTAGTATTCCTCCAAAAAACAAGACTAACATTAGCAAAAAAACTGCCACCATTTTCAAAGTTAATCACCTCTACTCTACTGATTCCCCTGGACTTTTTCAGCATCCCAATAATAGTCACTAAATACTTCAGCAAACAGGTCAGCTGTTCGATACAGTTCTTCCATCGTGTTATCAATACCACCAAATTCGATAACGATTGAATTGCTCGACAAATCTTGGTTGTACACACCATTTTTCCCAGAACCGCCCTGAGTAATAACCGTCCTACTTAACTCAGGATATTTCTCATTAATTTTATTGTGTAATTCTGTAGCAAGCTTTAAATTTTCGTCATTGCTGTAATCCTCACCGACCACAAAAGCAAGCCTTGCATGATCTTTTCCGTCTATCTTCATTGTAGTTACATCTCGACGTTGACTATCACGGTGTAAGTCAAAAACATAATTTAAATCTTTATTACTCGCTAACGCTTGTTCGACAATCGGCCTTGAAGCACTATACGAACGCCAATACTCCCAATTATTTTCATTCAATACAGTACCTATATCTGTATCATCCACACTTACTCCAACACCGTTAGCCTCTAAACTTTTCCCAAGTCGGTCACTGACTTTAGTAATGTTTGCTTCTGAATGATAAACTTTATTTGCACTTGTATTATCTGGCAAATGCGGTAAAAAAGACTCTCGGTTATGCGTGTTATAAATGAATACTACATTTTTATCACCTGTTGTAGGTTGACCCTCTTTTGGTTTTTCAACTGGTGTACCTTCTTCATCGGGAACACCGGTAGCTTCTCTTTCTTCTAACACTGATTCCAAAGGAGCAGATGACTCAATTGGAAGGTTCGTATAGTCTGTGCCTTCACCCGCAACAATTATTTTACTGTCATAAGCTTCAAAACCAGGTAATTCTCGCCCCAACAAACTTCTTGGATCATTTGGCTTTATACTAGTAGCCATTTGAAAAGTAAGATCTGATAAATCGATTGATTCATTATCTTCAGGATAAGCTAACTCAAATGACTTACTTTCCATCCTCATTAAATATAAAAAAGAGGACCCTTCAATTTGTCTCGTCCATTCATTAATCGTATTAGAAGAAATTCGGTATGCTGGTTGAATAGTAGTTAATAATCCAATGAAGAAAAATAAAATAAATAAACTAACAATTAATATTGTTACATTTTTATACCATGGTTTTGTTTTATTAAGTAATTCACTAATTGAAGATAATTTTCGGTTATAGTTCATTGTTCCATCCTTCCTGAACCTTTCTATCATGTCTAATAGAATCTATGATAGTGATTCAGAAAGTAGAACAAATAGTTAATCGTATTTTTTACAAATTAACCTTTCTTAGATAGGTAATAATTTCCTGCCTCAGAAACCTCGATTACCTTGTATAAGACCCAAAATTTTCAACACTAACTGTTTCATGCAATGCTGCATTTAAACCAGAAGCAATTAAATGTGCCATATCTTTCATGTATCCATCAACCTCTTTAGGTGTCACCATTAAATTATGTCCAAGTGGTGTCAAAACTTCTTTTATTAACCCTCTTTTTTCATCTTCGGACATTTCTCCTACCATGCCAAGTACCATTTTTCTTTTTTCAGGATCTGGTAGATCATCTTCTGTTAATTTTCTATTTCCAAAAGTCATTCCTCCAGGGGTCAGCGCCTTTGATGGTTTATCTTTTTCACTCCATTCTCTACCAAAGTGTTTAAGTACATAGTCAATCGTATCACTTGTAATCGTAACTGCATCAACTACTGTTGGTACGCCAAGCGCGATGACTGGTATTCCTAAAGTATTCATACTAATTTCCTTGCGTTTATTCCCAACACCTGAGCCGGGATGAATTCCTGAATCAGAAAGTTGGATTGTTGCATTTACTCGTTCTACTGAACGAGAGGCTAGAGCATCAACAGCTATAACAAAATCCGGTTTTGTCTTTTCAATAATCCCATGAATAATATCACTTGTTTCAATACCGGTAACACCCATTACACCTGGAGTTACTGCTGTAACAGGACGATAACCTTCATTGACATACTCTGGGTGATGGTTGAACAAATGATTTGTTACTAGAATCTTCTCTGCAGCCATCGGTCCCAACGCATCTGGAGTAACATTCGAATTTCCTAGACCAACAATTAAGCAGGTTGCATCAGCTGGCACTTTACTATTTTTCAATAGTTCAATAAGTTCTTTAGCAAGTACTTTTGCAGTTTGTTCTTGTGATTTCGTATCTTGTTTTTTTACTGCTTCAGAATGAATTGTTACATAAGAGCCTGCTTTTTTATCTAGTGATTTGGCTCCTGTTTCATCTATTTGAACATACGTAACTTTTACATCACCATCTTGTCTTTCTTTAATTGTCACACCTTTAATTTTTCTTTCATCCGTTTCTTCTTTTTCTACATACATATCTTTTGCTTCTACAGCCAAGTCAGTACGAACTTGGAATTGCTCATTTTCTTCTTTCATTTGTAAAAGCCTCCCTTTTTCTATATAGGATTGCCTGTTTAGCTTTAAATCATACAATTATACTGTTTACTTCAGATAGATACTTGAAAAATTGCTCGCTATTTGGTACAATGACTTTTGTTCTACTATCAAAATTTATCTTAAAATAACTGATAGTATTAAGTAATTAGAACTTTGTCTGTTCAACTTTACAAAGTTCTCTTTATACTATTATCTAATGAGATAATAAAGCACATACTAAAGTGTTCAAGCGCTCTACTTATGGAGGTGAAAAAATGGCTAATATTAAATCTGCAATCAAACGTGTAAGAACTAGCGGTGAAAGTCGCGCAAAAAACTTATCAGTTAAAACTGACATGCGTAGTCAGATCAAACGCGTGGAAAATTTTGTGAACAGCAATGATGTAGAAAACGCAACATCTGCTCTAAAATCAGCAAACCACAAAATCGACAAAGCTGTACAAAAAGGCATTATCCATAAAAATAAAGGTAATCGCCAAAAGTCGCGCCTAGCAACTAAGGTAAAAAACCTTAGCGCATAATTTAAAGTTATGTACTTATGACCAACAACAAACGATCCTTACAGCAGGATCGTTTATTTATTTTAAAAACAAGAGGTAGGAGCTTTAATAAGCTCCTACCTCTTGTTTTTCCTTTTTAAGATTGATCATTTTGTAAAGTAGTAGTTCAAAAGCTAAGCTCTTATCCATTTTACCTTGTTTTATTTGAGCATCTGTTTCTGTGCAAAATTCAATTATTGATTGGAGTTGTTTTACACTAAAGTTTTTTTCTCTTGTCAATGACATTTTAATTACATATGGATGTGCTTTTAACTGTTGTACCATTTGGTTTTGACCGTAGCCTTTTTGTTTTAACGTTTTTGTATGTAAAATCGTCCTGAATTGAGAAGCTAATAATGCAACAAGTGCTATAGGATCTTCCTTTACCTTTTCTAAGTCCTTATAGATTTGAATAGCCTTACCTATGTCCTGATCTATTATTGCATCTACAAGCTTCAAACCAGAAGAATTTGGATTATGCGAAATAAGTTCCTCCGCTATCACCTTATCAATCGTTCCTCCCTTTCCCACATACAAGGCCATCTTCTCAATTTCATTCTGAAGCATTAACAAATTATTGCCCGTTTCTCGGACAATCGTATCAAATGCTTTATCATCTATTGACACATTTGAAGCAATTGCCATATCCTTAATCCATTTCCCAAGTTCCCACTCTTTAATTGGATGACATTCAATTGTTTGACAGTTTTTCTTTAACAATTTCGTTATTTTCTTTCGCTCGTCCAATTTCTCATAAGCCGCAATAAACACGATAATTGAATAATCAACAGGTTGGTTAATATATGACTGTAGTATATCCAATTCGTGCTCAATTGAGATTTTGTCAGGCTTTGTTTTTAAAAATACTGGATTTTGAGCAAAGATAATTTTTCGTTCACCAAAGAACGGGTATGTTTCCGCATCTGCGATAACATCTTGTATAGGGGTTTCTTCAAGATCATAACTAGATATATTTGTATCCCGGTCTTCTTCTGCTAGTCCATTTCTAATTAATTGTTGCTTTACATCTTGAATTAGAAACGACTCTGTTCCATAGAGTAAATACATGGAAGTAAATTGTTTTTTTCTGATTTTCTTCAAAGAATCAAAATATGTCATTTTAGTTCACTCCAATTTTATATAAACCAATGGTAAAGTGAAAAAGGATTTCTGGCAACAATTTATCTTGAAAAGTTGATTTGCAGCTCAAAATAATTTATTGTAATAAATAAAGAGGGAAGTAGCCGTCACTACCTCCCCTGCAATCTATATCAACGTTTAGATAACAGCCCCAGGAAACTGCTGGCTAAACGATATTTGCTTTCTCTTATAGATTGACCAATTCACTCGATTATATGGATGTTAACTCTTGCTAACAAAGGTAACTACATAATTGCTGTATAATTTTGACTGATAAGTGGATTTTTTATTGCTAATAACTTATACTAAAAATTGAATTAGGAGGGATATTGTGAACGAATTCGAAAAAGATGTCCAATCGAAAAATCATGATATTATTGATTCTGGTAAAGGGTTTATATTTTCATTCGTCTTCTTTATGGTTATTTTCTTCATCGGTGTAGTTGTAGAAGTAATTGCTTCATAAATATTAAGTACGCCGTAACTTAGAGACTGTTAATTAACAGTCTCTTTTTCTTTATCTGTGGCTTCATGATTATCTTATGGCAAAAATGAATGAAATGTTCCACCTTGACCCTTAAATTTATATTGTATCGCACCTTTTTCATCTGTCCTCATGATTACGATGTTATATTTTTCTAATCGTTCGATAACTTCTTGATTAGGGTGACCATAACGATTATTTTCACCCACTGATATCCAAGCAAACCGTGGTTGTGTATGACTAAGAAATTCTTCAGATGTTGACGTATTACTACCATGATGCGCGACTTTTAGAACATCAATTCCAATTTCCGGATAGGTGCGAATCATCTCATTTTCAATTTCCGAATTAATATCTCCGGTAAAAAGCCATCTGATACCTCCAATTTCACTATAAAGCACAAGAGAGTTTTCATTCGTTGCTCCCTTGTCATCCTTTGGAAATAAAACTTGAATGGTTTGTTTATCAATCTTGATTCGATCGCCTGCTTCCACTGTTTGGATCGAAGTATTATTTTGAGCTAACATACTTGCCATACTATCAGTGAATTGAAAGTATCGACTAATTACTAGTTGATCTACTCTAAATTGATCCACGATAAATGGCACGCTCCCAACGTGATCATGATCATTATGTGTAAGAACTATTGAATCAATTTTTAAAATTCCCCTCGAATATAAGTATGGCTTAATAACCTGCTTAAAGATTTTATCAGACGGTGTTACAAAATCTGTTGATACCGTTCCAGCAGCGTCAATAAAGATAATACTTTTTCGGTATGGCAATTCAATAATAAAGCTGTCACCTTGTCCTATATCTAACATTGTTACTGTGCCATATGGATTCAAATAAGGTTTTACAGTTAGAAATAAAAGCAGAAATATTAAAACACCACCATATTTCAACGCTTGATTCTGTTGTTTTTGTTGAATATGTTTCATAAGTAAATAAAACAAAAGGTAATAAATCAGCCAATAAAATACTTCTGTTTTTCCAATTACTAATGGATAATAAAGAAAATGGTCAACTATAGACAATAGTTTTAAAGCGGGCTGATGGATACTTATGAAAATCCAATCCAAAACAAATGCTACAGGTGGCATTAAGTAAAGAGAGAGGAAGGTAAAGAACATTAACGGAATGACAATTAATGAAAAATAAGGAACGTAGAGGAGATTGATAAAAATAGACATAGGATTAAAGAAATAAAACTGATTGATTTGCAATGGAAGAATGGATAACTGACTGATGACACTTATAAAAAAAATAGTAAACCATTTAGGATAAGGTTGGGCTAGTATATTTCTAGAAATCAATAACCCAAATGTAACGATAAATGAAAATTGAAAGCCTAATTGATACAGTATATTAGCGTCATAAATAACAAATACTAGAAAAACAAAGCTTATCACATCTGTAACACTTAACCTTGATTTTAACTTGATTAATAATAAAAAAGCTACTGTCATTAAGGATGATCTCCATACCGAAGGAGCACCACCAGCTAAGATAGCATAAATAGGAAGCAAAATAATTAAAAGACCTTGCGCTTTTTCTTTTGTTAATAGTTGGAACTTCACTAATATAAAATAGATAATACCAACAATTAAACCCACATGAAGTCCAGAAATTGCTAGTAAATGTGATAAGCTCCATCTTTGAAAAATCTCTTCTGATTCTAAACTAATTCCACCATCATCCCCGAGTACTAAAGCTCGTAGCCAGCCTGATGTGAAAGAACTCAACCTTTGAACAGGATCACTTAAAAGTTTATCTCGCAGCATATGAACGCTATTTAGTTTAGATGACCCAAAACACTTTAGATTTTCCGGATTATTAATAGTGATTATAAAGTTAACACCATTCTGTTTTAAATACTTCTGATAATCAAATTGACCTGGATTTTTACTTTGAGGAGGGTATTCTCGTTCACCAAACACTTTACAACTAGCACCTAGATTTACATTAAGATCCGTATAATTGTATTGATCATTTGGATTTTTAAAAAGTGTGACCAAAGTTTTTTGATTACTTTTATCTTCGATCATTTTAAATTCAACCTTATTTTTCGTATTAGTAACTGAAGAAACGATTTTCCCAGTAATTTCGGTTGATTGGAGAGATTCAAATTTTGAAGTGGCAGGGGACTGTTCATCACCTACTATAAAGAAAATAACGAGGGTAGATAAAATAAACAACAATTGAAGCTTCAATAACCTGCGTTTTTGGTACAACCAGATAATAAATAAACAATAAAATAATAGTAGATAATAAGAAGTTGTAAGGCTTACAGCTAAATAAGAAATTGCAATGAGATGCCAATGACCTTTCACTGCTATACACACCTCATTTCCAATATGTTGTTCGACAATATACATTTCTAACACATACAAGATACCAAATATATGTGTAACTGAAGGTAACTACATTAGTGAACAAAAGCTCAGGGGCGCCTTGCTCAACCCCGACAAGCTTAAGATAAGCCTCCGCGCCTGCGTTCTTTCAACATAGAGTGTCTTAAGACCTAAGGCGCGGAGGAGGTGCCGGAGCTGGATATGGCTATCTTAGGAGATAATTATACACAGCAGTCCATTTTATAGTTTCCTAACACAACAAGATAACCATCAGTGATTCCAATGAAGGATGTTTAGTTTATTTGAAAAGACGTTCCACTTCCAACTTAGCCTTTTCTATCTCTTCTTTATTCATCGAGGTTGTTTCTAACTTTTCTAAAAGAGTATCAACATAGTCTTTCTTTTCTTGTTTATGTAAATCAACTGCGACTTGATCAAGAATTACTTTCTCGACTTTTATACCGGCATCTGAAAATAATTCTTTAGCATAAGGGTTATTTTTATAATCATTTGCGTAATATACGGTTTGGATTCCAGCTTGTATTATAGACTTACAGCACTGCAGACAAGGAAAATGCGTAACATACATTTCAGCGCCATCTGTTGCTACACCAAACTTTGCACATTGAAGTAGTGAATTCATTTCAGCATGAATCGTTCGAACGCAGTGCCCATCAATTACATAGCATCCCTCATCAATACAGTGGATACTACCAGAAACACTTCCATTATAGCCCCCTGCAATTATTCTTTTATCTCGCACTATTGTTGCTCCAACCATCAGCCGCTCACATGTACTTCTCAAAGCTAAAAGATGGCTTTGAGCCATATAATATTGATCCCATGAGATGCGTTCCATCATTGTTTCCCCACCTTTAATCCGTTTAAGTAAACCATTCATAGATTTTAATTACTTAAACAAAAGTTCACTTTATTTACACCAGTTTACCCTCGTCCAAACCATTTAGTCAACTTACTAAGGAACCAAAATTTCACCCTTTATTTTCTCAAGTGTTTTATCTCCAATACCGGTAACCTGAACTAAATCTTCAACAACTTTAAAATGACCATATTGCTCGCGATACTGTATAATTGCCTCCGCTTTTACACTTCCAATTCCGGGTAATGTTAAGAGCTCTTCCATTGTTGCATAATTAATTCGCACTTTACTATCTGAAGGTTGATCTGAAACACCTTGTTCATTAATTTCCTCTCCTTGAATAGGAACGAGAATTACCATTTCATCAAATACTTTTTGAGCAAGATTAACATATTCTACATTAGCATTTTCGGTAAAACCTCCTGCTAAATCAATTAAATCGCTCACTCTTTTATCTGCCTCAACCTGATACACACCGGGTGATTCTACCTCACCTTTTATATCAATATACATAAGTTGTTTTTCTTTTGTAACCTCTATCTCTTCTACGTTTTCATTAGTTGCGATTGTTGTAACTATTTCTTGCTCTTTTTTAAATTCAGCATCGTTATTTCTTTGGTTAATAGAATCATAAATGAAGAAAAGGGCAATCATTGAAAGAATTAATAGAAGTAACCAATTATTTTTGATAAAGAGCATAAAAATGACACTCCTTTTCATAAGTTATTAAATTGAAACATAGAATGTAGTTATATATGCGTAAAAAAGGAGGGAGCACTATGAAATGGGGAGTCATCGGAACGGGAAATATGGGTGAAATTCTGATTGATTCGTGGATGTCATCCCATGTAATCGAAGAAAATAATTTATATATTACTAATAGAACAATTAACAAAGCATACTCCATTAAAGAAAGGTATCCAAGCGTCCATGTGTGCGAAGATGTTTATCACCTTGTTGAAAAAGTAGATATTATTTATATTTGTGTAAAACCCCTAGAGATTCACCCTCTTTTAGTTGGTTTATATGGATCTTTAAGAAAAGACCAGTGTATTGTTTCAATAACTAGCCCATATTCAGTTGCACGCTTAGAGTCATTAGTACCCTGTCAAGTTGCTCGTATGATTCCTAGTATCACCAATCGTGCTTTATCGGGAGTTACTCTAGCCTCTTTCGGAGAACAAATTACTAAGGAAATGAAAGCTTACTTACTGCAAAGCAGTCGTATTTACTCAACACCAAAAATCATCGAAGATAATATAACTCGTATGGCTTCTGATATTGTCTCCTGTGGTCCTGCATTTTTCGGATATCTTGCTGAACAATTTATCGAAGCCGCTACCTATGAAACAGATATTAATAAAAAAATGGCCACAAATTTAACAGAAAAAATGTTTATCGGGTTTGGAAAGTTATTAGAGGATGGACATTATACATTGCCAGAATTAATAGAGAAGGTTTGTGTTAAAGGTGGCGTTACTGGAGAAGGAATTAAGGCAATGGATCAGGATATAGGCGAATTATTTCACAATTTAATACAGGCGACACACGCTAAATACCAAGAAGATATTGATAAGGTTAATAACCAAATGTTAGGAGGTTAGTTTAATAAATTCGACAAAACATTGCAAAACCCTTTTTGTCTTAATTAAAAATTATTTAGAAAAAACGCGAGGTAGCTTTTTTGGGCTGCCTCACGTTTTTTTACACACAAAAAAAAGTCGTTGGTCATCTTCTTTCAAATCATTTGATTCAGTATCAAAGTCCGCATATACCCCTTTAACCTCAAAACCTTGTTGCTTTAATAGGTTGGTATAAGATTCTACTGGAAACGTTCGTTGATGATGACTTTCATCGAAACGGTCATAATAGTCTCCATCTTGAACGAAGAAGGTTAAATCATGGAAGATCTCTCCAATATTCTCGCCACTTTGACATAACCAAACATAGGATATGTCATCATATATTTCAGCAAATGTTTGATCCTTAAGGTCTTTTTCGACGTGATCAATGGAATGCACATCGAAAATAAAAACACCATTTGCCTTTAACATTTGATAAACATTTTTAAACACTAGTTCAACATCTGATTTATCAACAATATAATTAATTACATCACAAAAACTTACTACTGCGTCTAATTCATTGAAGCCTTGCAGCTCACGTAAATCCTGATTAATCCACTGAATGGATAGCCGTTCATTTGTTGCAGCTTGTTGAGCATAGGTTAACATATCATTCGAATTATCAACACCAACCACATTCAAACCACTATGAGCTAATCTTCTAGTTACTTGACCTGTTCCGCAGCCTAAATCAGCTACATTAATTACCTTTTCGCCATGTCTATCAAACATTACCTTGGCAAACTCTAACCAGCTGTCATAAGGTGCATCTTGCATCAGAACGTCGTACACTTGGGCCATTTTTGCATAGGACATATAATTAACCCTCTTGTTGCATGTTTAATTCGATTAATGGAGCATCTCCCCATAATCGTTCAAGATTATAGTAATTTCTTTCTTCTTTATGAAAAACGTGGCAGACTACATCACCTAAATCTACAAGAATCCAGCGCGCTTGTTCAAATCCTTCTAATCGTTTCACATCCATATCAATCTCAGCAGCCATTTCTTTAATTCCTCGCGCAATTGATTGAACTTGACGTTCATTCGTTCCCTCACATATTAAGAAATAATCAGCGATTAAAGAAACATCTTTCATATCTAATACAACAATATCTTCTGCTCGTTTGTCATCACAAGCTTTAGCTGCATATTCAGCAAGTTGTTTACTATCCATTATCTTTCCCTCCAATTAGTTTTGATTCCTTTGGTGCAACAAATCATTATAGGCATGAAACGTATCCGGATAAATTGGTTGATTTTTCTTCATTAGAAATTCAATTGTATTTCTAGATGCCATCCAGCACGCTACATTCAAATTCTTGTCAGCTTGTTCTCTTACTTCATCGACACCAGGGAACTGTCTACCTGGTTCTATATAGTCAGCAAGGAAGATTATTTTATCTAGTTTAGACATACCCGCTTTCCCTGTTGTGTGCCAATGAATTGCACTAAGCACCTGTTCATTTTCAACTCCAAGTTCTCGTTTAACAAGTATTGCTCCAACTGGACCATGCCACAATTCGTGGTGGTAAGATAACAAGTCCTTTGGTAAAGATTCAGTTAAAATCCATCGCTTAAGCTCCTCTTTATCACGATACTTGGCATAATCATGAAAGATGGCTGCAAGATCCGTATCCTTAATATCCTCACCAAACAATCTTGCTAAATTTATAGCAGTGTCAGCAACTCGTTTTGTATGTTCAAAACGAGGCTTTTTTAAATGCGGCTCAACTAGCGATAATGCCTCATTTCGATCCATATAAATTATGCTCCTCTATCTTTTCTAACACTTGAGGTGGAACTAAGTATCTAATTGTTTTCCCTTCGCGCAATCGTTCCCTAACCATTGTTGAAGAAACATCCATACCTGGGATTTCAACTTCAATGATTGGATAAATAGTATCTAATTGATATTTATTCCGTTTAACCCCAACGAATTGAATGATTTTAATAAGTTCATCTATTTTAAACCATTTCGATAAGTATTCCACCATATCCGCCCCAATGATAAAATAAAATTGTATATCGGGATATGACTCTTGTAGTTTTTTTACTGTATCAATAGTATAGGACTTGCCTAAACGTTCCACTTCAATAGTATTAAGTAGAAAATGATTGTTATCAATTATTGCCTCTTGTATCATACTTATTCTGTGTTCAGCACAAGTAGTAGACTTTTCTTTATGAGGTGGTTCATATGAAGGAATAAACCATACCTCATTTAAATCTAAAGCCTGATAGACTTCCTCTGCAATCATCAGATGTCCATAGTGTGGAGGGTCAAACGTCCCCCCTAACAAACCAACCTTTTTCATATTCGACTCCTTTTTGTTCAAACTTAAGACTCCTAACTACTAAAAAAGGAAAATTGTTCATGTTCGGAAACTATTTATGGTAATCTCAACTGTTTATTTTCCACAGATTCCTTATACAAAACAATGATATTACCAATTATTTGTACAACTTCAGCATTTGTACCATCAGCTAACTGTTCTGCTACTTCACCTTTATCCTCCATACAATTTTGGAGAATAGATACTTTTATTATTTCTCTTTTTTCTAAAGCTTCATCGATTTGAATGATCATATTTTCATTCACACCAGTTTTTCCGACTTGAAAAATCGGATTTAAATGATGAGCTTTTGAACGTAAAAATCTTTTTTGTTTTCCTGTTAACATAGTTTTAAATTCCTCGCAATCTTTGTTCAAGTTTTAAAAGGGTTGTATCTAATGGAACCTGTTTTCCGGTCCAAATCTGAAAAGCTAATTGAGCTTGATATAACAACATGGAATGACCTAGATGTATTCGTCCTTGTTGTTTTTCTGCATTGTTTAAGAATGTTGTTGCTATTGGTTGATAAATGATATCACTTGCCACAGTTCCAGCACGTAAATTTTCGAGAGAAATTATTTGATCATTTATATAAGGTTTCATACCAACCGATGTTGTCTGAATAATTAAGTCATAATTGGCTAAAGTATCTTCAGCTTGATCAAAAGATAGAATTTTTGTTTCAATTCCTGTTTGATTAACTTCAAGAAGACTTTTAGCTTTTTCAGTTGTACGGTTCGCAATATCAATTTCTTTAAATGATTCATTTGTTAGTGCTCGATAAATCCCTCGAGCCGCACCACCAGCACCTAGTAATAACACTCTTTTACTTGATTCAACTAGGTCTGGGAATGATTGTTTTATTGAACGCACATAGCCCTGACCATCCGTGTTATAGCCCTTTAACTTTCCATTCTCCATTACAACTGTATTTACCGCACCGATTTTTTCAGCATCAGGATGCAGCGAATCCAAAAAGGGAATAATTGCCTCCTTGTATGGAACCGTAACATTAAATCCATCCATTCCCTTTTCTTTGAACTGATTTATAGTTGTTTCTAACTCACTTTTTGTTATCTCATATAATACATATTCCCCGTCCATTCCTAACTTTTCCATGAATTGATCATGTATCCATGGCGAAAGGGAGTGGCTTATAGGATAACCAATTAATCCTAATTTTAACGGCATGTCTTTCTCCCCTTAAATTAAAGATGTTCTTATGGAAACTGAAACTCCCTCTGGACTGTGAGTCGTAACAGTCGTATTACCTTCTAAAATAGTAACCCAACCTAGACCCGGAAAAACAATATCGGTTTTGCTGTCTTTCAAACGGAAGGATTGTTTCTTTAAGGGTGGTAATTTCTCCATTGTTTCACTGTTGGGTGGTGATAGCAATTCACCTAAATGATTTTCATATAGACTGTCAGCTTTTTCTAGCTTCGTACGATGAATAGTGAGTTGGTTAGAAAAATAACAAACAAAAGATTGTTTTTCGCCTTTTTCAAAATCCAATCTCGCTAACCCGCCGAAGTATAATGTTTGTTTCTCGTTCAATTGAAAAACCCTTGGTTTAATTTCTTTACTAGGTGTGACAACTTTTAAATCCTGCTCTGAAATATAATGGGCCATTTGATTACGGTTGATTACACCCGGTGTATCATATAATGAAGTTTTATCATCTAAAGGAATGTCAATAAAACCTAAGGTTGTACCAGGAAAATAAGAAGTTGTAATAGCATCATCAACACCTGTTGTTCTGTCTATTAATCGATTAATAAACGTCGATTTACCAACATTTGTACTTCCAACCACATACACATCTTTTTCAGAGCGGTAATCCTCTATTGCTGATTCTAATTCATCCATTCCCTGGCCTTTAACAGCAGAGATTAGATAGACCTCCTGAACAGTTAATCCTAAATCTTTTGCAGATTTTTTCATCCAATGTCTTAATTTGTTCTTATTCGTAGATTTCGGCAGTAAATCAACTTTATTACCGACAAGTATTATTGGATTTTTCCCAGTAAGTCGTTGCAAACTATTTATGAAGCTCCCATTAAAGTCAAAAATATCTACTATATTAACGATAAGTGCGTCTGTATTTCTAATTTGACTTATCATAGTTAAATAATCATCATCAGTAAAAGATACGTCCTGAACTTCATTATAATGTTTCAATCTGAAACATCGTTTACAGATAATATTTTCGTTATTCATTGCAGAATTCGGTACAAATCCCGGTTCATTTTGATCCTCGGATTGAATCGATATTCCACATCCCTGGCATTTTATTTCCTCTTGCATAGTTATTCCTCCCAAGTAATCATTCCTTTTTTCCTCATCCAGCTTAATATCCTCCGTTCAATTTGACGGTTAATTCTCGTCATTTTTCCATCTGTTTGAACGATAGGGACAACTAAAATTGTATAAAACCCAGAGCTGTTTCCACCGAGAACATCCGTCATTAGCTGATCACCAATCACAACTACCTCTTTTTTATCTAGCTTCATTGCCTTAGCAGCCTTTTTAAACGCTTGTCCTAAGGGTTTTCTTGCACTATACACAAAAGGTGTATTTAGGGGTTCTGAAAAAAGCCTTACACGCTCTTCCTTATTATTCGAAATTATCGTTACTTTAATATTGTGCTCATTCATTAAATTAAACCACTTGATAATCTCTGGTGTTGCATCCCTTACATCCCATGCAACAAGTGTGTTATCTAAATCTGTAATAATTCCATTTATTCCTTTACTTTTTAAATCTTCCGGCTTTATCTCGAAAATACTCTTTACATGTTCATTTGGTAAAAACCTTTTAATCAATGAACCTTCACCTCAATTTACTTAGCATTTCTATTATTGCTCCTTATTCATAATATACAATTTAGCTGCTTCTTTCAAAAAAAAGTTGGTAAACTTACCATATTTATGCGAAAACATGAAAATTTATCAAATAATCCTTCGACAAATTATTACATCCCTCTCATTGTGGATAACTTTATTCACAAATCAACTATTGATATGACAAGCTTTATTTAAGAGAAATTCATGTTATTAACAAGTTATATACAGGCGCCTGTAGATAACTTATAACTTGTACCACTTCTCCTTTCATGATAAAGTTATAATAACTTATAAGACATGCTTCAATTCCCTAAAAGGGTATCAGAAGTAGACTTCCAATACGGGAGGGACTATTAATTTGGAACATTTATCAGACGAGTTATTAATTGAATCTTATCACAAAGCAAATGAGTTAAAGTTAAGTCATGATTTTATTTACCTTATTGAGAAAGAAATCCAAAGAAGATCGTTGATTCACAAGATCAGTTAACTGACTTTAGGAAAATATGGTTAGAAATCGTTTTTTATAGAGAATAATCTAAAATTGTCGAACTCTTGTCATTATTTATAATGGCAAGAGTTTTTTATTTTCGGTACAATAGGTATTGTATGTCTTTTTTCACTTGCTATCAATTGTATAATGATTCATTTTCTGCTTACAATGAATGAAGAACTATGAAATTCTTTGGTTCTAATTAAAATGGTGGAATTTCATCAAAAATCAATTTCGAATCATTTTTGCCACAAAAGTCTCGTTCAACCCAAAAGTAATAAATAATTAAATACACGTGGCCTTTCTTGTACTTAGAATAAAATACTTGTTAGTCAGTTAAATTAATAGTATTATTGCTCCCTGTTTCACTATTTTAAAGGAGGACCCTGTAGATGTTATTCGCTGTATTTATTCCACTACTAA
Organism: Aquibacillus saliphilus; assembly: GCF_020404745.1. Classification (GTDB taxonomy): domain Bacteria; phylum Bacillota; class Bacilli; order Bacillales; family Amphibacillaceae; genus Aquibacillus; species Aquibacillus saliphilus. The sequence goes on from NZ_JAIZAP010000011.1 coordinate 79,112, forward strand.
TCGCTTGTTTCATCCCATATCTAAGTAAATTTAAAGATAAGATACATACAGGCATATTTGTATTATTTGTTCCATTAGCTATATTTATTTATTTCTTGCAATTTATAGGCAATAATTTTGCTCCATTCTCTCATAATTACTCTTGGATTCCATCGCTAAATATTTCATTGGACTTTTATCTAGATGGACTTAGTTTATTATTTGTTTTACTTATTAGTGGAATAGGAACTCTAGTTACACTCTATTCTATTTTTTACTTACACAAATCAGAGAGGTTAGGTCACTTCTATGTGTACCTTCTGATGTTTATGACAGCAATGCTTGGCGTTGTTCTATCAGACAATGTGTTTGTCCTATATTCTTTTTGGGAATTAACTTCTATTTCATCTTTCTTATTAATTGGTTACTGGCATTACCGAGAAAGATCAAGGTACGGAGCTTTAAAATCAATGCTTATTACCGTCTTTGGTGGATTAAGTATGCTTGGCGGATTCGTTTTACTAACGATAATAACCGGTTCAACAAGTATACAAGTAATGATTTCTCAGACAGATGTTATTTTACATAGTCCCTACCTACCATTAATAATGGCATTAATTCTGTTAGGGGCATTTACCAAATCCGCACAATTCCCATTCCATATTTGGCTTCCAGATGCAATGGAAGCACCTACACCTGTAAGTGCTTATCTCCATTCAGCAACAATGGTTAAGGCTGGAATTTATTTAGTTGCAAGATTTTCACCCATTTTCACCACCTATGAATGGTTCTTTATTATCGTTAGTGGAATTGGTATTGTCACCTTGGTTTGGGGTTCTTATATGGCTGTAAGACAAACCGATTTAAAAGGAATATTAGCCTTTTCAACCATTAGTCAGCTAGGTATGATTATGACTATGCTCGGCTTTGGTACAAAGGCAGCGGCATTTGCTGCAGTATTCCATATTTTAAATCATGCAACATTTAAAGGTAGTTTGTTTATGGTTGCAGGTATTATTGATCACGAAACTGGCTCAAGGGATATTCGTAAGCTTGGTGGTCTCATGACCTTTATGCCTATTTCTGCAACATTAGCTTTGTTCGGGACATTTTCTATGGCCGGCGTTCCACTTCCGTTTCTCAACGGCTTTTACAGTAAAGAAATGTTCTTTGAGACTTCTTTGCACTTAAATGATGCAACACTGCTAATTGCTGAAATTATGAGAACCGGCATTCCTTACCTGGCTGTTTTTGGTAGTATCTTTACCTTTGTTTATTCAATGTATTTATTCTTTGGTACATTCACAGGTAAAAATCATATTGACGAACTTCCCAAAAAGCCACACGAAGCGCCACTTGGAATGTTAATATCACCTGCTCTTTTAATTATTGGCGTCATTATTATTGGATTAATCCCAAACATAGTCAATGAATCATTATTAGCACATGCAGCACAAGCAATAAGTGGGGAAGAGGTACATCAACACATTGCGTTTTGGCATGGATTTAAAGCACCGCTCTTTATGTCCTTAATTGTTGTTATCGTTGGGTCGATATTGTACGTGTTAAGAAATAAATGGAAAAACACTTATCTGCTTATTCCGGGTAAGCTTAGCCTAAATAAAGCATACAACGCAATTTTGGACGGCTCAGAAAAGTATTCTCGTAAAATTACCAACAGTTATATGAATGGTTCCATCCGAAGATACATTGCATTAATTATCGTAGCTATACTGATTGTTACTTTTACGACTATGTTTACTACAAATGGTTTTACGATAAAGATGGATGATTTAGCTGAAGTAACAGCTGCTGAAATATTGATAGCAATTGTCATGGTTGTTGCCGCTCTAGGAACCGTCTTTGCTAGAAATAATGTTGCAGCTATTCTTATACTTGGGGTAGTTGGTTACGGTCTAGCTGTATTATTCGTATTTTACCGTGCACCAGACCTTGCCCTAACGCAACTCGTGGTTGAAACAATTACAGTAGCATTATTCTTATTATGTTTTTATCACTTACCTAACTTAAGACCTAGAACTGAATCGGTTAAAACTAAATTAGTTAATGCTACCATTGCAATTGGATTTGGAGCGCTAATGACCATGGTTGCAATCTCGGCACACAGTAGCAAGTGGTTCACAACCATTTCAGATTATTTTGTTGAAAACTCACACGATCTTGGTGGCGGAGACAACATTGTTAACGTTATTCTTGTAGATTTTCGTGGGATAGATACTTTATTTGAAATAGTAGTATTAGGGATTGCAGCACTAGCTATCTATGGAATGACTAAGTTACGTGACGATAAGGGGGTAGAGTAAAATGGAAATAATCATGTCTATCCTGGCAGGTATTTTATTTACAATTGGAATATACAACTTATTACAGAAACAGTTACTTAGGATTGTTATCGGTACAGCGCTTATATCTCATGGTGCTCACCTCTTCATCTTAACGATGGGGAAATTAAAAAGAGGTGCACCACCAATATTGGAATATGGGATTAGTGAATACTCTGATCCTCTTCCACAGGCATTAATACTAACTTCAATCGTGATAAGTTTTGGTGTGACAAGTTTACTCTTAGTCCTAGCATATAGGGCATCTAAGGAGAATAATACAGATAATATGGATCAATTGAGAGGTAACGAAAATGAGTAATTTAGCAGTTTTGCCAATTGTAATACCACTAATCTCTGGGATTTTATTAGCATTAATTCACAAGAAAATACACCTAGTTAGAATATTAGCGAAAATTTTTACTGGACTTAATTTAATTGTTTCGTTGTACATCATGTACGATGTACAACAGAATGGTTCGATAGTCCTTGAATCTGGAGGATGGAACTCACCCTTTGGTATTGTATTAGTTGCTGACTTATTAGCAATTGTTCTAGTTGTTACAACTAATATAGTCGCTCTCGCTTGTGTTTTCTATGCACCAAAATCATTGAGTAAACAACAAGAAGAATTTTACTTTTATACATTTTTCTTTATGCTTATTACTGGTGTATCAGGAGCATTCTTAACAGGTGACTTGTTTAACTTATTCGTATTTTTCGAAGTGCTATTAATGGCATCTTATGCATTAATCGTACTTGGAGGCGGCAAAGTACAATTACGCGAGTCAATCAAATATGTATTAATTAACCTATTTTCATCGATGCTGTTTGTTACTACCATTGCCTTTTTATATTCTGTTGTAGGTACAGTTAACATGGCCCAAATAGCAGAAAGAGTACAAGAAGTAGACCAAAAAGGAATTCTAACAACAATCGCCATTATGTTGTTTTTCGTATTTGGAACCAAGGCTGCACTATTTCCACTCTATTATTGGCTTCCAAAGCCCTATATTGTTCCAAATCCAGTTGTGTCCGCGCTTTTTGGTGCATTACTAACCAAAGTAGGGATTTACTCAATTCTAAGAGTTTTCACATTAATTTTCGTACATGATCCAGCCTTTACTCATAACTTCTTTATATGGATTGCTGGATTCACGTTGATATTTGGAGCAGTTGGAGCATTGTCAACCAACAACATTAAGCTAGTTGTAGCGTATAACATTATTCCAGCTGTAGGGTTTATGATTATGGGTATTGGTATCTATAATGAGGCAGCCCTTAGTGGTGCAATCTATTACCTTATCCATGATATGATTATTAAAGCAGCATTATTTCTTTTAGTCGGAGCAATCGCATACTTAGCTGGAACCTCGGACTTAAGAAAAATCAGAGGATTAATCCATCAATATCCGTTACTAGGATGGCTTTTCTTTCTATCGGCATTTGTTTTAGCCGGAATTCCACCGTTTAGTGGTTTCATTGGGAAATTACTACTACTACAAGGTGGTCTAGAATCAGGAGAGGTAGTCATTGTAATCATTGCTCTTTTGTCTAGCTTATTAATTCTGTTATCGCTAATGCGAATATTTGTAAGAGGATTCTGGGGTGAAAAGGATGATAGCATCCAAGTGAACAAAAAAGCGGCTCAGAGCTTTACTATACCCGTCGTATTCCTATTATTCTTTTCTGTATTGCTCGGAGTAGGTGCAGAGCTTTTCTATCCGATGATTGAAAGTATCTCATCTTACTTATTAAACCCTGAAATCTATATTGAATCTGTTCTGAAGGAGTAAAATTATGCCACTTCAAATTGTTCTAAATATTATCATTGCTGTGATGTGGATGTTCTTGAGTGAAAGCTATACGTTCTCAGCGTTTATCTCGGGATACTTAATAGGTATTCTACTTCTGTTAGTATTACAGCGATTTATACCTGACTCTTTTTACATGAAGCGTGTATTCAACGTATTAAAATTAGTCCTGTTGTTCTTAAAGGAGCTTATCCTATCTAATTTAGAAATCGTCAAACATGTCTATTCACCCAAACTAGAGATTGAGCCTGGGATTTTTGCTCTTCCTACCGAGTTAAAAAGCAATTGGGAAATCACGATGTTAGCTAACCTAATTACATTAACACCAGGAACACTTGCGGTTGCCATCTCTGATGATAATTCAATTATTTATATTCATGCAATGGATTTAGCCGACACAGAGGAATCCATTCGATCTATTAAAGATACATTTGAAAAAGCAATTATGGAGGTTACACGATGAATACTGTGGCAGAAACAACACACCGGCTAATCGAACTGACAACGATAGTTTGTATTGTAGTTATCGCCATATCGATTATTTTCCTGCTATACAGAATTATTAAAGGTCCAACTAATCCCGACAGAGCTGTAGCTTTAGATGCTATTGGTCTTAATTTAATGGCATTAGCAGGATTAGCTGCTATATTATTAGTTACCACAAACCTAAATGATGTAATTCTATTAATCGGGATTTTGTTATTTATCGGGACAATAGCCATTGCTAAATATTTAGAAAAGGGTGTTATCATTGACAGAGACTTTGATTAATATAGTGTTCGATATTCTAGTAGTATTAAGTTTATTGATAGGCACCTTTTTTATATTTTCAAGTTCAATCGGTTTACTTCGCTTCCCAGATGTCTACACGAGGTTGCATGCCACAACAAAAGCAGCAACGCTTGGTGTTTCTGGTATTATGATAGGAGCATTTATATTTTTATATATTGAACATGGATTAGTAAGTGGTAAGTTAATCTTAGGTATTATCTTTGTTTTACTTACTGCGCCAGTTTCTGCACATATGATTTCACGTGCTGCCCACCGAATCGGTGTAAAGCCTTGGAGTAACACGCAGGTCAAAGATGCTTATCAGGAGGCAATAGACCAAAGAGAAAAGCAAAATTAAATAAGTACTAATCTTTTACTTAGCATTTACCCACTTCGGGTAGATGCTTTTTTATTTAATAAAATCGTCTATAGTTTTTTTCATGGGAGACAGGCACAATTAGTCACTTTTCTACATAAGGTGAATTATAGGCAATAGCCCAATATATAGGAGGTGCATGTGGTTGTCTACCATTCTGAGCGCACTTGCTTTACTAATTAAAGAGGCATTATTTTTCGTATCCTATGTAAAAAATCATGCCTTCCCCCAACCATTATCATCAGAAGAAGAGGCAAAGTACATCGAGAAAATGCAAGATGGTGATGAGCATGCAAGAAATATGTTAATTGAACATAACTTACGATTAGTAGCTCATATTGTCAAAAAATTTGAAAATACGGGGGAAGATACTGAGGACTTAATATCTATCGGAACAATTGGTTTAATCAAAGGGATTGAGAGCTTTTCTAGTGGTAAAGGAACAAAATTAGCCACTTACGCAGCCCGTTGTATTGAAAATGAAATCTTAATGCATTTACGAGCTTTAAAAAAAACAAAGAAAGATGTATCACTCCATGATCCAATTGGGCAAGACAAAGAGGGTAATGAAATTAGCCTTATCGATATTTTACAAGCAGAAAACGAAGATTTAATTGAATATATTCAATTAAATATGGAAGTGGCTAAAATCAGAGAGTATTTAGGCATATTAGATGAACGGGAAAAAGAGGTTATTATCTGTAGGTATGGATTAACTAATGAGAAAGATTTGACACAAAGAGAAATTGCGAAAAAGTTAAATATTTCCAGGAGTTATGTTTCGCGAATTGAAAAACGCGCGCTTATGAAAGTATTCCATGAATATTACCGAAAAGAAAAGCGTTAATTTAAGTTTCCATGGCATTCACCTATACAAAGTCCATTTCTCACGCATATATTGTTAACAAAACCTAAAGGCGGTGAGTTAATGCCATATAGGGGGTATGAACCACAGTATTATCCTTATTCACCTTATGACAATTATGGTGCGGATTACGGATATGAGCACGGACCTGGTTATGGGTATGGTTATGAATACGGACCTGGCTATGGTTATGGGTATGGCCCTGGAGGTGCTGGTTACGGAACCGGTGGCACCGGGATTGGATTCGGTCTTTTAATTGTAGGTATTGTATTGCTTCTAATTCTAGGTGGCGGTTACTATTATTATAATTATTTATAATAATAATTATCATTAAAAAATAAGACCTCTGATTCACTGCGAATCAGAGGTTACTAGTGTTCTAACTGTTCATTTAACTGTATTTGCCATTTTCGTAGTAACAGTGCAAACCAGCCTGAGATTGATAAACTAACAAGTAGCAAACCGATTAGAATGCTTTCTTTTCCTGTTGGAGAAAGAAAAACATTTATAATCATACCTAAATAAAAGTATATACTTAGAATTAATAGAGTAACTAAAAAACGACTATAATCCTCTATTTTATTTTTTATTTTCATTGTTTCTAAATCCATAATATTTCTCCTCCCCTAGTTGCATAATAACACAACAATTGGGGAATGAAGAGATGTAAATGATGGTAAAAACAATTAATCAGAAGGTTGGTTTTTAATTAGATTCATAATTAGATTTGCCGAATTTGTAGCTGCTTGCGTGAGAAATGAGTCAAAAGAAATAGACGATTCTTTCCCAGCAATATCTGAGAGTGCTCTTATGATAACAAAAGGGGTTTCATATCTGTGACACACTTGTGCGATTGCCGCGGCTTCCATTTCAGCTGCCAGCATATCAGGGAACTTCGTGCGAACAAAGTTTACTCGGTCCCTATCTTCCATAAAAGAGTCTCCTGTGGCGATAATTCCTTTTACAGCTTTTATTGAATCCAATATTTTAGTAGATTGCATTGCCTGATCAATTAAAACAGGATCTGCTTCATACATTGCAGGCATACCAGGTACTTGTCCATAAGCATAATTGAATGCAGTAACATCAACATCATGATGTGTGACTCTTGTTGATATCACAAGGTCTCCTACTGTTAAATCTTCAGCAAAACCACCTGCTGATCCGGTATTAATAATTTGAGTAGGTTGGTATCTTTCATGGAGAATAGTCGTTGCCATCGCAGCATTTACCTTACCAATTCCCGATTTAAGCAAAACTACACTTTTCCCATACAAACTACCCTCTATAAATAAACAACCGGCTATTTCTTCTTTTTCATCGATTTTCATATTATTTTCTAACAATTGAACTTCTTCATCCATTGCTCCAATGATTCCTGTTGTCATGATTATTGTCCTCCTGGTTTATTCGCATCATTTCTTTTATCCATTTCACTTGCTATAATTAAATTACTTTTTGTCATTTTCCTTCAATATTTCTACTTTAGTAGGCTGCCAACCTTGATTAGTTACCCAGCTCAGGTAGACGCGATAATTTTCTTCTTGAGCTTTATTAGTAACAGTTCCTATCACAGATTGAGGACCTACTCCATCTACCCACCAAGTAATCATATCACCTTCAACTAATCCTGTTGCATGCCTGAATGCTTTCAATATTTCTTCCCACTCTTGAGTTTCCTTTTTAATTTTGGTTACATGAGGCTCCTCTTGTTCTGTGCCAATCGGACTCCAGTTCCCAGTATAAGCTTCGATTACATTTTCATCATCAGATGACACTGTCTCTGTTTCAAATTGTTCAGATTCTTCAGTTTCTTCTTCATTAGCAGACTCATTATTCTGATTTGAACTAGTCTCTTCTTCAGAATCTACTTTTACATCCTCAGTTTCTTTTTCTTCTAAAGTTTCATCCTCACTACTCACACTTTCCTTGTCACTTTCTGATTCTACTTGTTGATCCTCACTATTATCTTCCTTATCCACGTCAGTTGCTTGGTTATCATCATCATTCCCACCAAAGATAAACAGTGCTATTAATACAACAACTAAGATACCCCCAGCAACAAACAGCCATGATATCCAAAGTGTATTCTTTCTTTTTTTCTCAAATCGGTCAACTCTTGTATTATCAAATTCGTCAGACATCTATGTACCTCCTCTATCTTCTATTTTTATTATACTATGTTCCTTCTATTGAACCAATGCTAGATAATCGAAACTTACTAAAATGAATATTTGTTCCCCTTAGAATATGCCTAATATCGGAATATTGTTATTTTGTCGAACTTTTTCTAGTTTTGGCATATGTGCAGGACTTTTTCCATATATATGTAATTAGAAACATTAGAGATAATTTAAGGAGCGTGTTAGGATTTGAACGTCACAACTTTCGATTGTAATTTGTGGGATTTAACCTTGTTTGAAAAAGTAGGCTATGATAAAAATAACAATGTATTTGTCATTTACTATTTTGATGGTGTTCAAATTGAATTTTCAGAAATAGAAGAACTAACTGTGTATCAATTTATTATTTCTACGAGTAAAGAAGAATTTATAAAGACTGTTCTTCTTCCTAATTATCCATATATACAGCATGTTGGACACATCTCCAAATTTAACTAATATAACTACTTTGTTAAAAACTTCAAAGAGCCACTAATTTTATTATTTATTTTTTTCTAAATTAGTGGCAATTTCTTGAAAAACCTGGTAGTTCTTTGATTCGCCACTTATCTGATCTAGATCTACGACAACTAAAGCATATTTAGGTTTTTCACTTGGGAAAAATCCAGCAAACCAATAATGATTTTCACCATTTCTCCCGGTCTCAGCCGTTCCAGATTTTCCAGCTACTCTTGCTCCCTTTAAACTTTGGCCTGTGCCATTTTCTACTACATCAATTAGCATCCTTTTTAGTTGAAGAGCTGTTTCCTTATTTATTAAATTTTCCTGTTTAATCATAGGTTTGAATTCCATCATTGTTGTCCCGTTATTATATAGAATTTTTTTTGCGATACGTACTTGTCCTTTTACACCATTATTTGCAATAGTCGCCATCATGTTCGCTATTGCTAGCGGAGTAATCTTGACTTCTTTTTGACCAATTGCTGTCTGTAAAATTGCTCGTTCGACAAATTTATCTTCATTATTTCCCCAAATCGTCCCTTGTTCTTCCTCAGGAAATTGGCTAAATTGCTCAAAGTGATACAGATCCCCACTCCAACCGACTGGCTCTAACAGGCCCATTTTATCAGCGTATTTTTCTAGAATCTCCTTATCCGCGTGCATTAACACTTTGGCAATTTCACCAAATGCAAAATTACAACTCAAAGCAAAACTCTCCTGAAAATTCAAGATACCGAGTGTTCGGGCTGCTGTATCATCACCATACAGGTTATTATCACAATCATATGTTCTCTCTAGACTTAATGGACTTTGTTCTATCGCAGCTGCTGCTACCACTGTTTTAAATATGGATCCTGGAAATTCAGCTGTGAGCATTTGGTTCTGTAGTGTATTATCACTATATGGATTACTTTCGTCAATTTTTGGCCTTGATACCATTGCTAAAACATCTCTAGTCTCAATGTCTAAAAGTACTAATCCACCCTTAGTTATTTGATGCTGGTCAATTACTTGTTCAGTCATATACTGGATGTCTGAATCAATCGTTGTTTGAACCTTTACTGGATAAAAGTAATCACCTGTGCCTTGATATCTTAAATTCAACCCTAAGAGTGGATTACCTCTAGCATCTACATGGTATTTTAACGTTTCATCACTGGTTGATACTAAGAATGAATCAAATGTCTTTTCTAGTCCTGAAATACCAATAGGTGTAGAGTCAGCACCATTACCCGATGCTTCGTATCTAGATTTATACTCTTCACTATTTTCACGCACAATACCCAATGTATGACTAGCAATCAAGGGATCTAAAAAAATAGTTCGTTCCACTGCAACAATTCCAGTAATATTTGCTTGTTTCGCTTCTTCATATAAGGATGTACTAACGTCCGTACTTATTATATCGGATAAATAAACCGGTTTTTTCTCTCGTTCGATATGTGTTCTCCAATCAGGGATTAATATATCTAATTTTGCTCGTAATGACTCTGGTAAATCAAGTGAATGTACAAAAGGAAACAAAACAATGTCCTTTTTCGATTCGTTATTCAACCGCTTATTAGCTCTATCTAAAAAAACACCCCTGCCGTTCGATAAAGAAATTTCACTAGAACGTTGCTTTACACTTTCCTCCAATAAATTAACTTGTTCTGGTCCATAGCTTTCTGTTGATAGTAACTGTATATCAGCTAGTTTATAAATAACAAAACAAATGAATAAAGTTATAGTAAGAGCACAAATATATACTCGTGACTTTTTCATTATTTCACCCCTCTCTTAGTTTTCATTATCGACTAAGAGAAAGTTACTTAAACTAAATAAAAAAGATGTTCCATGAGAATCCATGAAACACCTTCTTTAACTTAGCTTACTTTTATAATTTTAACACTCATATCTCCGTCTGGTGTATATACGGTTACTTCTTCACCAATCTCTTTACCCAAAAGGCTTTTAGCAATTGGCGAATCATTAGATATTTTCCCCTCAAATGGATCAGCTTCTGCACTACCTACAATTGTATAAGTTTCCTCATCACCATTAGGTAATTCTTTGAAGGTTACTGTTTTGCCTAATGAAACTACATTAGGATTTTGGTTATCATTTTCGATTATAACTGCGTTACGCAACATATTTTCCACTTGAGCGATTCTTGATTCAACGAAAGCTTGTTCGTCTTTTGCTGCATCATACTCAGAGTTCTCGGATAAGTCACCAAAGTCGCGAGCAATTTTAATTCTTTCAACAACTTCTTGGCGTTTTTCCGTCTTTAAGTAATTCAATTCATTTTCGATTTTCTCTTTTCCCTCTTGGGTCATGTAGTAGCTTTTTTCTACAGCCATTTCAAACACTCCTTTGATCCCAACAATTTCTAATACCGATATTTAGTCCAATAATACCTTTAATAGCTAGCTTAAAATTTATTGATATTCCAAATGATAACATATTTACCGTATATATTGGAATTAAAAACTACTAACAAATATTATGGCTGATTTTCAAAAGATTTTCAACACTTTTCTAAATATTTCCATTAAATCTTATTATCCAATATAGTCTTTATTTTGGTAGCCATTAAATCAATCGCTACATGATTTTGCCCACCTTCTGGAATGATTATATCTGCATACCTCTTTGTGGGTTCAACAAATTGTAGATGCATTGGTCGTACCTCATTAGTGTATTGATCTATAACAGAATCAATCGTACGTCCTCTCTCTTTGATATCCCTTAGCATCCGTCTAATGATTCTCAAATCAGAATCTGTATCAACAAATACCTTGATATCCATCAAATCCAAAAGTCTCGGATCCTCTAATATTAAAATACCCTCTAAAATAATGACCTCTTTTGGTTCAACTTCAATTACCTGTTCAGACCTGGTATGCACTTTATAGTCATAAACGGGTTTTTCAATAGAATTATTATTTAATAACTCATTTACATGTTGTATTAACAAATCATTATCAAAAGCAAGCGGATGATCATAATTCGTATGTAAACGTTCCTGAAAAGGCAAGTGTGACTGGTCTTTATAATAGTAATCCTGTTCAATTACAAGAATAGTTTTATCAGCAAAGCGTTGACAAATAGATCTAGTTACCGAAGTCTTTCCGGATCCACTACCTCCAGCTACTCCTATAACTATTGGTTTTTTCTGTGACATCATTCTTTTAGCTCTCCTTCATTTCTCGCTTCATCTTTTCACGCTAATGGCGACACCATCTCCGATAGGAATGATTGATGTCGTGTACGATGGATGGTTAATTAACCACTCGTTGTATTTATAAACTTTTTTCGCTATGCTGTTTGACCGCTCATTTTCAATAGAACTATCAGTAACCAATCCTTTAAATAGAACGTTATCTGAAATAATTACTGCGTCTTCAGTTAAATATTTACTATATAATTCGAAAAAACGTTGATATTGCCCTTTTGCCGCATCAATAAACAATAAATCATAAGGAGCTTGTTCCTTAATCCGATTAGTCTCTTCTAATGCATCACCAAATATAACAGTTATTTTGTTTTTCTTATCTATTTTTTTTATATTTGATAGGGCTTCTTCGTAACGATTTTTATCCCTTTCAATTGTTACAATAGAAGTTTCTGGAAATGCCTCTACCATACGAAGTGCAGAGTAACCAATAGCAGTACCTATTTCTAGAATTTTATTTGGTTTTTTCAAACGAATTAACTGCATCAGAAAATCTATACCTAGTGGTTCCATAATCGGTACATTATTTTTAAGAGCGTATTCTTCTAATTCATTGACCCATTCAGGTTTTGTATCAATTGTGTCTATTAAATATTGCTCTAGTCGTTTGTCCAATCTTCCTACTCCCTTCGGACAAATTCTTACCTTCATTATATCCATAATATGCTCTAATTATAGGTTAGAGTGATTTTCTAACCGTAAAAAAGCAGGGACAGGACAGACCCCTGCAACCCCTGGAAGGTTAAATTAATCTCTGTCTAAATATTCGTTTACTTTTTGATTATGCTCATCAAGAGTTTTAGAATAGTAAACTTCTCCATCAGCAGCTACAAAGTAAATAAAATCACTTTCTTTAGGTTCCAATACAGCAAGTAATGAGTTTTCTGCGAAATTGGAAATTGGTCCAATAGGTAATCCAACAACTTGATAAGTATTATATGGAGAATCAATTTCCAAATGCTCATACAGCGTTCTGTCCAAATGTTCACCTCGTGCATATGCTACGGTTGGATCTGTTTGTAACATCATATCTGCATCCAAACGGTTGTAAAAGACTCCAGCAATTTTTTTTCGATGTTCCGTAGATCTTGCCTCATTTTCGACTAAAGATGTCAGTGTTAGCACCTCATGTACAGTCCAGTCTGGGTCCATTAAATCAAGATGTTCTGAAACTACATCTTTCGTTTTTTGCAGCATAGAATTAACAATCGTTTCAGTACTAGGGTTTTCTTCAAAAAACTGATAAGTTGCAGCAAACAGATACCCTTCTAAAGGTGTTTTTATGTCTTTATCAAGAATCTCTTCTGACAGAATAGTTGGGTATGTATCTATAAGTTGCTCAATGTACTCAGGGTCTTCCACAGTCTTTAAGAATTCATCTTTATCAACATTAGCTCTCTCCGCATATATTTCAGCTATTTGCTCAATCGTTTTACCTTCTGGAATTGTCACTGTTAAAACCGGTTCTTCTAAGACTCTACCAGTTTGAAGAGTATCAGTAATCTCATTTAATGTCATAGCAGGAGATAGTTGATATTCACCAGCCTGAAAATCAGAAGCATTTTTAAATTTAATATAAAGACGATATACTATACTGTTACTAATAATTCCATTTTCTTCTAGAATTGATGCAATTTGTGATGAGGACGATCCCATTGGTATCTCAACATCTATAGTAGAGTCATCCTCAGGATTTACAGGCTCCAATGCAGACTTAATATATGAATAACCATAATTTGCTCCTACAGCTATTATTATTGTTATAACAATTAACACTATGGCTACAATTCTTCTTGTTATCTTAGCTTCGTTACTCCGTTGGTAAAGTTGATCTTTTTTACTCTTATTTTCCTGTTTGGCTACTTGCTTATTTTTATTTTTGTTATTGTTTTTATTCGACGGTGTCATAGAGTCTCCCCCTTTCATCCGATATATTATACTACAAAAAACATCATAATTTCTAATAATATAATAAATTTCTATTATTATTTAAATAAATAAGTAATAGGTTAATTCATTCATTTACACAAGGGAGAGCTATTTGGTTGTATTGTGAACATCTTTTAACAAGTAACAGGTTTAGGATAATTATTGCCACGCTAACTAATTAATTAGGTGTTAAAAACAAATATCATGCAAAAACCAACCCTTCACAGACTAAGGGAAGGGTTGGTTTTTGAATGATTTAATTTGTTTCTTCATCTGTTAAAGTATTAAGCATTTCTTCAACCATTTCCCATTCTTCCTCGGATTCAATTTGAAATAGGGATAAATCGTCCTCATTATTTTGATCTTCATAACGAAAAGCGAAAACTTCAACTTCTTCATCATCTTTTTGATCCACCGGCACTACTGCAATGTAAGAGTTACCTGTTTGATCAACGTCAAAATTAAACAGTACCTCAAACAGATGTTCTTCACCATTTTCGTCTGGTATGATGATTCTTTCTTTTTCTTCTAATGACATCCTAAAAACCTCCATTTTATTGCTTAGAATCTAAATAGCCTTGCAAAATCATTACAGCTGCCATCTTATCAATGACTTTTTTTCTTTTTTTTCTACTAACATCCGCTTCTATTAACACTCTTTCTGCAGCCATTGTAGTTAGTCGTTCATCCCAAAGGACAGTTGGTAATCCGAACTTTCTTTCAAAGTATTTTGCGAATCGCTGAGATGCCTCTGCACGTTCACCAATCGTTCCATTCATATTTTTTGGTAAACCAACCACAGCTTCTCCAATTTCATGCTCTTTTATAATGGATTCTAATTCTTTTTCGGCAGTTTGATAATCATTTTCATTCCAAAGTATGGTTGTCAAACCTTGCGCAGTCCAACCAAAGGCATCACTTATGGCAACACCAATGGTCTTTTGCCCTACGTCTAATCCTATCTTCTTCATTCTTATGCCTCTTTATTCTGATCGAGATAAAATTTTACCAATTCTTCTATTAGCTCATCCCGCTCAATTCTCCGCATTAAATTCCTTGCATCTTTATGTCTAGGAATATAAGCAGGATCACCTGATAACAAGTAGCCTACTATTTGATTAATTGGATTGTATCCTTTTTCCCTTAATGCTTCATGAACTGTCAACAATATTTCTTTGACATTTTCATCAAAGGGTTCTTCCGAAAAATTGAATTTCATCGTCTTATCCATTGATCCCATAGAAACACCCCACTTTTAATTTACCGTATCGTTCCATTTTATTAATCTAATACATCTATTATAATATATAGTTTTTTGGAATGAAATGGCAAACTATGAATTTGACTTTACATAGCTTTCTGCGTAGTTTAAAGCACTAGCTAATTGCTCTGGTAGTTTACCACCAGCTTGAGCCATGTCAGGTCGTCCACCACCGCCGCCACCACAAATCTTAGCGGTTTCTTTGATTAAATTACCAGCATGATAGCCTTTATCAATAAGATCTTTAGATACACCAGCCGCAAGTTGTACTTTGCCATTGTTTACTGAGCCAAGCAAAATTATACCTGATCCTAGCTTTTGCTTTAACTCATCAACCATATTCCTAAGTTGGTTCATATCCTGAACATCTACTTGTTGAGAAAGCAGTTTGACATCATCTATTGTTTGAACATGATCAAGAATTGATGAAGCTTCTAAATTGGAAATCTTAGCACTTAAAGAATCCCTTTCTCGTTGTAAATCTTTTAAATCTTGAAATAAAGATTCAACTCGTGACGGCACTTTTTCTTCATTGGATTTAAGGAGTGTAGCAGCTTGTTGTAATACTACTTGTTTGCCAGTCATAAAATTATATGCGCCTTTTCCAGTGGTTGCTTCGATTCTTCTCGTTCCAGCTCCAATTCCTGATTCAGAAACAATCTTAAATAAACCAATTTCAGCTGTATTTTGAACATGGCAGCCACCACAAAGTTCAATACTATAATCACCTGCTTTTACAACTCGAACGACATCACCGTATTTTTCGCCAAATAATGCCATTGCACCCATTTCTTTTGCTTCTTCGATATTATGATAATTAATATCTACTTGAATAGATTCCCAAATCTTCTCGTTAACTATTGTTTCTATTTCATTTAACTCCTCACTACTAATACCTCCAAAATGCGAGAAGTCAAAACGCAATCGATCAGGACCTACAAATGAACCAGCTTGATTTACATGTTCCCCGAGTACATCTTTTAAAGCTTGATGAAGCAAGTGTGTTGCCGTGTGATTTTTGATAATCAATGAGCGTGACTTATCGTTCACTACTGCTCTCACTTTTTCACCCTTATGTAATGTACCTTCTTTAACGATTACACGATGTAAGTTTTGCCCTTTAGGTGCTTTCCTGACATCTTCTACATAAGCGGTCGCATCTTTTGTATATATCCAACCTTTGTCAGCAACTTGTCCTCCACTCTCTGCATAAAAAGGTGTCTCTTCAAGGATAACATATAACTCATCTTGTTTATTTGCGGAGTCAGCAAATGATTTATCTTTAATCATTTCAGTTATTACTGTATTAGATTCGACAGTATTATAACCTATAAATTCACTCCTTACATCTACTTCACTAAGAACTCCCTCTTGTATTTGCATCGAATCAGTTTTTTGACGCGCTTGACGAGCTCGATTTCGTTGTTTGTTCATCTCAATTTTGTAGCCTTCTTCGTCTATTGTAAAGCCAGCTTCTTGAACGTATTCCTCTGTTAATTCCTTTGGAAATCCGTACGTATCATATAATCTGAAAACTTCCGTACCTGGAAAGACGTTACTACCATTCTTTTTTTCTTCTTCCATTATTTCTGAGAGAATAGTTAACCCTTCACTAAGTGTTTCATGAAACCTATCTTCTTCTGTTTTAATAACGTTTTGGATAAACGCTTGTTTATCTTTAACTTCAGGATAAAAGTCTTCCATTATTTCTCCAACGACTGGAACAAGTTGGAACATGAAAGGTTTTTCAATTCCTATCAATTTAGCATAACGAACTGCTCTTCTAAGTAATCTTCTTAATACATAGCCCCTGCCTTCGTTAGATGGGACCGCACCATCACCTATTGCGAAAGTAACCGTACGAATATGATCTGCAATTACTTTAAATGCTACATCCAATTCTTTCTTTTCCCCATATCCTACTGTTGATATCTGCTCTAAGCTGTTAATGAGCGGTAGAAACAAATCTGTCTCAAAATTAGTTGGTGTATCTTGGATTACACATACCATTCTTTCTAACCCCAAGCCAGTATCTATGTTTTTCTTAGGTAGCGGCGTATAGGTGTCATCAGGGTTGTGATTAAATTGAGAGAACACCACATTCCAGATTTCTAAGTAACGTTCGTTTTCTCCACCAGGATATAACTCTGAATCATTTGGGTCATTGCCATACTTTTCTCCACGATCATAGAAAATTTCCGTATTTGGTCCACTCGGTCCTTCACCAATATCCCAGAAGTTCTCCTCTAAACGAATAATTCTTTCCTCTGGCAATTTGATCTTGTCTTTCCACAAATAAAAAGCCTCATCATCTTCTGGATGTACTGTTACAGATAGTTTATCCTTATCAAAACCAATCCACTTATCACTTGTTAGAAATTCCCAAGCCCATAAGATTGCTTCTTCTTTAAAGTAATCACCAATCGAGAAGTTTCCAAGCATTTCGAAAAATGTATGATGTCTCGCTGTGTATCCTACGTTTTCTATGTCATTTGTACGGATTGACTTCTGCGCATTTACTAGCCTTGGGTTGTCTGGAATTACTCTACCATCAAAATATTTTTTAACTGTAGCAACCCCACTGTTTATCCAAAGCAGTGTTGGGTCTTCATGCGGAACAAGTGACGCACTTGGTTCTATCCTGTGACCTTTTTCCTTGAAAAAGTCCAGATACATTTGTCGAACTTGTGCTGAAGATAATGTTTTCATGATTGTAACCTCCATTTTATAATTCTGTACTCACTTCAACTAATCATTAACTAAGGTAATTTCTAATACAAAAAACTCCCGTGCCTGCTAAAAAGCAGGGACGAGAGTTATTCGCGGTACCACCCTGATTATGAACACACTTTCTTGTTCATCACCTTGATCGCAATAACGGTGCGAACCGGTGGAGTTAACCACACTCAGAACTAGCTTCCATGACCCTTCATCTAGAATTTCTTTCAGCCTAGGAAATTCTTCTCTTAAGATGGTCTGTCGTGTACTCGTGATCTTCATCGTTTTACATGTATTATACTATGCTATCGGGTATTATAGAGAACATTTTCACTTCTGTCAATTACTAGACTTAAAAGATTTGGTATGAACCAATACTACCTTAACAATCGATAACAACGGAACGGCTATAATCATCCCAATCACTCCCCCTAGTTCACCGCCTACTAAGAGTGCAAAAATAATCAGGATTGGATGAATATTAATACTTTTTCCTACAATAAAAGGGGATAGTAGATTGCCTTCAATAATTTGAACAATAAAGACAGTAATAATGACTAACAAAACCATTTTCATCGAAATTGTAAATGCAATGACAATCGTTGGTATTGCTCCTAGAATTGGTCCAAAGTAGGGAATAATATTAGTTATTCCCATAACAATCGCTAATAATAACGGATACTTCATATCAATAAATAAAAGAATACCATAAGTTGTTAAACTTACAAAAAAGCACACAAGTAACTGACCCCTAATATAATTACCTAAGCTTTTATCTATTTCAATAAATAACTCTTTACCTTCATTCCTATACTTTTTGGGTGTTAGCTTCCATAATGTTCTTTTAATTAAGTGAAAGTCTTTCAGCATATAGAATACTAAAACCGGAATCACTGCTAAAATGATGACAACATCCATAATTTTCGTTAATTGTTTAACTATACCTGTTAAAAGGTTACTTATAAATCCCTCCATTTCGTGGAGAAATTCATCCATCTTATCATGGACAGTTTCCGGTAAAAAAGATGTTTTTTCATAGATACCGTAAATTGTCTTACGATAGGAATCGATAAAATCTGGCAGGTTTTCATTCAAGTCCTTTAGTTGATCAATAAAAGCAGGGTATGCTTTATATATGATGTAGCCAATGACTCCAAAAAATAAAAAATAGATAGAAATGATTGCTAACCATCTTGGGAATTTGTATTCATGTAATTTCTCTATCACTGGATGTAGCAAAAACGCAATTAAACCTGCAATCAAAAACGGAGTAAGAATTCTAAATAAAACCGAGAAAAAACTACGGTAAAAAGGAAATAAAATCGTTAGTAGATAGATAAAAAGAAATCCTAGAATACCAATTAAAATCCAATATAAGAATTGTATTGACTTATTTTGGTTAAACATAGTGAAATGCTCCTTACAACTGGTTTTTAAAATTAGTATTCGTTGACAACAAGCTGTCTAAACATTAGATATCGTTTAAAAATGAAAAAACCTTTAACAGCAAGGGTCGCTGATAAAGGTTTTTTCATTACTCATTTACGATGAATCTACTTTTAGTGTATTAAAAACAATTCTTTTCCTCGAAGTTACCATTTTATTGATGTATGGTTAACAAATATTCTCCTATAATTAAAATTACGGAGTTTACCATTGAGATTTTCTTTCATCTTCGGAGAATAGGTCATTTAATGAACTTAAAGAGCCATCTGGTTCTACTTGATGTAAATCTAATACACCATCAAGAACAGAAAGTTCAATAAAACAATTCCAACAATAATATTGCTGACTTCCTATTTTCCCAATATCCTTTCCCTTGCAATTAGGGCAGTGCATACTTCTAGTCACTCCTTGACGTTTCATACGTTTCATAAAGTTTACTAGCAAGTATGCCCAAGACAGATATTTTTATACAATTTTAAAAAACAGTTAATTTTCACTAGTAGCTTTAATTACTCCAAAAAGTCATAAGGAGTAAGTTGCTCCTCCTCTTTTTCTTCAACTATTGGTTCACTTGCTATTAGAGAAATTCTTTCAGACAATGAAGTATATCGTTTATTCGTATCTTCTTCTTTTACACCAAATAAAAATGCTCGTTTATCTCCACATATAACTAAAGATTTCTTACCTCTTGTTATAGCTGTATACAGCAGATTCTTCCTCAACATTCTTCGATAACCAGAGACAACTGGTAGTACTACAATTGGAAATTCACTACCTTGTGATTTATGGATAGATATACAATACGCATGCATTAAATTGTTTAAATCTTTTCGCTCGTAGTTCACCTCTTTTTCATCAAAAAGAACTACTACTTGCTCAGCTTGTTCACTACCTTCATCTTCTTCCATTATAGCTGTTATTTCACCAATATCACCGTTAAAAACCCCATCTTCAGGCTGGTTTACTAGTTGAATAACCTTATCTCCAGTCCGGAATGTAGTGTCTTTTGTTTGCATTTCTCTTCGTTGATCACTTTTTGGATTAACCAACTTTTGAATTTCTGCATTTATCCTGTGAATTCCCGATTGTGTTCTGTACATCGGAGCTAGCACTTGTATATCTCTAAGGTCGACACCTTTATCATAAGCCTTTTTCACAATTTGGATAACTACATCAACAACTTGTTGTTCTTTGCAGGGAATAAAATTAAAATCAGTTTCTTTTTCGAGTGAATCAATCGAGCATTGATTGTTTTTAATTTGATGTGCGAGTTGGATGATTTTAGAACCTTCTTTTTGTCGATAAACCTCTTGTAGATTTACTGATGTAATAACACCACTTGCTAATAAATCTGCTAGTACTTGTCCAGGTCCAACAGATGGAAGTTGGTCTTCATCACCAACAATTAATACTTGCATATCGTCAGGAATAGCTTTAAACAATTGATTTGCTAGCCAAATATCTACCATAGAAAACTCATCGACAACTAACAACTTACCAGAGAGAGGATTTTCATCATCCTTTTCAAACTTCTCATGACCATTCCAACCTAGTAACCTATGAATAGTCAAAGCGGGTAAGCCTGTCGATTCATTTATTCTTTTTGCAGCTCTACCGGTTGGTGCCGTTAATATAAATGGATAAGAAGTCTTATCGTCATAATCTTCAGGATCGAGTGATAGTCCATGAATCTGGGCATATGCTCTTATAATACCTTTTATAACTGTTGTCTTCCCTGTACCAGGGCCACCGGTTAAAATCATCAGTTTTGACGAGAGTGCCTGTTCAATTGCCTCAAATTGTTCAGTCCCATAACTTAATGATTCCTCATCCTCAATCTCACCTACTATTTTCATTAGCTCTGCTGGTGCCACATGCTCCTCTACTTCTTGCTGATAGATTCTCCTCAGTTGCGAACAGAAACCACTCTCAGCGTAATATAAATGTGGCAAATATACATTTTCTTCTTCAATAATCACTTTTTTTTGTTCATGCAATTCAATTATTTCTCGGGAAATATCCTTAGAAGATATATTCGAAGCTTGTCCGTTTAATAGAGTATCAATTGTTTGTAAATGCTCACTTAATGGTTTGTAAACATGTCCATCTTGAACACTTCTATGAAGAGTATATATACATGCAGCTTGAATTCGGCTCGGGTGATTGAGTGGTATATTATTGAGTTTGGCAACCTCGTCTGCCCTTTGAAAACCAAAACCATCTATATCGAAAACATATTGATACGGATTTGTTTGTAGAACTTCAATGGCGTTTTCTTTATACACTTGATAAACTTTTTGTGCCATTTTCAGTCCGAATCCGTAGGAGGATAAATTTACGACGATGTGTTCAAATCCCTGATGTTCTTGAATTTCTTTAGATAACCGATTAGCTTTTTCTTTAGATAAGCCTGGGACTTCGTTCAATACACCTGGATCATTGAGAATTTTATTAACAGCACTTTCCCCTAACTTACCGACAATTTTTTCAGCCGTTCTCTTCCCAATTCCAAAAAATAAATCACTAGATAGATATGCGACTATCCCGTCCTTCGTTGTCGGTAAATATCTCTTATAATGTTCAACTTGATATTGCTTACCAAACTTCTTATGCTGTTGGAAATAACCATGGAACAAATATGTTTCACCAGGCTCTAGTTGTGAGAAATATCCCTTGATAACGACTTCCTTTTCGTCCAGAGATTCATTTGTTTCAGAAATAATAATTTTGGCAATGGAAAAATGCTCATCGGCATTTTCAAAGATCGTATGCATGAGTTCACCTTGAATATAGCTTTCCATTGTAGTACTACTGTTATTTTCCATTGCCGCTAAATCTCCTTTTAGGGTTGTTAAGTACTTTACTAGATACCCAGCAAGCACCTTTTTGAGGCTTTGCTCTAGCTATATCTTCATGCCTATACTTATTGTTTTTGTGAATTATCGACGCAAAAAAATTATTCGTCAGTGTTTTTTTGTTCGTTTAACATTTCCTCTATTTTTTCTTTTCCATTTGCTGCTAGCATATGGTCTGGTTGAATATCTAACGCTTTACTAAAGCTTTCCAATGCTTTAGTTACATCCTCTTGATAAAGATAAGTCACGCCTATATTATAATGCCCATCACTATGATCTGGGTTAATTTCTAAAAGACGCGTAAATTTCTCATGTGCTAACTCGACTTGGTTCGTTTGAGCTAATGATAATCCATATTGAAATAGAACTCCTTCATCATCTGGACTAAGCTCTTCTGCGCGTTGAAAATAAGGAAGTGCAAGTTTTTGATGATCTTGACTCTGAAGAGTTAACCCAAGCATTAAATAAGCATCGCCCTCATCTAATCCTAAATCAATTGCACGTTGAAAGTTATCTTGAGCTTTTTGAAAACTAGATTGTTCAAAGTAGACTGTGCCAAGCCCATAATATGCAGTAGCGACATTAGGGTCTAATTCTATACCTTTTTGATAAAATCGTTCTGCTCTCTCGAAATCATTCATATGCGCTAATAAATTTCCGAAGTTTATATAACCCAAACTATCGGTAGGATTTTCTTCAATCGATTCAGTAAATACCCTTGCTGCTTCCTTGAAATTCTGTTGTTTCATAAGTTCAATACCTTTATTAATCTTGTCCATACATACACCCCACTGAATTAAATATCTTTTATTAGTCTCATGAAAGACGGGACAGACTTACTCGGAACTTTATGTCCTTTAGTCTGTCCCAAGTCCTACTTATAGAGAAGTGCTATCTTTTAACCAACGTAGTCTAAATATTTCTCGTTTTTGATAATCTCGTCAATAGTTCCCCCACCTAAACAAACTTCATTTTGGTAGAATACGACAGCTTGACCAGGTGTAATCGCACGTTCTGCTTCCGCAAAATCCACCTGTACTTTACCATCACCCATTGGAACTACCGTAACTTTACTATCATTTTGACGATAACGGAATTTCGCTGTACATTCAATTTTTTCTGTTGGAGACTCTCCACTTATCCAGTTAAGCTGCGATGCTATTAATCCATCTGAATATAGAAGATCATTGTGAAAGCCTTGTTCCACATATAAGACATTATCTTTTAAGTTTTTACCGACTACAAACCACGGATCACCAGGGCCACCAATGCCTAGTCCCTGACGTTGGCCAATTGTATAATACATTAAGCCTTGATGCTGACCTTGTTCAACTCCACTTAGTGTTGTCATTTTTCCTGGCTGCGCTGGTAAATACTCGCTAAGGAATTCTTTGAAATTTCTCTCGCCTATAAAACATATCCCAGTACTATCTTTTTTATTTGCGGTAGCAAGATCATGTTCAGCCGCAATCTTTCTAACTTCCTTTTTCGGTAAGTGTCCAAGAGGAAACATTACTTTAGCTAAAACATCTTGAGATAATTGATTCAAAAAATACGTTTGATCCTTATTATCATCTACACCACGAATCATTTGATATTGATCATTTACTTTTTCAACCTGAGCATAGTGTCCAGTAGCAAGATAATCTGCTCCAAGCGAAATAGCATGCTCTAAGAATGCCTTAAACTTAATTTCCTTATTACACATCACATCTGGATTCGGTGTTCGTCCTGCTTTATACTCATCTAAGAAATAAGTAAATACTTTATCCCAATATTGCTTCTCAAAATTAACTGCATAATAGGGAATATCTATTTGGTTGCAAACTCGAACAACATCGTCGAAGTCTTCTGTTGCCGTACATACACCATTCTCATCGGTATCATCCCAGTTCTTCATGAAAATTCCTACTACATCATACCCTTGTTGCTTTAATAGTAATGCAGTAACCGATGAGTCAACTCCACCACTCATTCCAACTACAACACGTATGTCTTTCCTATCTTCCATGTTGCTCACCACCTTTTTAGCTAGTTCAGTTTATTTAGCCCGATTGGTCAATTATTCCTAGTCAACCGTTTCACTATCGATGCCACTTTTTTTGCTGCCTCTTCAACGTTTTCTATAGAATTCGCGAGTCCAAAACTAAAACGAATTGAATTCACTGTTTTCTCGCTTTTTGAACCATACATCGCAGATAATACATGAGATGGCTCAACTGATCCGGCAGTACAGGCACTACCACTTGATGCAGCTATTCCCGACAAGTCAAAATTGGTTAACAGCGCTTCTACATTCGCGCCTGGAAAACTAATGTTAACAATTGTATCTACTGTTTTCTTACTATCACCATTGACAGTAAATTTCACTTCTTCGTCTTCTAAAAGCTGAAGGAAAGATGTTTTATACTGTTTATATAAGTTTAACCTTTGTTCCATCTCATTATCAACTAACTGAACAGCAGTTTGAAATCCTTTTATTCCAGCCACATTTTCTGTGCCTGGACGACGTTTTCTTTCCTGTTGTCCCCCATATTGAAGCGACTCAATTTGAACACCGTCTTTTATAAACAAAAAACCTACACCTTTAGGTCCATTTATTTTATGAGAAGATGCAGTTAACAAGTCAACACCAAGTTCATTAACATTTAAATTCATCATTCCATATGCTTGTACAGCATCGGTATGGAAGTATGCTTGATGATTTTTAAGCATTTCTCCAATTTCTGTAATTGGTTGAATAACACCCGTTTCATTATTGACTGCCATAATAGAAACAAGTATCGTCTCATCTGTTAATGCATTTTTTAATTCAGAAACATCTACTTGTCCATTTTCTAATGTAGACAAATAAGTAACTTTGAATCCCTTTTTCTCTAGATATTCAGCAGCATGTAATGTCGCATGATGTTCCATTTTAGTCGTTATAATGTGGCTTCCCTTCTGTTTATTCGCAAATGCTGTACCTATAATAGCTAGATTGTCAGCTTCAGTTCCACCACTAGTAAATGTAATTTCCTTCTCACTAGCATGTATGCTAGCAGCTATTACTCGTCTTGATTCATCGATTATTTGTCGTGCTTTACGACCGAAATGATGAATGCTGGAAGGATTACCATATACTTCATTAAAAACTGGTACCATTGCTTGGATCACCTCTGGATGCATCGGTGTAGTAGCTGCGTGATCTAAGTAAATTGGGTTCATCTTTATCCTTCCTTCCACTAAATGTAAAACATATATGGCTCCTGACTATCATCATCACCATGATTTTTCAAATCTTCTAAGGTCGTCGTATCTAATACATCTTTCACTGCGTCTCTTACTCTCATCCACAGCGCTTGTTTCGCAGGCTCTTCGTCCTCAATACCCTCAACTGGAGTTATTGGGCCCTCAAGAACTCTAATAATATCTCCAGCCGTTATCTCACTTGCAGCTTTAGCTAAAATATATCCGCCATAAGCTCCACGAACACTTTTTACTAGAGAAGCATTTCGTAATGGCGCCACTAATTGCTCCAAATAATGCTCTGATAAATCATTATCTTTGGCAATTGTTTTTAAAGAGACCGGACCATTACCATAATTTTTAGCTAACTCTATCATTATGGTTAATCCGTAGCGACCTTTGGTTGAAATTTTCATCCCCTTCACCTCTCCTTATCACAAAATCCATTAATTTCTTTGCCATTGGAATAGTGTACCCTACCACCGTTCCTAAGAATAATACAATAGCAACTGTTCCTAACCCAACAGGTCCTCCTAATAGCCAACCTAGTAAGAATACAATTAATTCAATTCCACTTCGAACGTGTGAAACCTTCCAACCTGTTTGATTACTTAGGTTTATCATAACACTATCTCTAGGACCAGCACCAAAGTCAGGAGCTACATATAAACCTACACCAATAGCAGTGAATACAATTCCAACTATCAATAGTACTATTTCCAACCACAATAAATGAATATCTGGAATCATCCAATTAAACAAATCAATAAATAGTCCTATTAAAATCATATTGATATAAGTACCCATCTTAGGAAATGATTTTGTTATACAAGCTGTAATGAAGACAATTGAAAAACCTGCAATTATTGACCAGGTTCCTACAGTAAGTCCAAATTGAAGATACAACCCATAGTGAAATACATCCCAAGGACTTATACCTAAATCTTTTGCTTTAATTGTTAAAGTAATGCCCAAAGAAAGAATTAGTAATCCGAGCATGAAAAATGTCAATCGTGTAAAAAACTCTTTTTTTGTTCTACTCTTATTTCCCAATTGTCTATACCTCAACTATCCTAATTATAATTAGCCCTTACTTTCTTTAACAAACGTAATTATAGCACGAATAACAAGGTTATTGCATTTACCAACTACGCACAAAGACAAATTACGACACAGTTAAAAAAGTTATCACTCCAATTGATTTAAATTTAATGATATCCTTTAAATAGGAATACTAAAGATTTTAAATAACTCGGAGGTTTTATCTTGAATAAAGAACCTTTAGCATACAGAATGCGACCAAAAACAATTGATGACATTGTTGGACAAGAAGAAGTAATAGGAAGAAACACAAAACTATTTCAAATGATTGCTAATGGTTATGTTCCATCCTTGCTACTGTACGGAGAGCCTGGCATTGGTAAAACAGCAATAGCAAATGCAATTGCTGGTACTGTTAAATTTCCTTTTTCATCTCTTAATGCAACAACTTCTGGCAAAAAAGATATTGAAATTGTGATTGAAAAAGCAAAAATGGAAGGTAACACAATATTATTTTTAGACGAGATTCACCGTTTTAATAAAGCCCAACAAGATTATTTACTACCCCATGTTGAAAAAGGACTGATTATTCTTATTGGAGCAACAACTGAAAATCCATACCATGATGTAAATCCTGCGATTAGAAGTAGATGTGGGCAAATTAAACAACTTCAAAGGCTAGAGCCTGATGATATAAAAAATTTGCTTCATAAGGCTCTAGCTGACGAGGAAAGAGGATTAGGATTTCTATCTATTAAGCCAAATGAAAAAGTTATTGAGCTTATAGCAACAGGTACAAACGGAGACGCTAGAAAGGCTTTAAATCTATTAGAATCAGTTGTATATGCCTCTGTTAAAAAAGATGGTCAAATCATCCTTGAGGAAAAAACAGTAGAAGAATTTATTGATAAAGTAGGGGTATTCGGGGATAAAAAAGGTTCGAACTTCTATAATTTATTATCCTGTTTGCAAAAAAGTATACGAGGTAGTGATGTCGATGCATCCTTATATTATTTAGCCCATTTATTAGAAAGTGGTGACTTAACTGCCGTAAATCGTCGTTTAGTAGTGATTGCCTATGAGGACATTGGATTATCTAATAAGTCAGTAGGAGCACATGTATTATCTGCTGTAGAGGCCAGTGAACGATTAGGAATGCCTGAAGCTAGAATTCCCTTATCTGTTGCTGTCGTAGAAATGTGTTTATCATCAAAATCTAACTCCGCCTATAAGGCTTTGGATTTAGCTATTAGTGATATAAGAAAAGGTAAAGTAGGTAAAATCCCACTTCATTTAAGGGACACCCATTACAATGGAGCTAAAGAATTAGGGCACGTCGGATATAAATATCCTCATGATTATCCCCTTGGAACGTTTGGTGGTTGGGTTAATCAAAATTATTTACCTGAAACTTTAGTAGGCAGAAGTTACTATAAGCCCATCGAATCTGGTGAAGAAAAACGTATGGCTGACATTCACAAAAAGCTTAAAGAATTTAAAAAGAAATCAAACTAATTCAGTAGAAAAAGTCGAGCATTTTATCATACAGATAAGTGCTTGATTTTTTTGTCTTAATCTAGGTGGTTTTTTCCTTATAATAGCCTGCAAAATATCGAACTTTTCAAAAGCCCAAGTTAAAACTTAAACTCTATCCATGTTCAAATATATCTAACTAGCTCTTTACATGTAGATGAATTGTTAAGATTAATAACTTGTGTATAAATACTATTTATTTCGGCAAAACTAAAGACAAAAATACCAAACTATTCTATGAATTATTAGACAACTTGTATTTTCGTCAGGTAAAGATCTGGGTAAAAGCCCAAGTTCTCCTTTATACTATCATCCACATGATTTTTGATAGTATAATAATCAATTTTATAGATAAGTATTAATCAAAAAATATAAAGGAGTGAAGTTTCTTGGTAAAAGTTAGACAGGACGCTTGGTCACATGAAGATGACCTACTATTGGCAGAAACGGTTTTGCGTCACATAAGAGAAGGAAGTACGCAACTAAATGCTTTTGAGGAAGTAGGAGATAAATTAAATAGAACCTCAGCAGCTTGCGGGTTTCGCTGGAATGCAGAAGTAAGGCAAAGGTACGATCAGGCAGTTTCAATTGCAAAACGACAACGTAAAGAAAAGAAGCGAGCATTAGCTAGACATCAAAGACCAGTCCACCAAAACCATTTAGCTACAGAAGTAGTTCAGGATAATCCGATAGACTATGAAGAAGTGATGACAACTACAACTTCAGTAGAAGATGAGCAATCTCTACCCGTTGAAATGACAGAAAACACAAGCCCTATTAATTTAGATTATGTAATAGATTATTTGAAAACATTAAAAAAAGATTACTATGAATCAACACGTTCAAAAAACAGTATAGAAAAACTACAAAAAGAAAATGTAATCCTACGTCAGGAAAAAGATTCATTGGAACAGAAAATGCTTCAATTAAACGAGCAACTTAATACTATCCAAGAAGACTATCAAGTTTTAATTCAAATTATGGATCGGGCTAGGAAGATGGTTGTTTTTGACGAGGATGATAGTGTTTCTACACCTGCATTCAGAATGGAGAAAAATGGGAATTTAGAACAAGTTGCCAAATAAAATCTATTGCACTAAAAGAAAAAGCCATAAGAGGATTATCCTCTTATGGCTTTAAAAATTATGTATTATATCAATCCCAATTGTGCCGTCATTTCGATGAGTTTTGATCCCGCTACTAGCAGGTGGGTGCCTTGTTCCAAATATTATGCTTCCTCTCATTATAATAATGAGGCTTGCACGCCAAATGAAAACGTCAGGCTCCCGTATTTATTGATGTTCGGTCAAAACGTCAATAATAGGACGAACACATCAGGATTGATATAGTAAATTGTTAATTTGTATAGATAAAGAATAGCACATCTGATTTTTGTTTTCAAGTCAGTTAATATGACTATTAGGTAACAAATATTACAACCATTCTACAATTGGTTTGAACTTGTTTTTCCTTCTTTACTTTTTAAGGATAGGTGCAATTCATCTAACTGACTTTTACTAACACCACCAGGAGCTTCTGTAAGAAGACAAGATGCTGATGCTGTTTTCGGGAAAAGAATAGTATCTCTCAAATTATTCTTTCCGGCCAGTAACATGATGAATCGGTCGAATCCTAGTGCTATACCTCCATGAGGTGGCGCACCATATTCCAAGGCTTCAAGCAGAAAACCAAACTGAGCTTCTGCCTCATCTTTAGTAAAACCTAAAACCTCAAACATCTCATTTTGTAAATCACTTTGATAAATACGTAGTGAACCGCCACCTAACTCATATCCGTTTAAAACAAGGTCATAGGCTTGTGCTTTCACTTCACCAGGGTTTGTTGTTAATTTCTCCATGTCACTAGCAGCAGGCATCGTAAATGGATGATGAGCAGCAGAATAACTGCTTTGTTCCTCGTCATATTCAAATAATGGCCAGTCTGTTACCCAAAGATAATTAAATAGTGACTCGTCAATTAGTTGTAGTTCTTTCGCTAATTTCAGTCTAAGTGCACCTAAACTATCGTAGACTACACTTGTTTTATCAGCAACAAATAACAGAAGATCTCCACTTTCTGTTTTTAATGATGACTTTAAACCTGCTACTTCTTGTTCTGACAAAAATTTTGAAATAGGCCCTTTTAACTCATCTTCTTCTACTTTAAGCCAAGCTAATCCCTTAGCGCCATAAATCTTAACAAAGTCCGTTAAATGGTCAATATCTTTTCTGGAAAAGTTAGTTGCTTGCCCTTTAACATTAATAGCACTTACTTTTCCACCACCAGAAACAGCACTACTAAATACTTTGAATCCAGAATCCTTAACGACTTCGGACACACTTACAAGTTCCATTTCAAATCTAGTATCTGGCTTGTCAGATCCGTAACGCTCCATTGACTCGTCATACTCAATTCTTTCAAATGGAATTTGCACATCAATTCCCTTAACTTCTTTCATTACCTTTTGCATCATTCGTTCAGTCATTGCCATGATATCATCACTCGTCATAAATGATGTCTCAATATCTATTTGAGTAAATTCCGGCTGTCGGTCTGCACGTAAATCCTCGTCACGAAAACAACGGGCAAACTGAAAATATCTTTCAAATCCGCTTACCATCAATAATTGCTTAAACAATTGCGGGGACTGTGGTAAAGCGTAGAAATGTCCAGAGTGAACACGACTTGGCACTAAATAATCTCTCGCACCTTCTGGTGTGCTTTTTGTTAACATCGGCGTTTCCATCTCTAAATACTCTTCATCATTCAAGAAATTTCGAATCACCTGACTTGTTTTGTGTCTTAATTTAAATGTTTCTTGCATTGATTCTCGGCGTAAATCTAAATAGCGATATTTTAAACGAAGGTCCTCAGCAACATCAGTATTATCTTGTATTTGAAAAGGGGGATTTTTAGCCTGATTTAAAATTGTAATTTCCTCAACAAACACTTCAATTTCACCAGTACCCATCTTTGGATTTACTGTGGATTCTTCTCTTTCAACTACCTTACCACTAACCTCTATTACGAATTCACTTCTAACTTTGTCGGCAATTTGTAATGCTGACTCTGATACTTCAGGGTTGAAAACAATTTGAACCAAACCAGAACGATCTCTTAAGTCAATAAAAATCAATCCGCCCAGGTCCCGTCTTTTTTGGACCCACCCTTTTAAGTTTACTTTTTGCTCTACATGTTGTTTGCGAAGCTCACCAACTAATTGTCTTTTTGTTTGCATATTACTTTCCCCCTTGCAGATTACTTTGTAAATAACTGACTAAGTTATTAATTGAAACCTCTTCTTGTTCACCAGAATGCATATCCTTCACATTCACAATATTATTTTCTAGTTCAGTTTCACCAAGTACGATTACATATTTCGCATTTAATCGATCAGCCGCTTTAAATTGGGCCTTGAATTTCCTACTTTGATAATCTTTATCGACTTGAATACCCGCTTTTCTTAGTGTGTAAGTCAGACGTATTGCTTCAGCATCTGCTTTCTCACCTAATGTTACAAAATAACAATCAAGGTTATCGTCGACTGGTAGATGAACCTGTTCCGCTTCAAGAGCCATCAGTAGACGTTCAACACTTAAAGCAAAACCAATCCCGGGAGTCGTTGGGCCTCCTAAATCTTCAACAAGGCCATTATAACGACCTCCACCTGAAAGTGTAGTAATTGCACCAAATCCATCAGCATCGCTCATAATCTCAAATGCTGTATGATTATAGTAGTCAAGACCACGAACAAGATTTTTATCAACTACATAATCAATTTCCATCTTATCTAAATGACCTTTAACTTTTTCAAAATATTGATTTGAATCTTCATTCAAAAATTCTAAAATGGATGGAGCTGTTTCCATTGCTGGATGATTTTGATCCTTCTTACAATCAAGAATACGCAATGGGTTTTTATCAAGTCGTAAATTACAATCATGACAAAGCTCATTTTTATGAGGTTCAAAGTGGTTGATCAGAGCATTCCGATGATTTTGACGACTCTCCCCATCACCAAGACTATTGATTACTAATCTTAACGATCGTAACCCTAATTCTTGATAGGCGCTCATTGCAAGTGAAATCACCTCAGCATCGACAGCTGGATCTGCACTACCAAGTGCCTCGACTCCAAATTGGACGAATTGTCTCATTCTACCTTGTTGTGGTCGCTCATAACGAAACATTGGTCCTATATAAAATACTTTAGTTGGCTGGTTTGGCAGGCCAAATAGTTTGTTTTGAACAAACGCTCGTACAACCGAAGCAGTTCCTTCTGGACGTAATGTAATATTTCTATCCCCTCGGTCCTTAAATGTGTACATTTCCTTTTGAACGATATCTGTTGTATCACCAACACCTCTTTGAAATAACTCCGTATGTTCAAAAATTGGTGTACGAATCTCCTTATAATTAAATCGATGACAAATATCAGTTAGCGTATTCTCAACATACTGCCACTTCTCAGTCGTACCCGGCAATAAATCCTGGGTGCCTCTTGGCGCTTTCATATTCATTGATTGTCCCCTCCAAAATAAATCCAAATTTTATATATCACATATGTATTATTACACTCGAGAGATTAACTATTTGTATAATGAACGAGTGTTAGTATCTTTATCTCCCTAAAAAATTAAAAATCTTTCTAAAACAATTAATTTTGCAATTACCTTATGCAGCCATTGTCATCCATTTATAGTTTAGGAACGGCCTATCCAACTATATGTCTGATGAAAACTTTTTTAAAAAATCAATAGTATGAAATGTTTAAAAAGTAAAAAAAATAAACTCTCATCCCCTTAAAAAAGGGACGAGAGTTTACCCGCGTTGCCACCCTAGTTGAAGCAATAGAAAAAAGCCTCCACCTTACACAGTTAACGCCTGCAAAACGTCTGAATTTACTTATTTCAACACAGAACCTCCGGAGTGTCTTTCATTAGTTCATAATATGAGGATACTTTCAGCCCGTGGTATCCTTTCTCTTTCCATATAAGTCCACTAATTACTTTTTCCATCAACAGTTGTTTAATTAATTTTTGGTAATATAAAACTACTTAATTTTACTATTTAAGTATATTAATATCAATAGTTTCTTTTTTTGAATTGTTTATAATCATAATGTTTGCTTGGAAACTTGTCAAGAACGATTGAGCTTTTCTTTTAATTTTTTTACATCTCGCAAGGATACACCAAGCTCCTCTGCAATTTCAATGCTATTTGCGCTATTTTCTAGTTCCATAAATCTGTGGAGATTCGCACCATAAATGTCCTTCATTGTATGAGTTCCTGCTTGTTTATGATTTATTCTCATGTTTATCTCTCCTTGAATTTTTGACTTTTACACTCATTTTTTATTACTATTAAAAGGGTTAGTATCGGAAGTGAATTTATTAAGGTATAATGTGATTTTACAAGTACTTTTTTAAACAGACTGAATGTCAATAGCGAACTACTAACATTTAGGTTTTAATAACTGTTAAAGTAAGATACTGAGACTTTTCCTGGAGGAATAAAATGTTAAGAAATAAAAAACATCTAATTGTCCTAATAAGCAGTGTACTGATAGTATTATCCATTTCATCTGTGGTTTATGCGAATGAAGCATGGATAGAAGCAGATAATTTAAATGTAAGAAATGGGCCTGGTACTGATTATGAACAAATTAGCCAAGTAAACAGTAACGAACAATATACGATCATTCAAGAACAAGGCAATTGGGTAGAAATAGAATTTCAACAAGGTACAACAGGATGGGTTACAAAAGATTATATTTCAATTCAAGAAGAACCAGATTCTACAGAAGCAGATGAAGGAAAAGAAAATATAGAAACAACTATTGATTCATTGACTATTGTCCACGACCAAACAAATATCCGTGGAGGTCCATCAACGGACGACGACATAATTGGAATGACTAATCGGGGGACTGTCCTTGACATTGTTAACAGTGTTGAAGGGTGGTACGAGATTAAATGGGAAAAAAAGACGGGATTCGTGCCTGAACGATTGGTAGATTTGACTGGAGCGTTAACAAATACGGCATCTCCTTCTGTGAAAAACAAAACGATTGTCGTTGATGCAGGTCATGGCGGAAGAGATGTCGGAGCTATTGGGGCAAGCGGAAACTATGAGAAAGACTATACATTGCAAACGGCAAAAAAAATTAAATTTCATTTAGAAATTTTAGGTGCAGAGGTAATTTTAACTAGAAACCATGATAATTATTTAAGATTAAGTGGACGACCTAGCGTGGCGAATCTAGCCGACGCTGATGCCTTCTTAAGTATTCATTACAACAGTACACCTCAATACCCATCAGCTAAAGGTGTTAGCACGTATCACTATTCTGATCGTGACAAGCAACTCGCAACAATAATACAAGCTGAATTGTTAAAAGCAACAACAATGGACGACCGTGGAATTCATAAAGAAAGTTTTCAAGTAACAAGGGAAAGTCATCGTCCATCCGTCTTGTTAGAGCTAGGGTTCTTATCGAATGTTTCAGAAGAAGAGAACATACAATCAGCGGCATTTCAAGAAAAAATTGCACAAGGAATTATAAGCGGCTTAAGTACCTATTTTTCCTATTAAACGCTAAAATACCCATCTTACCTAAGGTAAGATGGGTATTTATTATATTACATTACTTATCTGCACTATCAACGATGATT
Organism: Aquibacillus saliphilus; assembly: GCF_020404745.1. Lineage (GTDB taxonomy): Bacteria > Bacillota > Bacilli > Bacillales > Amphibacillaceae > Aquibacillus > Aquibacillus saliphilus. The sequence continues at coordinate 113,785 of NZ_JAIZAP010000011.1, forward strand.
GTGACAGGTCCAACGTTAGTTAATTGAACATTCATCATTTCTCCAAATTCACCAGTTTCAACAGGGATTCCACAAGCAGCAGCTAAAGAGTTAAATTTTGTGTATAGTTCCTTCGCTGGTTCAGGCTTGGCGGCATTCATGAAGTTTGGTCTTCTTCCTTTTCTCGTATCACCGTATAGTGTAAATTGAGAAATAGATAAAATACTTCCCCCTACATCTTTAATAGACAAGTTCATTTTTTGCTGTTGATCCTCAAATATTCTCATATTGACAATTTTATTCACTAAATACTCCGCGTCTTCTACTGAGTCTTCGTGGGTGACACCAATTAGTACTACTAGTCCGTAATCAATCTGCCCCTTTGTTATCCCATCTACACTGACGCTAGCATTTTCAGCTCGTTGAACTACTGCTTTCATTGCTATAATGCTCCTAACTATTCAGCATTCTTTTTACTGTATAAACATCTTTTATTTGTTTTAAACGGTCAACCATTTTACGTAAATGATTCGTATTATGAATTAGAATAGTAATATGAATTAAGGCCATTTTATTACGATCTGATTTTCCGTTTACAGCGATAATATTGGTCTTGGTTTCATTAACTGCTTGTAGTACATCATTTAATAAACCTCTACGGTCAAATCCTGAAATTTCGAGGTCTACGTGATATTGTTTTGTTTGTGTCTTTGAGTTTTCCCATTCCACATGAAGAATTCTATCTTTCGCTTCTTCCGTTTTAATATTCGGACAGTCCTCACGATGAACAGAAACACCTCTACCCTTGGTAATATAACCTACAATAGTATCACCAGGTACTGGATTACAGCATTTTGATAGTCTTACTAGTAAGTTGTCTATCCCTTCAACTCTAACGCCTGAATCCTTCTTATGTGATGAAGGAGCTTTTAGATTAGTACTTTTAACTGATTCTATTGTTTGTTCAAGGTCTTGTTCTTTAAGATTCTTTTTGCGAATTTTTTCTGTTAATCTTGTTGCTATTTGCGCTGCTGTAATTCCTTGATATCCAACAGCGGCATACATATCTTCTTCACTGGTGAAATTGAATTTTTCCGCAACCATTTTTAAATTGTCGGAAACTAATACATCTTTGGGTTCGAATCCATAAGCTTTAATTTCTTTATCTATTAGCTCTTTACCCTTAGTGATATTCTCGTCGCGACGCTGCTTTTTGAAGAATTGTTTTATTTTATTTTTCGCTTGAGATGTCTGGGTAATCTTTAACCAATCTTGAGAAGGACCGTAAGAATGTTTAGAAGTCATCACTTCCACTATATCACCATTTTTCAATTGGTAATCTAATGGCTCCATTTTCCCATTAATTCTTGATCCTATCGTCTGATTTCCTATTTCAGTATGAATTTTATATGCAAAATCGAGTGGAACAGAGCCAGCAGGTAATTCAATTACATCACCTTTAGGTGTGAAAACATAAACCATATCAGAAAATAAATCTACTTTTAGTGACTCCATAAATTCTTCGGCATCATTTGTTTCATTTTGCCATTCAATAATTTCACGGAACCAAGTTAATTTTTCTTCTGAATTATTTTTATGTTGATCAATTTGCTTGTCTTCTTTATAAGCCCAGTGCGCAGCAATACCAAATTCGGCAATTTCATGCATCTCCGAAGTACGTATTTGAACTTCTAATGGGGATCCCTTAGGTCCAATTACTGTCGTGTGCAATGATTGATAAAGATTCGGTTTTGGCATAGCAATATAATCTTTAAATCTACCTGGCATTGGCTTCCAGCATGTATGAATTATGCCAAGGACTGCATAACAATCCTTAATACTATCAACTATAATTCTGACCGCTAATAAATCATAAATTTCATTAAATTGTTTGTTTTGAATTACCATTTTACGATATATACTATATAAATGCTTTGGTCTACCCGAGAATTCAGCTTTAATATTGACATCTTGCAATTGATTTTGTACTTCCTGCATTACCTCTTCAATATAATGTTCTCTTTCTTCTCTTTTTTGTTTCATTAAATGAACAATGCGATAGTACTGCTGTGGATTCAAATACCTTAGCGCTGTATCCTCTAACTCCCATTTTATTGTTGAAATTCCTAATCGATGCGCTAGAGGCGAAAATATTTCTAATGTTTCATTAGAAATCCTTCGTTGCTTTTCCGGTGGTAGATGCTTCAGCGTACGCATATTATGAAGCCTGTCCGCTAATTTTATCAGAATAACCCGAATATCTTTTGCCATAGCAACAAACATTTTCCGATGATTCTCTGCTTGTTGTGCTTCTTTAGACTTATATTTTATTTTTCCTAGTTTTGAAACACCATCAACTAGCATTGCAACTTCACTATTAAACTTCTCAGCAAGCTGTTCGACAGTAACATCTGTATCTTCTACTACATCATGCAAAAAACCACTAGCTATAGTTTCTGGATCTAATTCTAAATGAACTAATATCCCCGCAACTTGAATTGGGTGTATAATATAAGGTTCTCCAGATTTACGAAATTGACTTTGATGAGCTTCTTCAGCAAACTTATAAGCACGTCTAATAAAATCAGTATCTTCTTCAGAAAGATACTGAGCCCCCTGTTTAATAACGTCTTCAGCTGACAAAATATTATCCTTCGACATCTTATCACCTTTGTCCTTTTTTACTACTGCTCATTTAGAAATGGTCAGTTTGTTCTATTATAAGAGTAAACTTTAAATATGAATAGTAAAAACTATACCTCTACTTTCATTAAATTTCAATACCTAAAGCAAATACCTGTCGATAATATTTAAAAACATTCTAAGGAAGTAAAGTAAACACTCTCTCTTAATCTTAAATATAATTCTAATTTATTCAGGAAAATAAGGAGCACCCTATAAAGAGCACTCCTAATAATAATTTAATATTCCATTAAGGTTAGTACGTCATAACCATCTAATTTTTTACGTCCGTCTAAGTAAGTTAACTCAATTAAGAAAGCACAACCTGCTACAACTCCACCTAATTCTTCAACAAGTTTGATTGTTGCTTCAATCGTACCACCTGTAGCCAGCAAATCATCTGTAATCAGCACTCGTTGCCCAGGTTTTATGGCATCTTTATGAATCGTTAAAACATTTTCACCATACTCTAAACCATATCCAACTTTTATTACCTCACGAGGTAGTTTTCCTTCTTTTCTTACTGGAGCAAATCCAATTTCTAGTGCATACGATACTGGACAGCCAACGATAAACCCTCTAGCTTCAGGTCCTACTATTATATCAATATCACGATTTTTAGAATAACTCACAATCTCATCAATTGCTGATTTATATGCTGTACCATTGTCCATTAATGTTGTGATATCTTTAAACTTCACACCTTTTTTGGGCCAATCTTCAACAACTGTAATATATTTTTTATAATCCATGAGTAACTTCCTCCTTAGGCGAAACAACCTCGTTCATCTTACTTTTGAACCACTGATCTAATTCTTTATAGTTTGAGTAATAAAGAGTAGTTTCTATTTCCAATTGGGTTAATTTTTGTTGGTATATAGGTGATTCAGTCAAATCCTTCTTTGATGGTTTGGGACTTGGTTTTAGTATACCATTCTCTATTTTAACAAATTCCAGTTCAAAAAACACCTGAGTGATAAACTTAATTTTCTCTGCCTTCCAACCTTTATGTTTAACAAGTTTTGGAGTATCAATAGAAAGATTAAATTCTTTACGTTTTAAAAGCATTCCATAAAACCATTTAAAATCATCTCTAGTCGGTACAGAATTGAAGTAATGTCCTTCATTCACATGATAGCAAGCATATATTCTATTGGGACGTGTCGACTCTATGAGGGTTGTTAATTGTTCTAGAGTATCAGGTAAGTCCAATAAGATTAGGTCTTCAACTTTAGTTAGCTGATAAGTTGTATCCGATTGTCCATGTATTTGAATGTGATTTATTTCTGGTGGAAGACCTTCATCCATCTTTTGAAAACTGACAAAGACACTCTGATCACCTAACAACGGAATTAACTGTTTTTGCCAATGCTTAGAACCCCTATGGTCAAATAATTGACTCTCAGTGATTGCCAAATCCTTGACTAGCATTTGTACTTTTCGTTTACCATTCCACTCATTAATTTCTAGTTGGCCAACGATGTCCATTTCAGCATTTGGTGATATTTTAGAATATAAATCGCCCATTCCAAAACCAATACTATCTAATTGAGATTGAGACTGCTTTATAGACATCTTTAAATGATTCTTTTGATTTCCAATTTGACGAACTTCATTAGGAACTGCGTGAATATGAAAGAGTGGTTTAGGATTGCCCATTCCAAATGGAGCTAGTTTGTCTAATTCGCTTATTAACGAAACATCCAATTCTTCTATTTGAACAGTGTTATCAATTATCAACGTTTGTTTGAAGTCATCTGGCGTTAATTGTTCCGATGCCAAGTTATTCAACTTTGTTCTAATTACAGAGATATTTTCTTCAGTCAGTGTCATTCCAGCAGCTTGAGCATGTCCACCAAAATGAATAAAGTCTTCTCTTATTTGCATACAATTCGAAAACAGGTCAAAGCCGCTAATACTTCTTGCTGAACCTTTAGCGGTCATTTTCTCTTTATTAATTGATAAGACAATTGTTGGTCTGTCATACTTCCTTACTAATTTAGAGGCCACAATTCCTAGAACACCTTCATTCCATCCCTCACTGGCAACAACTATAACATTGTCGTTGGTCCCTGTTTCATCTGCCTCTACGATTGCTTCTGCTTCGTTAGAAATTTCAGTTACTATTTTTTTGCGTTCTTGATTTAGTTGATCAATAAATTGTACTAATTCGTTCGCGTGATTTGGATCTTTTGTTAATAACAAATCAACAGCTGCATCCGCATCCTGTAGTCTTCCTACTGCATTCAATCGAGGTCCGATTAAAAAACCAATATGTTCTTCTGTAACTGTTCCTTCAATGTTACAGGTTTGTTTTAACGCTGTTATACCAGATCTTTTGGAACTAGTTAACGCTTTTAATCCGAAATGTGCTAGTATTCTATTCTCATTGACCAAAGGTACCAAGTCTGCAATTGTACCAATTGCAACTAAATCAAGTAACTGATTTGGAAAATAGCCTAATAGTGCTTCAGCAAATTTAAAAGCTACTCCTACCCCAGCAAGTTCATCAAATGTATAATCTGGTGAACACTTAGGATGAATAATTGCCATTGCATCTGGGAGTACTTCTTGTACTTCATGATGATCGGTAATTATTAAGTCTATCCCTAGTTGCTTGGCTATTTCAGCCTCTTTGACAGCTGCTATACCGTTATCAACGGTAATTATTAAAGTGTAACCTTGCTTGTACGCCTGTCTAAACGCTTGTTTATTTGGACCATAACCTTCCGTAAACCGGTTAGGAATATAGTAATCACAAATAGCACCTAGTTCTTGTAAAGCTTCTATCATAACAGTAGTGGAACTTACACCATCGGCATCATAATCACCAAAAACTAAAATACTTTCACCTTGTTCAATAGCTTGTTTAACTCGAGTAACTGCCTTTTCCATATCATTAAGTAAAAATGGATCAAGAAGTTGAGTTAGTTCTGGAGTTAAAAACCTTTGCGCCTGCTCCTCGCTACTAATGCCTCTTTGTATTAAAAGTCGCTCCGTTAGTGATGATATAGGAAGTTGATGTTCAAAATGTGCTTGGTCATCATTTGAATATGTAAATTTCCATTTTGCTTGGCTTTGTATCAAATAAATTCACCCCTGACTCACTTATTATACAAGAGAGTATCAGGGGTAGCAAACAGATTATTAATAAAGTTATTCACTTGAATTTTGACCTAATTGACTTGCTTTTACTGACTTTTCATTCGTTGTTTCTTTCTCAGAAGTGTCAGTTACATTATTTTCCACTAATTGTTTATTTTCTTGTTTTAGCAACCTGATTTCTTTTTGTAACTTAAGTAAGCGTACAACACCAACTGCCCCGGTTATGATTCCACCCATTAAAACTGATATTAAAATAACTAAAATTAAAGGGGCATTACCTGTTCCAAACAAATAATTAACTTCGACGGGTTCTACATTAATAACGGCAAAGATAGCAACTATTACTGCAAAGACTAACGCTAAAATAATATAAGTTTGACCTCTCATAATAAACCTCCTTTTTTGTATAACCTATTTAAGTATAAATGACAGAAATTCACATGTCGATTTATCGGTTTCACTAATTATACTTCCCACTTTATAAGGATTTAAAAAGGCTCCTTGTATTCAAACAAGGAGCCTTAGTAGTTAAACTTGTGGTCCGTCGTTCCGCTTCTTTTCTACGTAAACGATAGGTTTTTCCTTCAAGTTCTTTCCGCGCCACACTAACCAAATTTGAGCTGCAATAAATAGCGATGAATAGGTTCCTGCTAGCAGACCTACAACTAAGGCAAACGCAAAATTAGTGATGGAAGATGCTCCAAATACAAGTAACATAACAGCAGCAAATACAACTGTTATTACTGTATTAATACTTCTAGCTAAAGTTTGCATTAAGCTCTTGTTAATAATACCAGCGAGCTCTTTAAACGATTTGATTCGTTTTTTAAGTTTCAAATTTTCTCTAATGCGATCAAAGGTGACAATGGTATCATTTATCGAATAACCGACGATCGTTAATATCGCAGCAATTATCGTGATATCAAATTCTAACCTTGTGATGCTAAATAACGCTAGAATAAAGAATGCATCATGAAGTAAAGCAATTATAGCTGTCAATGCAAAGTAAAATTCAAAACGCAATGTTACGTAAATGATAATACCAATTGAAGCATATAGGACTGCTAAAACTGCATTTTTTGCAAGTTCTTGTCCAACTACAGGTGAGACGGTACTGACATTTGGCTCACTACCATATTCGTTACTAAAATATTCTTTTATTTCAGCAATTGTATCTGGGCCTAAGTCTTTATCAAAACGTGCAACCCCAATTTCGCTATCATCGCCTGAAATCACTACATTTTTGGGAGTGAGTTCTAATTCCTCAAAACCTTCACTAATTTCATCGGCTGTAATATTACTTACTTCTGTATTTATTTCAACTCTTGAGCCACTAGTAAAATCAATACCTAGATTTAATCGGAATACACTCAAACAAATAATACCGGCCAAAACCAATATAATTGAAATTGAGAAAAATTTCTTACGATTACTTACGAAATCAAACTTACGACCAAATACTGTTGGTTCAAGTTCAGTCTTGTCTGAAATGTCTTTAATATCTTTTTTATTAACACCAAACCAACCTGGTCGTTTATTAAGAAACTTACTTTTAACCCATAATCCAAGGAATAGCCTTGATCCGAACACCGCTGTAACAAAACTAAGTACAATACTGACGATTAAAAGCGTTGCGAACCCTTTAACTGAACTTGTACCAAAGATAAACAAGACGGTTGCAGCAATCAAGGTTGTGAAGTTTGCATCAAAAATAGTAGAAAGAGAATTACTATTTCCTGCTTTAAAAGCAGACCTTATTGTTTTACCTTGTTTTAATTCTTCTTTTATCCGTTCATAGGTTATTATGTTAGCATCTACGGCCATACCTACGCCAAGGATTAACGCTGCAATACCTGGTAAGGTGAGCACACCGTTCATTAATTCGAATACTAGTAATACTAAATAAATATAAATGCTTAAAGTTATTGTTGCAATAAGCCCTGGAAAACGATAGTAAGCAATCATAAAGATAAAAATAAGTGCAACACCTAATGCACCCGCAAATATGGTTTTATCCATTGCTTGTAGTCCAAATTGTGCACCGACCGATGTTGAATATTTTTCTTCAAGATTAACAGGTAATGAACCTGCATTTAAAATGTCGGCAAGTCTTTGGGCAGACTCAACAGTAAAGTTTCCAGAAATCATTACATTTGCTTGTGTTAATCTTTCACTTACACCTGGATCAGAAATAAATTTAGGGTCTTCTTTTTGAACCTCTTCTTCATATGAATCGCCTTCTTCATAATCCATCCAAATAACAAGCCTGTTATTTGGGATAGGCATCTCAGATATCTCTTCTGTTACTTCTCCAAACTTAGAAGGGTCATTCAATGTCAATGTAACAATTGGTTGGTTATTGTTTGGATCAAAATCTTGGCTTGCACTACCTTGTTTTATATCCGACCCATTGAGATATTCATGGTCGTTTACGTCACGAAAAGATAGACGAGCTGATGTGGCCATAAGTTCTCGGGCTTCGGTTTGATCATCAACTCCTGCTAGTTGCACACGAATCCGGTCTTCTCCTTCAATATTAAAGTTAGGTTCACTAACACCTAACACATCAACACGTTCTCTTAATGCTTCTGTAGTAGCTTCTAAAACTTTAGTTGTAACTTCTTGATCTTTATCAATCGGCTGTACCTCATAGAGAATTTCAAATCCACCTTGAAGATCAAGTCCTAATTTAATATCCTTAGTTACTCCTGTAATCGTTGTCCCAATCGTCGCCGCAAATACTAGTACGATTAGAAAAAAGGCAACGATTCTGCCTCTTTTGACCATGTTGTGGTGCGCCTCCTCTAACTCAAATCTTTCCATACAAACGATATGTAGTAGCCTTAAAACAAATAATATATTATTAAATAATAAAGGACTTTTTGAACTATCTAATAAATGATAAGCCTAAAGCATAATGTTCTATGTAGACATGAGTAATATTAACCAATTTTTTTAGTCTGAACATAGATATTATAGATATTTGAAGCGAATATTGTCAAACAAAGTTATTAAAAAATCATTCATTTGGACCCGTTAGAGCAGCAATTGAGGCCGCCAAATCATCATTTTGATATGCTTGGACAGTTAAATAGCTCATATATATATTAGAACTAAGATGAAAAATATCCTCCACCACTTCAAATAGACGTTTTTCTGGATCACCTTTCCAAACTTTTTTCACTAAACAATTCCAAACAACTTCTGAAGTGGTTCGTGAATAACCCATTAATTTAAAATCGTGTACCTTGGTTTCTAGAACGGGGTTAAGCATTTCTTTCCATTGACTAACTCGCAATATTTTTTCCATTTAAATACCCCCTTTAAAATAACCATCTGCGAACATTTTTATAATGCTTGTCATGCTTGGCCAATCCTTCTGCATATACATTCATTGTATATGATTTTTAAATATTTGAGAAGGCAGGTCGTTCATATGACCAAGCAAACATTTATTAAAGGAACTTTAATATTAATAGTAGCCAGTATGATTACACGATTTTTGGGTTTTATAAATAGAATCGTTGTAGCTAGATTAATGGGTGAGGAAGGCATTGGCTTGTATATGATGGCATTACCCACCCTTTTTTTGGTTTATACATTGTCACAATTTGGACTACCTATCGCTATTTCTAAACGAGTTGCAGAAGCTGAGGCGCATGGTGATATCCTCAAAATAAAAAGAATATTAATTATATCATTAACAATTACCGGAACACTTAGTATCTTTTTCACAATTGGATTAATTGCAGCAGCACCTATTGTCGCTAAAACATTTCTAACCGATGAGCGGACGTTGCTACCAATTTTAGCAATAAGCCCGATGGTTATGATTAGTGCGATTTCATCAGTGATAAGAGGTTACTTCCAAGGTAGACAGAATATGAAACCGCAAAGCTACGCTCAGGTGATTGAGCAAATTGTTCGTATTTCTTGCGTAGCACTTTTAGTTAAACTTTTTTTACCACTTGGTGTCGAGTACGCTGCCGCCGGTGCGATGATTTCCGTTATTATTGGAGAATTTTGTTCACTTCTTTTCATGCTTCATATGTTTAAATTGAAAAAAAGAATGAAAGTGAGAAGCAAATTTTTTAAATACCTTCGTTCTGGAAAAGAAACATTAAACGATTTGATGTCAATTGCTCTTCCTAATACTGGGAGTCGATTAGTTGGCTCATTTTCCAATTTTCTCGAGCCAATACTTGTATCTCAAAGTCTTGCAATTGCAGGTGTAGCTACTGTTGCAGCTACCAAACAGTATGGTGAATTAACCGGATATGCACTCCCATTATTATTTTTGCCAACATTTATTACACACTCACTTGCAGTAGCACTTGTGCCTAATATTAGTGAGGCAGACGCTAGGAACAATAAAAAACTTATCCACTACCGTATTCACCAAGCGATACGGATTTCATTTGCTTCAGGTGCGATTGCAACAATCGTACTATCATTATACTCAGTACCTATCCTTAATTATATGTATGGCAGTAGTGATGCTAGTAGATTTTTAGTTTTAATGGCTCCTTTTTTCTTACTTTTATATGTCCAGTACCCATTAAGTGCAACACTACAAGCAATGGATTACGCAAAGGCTGCTATGTGGAATAGTATCATTAGTACTGGCGTTAAATTTGTCATACTAATCGTACTCGCTACCAATGAACAATTTGGAATAATGGGTGCTGCCATTGCAATGGTAGTTGGAATTGTACTTGGCACTGTTCTCCATTTGGCAACATTAATAAAAGTTATATCGTTTCGAATACCCTGGTTAGATATAGTAAAAATGATTGCACTTTTGGTCCTTACTTGGTGGATTGGTAACGAATTAAAGAATTATTTTCCCGGCTACGAAACACAACTTTCTCTTTTCATCTTACTTCTAATATGTTTAGTTGCTATATACTTTGTTCTGTTACTACTTTTCAGGTTTATTACAAGGGATGAAATTGGACAACTTCCCGGCTTTAAACGATTTAGGTAATAGTAAAGAAGACTAGTTATTTTGTACTAGTCCTCTTTCTAATCCTATCACGGATGGATAGCAGATAGTTCATTTCATTTCATTTTTAAGATCTATAAACCATTCATCTTTATTATCTAAAGAGCAAAATGAAATGGCAGATATAGACGTGTAACCTCTACTTTTCAATTTCTCCTTCAGCCAATTCTCACTTTTATTTATATTTTCTAAAGATTTATGCTGAATACTCCCATCTATAATTAGTGGTACGACAAAACCATCTGGTGAAATAGGGTTCTCATCCGCGGATTTTTCAAAAATCGATAACTTTCCGGAGGTCTCTAAGATTGCAAACTCTACATCTTGAATACTTTTTGTGCCATTTTCTCTTAGTTGCATCATTAAATCATCAAAATTATAGCCTTGCTTTTTCATCACATGTTCATCTAGCTTCCCGCGAGATATAATTACTGATGGTTTCCCTTCAAACCAATGTCTAAATTTTGAATTTTTCAATGAAAACCAAGCAATTGCTTTTTGAATAACTAATAATACGGTCATCGGAATCAGGGTTTTAAATAAGTTACTATCAGGATCTTCAATCGATGTGACTGCCATTTCTGCAAGCATCAAAAATACCACAACATCTAAAATACTTAGTTCCCCAACTTCTCTTTTACCCATCAATCGAAATAAAAGTACAATAAAGAAATAAGTCATTACTGTTCGGAAGATAATTATGCCCCACTCAAATCCCAACGTATATCACTTCCCTAAATAACAATAATCTGGCTAATTTGCCTATTATTATCCCACTAAAAGTGATAAATATACTGTTTTTAAAATGTTTGTTGGAAAGGTAGTAAATAACGGATATAGACGTAAAGAGTTGCAATAACTAGTGATAGAAAAACCATCGGAATTCCGTAAATCAAAAATCGTATAAATGGAATACGTTGATCCTCGGCCTCAGCAAGTCCAGCTACTACAACATTGGCAGATGCTCCAATTAAGGTACCATTCCCTCCTAAGCATGCTCCGATAGCTAGAGACCACCATAACGGATCTAGGTTAACCATCCCATAAGACTGAAACTCATTAATAACAGGTATCATCGCTGCCACGAATGGGATGTTATTTATAATTTGCGAAAACATCCCGGATGTCCATAACATTAGAATAGCTGTGTACGGGAGATCTCCTTCTGTCAACCACATAATACCACGTGCTAATTCATCAATAGCTCCAACTTCTTGTAAACCACCAACAAGCATAAATAGACCGATAAAAAAGAAAAGCGTAACCCACTCAACCTCTTGAAATATTTTCTCAGAACTTACTTCTTTTTCAGTTAATAATAGCAGCAGGATTGCTCCGCTGACTGCAACAGTTGTTAATTCAATATGAACAATTGGATGAAGCAAGAATCCGACAATTGTCATAGATAATACTGTGACAGATTGATATAACATTGGTGTTTTTTTTAGATAAATAGCCCCATCCATTTTCATCAGTTGCTCAGAAAATTGATCATTATGTGTTAATTTTCCCCGAAAAAGCCAAACGACTATTATTAACATGACAGAAAAGATGATTACTACCAACGGTCCTAAGTTTGTTAAAAAAGACAAAAATGTTAAGTGTTCAACCGCTTGCCCAATCATAATATTTGGCGGGTCCCCAATTAATGTAGCTGTTCCACCGATATTCGAACTGAAAATAATTGTTAATAAATAAGGAAAAGCAGGCAATTGTAACAATTTTGTTAATGTTAATATGATAGGAACAAATAAAAGAACTGTCGTAACATTGTCTAGTAAAGCGGATCCAATTGCAGTTAGAATAGCAGAACCAATTAATAGCGGAACTGGCGCACCGTTAACTTTTTGTGCAAAAGTGATAGCTATATATTCAAATAGCCCTGTTTTTTTTGTTATGGAAACTAGAACCATCATTGAAAACAACAACGCTATAGTATTCCAATCAATATAGTGAGTAAATGCATCATTCCACTCGTACACACCTGTCAGTAATAATAATACACCTCCAGAAAGTGCCACTAAAGCTTGGTTAACTCTTTCAGAGATAATAAATATATAACTTATGATAAACACAGCAATGGCAATTATAAAAGACATACCTTGTCCCCTTCTTCGGCAGAATATTATCTCCTTTTATATAAATGTATTCATCTCAATTTAAAATATCTTATTCTATTTCAAAAAGATGTGAATAAAATGAATTAAATGGACAAACATGGGAGGGTTTATTGTGGCAAAATCAAGGTTTACTGCACTGCTCTATGGGTGGATTGCTGTTTTTGGAATTATGTTATTTGCAAGCTTGATTCTATCATTACTATTAAAATTCACCTCACTAGGTTCATCTACATTAAATTGGACCACTTTAGTTGTTAGTTTAATTGCTTTATTTTCTGGAGGTTTGATTGCTGGTTTAAAGGGGCGTGAAAGCGGGTTAGTTCTCGGAGCTATTACTGGACTTGGTTTTACTTTGTTTGTACTGTTATACCAGTATTTAGGCTATAGTTCTGGCTTTTCGACAAGTCAAATCATACATCATGGAGGATTTCTAATTGCTGCAATTATTGGTGGAGTACTAGGAGTCAACTTAAGCTCGGAACAACAGCAAACATAACCATCATACTTAAAATGTAAATGTTAATAATGAACAACAAAAAAGACTGACTAATTACATGTCAGTCTTTTCTCGTTCATTTATATTAATCTTGATTAGTTACTTCTCGTATTGCTGAACGATCGAACGTAAGTTTAGTGCCACCTTCAACAATTAATACAATACTGCCTTCATCAATAGCATGAATTGTTGCGTGCATTCCACCGATTGTGATAACCTTGTCTCCTTTTTTCAAATCCGATTGCATTTGTTTAACAGCTTTTTGTTTCTTTTGTTGTGGTCGGATTAAAAGAAAATAAAAAATTACGAACATAAGAATAATGGGTGCCAAGCTAACTAATGTTTCCATGTCATATCCCTCCCTCTAAAAGTTTTTAGCATTTGGTTTGTTAAAACCATATTGTTCAAAGAATTCTTCTCTGAAATCGCCAAGACGATCTTCTTTTATCGCTTTGCGGACTTGCCTCATTAATTTTAACAGAAAATAGAGGTTATGATAAGTAGTAAGTCTAAAACCAAATGTTTCACTGCATTTAATTAAGTGTCTTATATATGCTCTAGAGTAATTTCGACAAACATGACAATCACAATTTGGATCTATTGGTCCGAAATCTCGAGCATATTTTGCATTCCTTACTACTAAACGCCCGTTTGAAGTCATACATGTTCCATTTCTTGCAATTCGTGTTGGGAGTACACAATCAAACATATCCACACCACGTATTGCACCATCAATTAATGAATCTGGTGACCCAACACCCATAAGATAGCGTGCTTTATCGTTAGGTAGTAATGGGGTTGTGAAATCTAGAACCTTATTCATCACATCTTTTGGCTCGCCCACAGATAGTCCACCAATTGCGTACCCTGCGAAATCCATCGATGTTAAGTCTTGAGCACTTTGACGGCGCAAATCTTCGTATTCCCCGCCTTGCACAATTCCAAATAATCCTTGCACATCTTTTCTCCCGTGTGCTTCGAGACAGCGTTCCGCCCATCTGCTTGTCCTTTCCACTGAATCCTTCATATACTTATGTTCTGCAGGATAAGGGGGACACTCATCAAATGCCATCATAATATCAGAACCAAGTGAGTTCTGAATATGCATTGCTTTTTCTGGAGACAAAAATAATTTTTCTCCACTAATATGATTCCTGAAATGAACACCTGATTCTTCTATTTGCCTCAAATCACTTAAACTAAAAACCTGGAAGCCTCCTGAATCTGTCAAGATAGAACCGTCCCAATTCATAAATTTATGTAACCCGCCAGCTTCCTCAATAATATCCTCACCTGGTCTTAACCATAGGTGGTAAGTATTTGAAAGAATTATATTAGCTCCAAGTTCCTCCAGTTCCTCAGGACTCATTGTCTTCACTGTTGCAAGTGTACCAACTGGCATAAATACAGGTGTTTCAAACGATCCGTGAGGTGTTGTTACTTTTCCAAGACGGGCGCCTGTTTGTTTACATGTTTTAATCAATTCATAGGTGATTGCTGGCATAGTAAGATACCCTTTCTATTTCGCTAAAACGAATTTTTTATATGATTAACATCGCATCGCCAAAACTAAAAAAGCGATACCTTTCATTAATTGCCTCTTGATATGCATCCAGTACAAATGATTGTCCGGCGAATGCACTTACTAACATAATTAGCGTTGATTTTGGTAAATGAAAATTTGTTATTAATCCATCAATTGCTCTTAACTTATAAGGAGGATAAATAAAAATATCTGTCCATCCACTAGCTTCTGTAAAGATGCCGTCTTGATCTCTAGCAATTGTCTCCAAGGTCCTTGTTGATGTTGTTCCTACTGAGATAATTCTGCCATTATTTTCTTTTACTCGGTTTAATTGGTCGGCAGTTTGCTGTGACATGTGATAGAACTCTGAATGCATGTCATGATCTTCGACTTGATCAACACTTACTGGTCGAAACGTCCCTAACCCAACATGTAATGTTATGAAGGCTAATTCTATCCCGGATTGTTTAATTGATTCCAGTAAATCGTTTGTAAAGTGAAGTCCTGCGGTAGGTGCAGCTGCAGATCCCTGTTCTTTAGCATAGACCGTTTGATAGCGCTCTTTGTCTGGTAACTGCTCTTTAATATAAGGTGGTAATGGCATTTCACCGAGCTCATTTAACACTTCAAGAAATATGCCTTTGTACTCAAACTCAAGAACTCTACCACCATGTTCTTTAATATCAATACAAGTTGCAGTTAATTTGCCTTCACCAAAGGTTATTATCGTATCCTTTTTTATTTTTTTAGCTGGCTTTACAAGTACTTCCCATTGATCAGCATCTTGTTGGTGTAAAAGTAAAACCTCTACTTTAGCTCCCGTATCGTTCTTACTGCCATAAAGCCTAGCAGGTAGAACTCTTGTATCATTTAGAACCAGACAATCTCCCGGCTTAAAATATTTAAGGATCGATGAGAACCTTTCATGCTCTATCGACTTGTTATCACGATTCATTACTAACAAGCGCGATGATGTCCGGTCTTTCAATGGTGTCTGAGCTATTAGTTCTTCTGGCAAATCAAAATCAAAATCATTTATATCCATAATATTTCTCCTAACTCTAATCTAGCGAAATCTAGAGATTAAATAAAAAATAACACTTAAAATAACACTAACTACAATGGATGTCATAATTGGAAAATGAAACGATACATTTCCTTTCTTAAAACTAATATCACCTGGTAGTTTACCAAATATTCCCCAGATTAGCCCAATTATAATAAAGATGACTCCTATAACAATAAATATTTTCCCGATACCCGTCAAGGTTCAGGCACCTCCCGGTTAAGATGTAGGTATGCCTTCGTGGTTACAGCTCGCCCTCTCGGCGTACGCTGAATAAATCCCTTTTGTAAAAGAAATGGTTCATATACATCTTCAATCGTTTGAGATTCTTCACCAATCGTTGCTGCAATCGTATCAAGACCCACTGGCCCTCCGTTAAAACTATCCATAATACTTATCAGTAATTTGTGATCAATATGATCTAAGCCGGCAGGATCTACTTGTAACATCTCAAGCGCCTGTTGTGTCGTTTCCATATTGACTACTGGTTCGCCTTTAACTTGCGATATATCTCGAACGCGTTTTAATAAGCGATTAGCAATTCTTGGCGTCCCACGAGACCTCCGTGCAATTTCGGTTGCTGCATCCTTTCGAATCTCGACATCAAATATTTCTGATGTCCTCTCAACTATAGAACATAAATCTTTAGTTTCATAAAATTCAAGTCGACTTAACACCCCAAACCGATCACGTAAAGGGGCTGATAAAAGCCCCGCTCTTGTCGTTGCACCGACTAAGGTAAATGGAGGTAGGTCTAAACGAACCGATCTTGCGCTTGAGCCGGAGCCGATAACAATATCTAAACAAAAATCCTCCATAGCAGGATATAATATTTCCTCAACTGCACGAGGCAAACGATGTATTTCATCTATAAACAACACATCGCCTGCTTCTAAAGATGATAATATGGCGGCTAAATCTCCAGCACGTTCAATTGCCGGTCCTGACGTAGTTCTAAATTGTACACCCATTTCATTTGCAATAATTGATGCTAATGTTGTTTTTCCGAGACCTGGAGGTCCATATAATAATACATGGTCTAGTGGTTCATTTCTTAATTTAGCAGCTTCTATAAAGATACTAAGATTATTTTTCGCCTTGTCTTGACCTATATATTGCTTAAGTGTTGTTGGACGTAAACTGAGCTCAACAGATGCATCATCTTCTTGAATTTCACCTGAAATCATACGATCTTCCACTGAATCACCACCTTTTTTATTACTTTTGCATCATTAATGCTAAACCTTTACGAATAAATTCATCCGTATTTTCATGTTCTTCTTGCTTTAAGATAGGTACGATATTTTTAATTTCTCTATCTGAATAGCCAAGTGATTTCATGGCTTCGATTGCATCATCGATTGCTTTTGTCTTTTCAGGAGAATATACAGAACCAGTCAAACCCTCTTCATTTCCATCAGTTATATTATATTCAAATGGTAGCTTTCCTTTCAGATCCAAAATCATTTGCCTGGCTGTCTTCTTACCTACTCCTGGAAAACTAGTAAGAAATTTTTCGTTTTCTTCTTCTATTGCCACAACAAAGTCTCTTACACCTGCAGTTGCTAAAATGGCCAATGCCCCTTTTGGACCAATTCCTGAAACATTTAACAATTTAGAGAACAATAGTTTATCATCTGTCTTCTTAAATCCATATAATACTTGTGTATCTTCTCTGACGTAGTGATAAGTATAAATCTGAACTTGTTCACCAACCTTATCTTGAAAAACGAATGGATTAGCACAAAATATCTCATAACCAACTCCATTCACATCAACTATCACTGCTTGTTCATTAATTATTACTAAGTTACCTTTTATGTATGCAATCATTTTTAATCTCCTCATAAACAAATTAGCCTTCTCTATTTTACCATACAAGCGTATGTTCGTATAACTTTTTAAGGTTAATTGCTGGAGAATTATAAAAAGAACCTACCACTTGAACGGTGGAAGGCTCTGTTTCTACTATTACTAAGTTAAGTTGATCAACTACTTACGGAACGAGATGGTGCCATGTCCCTATATGCTTCTAAAACATATTGGTACACTTCCTTTGACTCAATTTTAATTCCATCTTGTAATTGTTTGGTTTGATAGCTCTCCAATTCACTTGTATCAATTTGATAAAAAGATTGAATAACTTGTTCATGTGTAGGTCTGCCATTGAAAATCGTTAGAATATCATTTTTAAGACCAAAATACCCTTTCTCCTTCAAGTACGGAGAAATATCTGATACCTCTTTCTTAAATATGATTGAACCTTCTTGTTGGTCCATTACTTGCCAACCATGATAATAGGACCAAAAGTCTTCCATTGCCCATATAGTTTCTGTATGTGTATCCTCATCAACTTTTCCATCAATATAATGTTTTTGCAATGTGACTTCCATTTCTAATGGCTTCCGTTCATCCTTTTCATCCTCATTCTGGCCATCATCCTTGTTATCTGCTTGAACCAAGCTCGATATACCTAATCCACCAAATACAACAACTAAGGACATAAACAGAAGAATCAAATGTTTTTTCATGACATTCACCCCCATGATCTATATTATAGAAACTTTAAAAAATGACTTCTACTTTTGACAGTACTAAAAATAACTTCTATTTTAAGTTTGACCAAAAAATAGAAGTTCTATCCATTAATTATCTATTTAATTATCAATACCTACTAACATCCCTATTGCAATCACTCTTCGACTTATTTAACTAATTGCAGAAATCCTCCGTTACTTTTGTAACAAAGGATTTTTACCCTACCTAAAAAAATTATCTAAGTGATACTGTTTTTTATCTGGATTGTCTTCACTTTTCATACGTGAGTTAAGGTCTCTCATTTTATTCCAATAGATCGCGTCAGTATAAACTACCACTTTTTTATTAGGAATAGTTTGCTCTGCTTTACTTCTTATTTTTTCAGCAATTGATTCTAGATTAACATCATAATATTCCTGCTTTAACATAGCTGAAATAATAATTTGTTCATCTGTCACTATAGTTTGAGTGAGTCGTACCTCATCAAGTTCATTTATTTCTTTTGAAATTGTCTCAGAATCTTGGTTGTAAAAACTTTTTGTATAAGAATCTTCTGTTCCTCTTGGATTATTCATATCCTTTTGGAAACCATTTAAATATTGCTCTTCAATGTTCTCTTGGTTTTTTCCTTGATTATCTTTAGCATTATGATGTTCGCGTATCCGTTTTTCTTCCTCTGATTTGGTATTGTAAGCAAGTGGGTGATAGTTATCATCTATGCTTTTATCACGGTCCAAAGCCTCTTCATTTTGATTATTACAACCTACAATAAAACAAAACAGTAACAAAAAAAACGAACTTTTAAACACATTCTTCATTTTTAAAAAACCTCCCTTACTACATAGAATGAGTAAGGAAAGCTTTTTTATACTGAATCAATATCATAATTACCTTATGGAGCAATTGTCATCCGCATATAGTTTTGGGGCGGTCCATCCCAACCATATGCAGATGACAACTTTCAGGGAAATCAGTATTATGAAATTGACTACTAGAAAGTACAACTTTTTCTTTAATGATGAATTTTTTTGAAAAATGTCGAAAACATGTTAAAATTTTTCTGGTGCTTTAGCCATTTCTCGCTTATGAGCAGTTCTTTTATGCAGTCTTTCAATAATTTCTTTATCTTTATGGGGAATTTCTTCCCCTTTCAAATATTGATCAATGATTTGGTAACTAGTTCCCATTTCGTTCTCATCTGTTTGACCTTCCCAAAGACCTGCACTCGGCTGTTTGTTAATAACTTCATCAGGAACACCAATAAATTTCGCTAACGCTTTTACATCACCTTTTGTCTGGTGAACAAGTGGAACTAAATCAACTCCACCATCGCCAAATTTAGTGAAGTATCCGGTGTGCCATTCAGCAGCATTATCCGTTCCAACTACTAAGTATTGATAATTAGCGGCAAGTGAATATAGTGTACTCATTCTTAGCCTAGCTCGTAAGTTTGCGTCAGCAATTTGTTGCTGGTCATGATTTATTTGTTCTTGATCATTTAATTGTTTTTGAATTGTAGAAAACATTACGTCATGTGTTTCAGTTAAATCCACTGTAATAGCTTCAATTTTAGCGTGGTTAATCACTTTTTTTGCATGCTCCATGTCCTCTGGATTACTTTTACAAGGCATCATTACCCCAAGTGAATGATCAGGTGCAGCACGTTTGATCAAGTTTGCAACAACTGCAGAATCTATTCCCCCACTTACTCCAACTAATAATCCTTTTACACCAGTTTCTTTGATTTGCTGTTGTAACCAAGCGACCAGATTGTCTACTTTTTCCTGCATTAGTAAATTGTCCCCTTCCGACTTATAATATCTTATCTTAGCATAGTATCTACTTCATGGACAAATTGTCTTCTCTGTTCCCAGTCAGCAGCCAGCCTATCTAGAAACTTGATAAATTGTTCATTTGAACGATTTTTTATCGTAAAGTGCCACCATTCTCTTATCACATCAGCAGGGATAGTAATAGCATATAACCATATTTCTATATCTTGCTGCTCTTGATAAACAAAATAATTCAACAATCTACTTAGGTTCCAGTCAACGTGCGGTAAGAATCTTTGACCTAATTGAATATAATCATATAGCTGTGGTGAAAGAGATAATAAATCAAAATCAATTAAATGAACTCTATTGTCATTATCTCTCATGAAATTGTGTGAAGCTACATCACCGTGTATCCATGTCCAATTATCAACAGCCTTTTTTTCTATTTTGTGCCAATCAAATTCCGAAAATTTTCTCAATCTACTCTTTGTTGTTTGTACAATATCTTCATATAAACGCAAGAACCCAAGTTGTTCCATTAGATGCTTTGTTTGATAAAGTTTCCCTAATCGGTTGTATCCTTTGAGATAAATCGGTGATTTCATTTGAGGATTTTCTATCTTTACACCAGTTGCCGACTTATGAAATTTTCTTAACGTAATTAAAGCATCATGCCGATCTCTATCTTTGTTAAATTGAAGTAAGTTTCCGTTTATATAGGGAGATAAAGTCCAATACGAACCAAACCCACTAAGCACTTTACAACCACTAGGAAAGTAGATGAATTTGTTGCTAAAATCAAATTCATGCTCAATAAAAAAATTCCACTGTTGTTCAATCGAGCTACTAAACTTATTACTTTTTAGGACATATTCATTACCATTTTCATTTTTTAAATAAAACACATTATCCTTAAGAGAACTTAGCCTACTGACAGTCAGTCCACCTTTATTATACAAAAAGGAATAGAGACGACTCTGGTTAGAATCGTCTCTCAAATCCTTTCTATTCACTTTCATCCTCATCCTCGTCAAGACGGTAACCAGGATTATATGGTGTATCAAATCCTGGTGCACCAGGATTTGGCTGTTGATAGCCATATCCACCTGTAGGCGGTCCAGGAAACCCTTGACCAACAGGTGGCATTGTAGGATAAACAGACTGTTGATGGTATCCATTGTCACCTTGTGGTGCCTGGTAACCCATCTGTTGTGTAGGATGATTGTAGTTAGCTGGGTTAGGCTGTTGACTATACGGAACAGATTGTGTTGGTTGATATGAATAAGGATATTGCTGCATATCCGGCTGATACCCTGGATAGGTTTGCTGGTTAGGCATATACTGCGGCTGACCATAAGCTGGATTAAAATTATTCATAGGATTTTCTTCGTAAACACCCGGTAAATGTTGAGGCATTTCAGGCATATCCATGTCACCTGAAGAAGATTCCATTAATTCATCATTATTGGGTAGGTTTGGATAAGGTGCCGCTATGTTTGGATAGTCATTCATATTTTGACCCCAATTCACATTTTCAACCATTTGATGATGCGGATTAGCTACCGGCATTTGTTGAACAGGATAAGGTACAGGATTCATTGGTACGCAATGAGGCATTGGTTGATACTGGTTCATCGGCATAACTGGTGCATGGTGCATCGGTTGCTGATGCATGGGTTGATACATTGGTTGTTGGTGCATTGGTTGTTGGTACATCGGCTGATACATTGGTTGTTCGTGCATCGGTTGTTGCATTTGCTGGTGATAGTCATGTACTGTTTCATTATATTGTGGTACTTGAGGCATATCACCTTTGTCCTTAGTTTTCGCTTTCCACATATCTTTTTCCATCTTCGGCATTTTTGGTATATCTTTTGGATACATAGGTAAACCCTCTTTCTCTTTCACCGTTTTTTTATAATCGTCTTCTTTGATAACCGGCATTGTTTTTTTTGCTGAATCCTTAAATGAGTGCTTTATAGGTTGCTTTTTACTTTCCACTTTATCTTTAGTTTCTTGTTTTTTAAAATCTTCTTTATCTTCTTTTAATGGCTGTTTCTTTTTTTCCTCTTTTTCTTTGCTTGGATATTTTTTCATTTGTTTATCTAGCGGTTTTTCTTTTTTCACTTCTTTAGAACTTGTCGGGACTCGAATTTTCATACCTGGCATAATCATATCCGGATTAGAGATTTGGGTATTCATTTTTTTTACCTCTTCAAAATCCACACCGTATTTTTGTGAAATACTCCATAAGGTTTCACCTTTTTGAACTACATGAATTTTCAACGCTGAAACTCCCTTCTATAATTAATAGCATTTGGATCTAGGCTAATAACAGAACAATTCAATATCAACATATGCGAATAACTATAAAAGTTGATTAATTATTTGTAGGATAAGCTATATTTCGGTCTAATTTCTCATTTTCATAAAGGTGATTTTGCTGAGGATTGAAGGAGTAGAAGAGGATAAGACAAGGAAAAAACACGATTAGTATAAGATAAGAAAGAGAGTCCCCAAAAATTTTAAGTAGTTCACTTACCGTTGAGAAAACAACAAATCACATATCTATTAGTGTAACTTTTCACATTATTTTTTATCACCGGGTTTGTCAAATAAAGTGTGTAAGTTTTTTTGAGTATATAAATTTTGATTCAACTAAAGGTAGCTTTTACGAACAAGATTAAAGTCTCTACCCAGTTAGTTATTAGACAATTAACATCAAAATTAACATATTAACACCTTACTAACGTCTATTAGTAGGATGTTAATAGCGATGTTTTTTATCTTTAAACATTGTTATAGCAATGACAAATAGCATACCAATCACTAAGCGATTTAGTATGCTATTTCACTTGTTATATTTGATTTTCTCAATCAAAAGTAATAAAGTACTAAGGTTTTTGAAGCATCCTTTCAAGCGCTAGGGTTGCTTGGGTCGTAATGGTGTCATCAACAGTAATTTGATTAATAACGTTACCGCTATCTAACTCCTCTAAAGTCCATAATAAATGAGGTAAGTCTATTCGGTTCATCGTTAGGCATGGACACATATAAGGATTTAATGACACAATCTCCTTGTCAGGATAATTATCTATTAGTCTTTTCACAAGGTTCATCTCTGTACCAATTGCCCATTTACTACCACTTTGTGCTTGTTCAATCATATCAATAATATATTTTGTTGATCCTGCGTAATCTGATAAAGCTACAACTTCCCTACTACATTCTGGATGGACAAGTATATTCATTTCTGGTTCGTCTGCTCTAATTTGGTTAACATTAGCGACAGTAAAATTCTCATGAACAGAACAGTGTCCCTTCCATAAAATAATTTTCACATCCTCCGTATTTCCTTCATACTCAAAACTATCGGTAATTGGATTCCATACCGCCATTTGCTCAAGTGGAACACCTAGATCAAATGCAGTATTACGCCCTAAGTGTTGATCTGGTAAAAATAAAATTCTTTCTTTTTGAGTGAATGCCCACTCTAACATTTTTTTTGCATTAGAAGATGTTACTGTAGCTCCTCCATTTTTCCCCACGAAAGCTTTAATGGCTGCAGTTGAATTAACATAGGTCAACGGAATAACTGTATCTCCAAAGGTTTGTTGAAACACTTGCCAACATCTCTCCGTTTGATCAATATCAGCCATATCTGCCATCGAACAACCGGCTCTCATATCTGGTAGAATAACTTTCTGTTTATCTGATGTTAAAATATCCGCTGTTTCAGCCATAAAGTGTACACCACAAAACACAATGTATTCACACTCTGTATTTTTAGCGGAAACCTGCGCAAGTTGTAATGAATCCCCTGTCGTATTTGCAAATTGAATTACTTCGTCTTTTTGATAATGATGACCTGGTATAAATAACATGCTACCAAACTTTTCTTTTATTTTCCTTACTCGCTCTTCCATCTCTAGGACTGGAATATGCTTATATGTTTCTGGCATTTGGTTGTGACTACTTTTAAGTATATCTAGAATACTCACGATTTTCCCCCTTATTTAAAAATAATCTAGACAAGATCCCTCCCAAAAAAAGGGATTGCCCAAAGACAATTAATTAACGTAAACAACATCAAAGCTTATATCTAATGATTTAACCGAATGTGTTAACAAACCAAGTGAGATATAATCCACTCCACTATCCCGGTAATCATGAATATTTTCTAGCGTAATATTACCGGATGCTTCTGTTATAATTGATTTTGGTATCAGGTCGACTAATACCTTTACTTCTTCAGGACTCTGATTATCTAACATAATTACATCCACATTTGCTTGAACGGCCTCTTGTACTTGCTCACTACTCTCTGTTTCCACTTCAATTTTCACCATATGACCTAATCCCTCTTTCACTTTAGCTACCGCTTTAGAAATAGATCCACAAAAGGCAATGTGATTATCTTTAATCATTATTCCGTCATAAAGACCAAATCGATGATTAAATCCTCCACCACAGGTGACTGCATATTTTTCGAACATTCTAAGTCCAGGTGTCGTTTTTCTTGTATCACATATCTTGGTTCTTTCACTACCTAAGGTTTTAACAGCCTGTTCTGTTAAAGTAGCGATGCCACTCATCCGCTGCATCAAATTCAAAATAACGCGTTCTCCTGTCAATAAATCACTGACTTGCCCAGTTACCGTCGCAATCTCGTCTCCTTTTTCCAGACTTTCCCCATCATGTTTTTGTATGTTTACTTTAATTGAAGAATTTAGTAGTTGATACGTATGGGCAATAATGTGGACACCTGAGAGTACCCCGCTATCTTTTGCAATGAAGACACCGGTCCCTTGTTGTTCTTGTGGGAAAACTGATTGACTGGTAATATCTCTATCTCCAATATCCTCTAACAAAAATTGTTCTATTTTCTGTTTCATTTTTAATTGATTCATTTAACCACCTCAGTCTTTACCTTCTGTTTATCGCGCATAATTGAGCGTTGGCGAATTATTTGCTTATTTATCCATTCATTGTCAGCTACTGGAAAGTCGTTACGATAATGTGCTCCTCTGCTCTCAGTGCGTTCTAATGCAGACTTAATAATTAACTTGCATGTGGTTAGCATGTTTATCTTTTCTACATCTTGTTTACTTATCTTTGTGATATCTAATTTTTGATTGCTATTTAATTCAAACTGCTCTATCCATTGTTTTGCATGCACCAAACCTTGTTCCGTCCGTTCAATGCCCACATAAGCGGTCATCAGTCTTCTTATCTCTGCTTTTGTTGGTAATTGGTCAACTTTGAACCGAACGCTTCCTGTAGCCCTTAATGACACGAGAGGAAGTGTCGTCTCTTCTTTCAGATTTAATAAATAATTTGCTAACATATTTGAAAAAACAATCCCCTCTAATAAAGAGTTACTCGCCAATCTGTTTGCACCATGAACTCCTGTACAAGCTACCTCACCAATCGCATACAGACCCTTAACCGTTGTCAATCCTGATAAATTAGTTTTAATTCCTCCCATTAAAAAATGGGCACCTGGGGCTACTGGTAGTAGCTTAGCTTTAACATCAATAGTTGCATGTTGGCAAATCGAAGTAATGGTAGGGAATTTCGTTTCAAAATTATCAATCATAGATATGTCCAAATAAACCTTGTTACCATTATTTATCTCAGATTGAATAACTCTGGCAACGATATCTCTAGGTGCTAAGTCTTCTAGTGGGTGAATATCTTTCATTACTCTTTTTCCTTTTTCAGTTATTAAGATAGCTCCTTCACCCCTTACAGCTTCGGAAATTAATCCATGACTTATATCTGATGTGGTGTTTAACATGGTTGGGTGAAACTGAACGAATTCAAGGTCTACCATCTTTGCACCAGCTCGATATGCCAAGGCTATTCCATCACCTGTTACCGTTTCGTCATTTGAAGTAACTTCATATAATCCACCACATCCACCAGTTGCCAGAATGACATGATTCGCGTGGAAGGTAGATATTCTATTTTGGTCATTACTAGTAATAACTCCACAGCAATTACCCTCCTCAACAATTAAGTCAAGCACCATTTCACTTTCTACAATTGTTACCTTGCCTTGTAATCGATTCATTAAAAATTCCATTACTACATTTCCAGTTGCGTCTCCACCTGCATGTAAAATACGTCGCTTTCCATGTGCGCCTTCTTTTCCAAGCAGTATCTTACCAAAACGATCTCTATCAAAACCTAAACCCTCTTCAATCCATTTGGTGATAAAGCCAGGCCCTTGTCTTACCATTAGCTCCACAGCCTCATGATTGTTAACGTTACAACCAGCTACCATCGTGTCCCTGAAATGATTTTCCCAATCATCCTGTTCAGACATGGATGCGGCCACCCCTCCCTGCGCCCGAACAGAGTTACTATTATATTTTTTGCCTTTTGTTAAAACAATCACATTCTTATCGTTACTTAATCGATCAGCAAGTGACAAAGCTGCAAGGCCACTTCCTATGATGACAATATCAACTGATTTAATTTTTATCACACCCAATGTGTCTTTACACCTATATTTACACATAAGTTTACAGATGACAAGACTTTTTTTATAATGGTATGATGGTAATAAAGAATTATTAATAACATCATTCAAGGTAGAAAGGACTTAAACTTGATGATCTATTTAGACTACGCTGCTACAACACCAATTAGCGACAACGCCCTGCATGTTTATAGTGAAGTTTCTAAAACTATGTTTGGAAACTCTAATAGTTTGCATGATGTCGGCACCTCCGCCAAAAACCTTTTAGAACATTGCTGTGCAGAACTTGCAACAATGATAAATGGACAGGAAAAGGGGATTTATTTTACGACTGGAGGAACCGAATCCAATGTTTTATCTATCCAAACGCTAATTAACTCTTACAATGGAACAGGGAATCATTTAATCACTACTGAAATGGAACACTCTTCACTTTCTAACTATTTTTACTACTTAGAAAAAAAAGAAGGATATAGAGTAACCTATTTATCTCCTAATGCCAATGGTGAAATCAATCTATCCGAATTAGCTAATGCTATCACTAACAAAACAATATTAGCTTCGATACAACATGCAAATTCTGAGATTGGTGTCGTTCAGCCTATTGAACAAATCGGTAAACTATTATATGAACGCGGGGTATTATTTCATAGCGATTGTGTACAGACATTTGGCAAGATATCGGTTGATGCGAAGAGATACTATTTAGATAGTCTTTCAATTTCTAGTCATAAAATATATGGTCCAAAAGGAGTTGGAGCAATTTATCTCAATCCTTCAGTGAAATGCAATACTACTGATTCAAATGGATTACTTCCTGGTACAGCTAACCTACCTGGAATTGCATCGTTTATTACTGCCGCACAGGATGCACACAATAACATGGACAATGAGCATGCTCGTTTATTAAAATTAAGGAAACATTTTTTAAATTTGGTTAATAATCAACAACTGAAGATGGAAATTATAGGTACCGATGGCCCACAAATACCACATATTATTGGTATGATCTTAGATAACATCCAAGGTGACTATGCGATGCTAGAATTTAATCGGGCTGGAATTGCTGTCTCAACTGGCAGTGCTTGCAGTTTAGAACACAAGCAACCAACTAAAGCCATTCTTGCTGTAGGTAAAAGCGAGACAGATGCAAAGCAGTTTATTCGATTGTCATTGGGACAAAGGACAACTATTAGCGATCTTGAAAAAGTAGTAGAGGTTTGTCTAGAGATAATAAACGATTATTGATAACTGGAGGATGACAAAGATGAGTGCTAAAAAGAAGTTACTAGGAGAGGACCGGAGAGCGCTAATTCTACAACTGCTAAAACAACGAAGTGAGCCAATTACTGGTGGAGAACTAGCAGAAGATCTTCATGTTAGCAGACAAGTAATTGTTCAAGATATATCATTATTAAAAGCAAAGAGAGAGCCTATTGTAGCTACCAGCCAGGGCTATATTTATATGCATGACAGCCAAAAAGATAAAACAAAAAACCGTACTGTTGCTTGTAAGCATACACCTGATCAAACTCGGAAAGAACTCCAGTTAATCGTTGATTTAGGCGTAACTGTTAAAGACGTTTTTATTGAACATCCTGTTTACGGAGATTTGGTTGCCTCAATTATGGTTAGTAATCGAAATGAGGTCGATCAGTTTCTTGAAAAAATAAACGAAACAAATGCACCATACTTACTTCAGCTAACTGGTGGTGTACACCTTCATACACTTGAAGCGGATTCTGAAGAAAAATTACAATTAGCATATCAATCCTTGGAAAAAGCAGGATTTATTATTCCGTCCTAACTTAAAAATCACCAACTCAACGTTTGAGTCGGTGATTTTTAAATTAGTTATGCGATATTGATAAACCATTGTAAGTGTAATAAGGGTAGCTTCCTAATACTTTAACTGTACAGCCTAATGATTCAAGTTCTGCGATAGCATTTGGAATAAGTACATCATCCATTTTCTCTTCAACATCAATGAGGAAATAATAATTTCCTAATCCTGTCTTCATTGGTCTAGATTCTATCTTTGATAAATTAAGCTTTCTCCATGAAAAAACTGAAAGCACTTGGTGCAGCGCCCCTGCCTGATCGGAACCAAGTGATACAATTAAAGTGGTTTTGTGGCCTTTAACTTCCATTTTGCTAGATTGTAGCTCGTAGTTGTCTTTATGTAAAACAACAAAGCGTGTGTGATTATTTGTAAAGTCATGAATGTCCTTTTTTACGATAGAAAGTCCGTATTCTTCAGCTGCAAGATGGTTAGCGATAGCTCCTATCTTGCGCTCAGGATTATCACTAACATACTTTGCAGCAGCGCCAGTCGATGTCATATATTCAGCTCGTACATGCTTCAGCTCTGTACTTAGGAGATGGTGACATTGTGCAATCGCATGAGAGTGCGAGTAAATAGAATCGATCGACTTCCAATCCACTTGATTGGATGGATGAACCATTAAATGCTGACGAATCGGAACGACAATTTCACTAATAATTTTTAGTGGTTTTTTTTGAATTAAGTAGTCGACTGTTAGATTGACTGAACCTTCGATGGCATTTTCTAAAGGCACAACTGCAAATTTAACTTCGCCTTGTTCTACTGCATCTATACACTCTGGAATGGTTGTATAGCTTTCTTTGTTCTCCCCATTAAAAAGTGCATCTACAGCAATCTTTGTAAAGGTACCTTTTGGTCCCAGATACGCAATTTTATTTATCACAATATTTCCCCCCTGTCTATGCACCTGAACTTAATATTTCCACCTTATCGACAAAATCTAACCGTTTTAATTGCTGAATTAATTCTTCTATGTTGATGGACATGCCAGAAGTATTTAATGAAATTGTCACATTGGCCTTGCCCTGCAATGGTATTGTTTGATGAATGGTTAAGATATTTCCACCGGCTTTTGCAACTGTTGTAAGTAAATTAGATAATGTCCCAGTCCTATCTTCCAAATGAAAGAATAATGTAATCATCCGTTCCTTCACCATCGCTTGAAAGGGGAAAACGGCATCCTTATACTTATAAAAAGCACTTCGTGATAAATCTACCTTTTTTACTGCATCGAAAATAGATTCAACTTTACCTCTTTCAATTAGCTCTTTAGCCTCAATCGTTTTTCGCATTGATTCCGGTAGTATATCACTTCTTACCAAGTAAAATTTTTCATCTCTTTCGACCATCTTCATTCCCCTTTTAGATCGCCCACCATATATTAGAAACTATTCAATAAACTCAAATTCATAATCCATTAATCTAATTGTGTCTTGATGCTTGGCACCTTTTGCTCTAAGTGCTTCATCGACACCCATGCCTCGAAGTTGTCTAGCAAACCGTTGGATTGACTCATCTCTGTTAAAATCAGTCATCTTAAATAGCTTTTCTATTTTCTGTCCGGATAAAACATAAGCACCATCAGGATCTCTGGTTACTGCAAACGCCTCTGGTTCTGTTTGGTGACGATAGATAACACGCTCGTCTTTTTCTTCTAATGGCTTTGTATTTTTTGGAATTGTATCTAACGTATTAGCAACTGCAAATAAAAGTTCCCTTAAGCCTTCTCGGGTAATTGTTGAAATTGGATAAACTGGATAGCTATCTTTCAGTTTATTTTTAAATTCCTCAAGATGTTCCCAAGCACCAGGCATGTCCATCTTATTTGCTACTATTAGTTGTGGCCTATTTTCTAACTGTATATCGTATTCCTTCAGTTCATTATTAATTGTTAGAAAATCTTGATATGGATCTCGACCCTCGGTTGCAGCCATATCAATTACATGTACAATTACACGAGTACGTTCTACATGTCGTAAAAATTGATGTCCAAGACCAATACCTTCATGCGCTCCTTCAATAAGACCTGGTAAATCAGCCAATACAAAACCGCGTTGATCTTCTGTTTCTACAACACCCAAATTTGGTGCAAGAGTAGTGAAATGATAATCAGCAATTTTTGGTTTAGCTGCACTTACCACGGAAAGTAAAGTTGATTTACCAACACTCGGATAACCTACTAAACCAACATCTGCGATTAGTTTTAATTCAATTTGAATATACCTTTCTCTTCCAGGTTCCCCGTTTTCTGCAATATCCGGAGCGGGATTGCGTGGTGTTGCAAACCGAATATTTCCTCTTCCTCCACGACCGCCACTTGCAATAACTGCCTGCTGCTTATGCTCAATTAAATCAGCAATTACCTCTCCAGTATCATCATCTTTA
This sequence comes from Aquibacillus saliphilus, assembly GCF_020404745.1. GTDB lineage: Bacteria > Bacillota > Bacilli > Bacillales > Amphibacillaceae > Aquibacillus > Aquibacillus saliphilus. The sequence goes on from NZ_JAIZAP010000011.1 coordinate 144,794, forward strand.
ATAGTCGTTCCAGGTGGTACAGGTAGAATCATCGGTTCAGAATTTTTTCCGTGTTGTCCTTTACTCATTCCGTTTTCCCCACGTGGTGCTTTGAAATGTTTTTGGTAGCGGAAATCCATCAGTGTATTTAATCCTTCATCAACTTCAAAGACAACATTGCCACCATTGCCACCATCTCCACCTGCTGGGCCACCATTTGGTACGTATTTTTCTCTACGATAAGCGACTAAACCATTTCCGCCATCGCCTGCTTTCACATAAACTTTCACCTGATCAACAAACATAGTAGATCACCTCTCTAATTGCACAACCAATTTATTGTACATTGATATTTCTTAGCCTGTAATGGTTCAACTAATACTTTATGTAAGTTTTGATTTTTTAATAATTTTCGCTCTAACTCTTCAATCTGTTCAAACATTCCAGCTATTGATAATTCTAACTCAACACCCTGATCGTTTGTAGGACGAAATAAAAATGTTCCTGTATACAACTCCATTTGCGTTGCATGAGCTTTTAATAGATGTATCGTTTCTTCTAGTTGTAAATGCAATGATTCATCATAATTACTAAGGTTCTTATTATCAATCTCAACCTTGTACTCTATACGAAAATTATCATGCCTCCAGTTGAAGCCAATCATCCACAATGCTGTTTTGGGCATATTCAAATTCACTAATTTCCGTTCTTGTTCAGCATTATCGACACTTTCCTTTAGCTTTTCTTGAACCTTATCCGTTTTTCCAAGAGATGTGTAGCCCATGAGCAACTGAACTGTGTTAAGCCAATCATGGCGATAATGACGTAAAAGATTAACTGTATCCTCTTCTTTCATCATTGTTATCCTCGCCTCCCCTAAGCATTAAGAAAATTATAGCAAAAAAACAACTATTATAAAAACAAACGATACTAACCAGAACAAAGGCACAGGCGCCCTGCGCTGAATCTGGAACAATCTATCATTAGTTATTCACATGGCAACCATTTTATAGTTTCTAGACATCATCAAAAAAATAAAATTAAGGTTCTCTGTCAAATGTGGTGGTGTGATTTTCACTCCACCATCTCTTTTTCTTTTAAACTAAAGCTAAAGCCCTTCTAACTTCTTGTCGCCACAATATTTTCTTTTTCAATCGTTCGAAGTCTTTAA
>NZ_JAIZAP010000012.1 GCF_020404745.1 Aquibacillus saliphilus
AGTACCTTCTGCCACTAATTATAAGGGTTTTTTTGATTTAATGAATACTATAATCTCCCATAATTTCCATTTAATTGAATTAAATGAACACTTGACATTGTCGTTATCTTTTAATGCAACACTAGTGCGGAAATTATAAAATGGACTGCTGTGGATAAATAATTCCTAAGTTAGCCACGTCCAGCTCCGGCGCCTACCACCTCGAGGTCTTAAGTCAATCCTCTCTGTGGAAAAGAACGCCACGCCGAGGCTTGTCTTAAGCTTGTCGGTGGTGAGCAAGGCGCCTTCGCTTTTGTTCTTAATACTACAAACTACCATTACGAATAATATTCTCCATCATTTCTGTATTCGGGTACCTTACTTCGTTATATTTTTCTATCGTTTTTTCAAAGTCATAACTTACCCGTTCAATGGATGTGCTCATGCTTTTCTTAGTTAGATTAACAATGGCGTAGGAGGCTTTCGTTTGTCCGTCGAATGGCAAACCAACACTACCTAAGTTGATAACTGTTTTCCCATTAATGTAGCGGACATATGGTTTGTGAATATGACCATAAAGGTAAACATCAGCCGATTTTTCGGCCATAAGCTTCGTTTCGATATCTTTGTCTTCTACATCTGGCAAGACGACATCAAACAAACTGGTTGGTGTAGCATGAAAGATGTGAAATGCAGTACCTTCTTCTTCAAATGTAGCTTCTGTAGGCAGGCTTGATAAATAATCAATATCGGATTGTTCTAATTGTGAAGTGGCGAAGTCTCGTTCTTGATTCATTAAATCAAGTGCTTGGTCTGGTACTTCTCCTTTTTGAACGCCTCGTACAATCCATTCGTCTGCGTTCCCCTTCACTACTGTTGTTTTCAAGTTTCGCACCAATTCAATGGAACGTTTTGGTTCTGGACCACGATAGGCAATGTCACCTAATACATAAATTTTATCAATATTCTTTTTGCTTATGTCGTCAAGTACGGCATCTAAAGCATGTGCGTTGCCATGAATATCGGAAATAAACGCTATTTTCATTGTATCTCTCCTTGTCTGCTGTTTTTTTTATCATATCATTTTTTTATGGGCGGGGTTAAGTTAGAAGGGATAATAGAGGGTGATTAACACTTATGAGTATGGAGGTAACAGTTTCTGTCCATTGAACTATTTTCGGGTTAAACGGAGTTCACTGGACAGAAACTCTTATCAAAATTATACCACTTGCTTCTTTGCTTTTATCAATAACACGACATATAACACCATCGACAAAAATACGGATATTGCTGAACCAAGGTAAATGTAACTATAACCAAAAAGATAAGCAACTTGACCAAATGTGATTGCGCCAACACCTACGCCAAGATCGAAAAATGAGAAAAATGTTGCATTCGCCATTCCTTTTCGATTAGACTCAGCTTTTTCTACTGCCCAAGCTTGTAATGCAGGTTGTACGCTACCAAAACCTAAGCCGTACAAAGCTGCTGCTATAAATAAAATCAAAGAATTTGGTAGCCACATTAATAGAAGCATAGCGATAAATATCAACGCTGTACCAGGTAAAAAGACAAAGATATGTCCTTTTACGTCATATATTTTACCCGCGAAAGTTCTAGAAACCATTAAAAATATTGCGAAAATCAGAAAATACATTTCGATTCCACTAATACCTTTAACTGCTGTATAGAGCGGAAGAAATGATGCTAGCCCGCCAAATGTTACTGTAATAAAGAATAATAGGAATGCTGGCTGAATAGCGGTTTTTTCAAAGATATCGAATCTAGGATTAACTGATTTATGTGCAGGCGGCTCTACTTTTTTGTATTTAATAAGTGAAGATAAAATTAGAGCAACTGCTCCAAGTGCGGAACAAATCAAGAAAAGTTGGGGGAAGGATATGTATCCTACTAGTGTCAATCCTAATGCAGGACCAAAAGCTAGTGCTAGGTTACCGGATAATCCAAAGTATCCCATCCCCTCACCGCGACGCTTAGGTGGAATTAAGTCGGTTGCAATTGTTCCTGTAGCTGTTGTTGAGAATCCCCATCCAATACCTTGAACGATACGCATCATAAATAAGAAAGCAATGCTGGGAATGATTGCATAGGATCCAACAGAGATAACGAAAATAGATAACCCTAACATGTAAACAAACTGTCTCCCCTTGGATTCTAAGGAATGTCCAGCATATGGACGAAAAATCAAAGCAGAAAAAGTGAAGATACCTGTAATAACTCCTATTATTTGATCACTGCCTCCTAATTGTTGAACAAATAACGGGATAGTTGGCAATGTCATTTGGAATCCTAAGAAAATAAAAAAGTTTGCCATACAGATGAGGGCAAAGTCTTTTGTCCATATTTTTTCAATTATATAGGGTTTTGCTAATTCTTTTTCCATTATGTAGCGCCCCTTCTCCCTTCGTTACTCGAAGTATATTATACAAAAAATTCCGACTATTGTCATCTAAGGTAGCTTATAAAAAAGAAAGTGCTTTCATCAAATGTTTATTAAAACCCTAATCATAGCTATGTGAGCGAGTCATAATCGTTCTTTAATAATAATAAAATGCTTAAACGTTAGTTATTTTAAAATAGATGAGTAAAAAGGTTGGTAATGAGGTATACGTTTAATAAAGCTTATTAAAAATTAGCACAAAGAGAACAATTGATTAATCTACGAGGAGGTACTGCATGAAATTAAATGTAACTGAGAAGATAATTAAGGAACATTTACTATCTGGCGAAATGTCAGCTGGAAGTGAAATCGGACTTAAAATTGATCAAACACTAACACAAGATGCTACGGGTACGATGGTGATGTTGGAGCTCGAAGCAATGGATTTAGACTATGCAAAAACAGAGGTCTCAGCCCAATATGTTGATCATAATCTGATTCAAGTTGATAGTAAAAATCCAGATGATCACTTATTTTTACAAAGTGCAGCGAAGCGGTTTGGTCTTTATTATAGTCGTCCAGGTAATGGAGTTAGTCATCCTGTACATATGCAAAGATTGGCTAAGCCTGGCAAAACGCTACTTGGTTCTGACAGTCATACATGTGCGAATGGTTCAATGGGAATGTTAGCGATGGGAGCAGGTGGTATTGACGTAGCAATGGCAATTGCAGGTGAACCCTTTTATGTGAAAATGCCGGAAGTTTGGGGTGTGAAGTTAACTGGAGAATTGCCAGATTGGGTAGGAGCAAAGGACGTTATTTTTGAATTGCTACGCCGTCATGATGTAAAGGGTGGTGTTGGTAAGGTAATTGAATATTACGGGCCTGGTTTGAACGATTTGAATGCGATGGATCGACATGTGATTGCTAATATGGGGGCAGAGCTTGGCGCAACAGGAACTGTTTTTCCTTCTGATAAAGAAGTTCGGCGTTTTCTGAAGGAACAAGGCCGAGAAGAAGATTGGATTAAATTGAAAGCTGACAGAGGTGCGAGCTATGCTATCGAAGAAGAAATTAACTTATCAGAATTAGAACCCCTTGTAGCCAAACCGTCCAGTCCTGGAAATGTCGTTCCAGTATCTGAGGTTGCGGGTGAACCAATCTATCAATCTTATATTGGATCGTCTGCCAATCCTGGATTCTTAGACTTTGCAATGGTTGCTGAAATTGTAAAAGGAAAACAAGTTGCAGATGGCGTGTCACTTGATGTTAATCCTACTTCACGACAGATGTTGACTAATTTGGTGCAAGCTGGACATATGGCTAGTTTACTTCAAGCAGGATCACGACTACACCAAGCCGGTTGCAATGGCTGTATCGGTATGGGGCAAGCGCCAGCAACTGGTCGGAATAGCTTAAGGACAACACCACGTAATTTTCCAGGACGTTCTGGGACAAAAGAAGATAGTGTTTTTCTATCTGGACCTGAGGTTGCGGCTGCTTCTGCTTTAACAGGTGTGATTACTGATCCACGAACACTTGAGATGGAATATCCAAAAGTCAAAAGCCCAAGGAATCCAAAGATTGATAATAATCTATTAGATGAACCATTACCACCAGAAGAAGCGAGAAAGGTAGAGTTATATAAAGGGCCAAATATTGCATCTATTCCAGAGATGGATGAACTACCAAATCGTTTAGAAGTACCGATCCTGTTAAAAATGGGAAACAACATATCAACGGATGAAATCTTAGCTGGTGGCGCACGTGTTCTTCCTTTCAGGAGCAATCTACCTGAGATTAGTAAGTTTACTTTCGAGAATATTGATGAAACATACTACGATAAGGGAATGGATACAAAAGACTTAGGTGGTCACGCACTAGTCGGTGGTTTTAACTATGGTCAAGGTTCGAGCCGTGAGCATGCTGCATTAGCACCAAGATTTCTTGGGTTACGTATTGCTTTAGTCAAGGACTTCGCTAGAATCCATTGGCAAAATCTTGTTAATTTTGGCATCTTACCTGTAACATTTATCAATGAAGAAGATTATGACAAATTAGAGCAAGGTGATGTCCTTGAGTTAACTAATTTACGAGAGAAAATTAAGCAAGGTAATCAATTCACTATTACCATTAAAAATAAAGGTGAAAAGATAAATGTCCGCCATGCACTTTCCGGTAGACAAGTTGATATGATGTTGCATGGGGGATTAATTAACTGGATCAAGGAACGTCAGGTTTAAACTGTTGAACAAGAAAGCATCCACTTTGTGATTGTCAAAGTGGATGCTTTCTCAAAAAAAGTATTTAATTTGATTTCTGGTTAATTTTTTCAGCAACCTTATAGGCGTCAACCATTCCCCAAATCCATAAAATAGGAGTAGTAATGAAACCAATAAGAATGAACATCATAGCCCAAGAAATAGCATAAACAATAATAAACCCGATACCTTTACCAATTTGTCCATTGTATATTTGACCTAGTCCAGTAACAAAAAAAGATAAAACCGCTGCTAAGCCGGCACTTTTCATATAGAAACACCTCTTCATCTAAAATAACTTCACATGTATAGTATAGTCCTGAATTTATAATAATTAAAGAGAAGAAATGTTAACTATCGCTTGTATAAAACCAAGGCATAGTTAAATTAGTAATTATTGTTCAGAAGTATTATTAATTTAGTGATTTTTATCACTTTTATAATTAGCGATCTCATTTAAAATAAATGAGAACGAATCTCAAGTAGATTTTAGAAAAGTTTATAAAAATTTCAGCAACAATTTAAAGGAGAATTTACTGATGAAAAAACAAAATTTGAGTGAATATATTGAATTTAGTGAAGAAAGATTTACCAAGCGCGTTGTATTTAAGGAAGGGCAAAGCACAGTTTTTCTACTGAATTTCAAACCTGGACAATCTTTACCTGCTCATAAGCATCCAGGAACGAATGTCTATTTACAACTATTACAGGGAGAGGGCACGTTTACTTTTGATGGTGAGAAAGTTGCAGTTACAAAAGACGATATCCTAGTCGCTGGTGGAGATGAAGAGCTTTCTTTTGCTAACGATGGATCATCAAATGTAAGTCTTTATGTTATGTTAAATAAAATTCCAGATGACAGCTATGCAAAAGATGTTTAAAATAAGCCAATAAAAAAGTGCAAAACGGTTAACTTGTTATTACAAGTTAACCGTTTTTTTGCGTTCATCAAAACCACTGTTAATCCCCTAAAAGTGTTTAATGTATAAAACTGGATGTCATATTGAGGTTTTAAATTTCATATAATTGAAGGCGTGTACAAATGATAACAGTCGGCATAAATGAATTCATTTACAAAAAATAACTTTTAAAGGGGTGGCAGTATGGAGGGTTATGGTCTTATTCTTGTTATTGTTTTTGGGGTTTTATTTGTTATTTTCGCAACTGCTAAGTTAAGGCTTCATCCGTTTATTTCTTTAATAATCGCTTCATTTGCAATCGGGATCATAGCAGGGTTACCGCTTGCGGATGTTGTTGAAGCAGTAAATGGTGGTTTTGGCGGGTTAATGAGTAGCATCGGTCTTGTGATTATCTTTGGTACAATTATTGGAGTTATCCTGGAAAAATCAGGTGCGGCGCTTCGAATGGCGGAGGTTGTACTCCGTTTAGTAGGTGAAAAACGGCCACAACTGGCGATGAGTTTAATTGGTGGAATAGTCAGCATTCCAGTATTCTGTGATTCTGGCTATGTCATTTTGTCATCTTTAAAAAAAGCGCTTGCAAAAAAAGCGAAAGTAACCATTGCCTCGATGGCAATAGCTTTGTCTACAGGCTTATTTGCGACCCATACATTAGTTCCACCAACACCAGGACCGATAGCAGCGGCAGGGAATATCGGGGCTGAAAATTACCTGGGTACGGTTATTTTAATGGGGTTAATTGTTGTTATTCCGGTAATTTTTGCAGGGTATTTATGGGCGATGAAAGTAGGTACTAAAATAAAAGTGGAAGGTGAAGGTGAAGAGGGTACAGGTTTTAGTTACGAAGAGATTGTTAAACAATTTGGCGCAATGCCTACAGCATCAAAGTCATTTGCACCAATTGTTGTCCCGATATTGTTAATTGCGTTCAGCTCTTTTTTAACCTTTATGGAGTTAGTGGGACCGCTAGTTAATGTTTTCTTGTTCTTAGGTTCACCTGTAGTAGCCCTACTAATTGGTGTGTTATTCGCCTTTTTATTGATGCCATCCTATGATGAAGAAACACTTACCAATTGGATAGGTGTCGGTATAAAAGAAGCTGCTCCAATTCTATTAATTACTGGGGCTGGGGGAGCGTTTGGATCGGTTATCAAGGCAACTCCAGTTGCGGAATTTATCCAAGGATTTGCAGACAGTGGTATATTTACTGGAGCGTTGTTCATCTTCATTCCATTCCTGATTGCAGCAGCACTAAAAACTGCACAAGGGTCATCAACTGCAGCACTTGTAATTACGTCAACATTAGTTGCGCCTTTACTGATACAAGTAGGTATAGATGGTGCAGTACCGCTTGCTTTGGTAGTTATGTCTATCGGAGCTGGTGCAATGGTTGTTTCGCATGTTAATGATAGTTATTTCTGGGTTGTTAAAGAATTTAGTGGAATGTCAGTGACGCAAGCATATAAGGCACAAACTGCTGGAACACTTGTTCAAGGCTTAGTTGCGATTATTGTAACGTTCTTACTATGGATGATTTTTGTTTAAAAATAATAAGTAAAAAGAAGACGAACACTGCCTAGTTAAAAAGGTAGTGTTCGTCTGTTTGGAGTCATTCTATTTCTTCTGAAATTAGTCAAACAACACGCTTACTGATTGTTGTTCATAAACACGGATAAGAGCATCACTTAATAGTGGGGCAACTGTAAGTTGCGTAATCTTATCTATTTGTTTTTCTTTGGTCAAAGGGATGCTGTTCGTAACAATTAATTCTTTTAATTGTGATTTTTGAAGTTTTTCGATTGCAAGTCCTGATAACACCGGGTGCGTGCTACAGGCATATACTTCTTTTGCACCATTTTCTAAGAGTGCCCTTGTTCCTGTTGTCACCCTTGTCCCAGTGTCGATAATATCATCAATTAGAATAGCTGTCTTTCCTTCAATTTCACCAACAATATTTATTTCACCAGCAAAATTCTCAGTTGGACTTCGTTTATCAATGATAGCGATAGTCGATTTTAGACGGTCTGCCATTTGGCGAGCACGTTTAACACTACCATGATCGGGAGCGACAACTACGATGTCATCAAAATTCTTTTGAATTAAATAATCAGATAAAAGAGGAATACCAACTAACTGATCGACGGGTATGTTGAAAAATCCTTGAATTTGAGTTGCGTGTAAATCTAATGTAATTACCCGATTAGCACCAGCTGTTTCAATTAAGTCAGCGATTAGCTTGGCTGTAATGGGTTCCCTTGAACGAGCTTTTCTGTCTTGGCGAGCATAACCATAATATGGAATAACAACGTTGATTGTTTCTACTGAAGCGCGTTTTAATGCATCAATCATGATTAATAGTTCCATAATATTTTGATTAACTGGCTCGCTTGTCGATTGAATAACGAATACTTCACAACCACGAACACTTTCTTCGATATTGATCTGTATCTCGCCATCACTAAATGTCTGCACTGAAGATTTCCCAAGCGCAAGTCCCATGTTCGAAGCAATTTCCTCTGCCAGTGCTGGGTTAGAGCTTAATGTGAAGACTTTTAATTTAGAACTTTTATAGTTGTTTGACACGAACAAATCCCTCCAATGTAGCTTGAAAAACTACCTTATCTATTATATTTAGGATAGCATAACTAACGTATTTATGCCCAATCTAATTGTGCAATATTGTGCTATCATCTCAAAAAAAGGTATCCACTTGCAAGTTTTGAAGGAAATCGACGGATTAAAATTTGATGTTAAATTTTTTTACAATGTATTTTAAAACTAAATGTTTTTATTTAATTTGGATTGGGTATTTGTATTATATGTTTAGGAATACTCATTAAGATTTTGTATAGGCTTTTATTAGAAGTTAAATTGAAAGGAAGTGTTATAAATGGGACTTATTATGTATTTAATTGTTGGTGGTTTAATAGGTTGGCTAGCAGGCGTTATTCTTGGAAAGGATCTTCCTGCTGGAATTATCGGAAACATTATTGCTGGTATCATCGGTGCCTGGATAGGTGGAGAGTTACTTGGAAGTATCGGACCGGTACTTGCGGGTATTGCAATTATTCCAGCGTTAATCGGGGCGGTTATTTTTGTTTTCTTACTAAGTCTTGTTGTAAAAGCGATAAAATAATGCGATACGAACCTAAATACTAAAGGCAAGCACTCTGTTGAGGGGTGCTTTTTATTTTTTAGCTATGATTTTTACTTTTGGGAAAATATAAAAATTCATTCAATAATTGATCTAATTCCTGTGACACTTTGACAACTTCTTCATATTGATTTTCTTGGTAATACTGGTACATCTTTAAACGTAGTTTTTCTATTTTGTTTTCTTCATGTTTGACTTCTACCAAGATAAACACTCCAATGCATCTTTTTATCACTCCGGCAACTAATTCCAATAATGATGGTTTAAATTAGTAATCTTTTTAGATATTGTGATTACAACTAATTTAATTAATTTTTAAATCAACTATATGTCCGGACATATTTGTGTGATATTATTCTCGCGTAGTATTTACTAGTTTATACAGTTTAGCACCATGTGTAAACAGACGAAATTCTTCTGTTTTTGTCGAATCATGAGAAATAAACAATGTAACTGTTGCCAAGTTGTAATAAATGTCAATAAAAGAACCCTATCTCCTATAAATTAGGAGATAAGGTTCTTTTATTTTTAGCTTAGGAAATTATAAAATTGGTTTCGTGTGGATAATTTTTTGACAATGTTAGCCGCGTCCAGCTCCGGCGCCTAGCCGGAAATAAGCGGTTTGCTTATTTCGAATGCACACCTCGAGGTCTTAAGTCAATCCTCTCTGTGGCAAAGAACGTCACGCCGAGGCTTGTCTTAAGCTTGTCGGTGGTGAGCAAGGCGCCCTGCGCTTTTGTTCAGTTAGTCGATAAGATTTAATTCTTTTTTGGACCTTGTTCTTTTAAATCTACACTATAGTCAAAAGGTATCGACTGGTTACTTCCTTCTGGAGCAGCGTACCATGTTGTCATATAGTTTGTTCCGCTTTTAAATAGATTTTTTAAGTTTAATGCTTCCTCTTCTGTAATATTGAACGGGTCGATATGCTCTACCTTATATTTACCTTGTTTATTTTCATTTACAAAAGTAACAGAGTAATTTACATATTCTTGTAGTAACTCAGCTTTCGACTGAAGTCCAACTAAAGAAGAACCATCATAATTTATTCCAATTTCCAGAATTTCAATATTATCAACAAACCAGCCAGATTCCGTTGTCCCCCAGTCGGTTAAATAGCGGAATGAAATATGGATTTCCTGACCGGCGTACTCGGAGAGATCGAAGCTTTCTTCTTGCCAGTCTTCAAAGTGTCCAGTGAATCCAGGAACATTTTCTTTGATTTTTGGATATCCTTCGTCAACGACATCGGATCTTGTATTTTCATTTTCTAAACTTGTCCATGATTTACCATCATCAGTAGAAACTTGAACCATACCGAAATCCCATTGTTCTTCAATATCGATAAAATTGTCAAATTGAAGTGTTGCTTCTGAAACACTAGTTAAATCAGCGCTAAAGATTAGATTATTATCAACCTCATCACCATTACCACCCCAATATACTTGGTTGTCAGTGCCTAATGGGTCTTGAACAGATTCCCAGTTAATAGGTAAAGAGCCAATTCCATCAAATGAAATGTTATCAATTTTCTGTTCGAAATCTAGCACTTTATAGTCGGCACCCCATGCTGGAACCCCGTCTTTTTCATATTGCTTTGCTTGTTCAAAGTTAACTGTCGTGCCACGAACTTCTCCGTTTTCAACAGGAAGCTCACGCAAGTTGATTGTATTGAATCCATAAATACCTTTTTTAGCTTTAACATTTTCTGTATCATCAATAAGCAATGCCGTTACAAACTTCTCGTAGACGCTTTGGAAGTCTTCTTTAATGCCAAAGGATTGATAAGCAGCATTATAGCTATCAATTCCATTTAACTCACTCGTAGCCACTTGTCTTATAAATTCTTGTCCAAATTGTTCATAGTTATAAAGAGTGAACAGGTAAACAAGTCCATAATCAGCAATCGTTTCCGGTCCTGTCTCTGCACCAACATGCTCATCCCAATTTACCAGTGAGTTTTCCGGATGATCAAGCAGGAAGTTAATTGAACCAGCATCATGACCATAGCCACCTAAATACTCAGAAAATGTCGACATGCCTTCGTTTAACCATGTTGTTTCATCAGCATCATTATCTGAATGGATTAAGTGTTGTAATTCGTGCATGGTTGTTGAGTAAAAAGTATTTTCTAAGCGTTCTTCCCAGTTATTTGTGTCAATTGTAACTATATTACGATCAATATACATTTCTAGTGTGCTCCAGAAAAATCCAGCTACAAAAAATGGATAGTCAGGATTCGTGTAGTTATCATCCTTAATGTTATCTACTAGCATAATCACTTTGTCGCTACCTTCGTAATAACCAGTCGGCAGTCCAACCATTCCAGGTAGTGGAGATTGGCTACCATCAAGAGAATCAGGAGTACCAAAAAAGGCAGTAGTTTTAGGATAGATGTTTGTATCAAATTCTTCTGTAAGCTTGTCCACTTGTTCTTGAGTTACAACATGTGCAGGTCGTTCGTCACCATCTGGAAAGCTTAAGTCATTGGCAACCCATATTTCTACGTTTTCACCTTCACTACGTAGAGTGAATTCTTTAAAAGCTAAATCTCTATCTAAAAAGAGCTTCGAACCACCATCATAAGTAAATGTACTATCTTCATCCTGACTGTCAGCATCTTCTTGTTCATCAAAATTTACCTCTGAAGCGGCATCTTTGATTCTATTAGCTGCTTGTTTTTGAAACTCCTCATTACTCGATTGTTTATTTAATTCTGCAGTGATATCAAGCTCATCACCATAACGTTCAACATTCCATTTCTCACTTTCTTTTGCTTCTACTTGATAACTTATAGAAGGAGAGAGAAGAGAAAATGATAGAACACTGATAGACGCTAGTGTTACGATCTTTTTTTTCAAAATGTAGACCTCCCAAATTTTTTTCTTTTTAATAGTAAGGCGCGCACCTTACTATTAATTCTATAAGTATTCAGAAAATTAACAATAGTCTAATGGTAATTAATTTACAGATTTATTTTCACTGATATAGGTAAATATAATTATTAATCTAAAAAGGCATTACGTGTATATAGTTGGAGTACGTATATGTTTTTCTCTTGACAGGATATGTTTAGCATCAATTAATTTAGTAGTATTTGATAAGTTTTAACAACTACTAAGGACATTCACCTACTTAACAATCGTTTCATAGAATAGTTTAGATGAACGAACAAAGGGGTTTTTTGTAGTGACTGAAAAGGTAATTAATTATTTTTGTGGTGGAAATACAGCAAAGGGATTCTACGGATTATATGAGTCCAACATGCAAGGGTTGGAGACTATCTATCTCTTAAAGGGTGGACCTGGAACAGGCAAATCAACACTTATTAAAAGGGTTGCAAATGAATGGGGGGAAAAGGGTTATCATTTAGAACTAATACATTGTTCTACGGATAATGATTCGTTAGAGGCCTTGATTATTCCAGAGCTAAAGTTTGGGGTTTTCGATAGTACTTCACCGCATGTGTTAGAACCAACTGCACCTGGAGCTATTGAGCAGTACGTTAATCTTGGATCAGCTTGGGATATAGCTAAATTAAAGGATAAACGGCAAGAAATTATCAATTATCAACAATCTATTCAGGAGATCTATCAAAAATCCTACGCATCTTTCAAAAATGGACTGCAAATACATGATGACCTAGAAGAAATTTATATCCGTGAAATGGATTTTGCTAAAGCGAATCAAGTAACAGTTGACTTAATTGATCAAATTTTTGTTGGTAAACGAAGTAGTGGTCAGGAACAAATCACACGTCATCGTTTCTTTGGAGCTTCGACCCCGGATGGAGTTGTTGATTTTATTCCAAATATTACTGAAGGGCTATTAAAACGGTATTTTATCAAAGGGCGCGCTGGTACGGGAAAATCAACATTACTTAAAAAGGTTGCAACTGCTGGGGAGGAACGAGGCTTTGATGTGGAGATGTATCATTGTGGTTTTGATCCAGATAGCATTGATATGGTCATTATCCGTGAGCTAGGGGTATCCGTATTCGATAGTACAGATCCGCATGAATATTTTCCTGATCGTCACGGAGATGAAATTGTGGATTTATATCAAAAAACGGTTACACCTGGGACAGACGAGAAATATCAAGCTGAGATAACAGATGTTACTAAACGTTATAAACAACGGATGAAGGAAGGTATTTTATATCTACAGGAAGCTAAGAGCCTCCATGATCAATTGGAAAAAATCTATGTTGATGCGGTTAACTTTTCTGTTATAGATGGTTTTTATGAGGATATTAATAAGGCGGTTGAGCAGCAAGAAAAGGAAGTATGATCGGTTCATTCATTGTTGGAAAGGGCTTTTCATAAGTGTTGATGTTTTTAAATGTTCGGAGTTGATAGAAATTGCGACGTAACTTAAATCCTGGTGAGTGCATAATACCTGCCCCGGAAATACACTCAAAAGGACCTTCATAATGCTTATGAAAGTTTAATTTCATCATTTTCACTATCAAAAGGACCTTCATAGTGCTCATGAAAGTTTAAATTCATCATTTTCACTATCAAAATGACCTTCATAACGCTCATGAAAGTCTCTTTTCATCACTTTCACTATTAAAATGACTTTCATAGTGTTTATGAACGTCTCTTTTCATCACTTTCATTATCAAAATGACCTTCATAACGCTGATGAAGGTCTTATTTCATCTCTTTCACACTCAAAAGGACCTTCATACTCGATAAACAGCTTATGGATCACTTTGATTCATTATCCAAGTGTATTTCTCAGTCACCTTGTAAACAACCTCTCTGGGTACCCGCCACGTACTTTCCAGTATGACGTGGTATGTTACGTCGGAGTCTATAGGTTTTGTGTCTTAAACTATTGTTCTACATGAGTAGTAAATCTCGAGTAACTTCGATACAATTAATGGGGAAAAAATTTAAAAGGGGTTGTCGGATAAAATGAACACTAATAAATGGATAGATATATCTCAACCACTGACAAACCAGGTTGCGCATTGGCCTGAAGATACGCCTTTTACTTATCAATTAACAGCATCAATGGCAGAAACAGGATCAGTTAATATTGGACAGATGACAACAAGTCTACATATAGGGACACACGTTGATGCACCTTTTCACTTTTTAGATAACGGAAAAAAGATAGTCGATATTGATGTCAATTATTATGTTGGACGAGCAAAGGTGATTGATGTATCAGATAAGGATGTAATTGACCGCAGCGTTTTAAGTGAATTTTCGCTAGTTGGCGTGGAACGGTTGCTGCTAAAGACGTCGCTACCTAGTAATCCAGAGCAATTTCCGAATGAAATTACTAAATTAGATTCAGAAATAGCTGTCTATTTGGCTGAAAATGGTATCAAGCTACTTGGAGTGAATATGCCTTCTGTCGATCCACTCGATAGTAAAAAGCTATTGACTCATCATTCGTTACATCAGCATGGTATTCATATATTAGAAAATGTTGTCTTAGATGAAATTGCTGAGGGAGATTATAATTTAATAGCTCTGCCACTTAAAATTGTTGAAGGGGATGGCAGTCCGGTCAGAGCAGTCATTCAACCATTATAGAATTGTGATGTAACTCTCCGGCGGATAGTAGATACTCTTTGTCCATAATAAAGTAATTTGTGATTTATTATGGCTTAGTCTCCTTTTAGGATATTTGTACTATCTACAATTTTCACTTTAAGCAACTATCGATTGAAAACTAACTTTGAGGAAATTATTTCATATAAGTAAAGTCACACCTCTTTCGTGATTTATCTCACGTTGTGATCAGTTGAATCGCAGTATAGTTAAGTTACAACTTAAGGAGGTAAATAAAAATGACTACTTTTACTATAAATGATACACCGGCAGATATTGTTAAGGTTTTCCCGAAATCTAGTGATTTGTTTAAGAAAAATAGGATTGATTTTTGTTGCGGAGGAGATAAACCACTTGTCGAGGTGTTTTCTGAAAAAAATATAAGCGATGATCTAATCATGAGTGAACTAAATGAATCCTATCAAGATTGGAAAAATAAAGGTAATGTGGAAACAAACTGGGACAAAATCTCAAACACAGAATTGGTTGATCACGTTGTTCATACACATCATGCCTACTTAAATGAAGAATTGCCTGCATTAGGTCAATTTGTTACGAAGATTTATCGTGTACATGGTGGCAGTCATCCACATTTAGTCAATCTTCACAAGCTTTATAATACGTTCAAAATGGAACTGGAATCACATATGGTCAAAGAAGAACTAGACTTGTTCCCGTTAATTAAAGAATATGATATTAATCCGAGTCCGGAATTATTGGAGAAAATTCAGGCAGTAAATAGTGCAATGGAAGACGAGCACGATTCAGCAGGAGACCTTCTTAAGCAAATGCATGATATTACAGATGGTTTCGAACCACCAGCTGATGCGTGTAATTCATATCGAATTACATACGCCCGTCTAACCGAATTAGAATCAGACACTTTCCAGCACATTCATTTAGAAAACAATATTCTATTTAAAAAATTAGCTTAATCATTTCAAAATAGCTATTTCCGCCATTAGGGTATAGCTTGATATTATGAAATTGACTCAGCAAAATTAATCTATTACAGAAGGTTACTGGCAACGTGCTAGTAACCTTTTGTTTTGGTGTTTAATGATTTATTTGTTCGTTCAAACTAGAAATACTCTATATGAAAGTAAAGCATATTTTTTCTAAACTAAAGCCAAATTAAGTAAATAGAAAAAAGCTTGAGGAGGCAATGATATGGATTTGAATGTAACACAAAAATTGATCAAGGATCATTTAGTCTATGGTGAGATGACCCCTGGGGAAGAGATTGGACTAAAAATCGATCAAACATTAACTCAGGATGCGACAGGTACGATGGTCATGTTAGAACTAGAAGCAATGGAATTAGACTATGCCAAAACAGAAGCATCTGCGCAATATGTCGACCATAACTTAATTCAAGTAGATAGTAAAAATCCAGATGATCATTTATTTTTGCAAAGTGCTACACGGCGTTTCGGCCTACACTATAGCCGTCCTGGTAATGGTGTTAGTCATCCTGTTCACATGCAACGGTTAGCTAAGCCTGGCAAGACATTACTTGGTTCTGACAGCCATACGTGTGCAAATGGTTGTATGGGAATGCTAGCAATGGGAGCTGGTGGAATTGATGTAGCGATGGCGATAGCCGGTGAACCATTTTACGTTAAAATGCCTAAAGTATGGGGCGTGAAATTAAGTGGTGAAATGCCAGATTGGGTTAGCGCTAAAGATGTCATTTTTGAATTACTCCGTCGTCACGATGTAAAAGGTGGTGTCGGGCGCGTAATTGAATATTATGGTCCTGGTTTAGAGAATTTAACGGCGATGGACCGTCATGTGATTGCAAATATGGGGGCAGAACTTGGTGCAACAGGAACAGTCTTTCCTTCTGATAAGGAAATAAAACGATTTTTAAAGGATCAAGACAGAGAAGACGATTGGACAGAATTAAAGGCAGACAGAGGGGCGAAATATGATTTAGAAGAAGAAATAAACTTATCAAAGCTTGAGCCACTGGTTGCTAAACCTTCTAGTCCAGGTAATGTTGTTCCAGTAAGCGAGCTTTCGGGTGAACCTATTTATCAATCCTATGTTGGATCATCAGCCAATCCAGGTTACCGTGATTTTGCGATAGCTGCTGAAATTGTAAAAGGAAAGATGATTGCTGATGGCCTTTCTTTTGATATTAATCCGACATCACGTCAGATGTTGACTGATTTGGTGAAGGAAGGACATATTGCTAGTCTTTTACAAGCTGGAGCCAGGTTGCATCAAGCAGGTTGCAATGGGTGTATTGGTATGGGACAGGCGCCTGCGACTGGTCGTAATAGTCTGCGGACAACACCGCGCAACTTTCCTGGACGTTCAGGAACAAAAGAAGACAGTGTTTTTTTGTGTAGCCCTGAGACTGCAGCAGCTTCTGCGTTGAGGGGAGTAATCACAGATCCACGTACACTAGATATGGATTATCCTAAAATAAAGAACCCAAACAAACCAACAATTGATGTGAATTTATTGGAAGAGCCGTTACCACTTGAAAGAGCTCGTGAAGTCGAGTTATATAAAGGCCCAAATATTGCATCCATTCCTGACATGGATGAACTACCGGATAGACTCGAGGTGCCGATTTTACTTAAAATGGGGGATAACATTTCTACAGACGAAATATTAGCTGGAGGTGCACGTGTGCTACCTTTTAGGAGTAATTTACCTGAAATTAGTAAGTTTACCTTCGAAATTATAGATGAGAATTATTATGATAAAGGAATGGCTAGTCGCAACTTGGGTGGACATGCTGTTGTTGGTGGTTTTAATTATGGACAAGGATCGAGTCGTGAACACGCGGCTCTTGCACCAAGATATCTTGGTTTACGTGTTGCTTTGGTGAAAGACTTTGCACGTATTCATTGGCAAAACCTAGTTAATTTTGGGATTTTGCCAATAACTTTTGTAAATGAAGGGGGTTACTCAAAACTAGATCAAGGTGATGTGTTAGTGTTCACGGACCTTAGAAAGAAAATCCAGCAAGGCAACGAATTTACTATTAGTGTGCAAGGGAAAAATCAAGAAATAACAGTCAAACACGCGCTATCGGGAAGACAGATTGAAATGGTATTAAAAGGCGGATTAATTAACTGGGTGAAGGACCGTCAAAAAAATCGTGCTTAAATTGTAAGTCGCCTCTGACTCAGGGGGGCAGGACTAATTTAAAAAAGGAGAAAACTTAAAATGGTGGATCGCAATAACGTATGTATTGCATGTGAGGGAACTGGAATGCTTGCTGATGATGAGGAATGGCAATATAAATGTACCATTTGCAAAGGAGATGGACATTTTTATCCAGGAGACAGTCCAGAGCCAGCTAGTCCTATCAATGTAGACGAAAACAACCGGTTATTAGATTAAGTAGTAAAAAGGAAGAGGCTAAACGATAAGTTTTGGCCTCTTTTAGTGAATAGAATCTAATTACCTGGTTTCAATAACTTATATGAAGTTTTCCATATCGTAATTGCAAAAATAACAGGAGGAAGAGGATATCGTATTGCGTTAAATAAAGATACTTCAGGGCACGCACTGGATGGTACCTCTTCTTGGATAAGTGGAATATTAATTGCTTATGCTGGATACACAGGATCTTCGTTAACAGCATTACTATTATTTTTTCTATTATATCAAGGGTTCATTTGAGGAGTGTAAGGAACAACCAGACAAGCAATAGGTACTGTTGTAGTCAAATTCAACTGTATTCTAGTAAGAGTAGAACTTATTAGCGCACGGAAAAAAGCTAATCTGCTTTTCTTCGCCTCTGTTGTGTAGGACGTATGTAGTAAATATTAAAGTTGTTAAACTAAAGTATAAATAAACTAGTGAAGAAATAGGCAAATGCCGTGTCCAGTAAATCTCTTTCTCATATGGTAAAAGTGTCTACCATAAAAGGAGTGAATAAAATTGACTAACAATCAATTGCATGCCAGTCGAGGAGATAAAACACTTGATACACTGCCACCTGGAGTGTATGTATATACGAGTGAATTGCCAGAAATGATCGAAGAAAAACAACCAAGTTATTCAATTCAGATGGAACCGGTTTGGTTGAATCATTTATTAATGCACTTAGATGAAAATCTTCAAGTCGTGACTGTTAATGGAGCACTTGAGGGAACGTTAACTGGTGCTGCAATAGATCACCTTCAGTTAACAATCCAAGGAATAGACTATCATATTAGGTATCCACATATTATTTATTTTAGAAAAGCCTAGTACGGGATAATCAAAGTAGCTAGAAATCGTATGTAACGTTCGACTTCTAGCTACTTTGATTATCAAAAAAATAAAATAAAAATCTGATTTATCGACGGTGGAACCGGATACATATTAATGGTTTAATAATAGTAACTACTAGTTTAAAAGGAGTGCTACTATGAATATCGTTATTGCACCAGATTCATATAAAGGAAGTCTTACTTCCATTGATGCAGCAACTATAATGAAGCGAGCTGTCTCTGAAGTGGGGGGGCATAACGGGGTAATTAAACCAATGGCAGATGGTGGGGAAGGTACTGTCGAATCCCTGTTAGTTGCATCGCCTAGCGGAGTTCGTGTACCTATCCAATGTACAGGTCCACTTGGTAATAAAATAGAAACCTACTATGCAACTATTGACAAGACAACTGCTCTGATTGAATGCGCAAATATAGCGGGATTAGTTCAAGTACCAAGAGAAAAAAGAAACCCTGATCTAACGACTTCCTACGGACTAGGTGAAGTGATAATTGATGCAATTAATAATGGTTGTACCTCGATTATCATTGGTTTAGGAGGAAGTGCTACCAATGATGGCGGACAAGGCATGCTTCAAGCGCTAGGTATGAAAGCTTGGGACAAGTCGGGAATAGAAATTGGCCCTTTTGGTCGTGATCTATTATCTATGAGTAAAGTTAGCTTTAAAAATTTACACTCTAAACTGTCTAAAATAAATATCCGTGTTGCATGCGATGTTGAAAATCCGTTATCTGGCCAGGAAGGTGCAAGTGCAATCTATGGTCCTCAAAAGGGAGCAACAGAGCAACAAATTCTAATGTATGATGAAGCTTTAGACAACTTTAGTAATCTAGTTGAAAAAGAAATTGGTAGAGACGATAAACAAGTGCCAGGAGCGGGCGCAGCTGGTGGTCTAGGTTTTGCCTTATTAACACTTGGAGCAAAGTTAGAGTCAGGCGCAAAACTTATAGCAGATGCTATGGATTTGGAGCAATCTATTATAAATGCAGATTTAGTAATTACGGGTGAAGGGCAAAGCGATGAACAAACTTTATTTGGTAAGGCCCCGAGCTATGTAGCAAGTTTAGCAAATAAACACCAGGTTCCAGTAATTCTGATTTCTGGAAGTCTAGGTGGAAATAGTGATCAACTTAGAGAAGTATTTGCAGGTTGTTTTTCTATTATTGATCGACCTCTTTCCTTACAACAGTGTATCGATCAAGCGGATGAATTACTTTATGACAAGACAAAACACGTGATTCATTTGATTGATTCAGTGTCTAATTTTAACTAGTTACGGATATATTGAAAATCTACTTCTAGTACAACTAGTACTGGGGTAGATTTTTTTTACTATAAAAGTGTAATAAATAAAAATTCTTGTTCGTAAACTGTATGGTGATAGCTTTCTCCTAAGAATGTACGTCATGATTGTAAGCGATTACACTATTTGCGAGGAGGAATGTTTATGAAGTATGAGGCACCTAACCAACCGGGGGCAGTTGTAGAATTTAGGGAACAGTATGATAATTTTATCGGTGGGGAATGGGTAGCACCAGTAAATGGACGCTATTTTGATAATGTTAGTCCTGTAACTGGACAGGTGTTTTGTCAGGTTGCTAGATCATCTAAAGAGGATGTGGAACTAGCACTTGATGCTGCTCATGATGCAAAACAAAGCTGGGGTAAAACTTCACCTACAGAAAGAGCGATTATCTTAAATAAAATCGCTGATCGGATGGAGGAAAACCTAGAACTCCTAGCTGTTGCCGAAACGTGGGATAACGGTAAAGCTGTCCGCGAGACTTTGAATGCGGATATTCCATTAGCAATTGATCATTTTCGCTATTTTGCTGGTGCCATTCGTGCCCAAGAAGGCAGTCTAAGTCAGTTAGATGACGATACTGTTGCGTATCATTTTCATGAACCATTAGGTGTTGTTGGGCAAATTATTCCATGGAATTTCCCGATATTAATGGCAACATGGAAATTAGCACCTGCATTAGCAGCTGGAAATGCGGTCGTGTTAAAACCAGCAGAGCAAACACCTGCATCTATTCATGTGTTAATGGAGCTAATTGCTGATTTAGTTCCAAAAGGAGTATTAAACATTGTAAATGGCTTTGGTCTTGAGGCAGGTAAACCATTGGCATCTAGTAGCCGTGTAGCAAAAATTGCATTCACAGGTGAAACAACAACAGGTCGCTTAATTATGCAATATGCATCCGAAAATATCATTCCAGTAACATTAGAGCTCGGAGGAAAGTCGCCAAATATCTTTTTCAAGGATGTAATGGACCAAGATGATGACTTCTTAGATAAAGCGATTGAAGGCTTTGTTATGTTTGCTTTAAATCAAGGGGAAGTCTGTACGTGTCCTTCTCGTGCTTTAATTCATGAATCAATCTATGATGAATTTATTGAAAGAGCAATCCAGCGAGTCGAACAGATTAAAATTGGAAACCCGCTTGATACAGATACGATGATGGGGGCGCAAGCTTCATTAGAGCAGATGGAGAAAATCACTTCGTATTTAGACATCGGGAAACAAGAAGGTGCAGAGGTTTTAATTGGTGG
Organism: Aquibacillus saliphilus; assembly: GCF_020404745.1. Lineage (GTDB taxonomy): Bacteria > Bacillota > Bacilli > Bacillales > Amphibacillaceae > Aquibacillus > Aquibacillus saliphilus. Next base: position 21,081 of record NZ_JAIZAP010000012.1, read on the forward strand.
GGGAAGAAATAGTCTTGAGGGTGACTTGCAGAATGGATATTATGTAAAACCTACTATTTTTAAAGGAACGAATGAGATGAGGATTTTTCAAGAAGAAATATTCGGACCAGTTCTCTCGGTAACTACGTTTAAAGATGATCAAGATGCGCTTGCTATCGCCAATGATACACTATATGGTCTTGGTGCAGGTGTATGGTCAAGAAGTGTTCATACTGCTTACCGGTTCGGAAGAGAAATAGAGGTTGGCAGAGTATGGACCAATTGTTATCATGCATATCCTGCACATGCAGCTTTTGGAGGTTATAAAAAATCTGGTATTGGTAGGGAGAATCATCTAATGATGCTATCTCATTATCAACAAACGAAAAACTTACTTGTCAGTTATGGTACCGATGCGATGGGATTCTTTTAAGTACTCAAGTTAATACGGAACTTGAAAGGGTGTGTGAGATGGTTGAAAGAGTTACTGTAACCGGCGAAGCCATTCAATTAATCGAACACTTAAAACAGATACATGGCCAATTAATGTTTCATCAATCAGGAGGCTGCTGTGATGGCAGCTCACCAATGTGTTATCCAAGAAAGGAATTTAGAGTTGGAGACTCAGATGTTTTGTTAGGATGGATATCAGAGACCCCTTTTTATATGTCTAAGGATCAGTATCAATACTGGAAACATACACAATTGATTATTGATGTGGTTGATGGTAGAGGAGGAATGTTTTCGTTAGAAGGTCCAGAGGGTAAACGATTTTTGACGAGATCTAGGGTATTCACCGATGAAGAAAAAGAATGGCTTGCTGAAAAAGAATAAATGGTACCGGAGTTAGGTTTCTAGCCTGACTCCTTTTTAATTAATTTTTCTATCATTCTTAAGAACTATACTATTTCTATTATTTAACAGTTTTTTTTATAAAACCGTCCAATTTTATTGTTAATCTGTTAAAATGTATATATTGTTTTATATATTAAACATATATTGTAAACGCATACATTAGTTTGGAGGTTAGAAATATGTCTAATCATTTGCGAGGGAATCTTGGTATATTTAGAACTCTAGCATTTATTCTCCTTATTGTGATATTAATAGGGCTTTTTTTATTGGTTGATTCAACAGACGAAAAAGAGGAGGAGCAACCAATTGAATCTTCTTCGGGTATAGATATTATTTATTGATACTTCTAGTGTAAAATCAATCGCTTTAACTTTTTAAAATGATTGATTACAATGATAAGTAAGAAATTTAATTGGCAATGGAGGGGAAGTTATGTTTGATTCCTTGAAGAAGTTATTCAGCCCTAAAAAATGTCATATCTGTCATGAAAAAGCGGTGAAGCCCGAGCCTTATATAGATGATCAAGGGAATAATGTGGTTGTTTGTTATAAATGCGTACCGTATGCGGAGAGACGTGCGCTAAGAAAAAATAATTAATGAAAAATAAAACCCCCTTCTACATTTAATTAGCAGAAGGGGGTTTTTGTTTGTCTAGGATATTATAAAATGGTCTGCTCTGTGGATAATTAATTACTAAGTTAGCCACGTCCAGCTCCAGCGCCAAGCCCCTCGAGGTCCCTGAGTCAAGCATCTTTGTGGCAAAAATCGCCACATAGATGCTTGACTTAAGCTTGTCGGGGCTAACAAGGCGCCTGCGCTTTTGTTCGTAATTACTTTATCAACCAGTATTACGCAAACCTGCTGCGATACCATTAATTGTAAGTAAAACTTCTTTCAATAGTTCCTCAGACTTTTCGTCTTTTTCAGTCATTTGGCGTAGCTCAGTGATAAGCTCTGCCTGGAACAAGTTTAATGGATCAACAAAAGGATTACGAAGCCTAACAGACTCTTTGATTGCTGGCTTGTTGTCTAGTAATTCAGATTGACCAGTTATTTTTAAAACTACTTCTTTTGTTAAATAATACTCTTCAGTAATTTGGCCGAAAATCCGGTCTCTAATTGTTTCATCCTGAACCATCATTGCGTATTCCTTAGCGGTAGCTAAGTCGGCTTTTGTTAAAGCCATCTGTAAATTGTTAATGGTTGATTGGAAGAAAGGCCATGATTCATACATATCTTGAAATAACTTCCAGTCTCCGTGTTTATCAGCAAATTTCTGTAAGCCAGTTCCGGCTGCGAACCATGCTGGTAATAATTGTCTACTCTGGGTCCACGCAAATACCCATGGAATTGCCCGTAAATCTTCAAACTTACTACTACCTTTTCTACTCATCGGCCTTGAACCAATGTTTAGATCGCCTAGTTCATGAAGCGGAGTAGCTTCATTAAAGTAAGTTATAAATCCTGGATCTTCAAAAATAAGTGATTGATATTTCTCTAAAGCATAATCAGAAACCTCATCCATTGCCTTTTCAGCACCTGAAGTTGGCTGTTTCTTATCGTCTGAATCGTTCGTTATTCCCATAATTGCGGTCATCATCGTTGTTGTTGCTTGCTCTAAACTACGATAGGCAATGTCAGGTAACAAGTATCTAGAAGAGAGTACTTCACCTTGTTCGGTAATTTTCACACCATCACCTAGAGTGACAGGTGGTTGCGATAGCAGACTAGTATATAACGGACCGCCACCGCGACCTAATGATCCACCACGACCATGGAAATATTTTAGTTTAATACCATGACGAGATGCGATATCGTGTATCTTTTCCTGGGCTGTGTATAATTCCCAATTTGCTGTTAATGCTCCTCCATCTTTACTACTGTCTGAATAACCAAGCATGATTTCTTGTAAATCTTTGCGAGCAGACAAATGTTTACGATAAAGTGGAATATTAAATAATTTTTCAATCATTTCTGGACCGTTTTTCAAATCTTCAATTGTTTCAAGAAGTGGTGCAACATGTATCTTACTCTTGACTGTTCCATCTGGATAGACGCGATATAAGCCAGCTTCTTTTGCAAGTACAAGCACTTCTAATAAATCACTGACAGACCGTGTCATACTAATTAGATATACTTCAATGGCTCGCTCTCCAAATGTGTCATGAGCTCTTTTAATCATGCGGAACGTATTCATTAATTCCTGGGTATCATCTGAAAATTTATCGTAAATAGAAATCATTGGTCTTGGATCGTCTAGAACCGATGTTAAGACTTCAATTTTTTCATCTTCAGTTAAGCTCTTATAGTCTGGCACAATATTAACTGAATGGAGCACCTCAGTGAGTGCGGATTCATGTTCTCCACTATGATTACGTATGTCTAGAGATGCTAAATGGAATCCAAATAATTCTACTTGACGGATAATTTTTCTGAGTAGTTTAATTGGATTTTGTACAGGGTGATGGTTTGCGATACTATTTTGTATCATATAAAGATCAGCTAAAAGTTCTTCAGCAGTCTGATAACCTTTACTTGAATCACTTGTTGCAAACTCAAGTTTCTTAAGCATAAAGGTTAACTTCGTTCGATAAGGCTCATCTTCTTTCTTTAACGTTTCTATATTCAACAATTTCTTTTCACTTTCAATTGATTTTAAAAGCTCATCACTAACTTGAACCGCTTTTGAAGAATGGCTTAATAGGCCTTTTAATTTCTCTAAGGATTCCTTGTATTTCTTTAAAACTAATTCCCTATGTGTTTCTAATGTCTCCCATGTTGTAGTAGCTTTTACATTTGGGTTACCATCACGGTCCCCGCCAATCCATGAGCCGAAACTTAGGAATGAAGGAACGTTGAAACGTTGCTGATATTTCTCGAATAAAAGATCTTCTAAATCTTGATGGATTCTAGGTAAAACATCAAACAATACTTTGTCAAAATAATATAGTCCGTTTGAGACTTCCTTCATAACGGAGGGCTTTTTCTCTCTAATTTCAGCAGTTTGCCAAAGAATAGTAATTTCATTTGCGATTGTTTCATCAATAACTTTCTTTTCATACCTTGTATAGGCATAATCATATGATTTTAACAAGCCGGCAATGCGTTGGTGCATTTGTAAAATGGTCCGTCTCGTTGCTTCTGTAGGGTGTGCAGTAATCACTAGCTCTAAAGATAGAGTTTCAAGTAATTCAGTAACCTTTTCAGGTGTAATGTTATTTTCAAGTAACTGGGTCACACCGGCTTCTAGTGATCCCGGTTGAATAAGTGTTGTGTCCTGTGCTTGGTATTCTCTACGGCGCCGACTACGATAGTTTTGTTCTGCAATATTTACTAAGTGTAAATAAACAGAGAACGCTCTAATCACATCTTGTCTAATTGGAGGTTCAATCAAATCTATTTCCGTTTGTATTTGCTTATAAGCATCTGGATCATTCGTTTCTCTAATTGTTTGAGAGAGCACTCGAACCTTTTTAACCTTTTCTACTAAAAATTCTCCACCTTGTTCAAGTAGTACGCTATCTAGCAGTTGTCCTAGGTATTCCATGTCTCTATGAAGTGATAAGTTTGTATTTGTTTCTTCAATTTTTGTATCCAAATTGAGCCACATCCTTTCAAATTTCTATCATATTAGATTTGTAGATTTAAGTAATCACTTTAAAATCACATGGATCGAAAAAAGATGATTAGGCCGTTATCGGTGTAGTCGGTTTTTAGACTATCATCTTGAGAAACTTATTTCATCTTAACATGTTTTAGAATTTTTAATAAACTTTTTGATGTTAATTATCTCGATGTTATATTGATGACCATTGATTAATGCCAAATAGATATAATTTAGTTGCTGTTAGTAGTCCAGTCTCTGGAAGTAGTATTTTCGGAAAATAGGTTTAAAAGAGGAGTAAAGTCCTTATATCATAGGTTTGCTGGTATTGTAGTTAGATATGTATGAGAAAATCACTTGTTTATTTTACCAAGTTTAATTTTTCAACGTTATATTTCGGGTTGAGGTGAATAATTATTAAAATAAGGTGAATTTTGTCGGATTTGGGTAGAATAAATCTAAAATTGGGGTGAATAACTGGAAATTTGAGGCGAATAAAACCAAAATTGGTCAGAATTAACAAGTCTATAACCTTTAGAATAAAAATTCTAGACTGGTAAATGCTAAAAGTACTAAGTTTAGGAGGTGCTTCGATGGTTAAAAAGAAAAGAAATCAAAGTGAAGCGTATTATGATCATTATTCTGATCCAAAGAAACCAAAAGAGACTGCGGATGCTAAAGAATTATCGAAATTTTATAATAAGAATACTACAATTCCAATTGATGTTTCTAAATTTGATAAGTAATTGCAAAAACCCTCGAGGTATTAACCTTGAGGGTTTTTTACCTTCGCAGTACTTAAAGAACAAAGTTCATAAAAAAAGGCCTGAATTAGACCTTTTCAGTAGGTGGTAGCCCATGAGTATGGATTATCTCAACCAATCAGAAAACGTACCTGTGCCTTGGCAACTGGGACATTGGAAGGAGTGATTGTAGAAGTGTTCATACGCAAAAGTTTCTATTCCTCTCCCGTTGCAATCAGGACACTTTCCTTGGCCTCGCATTTTTTCAACTTTTTTCTCATATCTACTATTTGACCACTCATTTAGAGAATTTAAAATGCCCATAACGCGAAACTCACCTCGTTTCATTTTTCCTTATTATGTGAAAAATAAAACGATCTATACAAAAAGCTTTGCGGTTTTATAGAAAACCGTATTAAGTGATTACTTATTAACACTTTGAGGGTGTACGCTAGATACAATGTCTAACTCAGCAGCTCTTGCATTCAATTGCACCTGTTCTGGATTTTTACAACCGGGAATTACACTGGTAACTGCGGAATGTTTTAAACACCAGGCTAGTGACCAGGATGCCATTTTAACACCTTCTGGTACTTCGTTCTGAGCTATTTCTTCAACTAATTGTAACTTCCTCCGTGTTTCATCAGAATTATGTCTCGACCTTACGTCATTCTCATTAAAGACTGCCCCAGGCTTGTACTTGCCGGTTAAATAACCACTTGCTAGTGGTACTCGAGCTAAGACGCCAAGGTTTTGTTGTTGGGCTGATGGAAATACAGCTTCTTCAGGTGTAAGATCTAAACGATTGTACACTACTTGAATAGCTTTAACATTTATCTCGCTTGATTTATCTGTTTGATAAACGTAATCATTGCCTTTAAGTGAAATCCCTAAGTGACGGATTTTCCCCGCTTGCACTTGCTTATCTAGCATTGTCCATAGTGCGTCATTATTGAATTCTTCATCGGTACAAGAGTGCGCTTGATAGAGGTCGATGTAATCAGTTTGGAGTGTTTTTAGAGATTTATCTAATTGTTTTAGAACTTTGTTTTCGTTCCAATGCCTCGTTCGTTCAAAATTATCATGGAAATGATGTCCGAATTTCGTTGCGACAATCCAATCTTCTCTATTATTCCGGTTTAAATAGTCTCCAATAAATGCCTCTGATAAATGATCGCCGTAGCACTCAGCTGTATCAATCAAATTTATGCCTTCATTTTTTGCCATATCTAAAATTTCATCTACTTGTTTTTGAGTAAAGTCTTTGCCCCATTCACCGCCAAATTGCCAAGTTCCTAGACCTACCACGGAAACATCTAAATCTGTCTTGCCAAGTTTCCTATATTTCATTTGAATCACCTCAGAGATTGCATATTTTGTGTGTTATTACTCTATTCATGTAGTTTGTCCCGATATACAAGAATCATTTATGGGTAATAATAGTAATTCTAATCATAATACAGAGCATCCCAGCAAGAGCTTTTTACTATTGACACATAACTGTCAGAACTTTATTGCGAAATTGTGAAATGATGAACAATATACTTTTTAAACATAATAAACGTGTTATTCTGTAAATGTAGAAAAGATAGTAAAGAAATCAAACTAAACTTGTGAATCAATGAACAAACAAAATATAAAAAAACAGGGAGTGGATGAACATGTTTGTAAATTATCTTCGTAACAACAATGTGGTGGCAGGTATCTTGGCAATTATTAGAATATATATAGGTTATTCTTGGTTAACATCTGGATGGGGTAAGGTTACCGGTGGATTTGATGCAAGTGGATTTATTCAAGGTTCGATTGCAAAAGCAAGTGGGGAACACCCTGCAGTACAAGGTTGGTGGGCAGCGTTTTTAGAAAGTGTTGCATTACCAGGAGCAGGAGTCTTTAGTTTCTTAGTAGCATATGGAGAAGTACTTGTAGGGATTGCACTTATTCTTGGACTATTTACTAACTTCGCAGCTTTGATGGGTATTGCAATGAATTTCGCATTTTTGTTCAGTGGTACTGTTAGCACAAATGGTCAAATGATTCTTTTAACAGCGTTCTTACTAGTGGCAGGTTATAACGCCGGGAAATTTGGTTTAGATAGATATGTAATCCCATTTTTACGCAAGCAAATAGGTAATAGAAAAGAGACAACTAGAACTATCCCGAAAGAGGCATGAAAAGAGGAGCTCGACAATCATTGATTGTCGAGCTTTTTCGTATCTATAGAGTTCAGTCCGGACTATTTCTGAAAATAAAAAGTGAGCATCCATATTGAATGCTCAGAAGGGGGGACAATCTATTAATCAGTTTCCTTACTGATATTAGAGTTATCCAATATCGAGTAATTGTTCCATACCTTGAGTGTAACATTATATTGACAACTTTGTAATCGTTTTCATTATATAATACTATATAAGAGAAATATATCCTACTAAAGTACTAATTAAATTTTTTAGATCAATAATATAAATTGAATAATTTCGTGGAGGAATATTGTTACCACTATATGAAACTTTTAATCAAATTTGACTGTTTACTAATAAATTGTTAGCTAGTCTCATATTTTAAGAATATAAGACTAGCTAAGAAAGTCAGGTGGTACCTTGAATAAACAAAAAGTTATAGCGATTATATTTGTAATTGTAATTATTACCTGTACGGTTTTCATTTTTAGTATGATTTTCTTTTCACCAGCTCAACGAGCAAAAGGTATCATCGATGATTTTTATCAGTATGAACAAGAAGGTATGTTTGCGAAATCATGGGACCTTTTTCATTCAGAAATGAAGAGGAAATTTGATAAAAGTGATTACCTTCAAGATCGACCACACGTTTTTATGAATCATTTTGGAGTTACTACGTTTTCATTTGTGCTTAGTGATGTTGATAAATTGAGTAATTGGAAGGTAGAAAAAGATGCAAAGCCATTAACGACCGTTTATAAAGTGGCGGTAACGCAAACTTATAAAGGTAAATATGGGAATTTTCAGTTAACACAGGAAGTTTTTGCTACGAAGGAGGAGGGAGACTGGAAGGTGTTGTGGAATTATAATAAGTAAAGGCTTGTTTGTAGATCAGTAACTGTAAGAATATTTTAAAACTTGAACTTATAAGTATAGTAAAATTTTGAATAGGCTTACATAAATGGTGTTGAAGTGTATTTAAGTTGCAAAAGGAGTAATCATATATATTCAGATAACCTATCGTCAATGGTTTATCTGAACGAACGCATGGAATAATCATTTATTTTACTTATTTATTTTGTTTTTTTATCAAAAAGAAAATAAACGAAAGTAAATGTTGAAAAAAGCCAAAAAATATAATAAAATGAAAGTTGTTCATCAAAACGTATGCCTGTAGAAATAGAAAGGGGATTTGCATAAATGAAAATAGGTATCGGTAGTGACCACAATGGATTTGAATTTAAAGAAGAGATAAAGAGGTTTGTAGAAGAGTATGGTCACGAAGTTGTAGATTATGGATGCCATTCTTGTGAGGCGGTTGATTATCCAGATGTAGCATTTGATGTTGCGGATGCGATAAGTAAGGAAAAAATAGAACGAGGTATTTTAATTTGTGGAACTGGTATTGGAGTAGCAATTGCGGCTGGAAAATATCCAGGAATCCGAGCGGCACTAACTCATGATACTTATTCAGCAGAAAGAGCCCAACTTAGTAATCATGCTCAAATCATTACAATGGGCGCCCAAATCATTGGTACTGAAGTTGGAAAAAAAGTAGTAGAAGCTTACTTGAATTCTCATTGGACGGGTGGATCTGAACGGAAGGTTAATAAAATTATCCAAAAAGAAAATGAATTTATCGATAAATAATAACAATAGAACCAATTTCAGAATTACCTTATGCAGCAATTGTCATCAGTATTATAAATTGACTAAAAAACATAGAAAATAAGTGTAGTTAATAAGTGAATATCTATATCAATGATTGTTTCCGTAACGATTGTGGTAGGGGGTTGGAGAGCTGATTAACACCGCTTATTTCGAATAAAAATCAAGCACCACACGGACTCGTTCCTTCGTATTAATGGTAGCTTGATTTTCATTTTTTGATTTTTTAACTAAGAAGATGCGTTGATAACATTAATATCTAGTGTGGAAAGTTCAGAGGAAATACCGCTCTTTATTGCAGTGTCAGTTATAATTGTATTAACTTGATTCGTTTTCGCAAAAATCGCACTAGAAATGGTGCCGATTTTGGTATGATCAATCAATGCGATCACAACTTTAGCTTTTTTAATTAATTCCTTTTTTAACTGTACTTCGTATAAATTAAAATCGGTAAATCCTGCATCAGGCGTAAAACCATTTGCGGATGTAAACATTAAGTCGATATTGACTTGTTCTAATATACTTAGTCCTAATGTACCTTCGAGAGAGGATGAACCTTTTGTCAGCATTCCTCCAATGAGGATGACAGTGATATTGGGATTTTCGTTCAATTCTAATGCTGTTTTCACGCCACTAGTTATTACTGTTAATCGAATGTTTTTTTGTCTTAATAGATAGGCTAATTCCATAGTTGTAGAACTTGCGTCGAGTAAGATACATTGTTTCTCTTCAATAAAACTTAAAGCTTTTTCTGCGATCAGTCGCTTTTCTTGTTGATTTCTTCTGGCGCGAGCTGAATAACTTGTTTCGTTGTTTGCGTCATTAAGAATTGCTCCACCATGCGTTCTAGTTAAAAGTCCCTCTTCTTCCATTTGATTAAGGTCTGAACGTAATGTGGCTTCTGATACTCCGATATTTGAAGCTAGTTCCTTGACAGTTAAGCGTTGCTTATCGTGTAATAGATTCATTATTTTGCTTCTTCTTTCTGAAACAAACATTTTCATTTATTTGCACATCCTTATATATTGTGTTTTATCTTAATATAGAACAGTTATAGGTCATTATCAACACATTTTGGAAAAACAATCAACTTATTTGACTATAATTGCTGTTATTCTTCTTCCTATATTACTCGGACTCAACAATGTATATTTTCGAAATGAAAATATTGTTGACAAAATGCAAGTAAATGATAAAATTAAAATGTAAAATGACAGATTCAAGTTTTTAACGGAAAAGTAAATTGTGAACAATTGATCATGAATGTTTAAATTTTGAAAGCGTTATTATAGTGGTTATTATAGTGGTTATTATACTTAAGGGGGAATTAACATGACAATTAAGTTTGGATGTCAAGGATCAACTTGGGTTTTAGATTACGATGTTGAAGCTGATATGTTGGACAAAATTATGGATGATATTGATAAAGGTGGTTTTAAAGGGCTCGATATGCAAGTTTCTTTATTAGGTAGATATAGAGATTCGCCAGAACGTCTAAAAGAAGAGCTGGATAAGCGAGGATTAGAATTAGCATCCTTAACTTTGCCGTTCAGTTTCGAAGGTGGTAAAGAATCGCCGAAAGAAAGAGAAGATGCAGATTATTATATGAATTTTTTAAAAAAATTCCCAGGTGCTAAAATGAATGTGCCTTCACGAGTCGGGCAAAACCGAGATAATTTATTGCGAAGACAAAAAGAAATAATTAAAGGTGCTAATGAGCTTGGAAAAAGAGCACATGAGAATGGAATTATTACTTCGCTCCATCCTATTTCATACAAAACTTCTTATTGGAGATTTAGAGAAGACTATGAATTACTTCTGGACGGATTAGATCCTAAATATATGGGATACACACCTGATGTTGGGCATATAATTTTTGGTGGAATGGATCCTGTTGAGATTATAAAAGAATATTTACCGCTTATCAAACATGTTCACTTTAAAGATGCGACAAAAAACTGTGAGTGGATGAAGATGGGTGAAGGGGATATCGATTTTAGAGGATGTGTACAGGCACTTGTTGATGGTGGCTATGATGATTGGATTATGGTTGAAGAAGAAACGCCGGAAGCACAGTCAAATACGACGCATGTTATTTCTGAAATTGGTGGATATGTGAAGAAGAATTTGAATCCGATTATTGGTAAGTAATATAGCTACTAAAAGGAGTGTAACGATTGAAAAAGTTAATAAATAGTCCGGAAAATGTAGTTGAAGAAATGATTGAGGGTTATGTTAAAGCGCATCCGTCTCATGTGAGGCGACTGGCTGAAAATGATCGAGCGTTAGTTACGGCAAAAGAAACAGCTGAAGGAAAAGTTGGAATACTAATCGGCGGTGGTTCAGGGCATGAACCTGCTTTTATGGGCTATGTTGGTGATGGTATGGCTGACGGTGTTGCCGTTGGTAATATTTTTGCATCACCACCACCAGCACCAATATTAGAAGTGACAAAAGCAGTAAATAAAGGTGCGGGCGTACTCTACCTTTATGGGAATTACGCTGGCGATGTCATGAACTTTGGTATGGCTTCGGATTTGGCTGATATGGAGGATATTCAAGTTGAAATGGTGCTTGCATCAGATGATGTAGCGTCAGCACCTAAGGCGGAGAAAGAAAAACGTCGCGGGATTGCTGGGGAATTCTTCGTATATAAAACTGCCGGTGCAGCAGCGGATTTCGGATATAATTTAGAAGACGTTGCGAATATAGCTAAAAAAACAAATGAAAACACACGTTCAATGGGTGTTGGGCTTAGTCCTTGTTCATTACCACAAACGGGTGAACCAAGCTTTGAACTAGGTGAAAATGAGATGGAAGTTGGTTTAGGTCACCACGGGGAACCGGGACTTAGAAAAGCTCCAATCGATACTGCAGACAATGTTGCAGACGAACTTCTTAACAGTATTCTTCTTGATATTGAATTAAATGAAGGTGATGATGTAGCGGTTCTTGTCAATGGACTAGGATCAACGCCGCGTATGGAACTTTACATTATGTTTAGAAGAGTTGAGCAAGTTTTAAAGGAAAAAGGAATTAATATCTATCGTTCTTATGTTGGTGATTATATTACATCACTTGAAATGGGTGGAGCATCAATAACGCTTACTAAATTAGATGACGAAATGAAAAAAATGATTGATCATCCTGTAGATTGTCCTATGTTCGTTCAGAAATAAGGGGGATACAAATGAATTTTACAGCAAAAGAATTAATAAATTATTTTAAACAAGTAGTCGAAGTAATGGAGAATGAAAAAAATTACCTGTGTGAGCTTGATCGCAAATTAGGTGATGGTGATCATGGAGTTACGATGTCAATCGGTTGGCAAGCAGTCAATAAAAAGTTAACGAACGAATTAGAAAATGAGACGGATTGCGGAAAGATAAGTTCTGAGGTAGGAATGACATTTTTGAATGCAGTCGGCTCTTCGGTTGGTCCTCTATATGCAACGGGATTAATAAAAGGGGCGAAAGTCGTTAAAGGTAAATCTGTCCTCAATGATTCAGATCTTGCTGAGTTCTGGATTGCCTTTGCCAATGGGATCAAGGAGCGCGGAAAAGCGGAAGTTGGCGACAAAACAATTGTTGATACACTGGCTCCTGCAGCAAAAACATTAGAAGAAAATTTTGCTGAATCTGGAGATTTTCTAAGTGCATTTAATGAAGCAGTTAAATCTGGTGAAGAAGGAATGAAATCTACTACAGATCTTATTTCTAGACTGGGTCGTTCGAGTCGTTTAGGTGAGAGGTCAAAGGGTGCACAGGATCCAGGTGCTACGTCTGCATACATGATGTTGTCTACGTTTCTTACCGTAGTAAAGATGCGTTCCGAGTAATATTCTAAAGCAGTATGCTATTGATTATTTTTAATTTAAATAATAATAGGTTGTCTTAAGGTTGAATGTTGACTTGGGGCGGCCTTTTTCTGTTACTCTTAAAGGATGACGGATATCGCTTAATTGATGGGTAACTGATTAGTATTGAAAGATTATGTCAAACAAATCGTCTCACTTCTGCTTATATTAAAAAAACAGCCGTCTACAAAGTAAGGGTCTTTGTAAACGGCTGTTTTAATATACATCCCTTATTTTCTTACAGTTTTCCGCCTTTAGGTGTTTGGTGATTAGCCATTCTTTCAAAAAAGTCAATGATAAAAGAATGGTCCTTCTTACCATTACCATTAGCGATTTGAGAGCTAAAAACTTCTTTTACAAGGTTTGTAACTGGTAATGGTACACCGATTGCATTTGCTGATGATTGAACATTGCCTAAATCCTTATAATTAATTTCAATCCGACCACCAGGTTCAAAGTTTCTGTCGATTATTTGAGGCATTTTAGCATCCATAACAGCGCTACCTGCTAACCCTCCACTAATGGCTTCGTACATTTTGTTTAAATCAATACCTGATTTACTTGCGAATACACTAGCTTCAGATAACGCGGCGAGGTTTATGCTAACAATAATTTGATTTGCTAATTTAGTTGCAGAACCAGCACCATTAGCCCCGACATGAACGATATTTTCTCCCATCGACTGGAATAATGGTAAAACTTGATTGTAATGTTCTTCATTTCCGCCTGCCATAATAGAAAGCTTTCCTTCAATTGCCATTGGTTCACCACCGCTAACAGGTGCATCGATCATATGTATTCCGTATTCTTGGAGTCTATTAGCGAAGGATTTTGTATCCTCTGGAGATAGAGAACTCATATCAATAATAATTGTGTCTGGTTTACCGTTTTCAGCTAAACCATCATCAGCGAATAACACTTGTGAAACATGCTTTGCTGCAGGAAGCATAGTAAATATAACGTCACATTTTTCAGCGATTTCCTTATTTGTATTGCAAGCATGTCCGCCTAAATTAACTAATTCATTAACTGCATCTCTATTTAAATCAAGTAAATATGTTTCGAATCCATCTTTAATTAAATGGCCAGCCATAGGTTTCCCCATAATTCCCAATCCAACAAATCCTACTTTCATCTTTAATTACCTCCATTTATGTAATAGTTGTTTTTTTCTTACTTCTTACTTCTTACTTCTTATTTCATTTTATATTAAAAATAAAATTATGTACACCAAATCAATTGATTTATTTACAAATGACAGTAAAAATTGTTAATTACTGAAAGTTATAACGATATAATACGATATTATTTGATAATTAATAATAGAATATGAAAATAAATAATATGGATGAAAACCGCATAAAATTAGGGTTTTATAGCGATTTATGTTACTTAACGGCTTATATAATGCGGTTTTAGCTGGATTATCCTCTTGACTTATACACAATCTGACACTATTATTATAATTAGTTAGTATATTCGATGAGTAAACTTTTCATTAAATAATTATTTACTTTTTAACTGCATATTGAAAACATATGTAATTAAATGAAAGTAAATGGTTATTCATGCTAATCTATTCGTTTTTGATTTGGTTAATTCAAGAAAATTGAAAACGCTTTAAGTAGAGGGGTTTGTTGGGGGTTTTCTAAAATAACCTCACAAGAAAGGTAATTCGTCTATATACTTTTTAAAAAATTAAAATAAAAAAGGGGTGAAAAGATGAAAAAACTTCAGTTAGCAGTAATCAGTTTTTTCATGATGGCAATTGTCATAGGGTTAGCAGCTTGTGGCCAAGATGAACAAGGTGCAGGTGATCAAGATAGTCAATCTAGTCAAGGTCAAGAGCAAGTTGAACTTGATCTATGGCACTTTGATCCAGGTGCAAGGGAAGAAGTTTATAAGGAAGCAATACAACGTTTCGAAGAAAAAAATCCAAACGTTACAGTTAATGATTTATTAATACCAAATGATGATTATAAACAACGCGTGGTTGTCTCCATGTCTGGTGGAAATCCTCCTGATGTTTTCACAAGTTGGGGTGGTGGCTGGTTAGAAGAATTTGTTGATTCTGACCAAGTTAGAGATTTGACTGATGAGGATATTGACTATGACAGTTTTGTCGACGTTGCCCTTAATAATTCTACGTATGATGACAAAGTATTCGGATTACCATTAGGTATTTCAACCTACTCTTTTTACTATAACAAAGAAATTTTTGAAGAACATGGGTTAGAGGTTCCGGAGACTTATGATGAGTTTCTTAATATCATTGAAGTCTTGAAAGAAAATGATATCTATCCACTAGCTCTAGCAAATCAGCCGAAGTGGCCAGGTGCCTTTTATCTAATGTACTTTGCTGATCGCTTAGGTGGAGAAGAAGTATTCCAAGATGCTTACCGCAGAAATGGCGGAGGATTTGATGATGAGGCTTATGTACAAGCAGGTGAGTATATTCAAGATTTAGTTGGTAAAGATGCTTTCAACCCTGGTTTTAATGGTGTGCCTTATGATTCAGGTCAAGGTAGACAATTGATGTACACAGGTGATGCAGCTATGATGCTAATGACAACAGGATTTGTAAATAATGTTCGTCAAGAATTTCCTGAATTTGAAGAAAAAATGGGTGTGTTTCCATTCCCTACAATTGAAGAGGGTACTGGTGATCCTACCAATATTGCTGCTGGAGTTTCTCCGGTTTGGTCAATAGCTAAAGACACAGAACACCCAGAGTTAACACTTGAGTTAATTAAAGAATTGACAAGTGTAGAAACTGCTCAAGGTTACCTGAATAAGTCTGGAACGCCAGTTGCTGTTAAAGGTGTAGAAGTTGAAGATGAATATGTAACAATATTTACAGATTGGATCAATCAAGCGAACTCTATTCAGTTCCCTTATGATCAAACACTACCACCAGAATTAGCAGAGCTTCATAAAAACACGACATATGAATTATTCGGTGAATCAATAACACCAGAAAAAGCTGCTGATGCAATGGAAGAAAAAGCACAGGAGATATTAGAATAATGAATTAATTAGGAGAAAGCTAGCTACCCTAGCTAGCTTTCTCCTAATTTATAAACTAAGGGCATAAAGAAAGGTGGATATGTAATGTCAACTGACAGCAATGTAGCCTTAGAAATACAAAAACAAGCCACAGAAGCACATAAAAGGCAAAACAGAAAAAAGTCTCTATCCATTTTCCTGTTTCTTGTACCAGCAGTAATCATTTATTTGATTTTCATTCTCTATCCAATTATTGCAACTTTTAATTATAGTTTACTAGATTGGAATGGAATGGGTGAACAAGTATTTATAGGTCTCGATAATTTTAAAGCATTATTTACAGACCCAGCTTTTTGGCTTGCGTTAAGAAATAACATGTATCTTGTTTTAGTGTCTATATTTGTACAAGTTCCACTTGGGTTGCTTATGGCACTAGTAATACTTAGTAGTATTAGAGGGAAAAGAGCGTTAAATGTTCTATACTTTCTACCATATTTAATGTCAGCTGTCGCTATCGGGTTATTGTGGGTGTTTATGTTTGACCCAGCTAAAGGTCCGATTAATAATGTGTTAAATATGTTTGGATTTGAATCGATAAGTTGGCTGGCTTCAAACAATATTGCGATAATTTCTGTTTTAATCGTATTAGTATGGCAATTTGCTCCTTTTTATATGATTTTATTTAAGGCATCAATGGTTGGTATTCCGGAAGAGCTATATGAAGCTGCTGAGATTGATGGAGCAAACGGAATGCAAAAGTTTCTCAATATTACATTCCCTTCTTTAATGCCTACAATTGTAACCTCTTCTATTCTCGCGGTAGTTGGTTCACTTAAAACATTTGATGTGTTCTATATCATGGTTGGAGGAAGTTCAGGTGGTTCAACTGAAATATTAGGAACGTATATGTACAGACAAACCTTTGTTAACTTCAATATGGGCTACGGTAGTGCGATATCGGCAGTAATGTTTGTTATTGCATTAGCTAGTGTAATTATTATTTTATTTAGTGATTCACAACGAAAGAAGAGAGGGGATTTAGCATGAAACTAGGTAAAAAAATCTTACTCTATGTATTGGCAATAAGTCTACTTCTATTTACTAGTTATCCATTTTTATATATGGTCTCTACCTCGTTTAAGAGTATGGGCGGTTTTTTTGAAAATCCTTTCTCTGTTTTTCCGAAGTCGTTTACATTAGAGCAATTCACCTCTGTATTTGAAATGGGTCTAGTAACTTATTTCATAAACAGTGTTCTTATTACAGTAGTTTCTGTTGTATTAGTTGTCTTTATTTCTGCACTTGCCAGTTATCCATTGAGCAGAATGAAATTTCGTTTAAATCGTCCAATTTTTGTCCTGTTTCTTGTTGGGATGATGATACCGATTCACGCAACATTAATTCCGATATTTGTTATGTCGAATGAACTTGGCTTTTATGATACATTGCTTTCATTATTAGGCCCATACGTAGCCTTTGCATTGCCGATTTCAATCTTTATTATGACGCAATTTATGTCAGAGATTCCTGTTGAACTAGAAGAAGCTGCTAAACTCGATGGTGCAGGTAATTGGATGATATTTTCGAAAATAATGTTTCCGAATATGATACCAGCAATATCGACAGTAGTAATTTATAATTTTGTTCATATCTGGAATGAGTTTATATTTGCTTTGATTTTAATCAAAAGTCCAGAAAATATGACATTACCAATTGGACTTCAAAAATTCTATGGTGAATTTTCGGTTAATGTACCTGGTTTAATGGCTGCACTTACGCTAGCTAGTATCCCAGTAATCGCCATATTTATTATAGCGCAAGAACGAGTAGTAAGTGGATTAACTAGTGGATCTGTAAAAGGATAACTTGATTTTATAGGTTTGCAAATTATAATCTGTTCTGTTAGGGATAATTGCTCAATTCTAATAAATTGATTAATTATCCCTTTTGAATACAATTGTAGCAAATGTTTTCTGTGAGAGGAGGAATAAGCCTTAGAACTTCCAGTGTGTCTATTTTTTTCAGACCATCTGAAAGCGATAAATCATCTGCTAAAAAGTAAGCTTTCCCCCAAGAAAGCTAGAGAGTTATCTAACCCGAGTGCGTTTTTTGAAAAAGCTTGAACCAATAGGCGAGGTGTTAGATATGAAAGATTCTAGCCTACGTTCTAATGTGCGCTTTTTCTAAGATGTACCTGTCAAAATAGCAATCAATTTCGTGATTTATAGCGGAATATCGGCTTTACTTCTTCTTGTTATTACTAACTTTTTAGCTTAATATAATAGTTAGTATATTGGACGAACAAAGATTTTTTAGATTTGTGTAAGCGTTGGCATAAAGGCGATTTATAATGAAAATACGAAGGGATGATTTATTATGAGTAAAATTAATAATCCAGTACTACCAGGATATCATCCTGATCCCTCCATTTTAAGGGTCGGAGATGATTATTACATTGCTGTTTCCACATTTGAATGGTTTCCAGGAGTGCAAATTCACCATTCAAAAGATATGGTTAATTGGAGACTTCTTACATATCCGTTAACGCGCACATCGCAATTAAATATGATAGGAAACATCAATTCAGGGGGAGTATGGGCTCCGGCTCTAAGTTACTCCGATGGATTATTTTATTTGATTTATACCGATGTAAAAAGTAGAGAAGGGGCATTTAAAGATACCCATAACTACTTGGTAACTGCTGAAAATATTGAAGGTCCGTGGTCTGAACCCGTCTATTTAAATAGTAGTGGTTTTGATCCATCGCTATTCCATGATGAGGACGGTACAAAGTGGTTGCTGAATATGATTTGGGATCACCGTAAAGGGACGAATTCTTTTGCAGGTATCGCGCTTCAAGAGTATTCAATAGAAGAAAAGAGATTAGTTGGTCCAATTAAAAACATTTTTAAAGGTTCTGAAATAGCTTTAACAGAAGCACCACATCTTTATAAAAGGAACGGTTATTATTATTTAGTGACGGCTGAGGGTGGGACATGGTACACCCATGCTGTAACCGTTGCTCGTTCAACATCACTTGATGGCCCTTATGAAATTGATCCAACTAATCCAATTCTAACATCAGATCAAAGTGATTTGAGTCAGTTGCAAAAGGCTGGTCATGGTAGCTTTGTAGAAACGCAAGATGGTGAATGGTATATAGCTCACCTTTGTGGACGTCCTGTTGTTGATAAAAAATGCATTTTGGGTCGAGAAACTGCCATCCAAAAATGTTATTGGACAGAAGATGATTGGATCAGAGTAGAAGGTGGAAATCATCCGAGAATGGAAGTAGAAGCACCTAACCTTCCGCAACACCCATTCGAACAGGAAAGTAATTATGATGATTTTAACGATGAAACATTGAAAAAGTATTGGAATTCACTAAGAAGGCAATTTTCAGAAGATTGGTTATCATTATCTGATCGACCTGGTTATTTGAGACTGAAGGGCGGAGAATCGATGAATTCATATCATCATCAAAGTCTTTTAGCTAGAAGGTTAGAAAACTTTCAGGTTGAGTTAGAAACATCTGTTGAATTTGAACCAGAAAACTTTCAACAAATGGCAGGATTAATTGCCTACTATGATACAGATGACTATGTCTACCTTAGAGTCACAGATCATGAAGAGCGTGGTAAGTGTCTTGGTATTATTGAAACAAAGCATGGTAAGTACGATGAATTGTTAAAAGAGGACATTTCACTTTCAGCTGATTCTGTCAAATTAAAAGCAACAATAGATAATCAGTGGCTTCAATTTTTTTATTGTGAAAATGGAGACCAGTGGCAACAAATTGGCGGAAAGATAGATATAAGTCACCTCTCTGATGACGATGCCGATTATATTCGCTTTACTGGTACGTTTGTAGGTGTTTGTGCACAGGATCTAAGCGGGCAAGCATTGCATGCCGATTTTGATTATTTTAAGTATCTAGAACAAGAATAATTTCGTTATTAACTTAACTAGTACACAAATGAATAACCTAATGAGTTTGCTCGTGTGCTTTTTACATTTAGTTGTTTTGGAACCGTATATATATATACGGTTCCAATTTTAAAAGTGTAATCGATTATAAATTTTGATTGTGTTTTCTTATAAATGTGGCGCTGAATAAGCACTAATGTAAATAATTACTTTTTGGGTGCATCGGCATAGAAATCGCTAGCGATAAGATTTGAATAAATTTTATCTATATTTATCAGAAAATACTAAACATTATGTTTAGCTTGTGGATGAATGGTATATATCTGTTTTTTTCATTTAATTATTCATCTGCAAAAAGGAAATATACTTTAAATGTCGAAAGTACATATATGTGTAAAATTCACATTAAAAAGTGAGAAAATCCTATAATAATAATCAAATAAACTATCCAGATGAGGAGTTGTTTCTATGAAAAAGGCCTTAATTTTCCAAGGTGGATGGCAAGGGCATGAACCAAAAGATGTAGCTGAAATTCTATCAGGTATTCTTAAAGAAGAAAATTTTGAAGTGAAAATTACGGATACACTTACTACGTTGGAAGAGGACGATTTAACCTCTTATGATTTAATTGTACCTAATTGGACTCAAGGAACGATTACTAAAGAACAGTTACAACCATTGCTAAAAGCAGTTGAAGCTGGTACAGGCTTGGCAGGCTTGCATGGTGGAATGGGAGATTCATTCCGGTGGGAGGTAGATTATCAATTTATGGTAGGTGGACAATGGGTTGCTCATCCAGGAAACGATGGAATTACTTACCAGGTTAATATACTAGATCTGGATCATCCATTAACAAAAGGAGTGAAAGACTTTACTGTTGTTTCGGAACAATACTATATGCATGTTGATCCAGTTGTAAAGGTACATGCTACTACTAGATTCCCAGTCGCGGATGGTCCACATAAAGCAAATGGAGAAGTAGATATGCCTGTTATTTGGACCAAAAAATGGGGTGAAGGAAAGGTTTACTATAACTGTTTAGGCCATGTCGCAGAAATTGTTCGTATGCCAGAGGTAATCGAATTAATGCGTAAGGGAATGGTATGGGCAACTAGATAATTACAGGAATTGAGGTAAAAAATAGATGACAAAACTAAATGTTGGGATTATTGGCTGTGGTAACATAAGTGGAATTTATTTTAAAACGTCAAAACTGTTTGACGTCTATGATATTGTAGCCTGTGCTGATTTGGACTTAGAACGGGCAAAAAAGAGAGCTGAGGAATTCGATATACCTAATGCTTATACCACCGATGAACTGTTAGCTGATCAAAGCATTGATTTGGTGATTAATTTAACCATTCCAGCTGTCCATGCGAAGGTTGCGCTAGCTGCTCTAGAGTCTGGTAAACATGTGTACGGAGAAAAACCTCTTGCTGTGACTCGCGAAGAGGGACAACAAGTTTTACGAGTCGCAAAGGAAAAAGGGTTGATGGTAGGAAATGCACCGGACACGTTTTTAGGTGCTGGATTGCAAACAAGTCGAAAATTAATTGATGATGGTTGGATTGGTGAACCTATTTCTGTAACCGCATTCATGATGAATCATGGACATGAGGGATGGCACCCAGACCCGGATTTTTATTATCAGAAGGGTGGCGGCCCTATGTTTGATATGGGTCCTTATTACTTAACTGCTCTAGTTTCGTTGATGGGACCAGTCAAACGTGTGACAGGTACTACTAATATCACATTTCCTGAACGAACAATTACTAGTAAACAAAAGTATGGACAAAAAATTCAGGTTCAGACGCCAACCCAGATTAATGGTGTACTAGATTTTGAGAGTGGTGCGGTGGGTTCAATTATTACTAGTTTTGATACCTGGCATCATAAATTACCTAATATAGAAATACATGGTACAGAGGGAAGTCTAAGTGTTCCAGATCCTAATAATTTTGGTGGACCGGTATATGTTAGAAGACGTGATCATGATAGTTGGAGTGAAATGCCGCTAACGCATGGTTTTAGTGAAAATAGTCGGGGGTTAGGTGTTGCGGATATGGCGGCTGCCATCCTTAAAGGTGAAACGCCTAGAGCAAATGGGGATTTATCCTACCATGTCCTCGAGCTAATGCATGGATTTCATGATGCTTCTGACACTAATCGGCATTACGAACTTACTAGTAAATGTGAACAACCACCGATGCTACCGGTGGGGATTAACCAAGATAATTTTAGTGATTTGATTAAATTTTAAAAAATATGAGGAGTGTTTTGATGAAACTAGGTGTATTTGCTGTTTTGTTTGGTGACCGGACGTTAGAGGAAGCTCTAGATGTTATTGCGGAAACAGGCTTGGATTCAGTGGAAATAGGTACTGGTGGTTATCCTGGAGAAGCCCACTGTAACCCAGTTGAACTGTTAGCAGATGAATCGAAATTGCAAGCATTTAAAAAGGCAATTGATGATCGCGGGTTAACAATAAGTGCGTTAAGCTGCCATGGAAACCCGTTACATCCTAACTTAGAAATATCAGAAAAACATCATCAACAGTTTGAAAATACTGTTCGCTTAGCATCTAAACTAGGTGTGGAAACTGTTATTACTTTTTCAGGTTGTCCTGGTGAATCAGAACATTCCAGATTTCCAGTATGGGTAACGTGCCCGTGGCCAGAAGATCATGCTGAAGTTTTACAGTGGCAGTGGAAAGAACGTGTTCTTCCATATTGGACAGAGCAAAGTAAATTTTTAAGAGAACATGGAGTTAGGGTAGCAATTGAACCACATCCAGGATTTGTTGTTTACAACAATGAAACAGCTTTAAGGTTAAGAACGGAATGTGGTGACAATATCGGCGTTAACTTTGACCCAAGTCATTTGTTTTGGCAGCAAATGGATCCTGTTGCAAGTATTAAAGAAATTGCAAAGCATGATGCATTATACCATTTCCATGCCAAGGACACTGCGTTTGATGATCAAAATACGGCAGTCAATGGTGTTTTAGATACAAAACCGTATAGCGATGAACTAAATCGTTCGTGGATTTTCCGTACGATTGGCTATGGTCACGGGGAAGAGACGTGGCGCAAAATTATTAGCGCCCTTCAATTAGTAGGCTATAAGGGGGCGGTTAGTATTGAACATGAAGACAGTTTAATGTCTGTCGATGAAGGTTTTCAAAAAGGTGCCGCATTACTTAAGAATGTACTTATTAAGGAAAAGGTTGGTGAAATGTGGTGGGCGTAACCCAAAAAGAAATCCGGATAGGGATGATAGGATATCAGTTTATGGGAAAGGCTCATAGCCATGCATATCGTGATTTGCCTTTTTTCTTTGATCCTAAGATTAAACCGATATTAAAAGTAGTTTCTGGTCGAAATGAAGAGGCAGTTAAAGAAGCCGCTGAAAAAATGGGGTGGGAATCCTATGAAACTGACTGGAGAAAGGTAATTGAACGTGATGATATTGATGTGATTGATATCGTTACACCAAATCATACCCATGCGGAAATTGCAATCGCTGCAGCAGAAGCGGGTAAACATATTATTACCGAAAAACCATTAGCCTTAACAATTGAGGAAGCAGAACAAATGTATGAGGCTGTCAAAAAACATAAGGTAAAACATATGATTTGCCATAACTATCGATATGTTCCCGCAGTGCAATTTACTAAAAAATTAATTGAAGAAGGTCGGTTAGGTAGAATCTATCATTTTAGAGCAAATTATTTGCAAGACTTCATTATGGATCCAGAGTTTCCGCTTGTCTGGCGTCTAAAGAAAGAAGTGTCTGGTTCTGGAGCGCTTGGAGATATTGGTGCCCACAGTATTGATTTAGCGCGCTTCTTGGTAGGTGAATTTAAGGAGCTTGTTGGAACAACAGAAACATTTATTAAGCAACGACCAATTGGTGAAATGGCTGGTGGTCTAAAGGGGAAAACTGGAGGAAAAGAGCTAGGAGAAGTCACGGTTGATGATGCCGTAGCCTTTATTGCTCGATTTGAATCGGGTGCACTAGGAACCTTCGAAGCATCTAGGTTTGCCGGTGGAAATCGTAACAAGAATCGGTTCGAAATTAATGGCGAAAAAGGCTCTGTTCGATGGGACATGGAGAATATGAATAATTTAGAGGTGTATTTTGATGATGACGAGCCTGGTTTACAAGGTTTCCGGCTAATTAATTGTACGGAAGAGT
Organism: Aquibacillus saliphilus; assembly: GCF_020404745.1. Taxonomy (GTDB): domain Bacteria; phylum Bacillota; class Bacilli; order Bacillales; family Amphibacillaceae; genus Aquibacillus; species Aquibacillus saliphilus. The sequence goes on from NZ_JAIZAP010000012.1 coordinate 45,096, forward strand.
ATCATCCGTATGCTGGAAATTATTGGCCTGCAGGTCACATCATTGGTTACGAGCATACCTTTATTCATTTAATTCATGAATTCTTGAACGGTATTGCAGAAGACTATCAACCAACTCCAAACTTTGAAGATGGTGTTAAGAATCAGAAAGTATTGCAAGCGATTGAGAAGTCTTCAGAGACAAGACAGTGGGTTGAACTATAATAGTTTTAAAAAATACATGTGTGGAGCAGGGGAAGATTTCATAGTATCTTCCGCTGTTTTTTTCTTGTGAATTCAGGAATAAATATAAAATGTTAATTTATGATTTAAACCTTAAAATTAATCAAAACATCGGTAGTCTGTCAAATTCATTACTTATTGTCGAACCATATTGTTTATTTACGAAAAATAACGCATTTATTCTAAAGTTGTACGTACATTTACGATTGTAATACTTCCTCATATCTTTTATAATAAATATATTGCTAGTGTTACTTTAATTAGAGAAACCAATTTACTTGGTTTACTGTTATTGATTTACATAAATTACTTTATTTCATTATATTGGGGGAAACTTACATGAGTCTTGATGTGAAAAATGCGATTCAAAATGGCAAAACAGTACTTGGTATTGAACTTGGTTCAACCCGAATTAAAGCAGTTCTCATTGGAGAAGATAATGCACCAATTGCATCTGGTAGTCATGACTGGGAAAACAGCTATGTGAACAATATCTGGACCTACAACGTAGAGGATATTTGGAAGGGTTTACAAGATAGTTATCAAAAAATGGCCAACGATGTTAAACGGCAATATGGAGTCACGATAAAATCAGTAGGTGCAATTGGTTTTAGTGCAATGATGCATGGCTATATGGCTTTTGACAAAGATGGAGAGCTTCTAGTACCTTTCCGTACTTGGCGAAACAATATTACCGAACAGGCTTCGAAAGAATTGACTGAACTATATAACCACAATATTCCTCAAAGATGGAGTATTGCTCATTTGTATCAGGCAATTTTGAACCAGGAAGAACATATTGCTGATATTAGCTTTCAGACAACGTTAGCTGGTTATATCCATTGGAAACTGACAGGGCAGAAGGTTCTAGGAGTTGGTGAAGCTTCTGGAGTATTTCCAATTGACCTAGATACCAAGAATTACAATCAAACAATGATCAATCAGTTCAATGAATTAATCGCACCTAAAAATCTACCGTGGAAACTTGAAGATATTATGCCAGAGGTTTTAGTGGCAGGTGAAAACGCTGGTGTCCTTACACAAGAAGGTGCAAAACTTCTGGATGTAACAGGAGAACTTGAGTCTGGTATTAAACTTTGTCCGCCTGAGGGTGATGCAGGTACTGGTATGGTTGCAACGAATAGTATAGCGAAACGTACTGGTAATGTTTCTGCTGGTACTTCCGCATTTGCGATGGTTGTACTGGAAAGTAATTTGTCTAAGGTACACCCAGAAATTGATCTTGTTACCACGCCAACAGGTAATCTGGTAGCGATGGCTCACTCTAATAACTGTTCTTCAGATCTTAACGCATGGGTCGGATTATTTGAGGAATTTTCAAAAACAATGGGTATTGATGTGGATACAAATAAGTTATATGAAACTTTATTTAAACAAGCCCTAAAAGGAGACCCGGATGGCGGTGGTCTATTATCGTATGGATATCTTTCAGGTGAACACATGACCCATTTTGAAGAAGGCCGTCCATTGTTTGTTCGTTCTTCAGACAGCAATTTCAATCTCGCGAATTTCATGCGTGTCCATTTATTTTCGGCATTTGGCGCAATGAAACTAGGTATGGATATTCTGATCAAAGAAGAAAAAGTGAAATTGGATGAAATTTTAGGTCACGGTGGCCTATTTAAGACAGAAGGTGTAGGGCAAGGTTTCTTGGCCGCTGCCTTTAATGTGCCTGTTTCTGTTATGGAAACTGCAGGAGAAGGCGGAGCATGGGGTATCGCCCTACTTGCATCTTATATGACTAACAAAGCGAATGATGAAACGTTGGAAGAGTATTTAAACAAAACAGTATTCGCTGATAAAGAGGGTAAAACTGTGTCCCCAGATCCTAAGGATGTAGAGGGTTTTGAAAAATTTATGGAACGTTATACCCAGGGGCTTGCAATTGAAAGAGCCGCAGTAGAAAATAGTAAATAAATAGCTAGCAATTCATAACGCGATACGGGATTTGTATGTCTCTTGTCGCGTTTTTTTGTTCCAATTCAACCAAATTTCCAAGTGATTTAATAGTTAATAAGGGGATATCTAATGAAGTTAGATGGATTATACTTTTTGTGCATCCCCTTATTTAACTGCAAAACAACTACAGTTTAATGTCCACTTCTAAAAAATTCTCAATTGTAAAAGCCGCAACTCCTAAAGCAGTGGAGTGTGTGGTAAGTTGTGAATAATCAATTTTTAAATCATTTTGATGTTGCTTTAGAGTATGTTTATCTATTCTATTTTTCAAGGAAGATTTAATCCATTTTTCTGATGACGACATTCTGTTACCAATAATAATCTGATTAGGATTAAACGTATTAACAATATTTGTAATACCTACTCCTAAATAATCCCCATTTTCCTCGAATAATCTAAGAACTTTCTCGTCATTTTGTTCTGCAAGAAGGTTTAATGTTTGTAATGTTAATTCCTCGCCCGTAGGAGGCTGAATCTTTAATTTTTCTGCCCTTCTTAACAGTGCTTGCTCAGATGCATACAATTCCCAGCAACCGTTATTGCCACATCGACATTCTAAACCGTTTATCTCTATTGTCATATGTCCTGATTCACCAGAAAAACCATTGTTTCCTTTATAAAGTTTCCCGTTTAAAATCAGACCTACACCAATACCTACGCCAACACTAACGTAAATAATATCCTCAAACTTTTGACCAATTCCAAACTTTTTCTCGCCATATGCACCTGCATTCGCTTCGTTTTCAATGATTACAGGTATTTCGTATTGTTTTTCGATAACTTGTTTAAGATGAATTCGTTTCCAATTTAAGTTAGGTGCGAATAAGATTTCTCCTTCCTTACTGACAATACCAGGAACACCAATACCAATACCAACTACCCCGTAAGGACTTGGTGGTGCAGAAGAAGTTAAAACATCAATGATTTTAAATAACTGATCAACAATCTCTTGATAGGAGAACTCTTCATAATTCACTTTTTTTTCATTTATAATGTTGCCATTAAGATCTGTTAAGATACCAAGTAAGTAATTCACACCTAAATCAATACCAATCGAGAAGCCTGCCAATTGATTGAAAAGGAGCATAACGGGTCTTCTGCCACCACTAGATTCACCAGGTCCAGATTCATCAATTAATTGTTCTGTAATTAACTCACTAACTAGAGATGATACAGTACCTTTGTTTAAACCTGTTTTCTGGGCAACATCTGCCCGTGAAATAGGTGCTTTTTCTTTAACTTTTTCTAGCACTAACGTTTTATTTTCTTTTTTAACAACATGTTGATTCCATGTTTGATTCATTTACAATCAACTCGCTCTCAGGATAAATTCAATAATATTCTGTAAAATTCATTTTATCATAAACTTTGTTTATCCACTAGACAAACTTGAAAGTCGTTGTTATAATAAATGCATAGCTTGATAATTTAGTTAGTTTTACAAATTAATAATAAAATGGAGGAATTTTTTATGGTTTACTTTGAAAACGTTAACAAGATAAAGTATGAAGGTCCAAATTCTAATAATCCTTTTGCATTTAAATTTTACAATCCAGAGGAAGTAATTAACGGAAAAACAATGGAAGAATATCTACGTTATGGTGTTGCATATTGGCATACATTTACGCAAGATTTAACAGATCCATTTGGAGCTGGAACTGCAATCCGTCCTTGGCACCAATACACTGGAATGGATTTAGCAAAAGCGCGTGTTGAAGCATCTTTTGAGTTTTTCGAAAAACTAGGTGTACCATATTTCTGTTTCCATGATATTGATATTGCACCAGAAGGTAGCACATTAAAAGAATCAAATCAAAACCTTGATGTTATTGTTAGCATGATAAAAGATTACATGAAGGATAGTAAAGTGAAATTGCTTTGGAACACTGCTAATAATTTCACAAATCCAATGTTCGTTCACGGTGCTGCTTCTTCTAGTAATGCAGATGTGTATGCTTATGCTGCAGCAAAAGTGAAAAAGCAATTAGAAATTGGTAAAGAGCTTGGTGGAGAGAATTATGTGTTCTGGGGTGGTCGTGAAGGTTACGAGACTCTATTAAACACAGACATGAAACTAGAGCAAGATAATCTTGGACGTTTCTTCCACATGGCAGTAGACTATGCGAAAGAAATTGGCTTTGATGCTCAGTTCCTAATTGAACCAAAACCAAAAGAGCCTACAACACACCAGTATGACTTTGATGTTGCAACTGGACATGCATTCTTACAAAACTATGGTTTAGAAAAACATTTCAAATTTAACATTGAAGCGAACCATGCTACACTAGCTGGTCATACATTTGAACACGAGCTTCGCTATGCCAGGGTTAACGGACTTTTAGGGTCTGTAGATGCTAACCAAGGTGACCCACTACTTGGTTGGGATACAGACGAATTCCCGACAGACTTGTATTCAACTACATTAGCTATGTATGAAATCATTAAAAATGGTGGACTTGGGGCTGGTGGATTGAACTTCGATGCGAAAGTAAGAAGAGGTTCATTTGAGACAGATGATTTATTCCACGCACACATTGCTGGTATGGATTCATTTGCAGTAGGCTACAAAGTTGCTAACCAACTAATTGAAGATAAAGTATTTGAAAACCTTATGGAAGATCGTTATAAGAGCTATACAAGTGGCGTTGGTTTAGATATTGTTGAAGGAAAAACAGACTTCAAAAAACTAGAAGAACATGCACTTGGGTTAACTGAGATAACAAACAAATCTGGTCGCTTAGAAAGTATTAAAGCAACAATTAACCAGTATCTATTAAGAGCTTACGCTGGAAAGTAAGTAGAAATAACTGACCTTAGTGGTTGATAATCTCATTGTCAGCGTCCAAATCACCCACACTTATAAGAAACATAAGTGTGGGTAGTGGTCGTTGAGGAATCTAGTGTTAATTTATGAAAAGAGGTGCTCTGATGAAATATGTAATTGGTGTCGATCTTGGAACAAGTGCTGTCAAGCTTCTACTTGTGAATAAGAATGGAGAGGTAGCGCATGAAGTTTCTAAATCCTATCCTCTAATTCAAGAGAAAACAGGTTACAGCGAACAAGATCCCGAGGAATGGGTAAGTCAAACTACTGCCGGAATTGCTGAACTTATTGAAACATTTGATGGAGAAATAAATGATATCGAAGGATTGAGTTTTTCTGGACAAATGCATGGTTTAGTTTTACTAGATGAGAACAATGACGTTCTCCGCAACGCTATTTTATGGAATGATACGCGCACGACTAAACAGTGTCAGGATATTTATGATCAGGTTGGTAAGGAAAAATTTATTTCTATTACAAAAAACTTGGCGTTAGAAGGATTTACGTTACCCAAAATATTATGGGTGAAGGAAAATGAACCAGACACCTATCAAAAAGCTAAGACATTTGTACTTCCTAAGGACTACTTGCGCTACCGTATTACTGGGAAGCTGCAAATGGAGTACTCGGATGCTGCTGGAACTAGCTTGTTAGATGTAGGTTCAAAAAAGTGGAGCAAAGAAATATGTGACCTACTTGGTATTGATATTTCAATTTGTGCACCACTAGTTAACTCACATGACAATGTCGGTAAAATAACTGCTGATTTTTCTAACCAAACTGGTCTTGTGGCAACAACAGATGTATTTGCTGGTGGAGCCGATAATGCATGTGGGGCAATAGGCTCAGGCATTCTTTCACCTGGAAAGACATTCGCAAGTATTGGTACTTCAGGAGTTGTGCTTTCCTATGAGGAAAATGGTGATAAAGATTACGAGGGTAAAGTCCACTACTTTAACCATAGTGCACCAAATGCCTACTATACGATGGGTGTAACGTTGTCTGCAGGACATAGTTTGAACTGGTTTAAAAATACTTTTGCAGAAGATGAAGACTTCGATACACTACTGAATGAAGTGGGAACTGTACCTGTAGGATCTAATGGGCTATTGTTCACTCCATATCTTGTTGGCGAAAGAACGCCACATGCAGACTCGTCGATACGAGCAAGCTTCATCGGGATGGATAGCTCACATAAGAGAAAAGATTTTGCTCGTTCTGTATTAGAAGGAATCACGTTTTCTTTAAATGAGTCAATTGATATCTTTAGAAAAAGTGGTAAAACAATTGACACGATTTATTCAATCGGTGGCGGTGCAAAAAATGAAGAATGGTTGCAAATGCAGGCAGATATTTTCGATGCCAAAATTGTAAAACTAACTAGTGAACAAGGACCGGGAATGGGCGCAGCGATGTTAGCAGCATTTGGTTCTGGATGGTTTTCTTCACTTGAGGAATGCGCAGATGCATTTTTAACAGAAGCTGAAGTCTATCAACCAAATAAAGAAAATGTAGAAAAGTATGAAAAACTGTTTAAAGTTTATAAGCAAGTTTATGTTCAAACCGCGGATTTGAACAAACAGTTGATGGACTTTAGAAATTAAACGCTTCTACTAAGTGAAAGACGATCAACAAGAAAAAATGTAGATGTATAATTAGGAGGTAGATTGGATTAATTGGATTAATCTAATTTGCCTCCTCTTTCTACTAATATAGCAACGCATATTTTTCATTAAAATTTGTAAGGTTTTACATATTGCATAGAAAATAGGTGTTCTTAAATATAATTTTAGGAGCACTTATTTTTCTCATTCATTTACTTTTTACAAAATATAAGTGAGTCAATTTATAGAGAAAATATTTAGTATAGTTTATTTCTAATCTGGTGCACTAGATTATTAAGGTAACAATTTATTTTTCATGGTAAACTCTAAATAAGATTTTGTCGAATAGTGAATAAAAGTGATTAAAGAAGGATTGACTTATATTGTTATCTTTATTTAGAAAATGGAATACGTTACGTAATCAAATATTGATTGTATTTGTATTTGTTATGCTTATCGTATTAGTTATAGTAGGAATTTTGACTTATAACCGTGTATCAATGATATTGAAGGATAATGCAGAAGAACAAATGGAGCAGGTTGCAATTGAAACAAGTGGTCGTTTTGAATCACTCTATGAGCAAATAAATTTATCAACAAAGCAGATTGCAACAAATGGGAGTGTACAAGAGCTTTTATTAGGTGAATTCTCGGGAATTCAGGCAACATTCAATCAAAGGCAATCATTAATGGATATTGTTAATACACTTCATGCCAATGCGGATGGAGTTTATGCTGTAGAATTATATACGAAAAATTACCGTAAAATTGTCCCGCTTGGTGATGAATATTTAACAACTCAGGTCAATCCGGAATATGTGAGCGAGGCTCATCGCAAGAAAGGAAGATTAGTCTGGATTGGAGAAGATGCAGTAGATTCTGACTATTATTTAGCCCTTAGGCGTGTAAGTCTAATGAATCATGATTTTACAAATGGTGGTTATTTATTAGTCCGTATTAATAAAAACTATTTTCAACTTAACGATGCCACAAAGTCTGAAGCTAACGAATATACTGTTTTAGTTGATAAAAATTCAAATCCGATTGTTTCAAACTATACTGGTGATATAGACGATGTCTTATCTAATGAACGAGATACAATCCAGATTAATGGTGAAGATTATATGTTAACTAGACAGACTTCTAGTATCACTGACTGGACATTAGTTATTCTATCTCCGGTTAGCGCGCTAACCCAAGGGATTTCAGTAGTAAGAACGGTCATTATTGTTTCAGGGATTGTTGGTATTGTTATTTTCGTTATTTTCTCTTTCTTTTTATCAACAATAATTACACGTCCTATTATTAAATTAACCTCAGCCATGAGACAGGCAAGTGAAGGAATTCTGACAGTGAATCCTGAGAGTTCATCAACAAATGAAATTAATGAATTAAATAATACGTACAATCAGTTAGTTGAAGAAACAAATCATTTAATCCAAATGGTGTATGAAAAAGAGTTAACGCGGAGTAGAACAGAATTGAAAGCTTTACAGGCCCAGATAAATCCACACTTTTTGTTTAATACTTTAGATGCATTTTATTGGTCGTTAGAGGAGAAGGAGGAAGAGGAACTCGCTGAACTTGTACTTGCGATGTCGGAACTGTTTAGGTACACAATAACACATATCAATAAAGGAGAATGGGTTAGTATTAAAGAAGAAATGGAACATATTGAAAGATATATGCAAATAATGAAATTGCGTTTCGGAAACCGACTTGGATGGAAACAAGTTCTTCCTAGCGAATGGGAGTCGGTTCAAATTCCAAAACTATTGATTCAACCACTTGTAGAAAATGCAGTTCTGCATGGTGCGGGTAACACGGTTAATCCGTGCATGGTGTCAATCATTGTCGAGGAATCTGAAAATAAAGGTTATTTAAAGATTAAAGTGACAGATGACGGACCGGGAATGGACCCTGAAAAAATTGAATGGCTCTATAGATCAATTAGTGAAGGTGGGGTTTCTTCTGTTAAAGGGAATGGTATCGCAATCACAAACGTTCAAAAAAGACTTCAGTTGTACTATCAAGATGAACAGTTAGACGGGTTAGTCATTAAGAGCACGATGAATATAGGGACAAGTGTCTCTTTTGAAATACCGATTAATGGGGGTAAAATGGATGAATCAGAAAACAATCTTAGTCGTGGATGATGAACCAAGGATAAGGCAGGGGTTTAAAAAAACATTGGAACAATGGTCCGATGGTAAACATGTAATTTTGAGTGCTGCGGGTGGAGCGGAAGCGATTGAAATAGTCCGCTCCAATAAAATTAACCTGATGCTTACCGATATTCGCATGCCTGAAGTTACTGGATTAAAATTACTAGAAACATTAAAAGAACATAATAGAAATCCTGTCGTAATCATTGTATCAGCCTACTCAGAATTCTCATATGCACAAGAAGCACTTAGACTAGGAGTCGTAAATTATTTACTTAAACCCGTTAGTAAACAAAAATTAGTTGAGGCAGTAGAACAAGCCTTACAGGTTGAGCAAAGACAAACAAGGACTGGCATGATTGAAAAAGTAGCAGACGGTAAGCTCATTGATATAAATTATGAGGAAAGCTATTCAAATTATACGAATTCAATTAAAGATGCATTGCTTTATATTGATGGAAATTTCAGTGAAGAGCTTACATTAAAACAAGTTGCAGATCATGTTCATTTAAACGCCAGTTACTTTAGTGCCTTATTTAAGGAGCAAACAAATTTGACATTTAGCGAGTATCTAACAAGAACCCGACTTCAATATGCCAAGAATCTTCTAATAACATCAACCCTACCAGTTACCGAAATAGCTGAAAGAGTGGGCTATAATACATCGAAGTACTTCATAAAACTGTTCAAGCAATACGAAGGATTGACTCCAAGCAGTTATCGTAAAGGGAATGAAAGCGATTTCTAAAGATAGTAGTATTTTACCCAATCATAGTTACCTTACGCCCCCTTAAATGTGATGATAAACTAAGGTTGTAGTTAAGACATCATATAGGGGGTAATTATATTGAATAAGAAAGCGTTTCCGTTTATTTTAGGATTGATTGCAATATTAATGATAGCGCTAGCAGGTTGTGCTAGTGGTTCAGAAGATGACGGAGCTAGTGGATCTGATGATTCAGATAATGAAAGCGGTTCAGATGTAGAAGAAAAAACTATTAATTTTATGCACTTATGGCCTGAAGGAAGTTCAAGGCAGCACCATTTAATCGTTAATGACATTATTGCAGAGTATGAAGAAGCAAATCCAGGAATTACAGTTGAAACAGAAATTCTTGGTAATGAGCAGTACAAAGAAAAATTAAAGGTACTATCTTCTTCCAATGAACTACCTGATGTTGGTATGACTTGGGCAGCTGGATTCTTAGACCCATATGTTGGTGGAGATATGTTTGCACCTTTAGATGACATTATTGAAAACGATCACAGTGATTCATTCGTACCTGGTACAGCAGAAGCTTATGCTATTGATGGCACAACTTATGGTTTACCACTTGAGTTAAACATTACTCCAGTTATGTACAATAAAGCTATTTTTGAAGAGCACGGTGTAGAAATACCAGAAACTTTTGAAGAGCTAAAGGCAGCTGTTCAAACTTTTGTTGATAATGACGTTATTCCAATTACTCTAGGTAACAAGGATAGCTGGACTGGTTCTATGTGGTACATGTATTTAGCTGATCGTATTGGTGGAGCAGAAACTCTTACTAATGCAATCAATCGTTCTGGTAGCTTTGAAGATCCTGCTTTAGTTGAGGCAGCAGCAAAAGTTCAAGAGCTAGTTGATATGGGTGGATTTGTAAAAGGCTATAACGGTTTGGCAAATGATGAAGCAAAAGGTTACTTTATTAACGAGCAAGCAGCTATGTATCTAATGGCAACATGGGATCTTCCTCAGTGGACTACTGATGAAAACAATCCACAGGAATTCAGAGATAATGTTGGATATTTCAAATTCCCTACTGTTGATGGAAAAGGGGATAAGAATAGTTATGTAGGTGGCCCTGGTGTTGGATTGTTTGTAGCAGAAGATTCACCAGTAAAAGATGAAGCGAAAGATTTTGTATCATTTTTTGTTGAGAAATGGGGAGAGCAAGCTGTATCAAATGCAGGTGTAATCCCAGCAACTAAAGTGGATACAGAAAATGTGGAACTTCCAGACATGTATATTGACGTTCTAAATGATCTTAACGAAGCATCAAACATTACACTTTATGCAGATGTTCAAATGAGTGCTAGTGTTGCACAAGTGCACTTAAATATGATTCAAGCATTGTTTGGCGGCGAAGTTTCTCCAGAGGAATTTGCTAAAGAACAAGAAGACGCACTTGCAGCTGAAGAAGAGTAATAATAAATAGATATAAAATTGGAAAGGGCATATCTTATATCTCTGATATGCCCTTCACCTTTTAGGTGAAGCTTCCAGTTTTCTCATCTTCCTACTGAAGGTTATAAGGTGGGAAAACTGGAAGCTGAAAATTCAATTCGCTTTCGAACTGCCATTACTTTGATTACTGCACTTTAACAGTCGATACCAAAGGTGGATTTAAAATTCAACACGAGTTTTTTGACTTATCATAAGGAAGGAGAGGGAATTTATGAAACAAGTAATGTCAAATAAATTAATCATCGCAATGTACACTTTACCTGCTCTAATTCTAATTCTTGCTCTTGTCTATGTACCGATTGTTATGACAGGATACTACGGACTAATGGAATGGGATGGAATTGGCGCGAAGACGTTCATTGGACTTGAAAACTATATTGGTCTAATGCAGGATGCCAAGTTCTGGGATAGTGCATACCACTCCTTTTTATTAGCGGCATTTTCAACATTAAGTTTAGTGGGGTATTTAGTTATTTCCCTCGTATTAGCAAACAAACTTAAGGGATCAGAGTTATTAAGAAAAATTTACTTAATTCCAATGTTATTATCTTCAGTGGCTATTGCTCAACTTTGGTTGAAGATTTATGATCCAAACAATGGAATGTTAAATAGTTTACTAGAAATATTCGGAGTTGAGAATACTCCAACCTGGCTTGCTGATCCAAAGCTTGTTCTAATTTCAATTTTTATTGCAATTATATGGCAGTACGCTGGTTTCTACATTATTATTTATTCAGCTGCTCTAAAAGGTATTCCTGAATCGCTAGTAGAAGCTGCGAGAATAGATGGAGCAAATCCTATACAAATTGCTTATAAAGTTAAACTACCACTGATTGCTGGTGTAATAAAGGTAACTATCGTTCTTGCTATAGTAGGTTCATTAAAATACTTCGATTTAATCTATGTAATGACTGGTGGAGGACCAAACGGAGCTAGTGAAGTACTAGCGTCGTATATGTATAAAGAGGCTTTCGCTAGCTATAACTTTGGATATGGTAGTGCGGTTGGTTTCGCTTTATTAGTAATTTGTTTAATTATTACATGGTTAGTTCGCAAATTAACAGCTTCTAATGAAGAAATTCAATACTAAAAGGAGGGGCTAATATGACAAAGTCAAATTCATCTTTAAAAACAAAAAATAAATCATACAACAATAGTTTAGGAAATCGAATTGGATTAGGCCTCCTCTATTTAGTATTAGGGGCAGTCGCTCTATTCCAAATTTATCCGCTCGTTTGGCTCTTCTTCTTTTCTTTGAAGACCAACGCAGAAGTGTTTGGTACATCTCCATTTGCTTTGCCAAAAGACCCACAATGGGGCAACTACTTGAAGGCATGGGTAGATGGCGGTGTCGGTGCTTACTTCTTTAATAGTGTTTGGGTAACAGTAACAGCTGTTATTCTTACCGTACTTTTTGCTAGTTTTGTTACATTTGCAATTACTCGGATGGATTGGAAACTAAACAAGTTAGTACTTGGACTATTCATGGTAGGATTGATGGTACCGATTCACTCCGCCTTGATTCCGTTATTTTCATTTTTCCTAGATTTAAACCTTATTGATCATCCGTTATCAATAATCCTTACGTACACAGCGTATAACTTACCGATAACGATTATGATTTTACTAGGTTTCTACTACACGTTACCACGTGAAGTAGAAGAGGCAGCAGTTATGGATGGTTGTTCTGTTCATCGAATCTTCTTCCAAATCACGTTGCCTATGACAATGCCTGTTATATCAACAACAGCAATTATTAACATGATTTACAACTGGAATGAGTTTGTATTTGTAAATACATTTATAAGTTCAGATAAATATAAAACATTAACTGTAGGTATTCAGAACTTTATCGGTCAGTACTTGACTGATTGGGGTGCTATTGGTGCAACTCTAATGATTAGTATTATTCCAGTCTTAATCGCATTCTTTATCTTAAGCAATCGTATTGTAGACGGAATTGCTGCAGGTTCTGTAAAAGGTTAATTAATATGACGAAATCAGTAGACTTACTTAATGATTCTATTAGAGTAAGTCTACTTTTTAAATGAAGAAAAAGAGGCTGGGACAAAACTCAGATAAAAAATAAAAGTTGCACCTTCCAACGCATTGTTGGGAGGTGCAACTTTTTTTATAAAATTGAAACAATTTAAGTAAGTAAAAAAGGATACCTTCTGATAAAATTAAAGTACCACACAATAACTATCGGAGGTATCCTTATGTTTAAAGATTATAACATAAATCAAGTAATTTTGCCGTTAGATTTAGAAATTAAATTGAAAGAAAATGATATCGCCTATGCTGTCCATGCTTTAGTGGAACAGATACCAGATGAAGCTTTAGATGTGGAACCAGTCTTCGGATTTTTGAAGGCTAATTTGCATTTCACTCGTATGTCTGTGAGAGGAAAAAAGAAAGTAGAAAATGAATTAGGGTTTGCATTCATGGCGGTGAATTTGAGAAAGTACACCGCTAAGCATGCGAATAGTGCAACAAATCCTGAAAATAATTTAACAAAAAAAGGTTCCGACCATCTTTCGATGATGATTGGAACCTTTTTTCGTTATTTTGGATGGTTATGTCCCAGCCTCTTTTGTTTTAACTATTAACCTCAGAAATCTGTTCCTTTTTTTGCTCAATTTTCTGGAATGCTTGGTAACATGGCCACATAATAATATAGGTCATAACACTACCCCCGAAGAAAAATATTAGGCCTGGAATAAATGTTAATGAAAAATAAGTAACAATAATACCGGCGATCATCATTAAGTTATAAAGTGGATTAACTAACATAATCAAAAACGCATTTTTAAACATCTGATAAATTTTAACATCGTAGTGAACATATACTGGAAATAGATAAAGTAATGTTAATACAAAAGTAAAGATAAAAAGGTACAACGGTATCTGTGTTATTATTAGCAAACTATCTGGATTTGATTCCATAAATCGAAGATCAGCATATACAATGCCAGCAAATAGGAATATAATCAGACCTATTAAGTTACTTTTAATAAATTCTTTTTTATAGGTCGTCCAAAATGTTTTAAATACTGGGATTTCCGAATTACCAATTAACCACTTTCTCATTAAGGTAAACATGGCTATTGTCGCAGGGAAAAAACCGAAGAAGACTAACCCAACAAAAGTAAATATAATCCATAAAAAATTAACATAAGCAAATTTTGTAATCCATTCAGTTATTGCAAATAACGGCCCAATCGAGCTTTTTGACATCTGTTATCCTCCTGATAGCTTTTAAAATAATGACGACTATGAAATTACATTCTTAAGAATGATTCATTAACCTTATTTTAACATAAGCGATTCCTTTTATTATTTTTAATCATTAAATTCCTGTTAAATACCCTGTTTTGTTTTTGTCAGAAAATAAGGTATAATAGAAAGCAGAACCCAGAAAGGGAGATGTGTTATGGCTTATTATAATAATAAAAGGGAACCAGTACCAGAAGTTGAAACAGTGGTATGGTCGTGTACTAGTGAATCTTGTGCTGGGTGGATGAGAGAAAGCTTCTCCTTTGATGAAGAGCCGAAATGTCCACTTTGCAAATCCGAGATGGTTAAAGAAACAAGAACTATTGCTAAAATTGATAAGTGATTATTCAAGATAAATGAAAGGCCGAAAGGCCTTTTTTTATTGTCTGGTGTGGACAATTAATTACTAAGTTAGCCACGTCTGGCTCTGATGCCTATCTTGCCTGAGGTCTTAAGTTAATCCTCTCTGCCTGCAAAGAACTCAGGCGACGAGGCTTGCCTTATTGCCTTAGGGTGAGCAAGGTGCCTGCGCTTTTCTTATTTTTGAATAATCATGGTGACAGATGGTTGTTAGGAAACAAGGAAAAAACTAATTGTTAACTTGCAACAATAAAGAAACCGATTTCTTTATAAAAATAATTTATTAATCATTTTTGGAATAAAAAGCTTGATTAAGTAATAATTTGGTAATATAATCTAGTTAGTAAGCGATTACAATTAACAGCAGGGGCATTATAGTCTTCTTTTTTTAAGTCGTAAAGAAACCGCTTTCCTATTTTTCTTATTCATTCAGAAAAAATAGGAAATCTGTAGTTGTAATTGTTTCTACTATGAAAATATGAAAACGGGGGTAAGGAAATCATGAGAAAATGGTTAATGTTAGTAGTTTTTTCTATGCTTGTAGTTGCTTTATTTGCCTGTAGTGATGACAGTAGTACAAGTGATGATGGTAGTAATGATAGTGACGAGAGTACAAGTGACAGCGGAAGTAATGATGACGAAGCGAGTAGCGAAGAAGCAGTAACCTTAGATTTCTCGGTATTTGGAAGTACGGGTTATGATGTGTTAATTGAAGAATATCAAGAACTGAATCCAAATGTGACAATTAACCTTAATGAAGGTGAAATGGCAGATGTTCATAATAATTTATTCACAGCCATTTCAGCCGGTAGTGGAGCGCCTGATATAGGAATGATTGAGGTTAGTGAAGTTGCGAAGTTCATGCAAGCATCTGATCGTTTCTATAATTTAAATGACTATGGTGCTGGTGATGTAGCTGGTAATTTCCTTGAGTGGAAGTGGCAACAGGCTCAAAGTGTAGATGGTGCGTTTCAGCTTGGATTGCCTACTGATATTGGTCCTACAACCATGTTTTATCGTACGGATGTAATAGAAGCGGCTGGTTTCCCAACCGATCCAGAGGAACTTGCTGCTGAAATTGATACTTGGGATGCCTATTATGAGGCAGCTAAGACGATTAAAGCTGAGACAGGAAAGCCGATTGCTGATGCTCCTGAACTAGTATTTAATGCACTTAGAGACCAAAATGATCAACAATATTTTAATGAAGAAGATGAACTAATTATAGAAGATACTGTAAAAGAAGCATACGATTATACTACTAAAATGATCGAAGAGGGTTTAATCGGAGAAAATCAACTTTGGACTCCTGAGTGGGGTAGTGCAATGGTTGATGGAAGCTATGCTACAATGCCTGGAGCACCAGGATGGATGGTAGCAAACGTTAAAGGTAATGCTCCTGATGCTGGAGGCAAATGGTCATTAACTACTATTCCTGAAGGTGCCGGTAACTGGGGTGGTTCGTTCTTAACTATACCAAAAGAATCCGAGCAACCACAAGAAGCATATGATTTCATTGCTTGGTTAACAGCTCCTGAACAACAATTAAAGTCATTCCATAACAATGGGTTATTCCCATCAGCACCAAGTGTTTATGAAGATGAAGAATTCCTAGCAACAACAGATGAATATTTCAGTGGAGCTCCAACTGCAAAAATATTTGCGGATGCAGCAAAATCTGTGAAACCAGTCTATATGGGTGTTAACTATTCAATTGTTAATACAGCCATTACAGAAGCACTTGCAAATGTTGCTTCCGGGGGAGCAGATCCACAAGAAGAATGGGAAACATTAGTTAAGAATATTGAAACACAATTAGAAAGACAGTAATGTTGATGATCGGGCGGTCCGTGGTTTATCCATAGACCGCTTGAAATCAATGGAAGGAGAGTTAGAAAGTGGCACAAGTCCAAACGCAGGAGCAAAGACAAATACCTCCATCTAAGAAAAAATCGTTTTTTAGTGAAAAGAAAAAAGAGGCTATTTCTGGATATTTATATATTTCACCATTCTTTATTTTGTTCGCAATTTTCGGGTTATTTCCAATTCTTTTCAGTTTTTACCTTGGATTTCAAAAGTGGAATGGCCTTGGTGCAATGGAGTATGTTGGATTTCAAAACTTTAAATGGATATTAACTGATCCACTTTTTTGGAAATCATTAACTAATACACTATATATGTGGGTATTAGGGACAATTCCGCAATTAATAATAGGTATAATTTTAGCATATGCACTTAATTCAACACTAATTAAAGCAAAAAGTTTTTTCCGAGTATCAATATTTATGCCATATGTTACTTCGACTGTAGCGGTTGCAATTGTTTTTGGTATTATGTTTAACAACCAAGATTTTGGATTGGTAAATATTATTGTGGGATTATTCGGTGTTGATACAATTAGTTGGGGAACAACAGAGTGGGGCGTAAAAGTAGCGATTTCTACCATGGTGTTCTGGCGTTGGGTTGGGTATAACACGATTATTTATCTAGCAGGCTTACAAGGTATTCCAAATGATTTATATGAAGCGGCTACGATTGATGGAGCAACAATCAGACAGAAAATCCAGTATATAACGATTCCAATGTTACGGCCGATTATTATTCTAACCGTGTTCACATCAACAATTGGTGCATTACAGTTATTCACAGAGCCACTAATTTTTATTGGCAGAACTTATCGAGAAGAAGGTATCACAGTTGTTCTTTATCTATATCGTGAAGCATTTACAAACTTGGCATTTGGTCCAGCTTCTGCTGCAGCGATTATCTTATTTTTTATCATCATTATCATTTCGTCAATTAACGTATTTATTGCAAATCGGATTGGGCGATAAGGAGGGCTTAGCAGATGACTAAAAAAAATAAACCTAAAAAAATTTCACCAGCTAAAATGTTTGTTTATATACTTCTGACCATCGCTTCGATCCTGTCGATTTTTCCGTTATATTGGATGTTTGTGATGGCAACAAATGAGAATAGCGCAATTAATAGTGTTCCACCAGCGTTCATCCCAGGTGCAGAGTTAGTAACAAACTTTACAAATGTAATCAATACAATTGATTTTTTCGGAGCTGTTTGGAACTCACTGATCGTTTCTTCCGTTATAACAATTGGTGTGTTATTCTTATGTTCATTAGCGGGTTTTGCATTCGCTAAGTTTAATTTCAAAGGAAAAAATATTTTATTTATTGCTATCTTAGTTACGATGATGATTCCGCCACAGCTTGGACTTATTCCGCAATATATTATCATCACAAAACTAGATTGGTTAAATGATTTGAAAGCAATTATCGTTCCAGGAATGATTGATGCATTCGGTATCTTCTGGATGAGGCAATACATTAGTAGTAATGTGCCGGATGAACTAGTAGATGCTGCTAAAATGGACGGGTGCACAAACTTTAGAGTTTACTGGAACATTGCAGTTCCAGTTATAATTCCAGCTTTCGCAACGCTAGCGATTATTAAATTTATGTATGTGTGGAACGATTTCTTATGGCCGTTAGTCGTATTACGTGATCAATCTTCTTATACGATTCAGGTTGCATTACGTGGCTTAATTGATAACTATGTTCGTGATAACGGAATGATTTTATCAGGAACATTTTGGGCAACAGTACCACTGATTATCGTATTCCTTCTTCTAAATCGATTATTCATATCCAGTTTGACTGAAGGGGCGGTAAAAAGCTAAAATAGAACATTAAAAGCAGAGGGATTCCTATGAAGCTTACGATAAAAGACATTGCAAGGATGGCTGGGGTATCACCAGGAACAGTATCCAAGGTAATTAATAATACCGGAAGCATAAGTCCAAAAACAATAAGTAGAGTAATGAAAATAATTGAAGACACGGGTTATAAACCAAGCTTTTCTGCTAAATCATTAGCAACAAAGAGGTCTAATCTGATTGGATTAATTTATGCCGGTGAAGTGAATGTGGAATTCAATCACCCTTTTTTCAATCAGGTCATAAATGCATTTAAGACGGCAATTGGCAAGTTGGGATATGATATTTTAATCTTTTCAAACAATCAGTTTAGTAATGATAAAGAAGATTATCTCAGAAGATGCAAACATTACCAGTTGGATGGCTGCTTAGTGATTGCTGGGGAACACCTTGAAGAAGCTGTCTATGAACTAGATCAAAGTAATGTTCCGTGTGTTGGAGTTGATATTGAGCTTAAGGGTCCAAAATCTAGCTTTGTCACAACCGATAATAATAAGGCTTCAGCGAAAGTAATTGAATATTTTTACTTGAATTCAATCAAAGAAGTAGCCTTTATAGGTGGTCCCGAGGATTCAATTATATCTAACATTCGTAAAGAAGGATTTATTAATTATATGAACCAATTTGGTATGACATTTAGGGACGATTGGCTACAGTATGGTGATTATTTTGAGGATAGCGGATACAATGCGATGAAACGAATCCTTCATATACATCCATATCCAGAAGCAGTCTTTGCAGCCTCTGATATGATGGCTCTTGGGGCTGTTAGGGCAATAAAAGAAGCGGATTTAAAAATCCCTGATGAGATAAAAATAATTGGTTGTGACGATATAGAGGCGTGTAGGTACAGTGATCCACCCCTTGCAACTGTAAAACAAGACAAGGATAAAATGGGTAGGCTTGCTGCTCACATGTTACATGATTTGATCAATAGTAATACGGATCCTAGTTCTGTTTTAGTTGATCCAGAATTAATTATTCGAAAATCATGTTTAGCTGGAACTAATAGTTTCGTGCAGCTGAAAACTAGAGGATGATTATATGGATAAGTCAGAGAATATATTTTTACGCATATTAGATATTTTTACCCATTTTTTATTGATAAACATTCTCTGGATAATTTTTTGTTTGCCTATTATAACGATATTTCCAAGCACAACCGCCTTACTTGGAGTAGTCCGAAAGTGGACATCAGAAGGTATAGAGGCAGGACTTCTTTCCCTGTTTATTAAAGAATTTAAAGCTAACTTTAAGAAGAGTTTTTTAATCGGTATTTTGTGGGGGATTGCAGCAATAATTTTGTATGTGGACTATACAATTCTTTTACAATATGAATTTACTGGAAGAATGATTCTATTAACTCTGCTGATCTTTGTAACAATACTTTATTCATTTACTTCAGTCTATATATTTTTTGTGCTAGCTAACTATGAACTTAGCATTTTGCATTCTATTAAAAATGCGTTGTTTATTTCAATTAGTTACATTTTTCATACACTATTATGCATTTTTGTAATTGGTATTGCCGTTGTGATAACTTATTTTGTACCGATATTTATTTTGATTTTCGGTAGTGTATTAGCTTTCACGCTATATCAAATATTTGACAGGTTGTCATACAAAATTCAACGTGCAAAACAGCAGATTAATTAGTTACTGTAACACTTATTTTTAATAGGTGTTACAGTTTTTTTGTGAGTGCCAAGTAGTGGAAGGGTAGAGAGGAATTATACATAATTTCACACCTCTGTATTATTGACTTGAATTTTCTTATATAATTCAAGTAAAAGTTATTATTTAATAAAGAATAGTGTAAATGAAACTATTTCTAATCAATTAAACATATGTCTTCGTGGAGCAAAGTACACGGATGACAATTTCTACATCCGTAACTTTGATTACCCAAGCCTTTCTCTGGTGAATGTTAAGTTTAGTAAACTAAGGGATGGTAGTTGCATCAAGGTGGCAACGGATGAAAGGTAAAAGAGTAATAGTTGAAACAGATTTTTCTGTCCAATTACTCTGAAATTGGAGCGAATGGGACATGTCGTCAAGGTTATACTAGATATACATACATTCGGTTAGGAAATTATTTGGCGAAATAACAATACAGGTACACTTTATAGCGGTACGGAGGCAACGAAAAATGAAAAAATGGTATCCTATTAGTTTTCATAAAAGAAGAGCCAAGTTAAAGGATTTGATTAGATGAAGCAATGGCATATTTTTATTGCTTTTTTTCGAGTGGGTATGCTCGGCTACGGTGGAGGTCCGTCGTCAATCCCTCTTGTTCATAAGGAAGTTGTCGATAAATATCAGTGGATGGATAATGAAGAGTTTGCTAATGTGCTAGCACTTGGGAATTCATTGCCAGGACCAATAGCAACAAAAATGGCGGGCTATATTGGGTATAGAGTTTCTGGAATTGTCGGAATGATTAACGCCGTACTGGCAACAATTGTACCTACCATTTTACTATTAATCGCACTTTTGACATTTTTATCGTCGATGAGTGACCAACCTTGGGTTAGCGGTATGACACAAGCTGTTGTACCTGTTGTTGGTGTTATGTTAGCAGTATTAACCTATAGCTTTTTAAAAAATGCAAAGGGTGGACTCGGTTGGATAAAAACGATTTTTTTAGCGATTGCGTCCTTACTGTTCATTGAATGGGCAGGTTTACACCCAGGAATTTTAATTGCGATTCTTCTGCTATATGCCTTAGTAAAACCAATTGAAAAAGAGGAAACTGATAAGTCTGAGGTAGAGAAAGGACAATTATAATGATTTATTGGGAAATATTTCTGGCGTTTTTTATACCAGGGATTGTCGGTTATGGTGGTGGTCCAGCTTCAATACCGTTAGTTGAAAATGAAGTAGTCGATCGTTTCGGTTGGTTATCTGTTCATGAATTTAGTGAGATGCTAGCAATGGCAAATGCCTTGCCAGGACCAATAGCAACAAAAATGGCCGGTTATATTGGTTATGAACAGGGCGGCGTTTTGGGATCATTCATTGGAGTATTTGCTATTGTCGCTCCCTCACTCATTTTAATGATTGTCCTATTAACAATCCTAATGAAATTTAAGGATTCGCCAAAGGTAAAAAAAATGACAATGATAATCAGGCCAACAATTGCTATCTTGTTAGGTGTCATGGCATTTAACTTTTTCCAGACATCTTACCAAGACTCAGGACTCGGGCAAATGCTACTAATTGCGGTAATCAGTTTTGTACTAATGGAAAAATTAAAAGTGCATCCAGCTTTTGTAATCTTAGCGGCATTAGGATATGGTGCAATCTTCTTAGGTTAATTACACTATTTTGACATGTTTAAATGATTGATAGTGTTTCGTTAGGCCTCTCTGAGAAGGGCATTGGTTGCAAATGCATAGCAATGCGTGTTTAAATAGTAGGACATGATAAAAAGGGAATGAGGTTTTTATATGAAGAAACTATTGTTAATGATTTTCGCTATTGCCGGTTTAAGTGTACTTCTAGTGGCATGCAGTGACGACGAAGAAAATGCAGAAGATAAAACAGCAGAAAATACGGAAGAAGGTACAACCGAAGAGGATACTTCAAAAGATGAAGCTTCTAAAGAGGCAGAGGCTCCAGAAGTAGAAACTATAGATGAAGATAAAGTTGTTGCAACAGTTAATGGTGAAGAAATTATTGGAAAAAAATACAACCAAATGTATAGTCAAACGTTATTAATGTTTCAACAGTATGGTCAGGACACTAGTAATACTGAGCAGGTGAAGGAACAAACGATAACTAGTCTTATCGAACAAGAACTATTATTGCAAGAGACAGATTCAAAAGGAATCGAAGTATCTGACTCTGAGGTTGAAGACAGTTTAGAGCAGATTAAATCACAGTTTGAGAGTGATGAACAGTTTAAAGAACAACTTACAACGCTTAATTTAACTGAGGATTCGTTAAAAGAGCAACTAGCTTATGAGATTAGATTAAATCAATATATGGCAGAAGAAGTACCAGATATTGAAGTTAGTCAAGAAGAAGTTGATGCATACTATGAACAACTAAAAAGCCAACAAGGCGAAGAAACTCCACCACTTGAAGATGTTCAAGATCAAATTGAAAATGAGTTAGTTAAACAACAAAGATCAAATGCACTTGGTACAATTATTGAAGATTTGAAAGAAGAAAGTGAAATTGAAACACTTATCTAAATAGACGAACTAAACCGGAGCAAATTTCACATCTGTGAGATTTGCTCCGGTTTTATTTGTAAGAAAATAGATAAGCTTTCCTATTTTAATAATAGGAAAGTAAATTGACGAGATGTGTGGTTAAAAGTGAATGAATACATTAACCTTGATTGTTCCTTAATAGACAATTCGGTATGAGGCATATGGATGGGCATAGATTCCGTAGAAGCTTAGATTATAATAGCTAGTTGTTAAATACAGTTTGAGATGAGTTAGTTCTTCAGCGATGGCTAAGTCGAAGAAGTCTTGTTTACGGTCGTCTGGTATCGCTGGATGTCGTTGAACTTCGTTTATCAGATCTGTTTTATTCGAGTTTATAGCTTTTTGTTTATAGCTATTTGGTACTTCTTCTTCGACCATATAATTAGTAACATAGGAAATTTCCTTGTTAATAAAGGTAGCAATTTCAGAAGGTAAGATACTACTATACTTGGTTAATTTTACTATCATTTCATATTTGAACTTCCAGCTTGTAGATTCGCGGTTAATTCCTTGGTTAAGGATTTTTAAGATTCTGGTTGATTCATTGTTGCAATTTTCATTAATTACTCTACATGGAATTGGTTGTGTTTGATTTAATTTATACAATGCATCAAAAAATTTAAATCCGCTCATAAGAAAATAGACACCGTTGTGTTCCTCAATTGTTAAAATGGCAGTAGAGTACTGCTTTAAAGCTATCATTCTTTTTTTTGCAATATCTTTATCAATATCTTCAATATAATAAGCATTAATTTTAGTTGCGGGAATGAATTTGTAGGTTATCATATATAACTCATTCCTTTCTTTAATCTAGGATAAGGAATGTTTCGAGGAAGGTGTCTAATTAATAGTTTTTTAATTTTATGTAGCTACTAGTTTGTCCTATTCTAGATTTTTAAAGGAATAAAAGCGAACCATCAGAATGAACTGATGGTTCGAAGAAAGTTTTAAACTAGGAGATCAGCTTGCCCGAAGTGATCAACACTTTATATTATGTTGCTAAAAAAAGTCTAAAACCGTCAATTGTCATGACTATTAAGAAAATGATTGGTAAGTCTAATAAGTTTACCTATTATCGAATCCAAAAAAGGTGTTACTTTAGTTGAATCCGTTCGGATATGAGCTGTTGGTATAGATAATGAGCAAATTCCAGTGCATTTGGTCCATCTCCATGAATGCATATGGAATCAACCTTAATCGGAATTTTAACTCCATTAACCGAGTTTACTTGTTGTTTTTTGATCATAGTAATCGATTGTTCAATCGCTCGTTCTTTATTAGTTATTAAAGCATTTGGCTCTGTTCTAGGAGTAAGTGTCCCGTCATCTTGATAGGTGCGGTCTAAGAATACTTCATGATAGACGGGTAAACCAATTTTCTCGCCAGCTTTTGTTAGGTGACTGTTAGACAGACCGTATAGAATAAGCCTAGGATCAATTTGATAGACAGCTTCAGCAATCGCCTCGGCAATCGAAGCATCGGTTGCTGCTATGTTATATAAAGCCCCGTGAGGTTTAACGTGATGGAGCTGCTCATTATTGACTTGAACAAAGCCATTTAATGCGCCCACTTGATAGGTAACCCACCTGAAAGCTTCTGTCGGTGTTATCTTCATTATTCTTCGACCGAATCCGTTTAAGTCTGGAAGACCAGGGTGTGCACCGATGTTTACCTGGTTTTTTTTAGCAAGTTTGACCGTTTGATCCATTATTGCGGGATCGCCGGCATGAAGGCCACAGGCAATGTTAGCAGACGATATATAGTTAATAATTTCCTGATCATTACCAATTACATATTCTCCAAACCCTTCACCCATATCACAATTCACATCGATCATTTGCATCGATCCCATTCCTTCCATTTTAAAGTACAGAAAGTTTGTAAGCTTGAAAGTTGTTGTTGTCTAGTATTCATTAAGGTTTGTGCTTCTTTTAATGTAGACTTCAAAAATGTAAAAGATTGACTCGGTCGAACTTGACTAAGTGTTGCAAGGTCAACATTAATCACTTGACCAATCTTTGGATAGCCACCTGTTGGCTGACGATCAGCCATTAGAATAATTGGTTGTCCGCTAGCTGGGACTTGGATTGTTCCGAACGTTGTAGCTTCTGTTAACAGCTCTTTGGAATGAATAAAATGAATTGGCATCCCTTTTAACCGATATCCCATTCGATCGGATTGAGTTGTCGTTTGATAGGCTTCAGTTTCAAAATGTTGTTTGGATTGATTAGTGAACCAGTCATATTGTCGACCTTCTAAAAATCGAATCGTTAAATCATTGCTACTAATATAATCAAAAAGAAAGGGACTGAGGCTCCAATTGAAACTTGCAGCTTGGATAGGTGTCAAAATAGGAATGATGTCTCCAACGACTAATTTTCTTCCGTGGAAACCACCAACTTGAGCTCGTAACGATGTACTTTTACTATTTAAGAAGTTAGGTAAATCAAGCCCACCCTTAATTGCTAGATAACAGTGAATACCACTTTTGGCTGTTCGAAGCGTTAACGTATCCCCATTTTTTACTGAAAGTGGTTTCCCGTTCTTCACTACTTTTTCATTGATTTTTGGTGACATGTCAGCCCCTGTAAGTGAAATAATCATGTCCGCTTCAAATGTAATACTTGGGCCGATAAAACTCATTTCAAGTACTGCCTCACCTTTGTCATTGTCTAAGATGATGTTAGCAAGCTGCATTGCCCAGGAATCCATTGCCCCGCTAACTGAGAATCCGGATGATTGATAACCAAATCTGCCTAAGTCCTGAACTGTCGTTAGTAAGCCTTCTTCAATAATTCGAATTCCCATTGTTTAACCCCCTTTTAGCTTGAAGTAAAGTTTAGAAACGCTTGTTTTGAAATTGATTGAAACTTTATTTTATCTCCAGGTTTGAGCATAGTAGGTGGTTGTTGCTTTATTTGTAGTAAAGACATTGGTGTTCTACCGATGATTTGCCATCCTCCAGGGGAGGCAATTGGATAGATTCCAGTCTGCTGTCCAGCAATACCAACAGAACCTGCAGGAATGTTGGTTCGTGGTATTTTCTTTCTTGGCGCTGCAATTCTAGCATCCATACCACCTAAAAAAGGGAATCCAGGTGTAAATCCTAAAAAAAAGACATGATATTCATTGGTTTGGTGTAAGTTAATTACTTGTTCAGTTGAAAGGTTATTATGTGAAGCTACTTCTTCTAAGTCGAAACCAAATGATTCATCATAACATACTGGAATGGTTACAATTCTTGATTGATAATTATTTTCTTCCATTTCAGTAAGATAAGTATCAAGCAATAAACAAACCTGTTTGAAAGAGTCTTGGTGAAAATTAATTGGATTATAATAGACTGTTAGTGTCGTATAAGATGGAACGGATTCCACAAACCCTAGGAATGGATTGTTTGCAATCTGCTCAGCTAATGTAAGAATACGTGCGTTTTTTTCTATTGATAATTGTTTGCCAAAATCAATCATAATTGCGTTCTCACTAAGGGCATGATAATGTTGTCGATTCATTTATTCACCTTCTTTATTTCAAAAACTTAGATTAATCATCTTTGTCTCATTTTACCGTAACCTTAGACATAGATTAAAGAGATACAATTTACTTGAATCAATTTCATAATTTCCTTATGGAGTAATTGTCATCTTGGATGAAAACTTTCAAAAAATCAGTATTATGACATTGACTAACTTAACGTATAATTGTAAATCTTATCATAAAATGGAATCACTTGTGCATGCAAATGGATGGTAGGTACTAGATTAGTAATTCTTTTGGGGGAGAGTTGATGAAAAGGAGGATTTTTCAACAGGTTATTTTAGTTGTTGTCATCATACTTTTAACCGCTTGTAAAAATGATGCAGTAAATGAACAAGAACTTATAGGTGAAGACCTTGAGCAATCAATGGTTGTAGCTGAAGCTAAGAAAACAAGGGATAAACGAATGGAAATTATTAAAGAGCAAAATACTGCAACTAACGAAGCTGAACTTATTGATGTGAATTTAGCGGAGATTGTTGTATTAATGGAAGAAATTGAAACAGTTCAACGACAGGTAATAGCTACAATTGAGGACAATGGCTGGTACGAATCAATTGATAAAATTGAACCATTAAAAATGGAATTTGAAGCAGCTATCGCCCCGGTAGTTTCAAGACATTTTACAAAGACATTTATAAATGAAGTAATTATCTCCCAAATGGAACGGTTCTTCTGTTATTGTGATGCAGCTAGTCCATTAGAGGGTGGAATGAAGTTAGATGTGACAGAAGGAGTTAAACAAATAAATGATGACTTGAGCTTTTTTGCATACCGTCCGGCGAATGAAATTAATACTGGGGTTAAATTTAAGGTTGAACTCGTGTTAGTAGATGGTAAATGGAAGATTGATCAATGGAATCCTGTGTTGAACTCTCATGAACATTCATTCGCTATTATGCCTGAGGAGATAATCGAATACTATGCAATCAAGGGTATTACCTTGAAGCTTATTGAAAAGGTTGAGGGAGGTGCTTATAAAGAAGAGGTATATATTTTTGAGACAGACGAAGATAATCAATTGCTAGCTATCGGGGCTAGAGACTGGCATATCCTAGAGGGAACTGAGCAGATCGAGTCAATTTATCAATAACAGTGATCGCTATGGTCAAGCTGACTGATTTCGTAATTGTCGTAATTGATAGAAAATGCGACGTAACTTTTAGCTCCACTAAATTGAATCGAACGCCATACGTTCGCTTCGGCAGAATACTTCGCTTTCCGTGGGCACGGCCTAAAGCCTCAGAATCAAAGAACGATTCTTCCGGGGTCTTCGGCTCGTGGGACTGCGATTACTCGTCCCATCGAAAACCTTTTGCTGTTCCCACAGGACCAGAGATACTTCGAAGGCTTTGCCTCGCACGAAGAAAATCGATTTTAATTTTCGAGGAGTCTCCGTATTCTGCCTACGCTGAGTAGTGGTGTTCTGATTAAATGTGCACCTATATGTCGTGAAATCAACTCAGCAGTTACGTCGGAGTCTATAGGTTTTGTGTCAAAAGCAACACCCCCAATAGATGAGGTTGCTTGTATTATCAACTCTTATTCTCGGACAACAAATCCTCTACCAATCTATAAATAGATAGAAGTTCATATAAGATAATAATCTCTGCTGAAAAAAAATTAGGATTAGAAGTATCTTTTCCGAGCGCTGCGTTATCTTTACTTTTCCAAAACTGATCTAATAATTGATGGATCTGTGCTTGGTGTCTTTTTTTATCAAAATGATTAGGGTATGTCATTGCATCAGCAAGTGTTTCCACCGTTGCTAAGATTGTCCTTTTTTCCTCTTTTGTCCAAGTTAAGTCAACTAATGGTGTGTTAATTAAATTTCCGATATGGTAATGGATTAAGCGGAGTGCGGATATTTTTACTTGCTCCTCCTCGAAAATTTTCTTTTCTTTCTCGTTTAAGCGGTGATACTTTGCTTCTTCTTTTTGGAACTGGACAAGCGTATCTGTTCTATCTAGACTTTTCTTCACTTGCAGGAACTTTCTTTTAATAGCGAGGTCGTTTCCAATATCAGTTGTTCCAGGCATGATTTCTTTGGAAACATTTAATAATTCCTCACCGGTCGATTTAAGCAGCGAATCAATGTTCATGAGAATGCTACTCGAGTATTTAGGTGGTAAAATAAACATATTGACTGCAGTTGAAACTAATAATCCAATTGATGTAGTGCCAAGTCTAATGAAAAATGAAAATAAAAAATTGCTATGAATAACCTCAATCATTGCAACAGAGGTTAATGTTGCAACTAATAGTCCTGAATGTAGCTTTAATTTAAAGCATGTTATAATTGTGAAAACGGCAGCTGCTGTATATGTAATTGGTGAATTTCCAAATAGAAATATAAAGAAAACTGCGTAAGCGGATCCGATAGCAGAGGCTGGTAAACGAATGATACCTTTTTTTATCGAGTCTGATACGGTAGGTTCAATCGTAACAATTGCAGTGATTACAGCGAAAACAGCAGGCCATCCTAACCAGTGACAAATTAGTGAGGTTAAGAACACAGCAACGCCGGTTTTCACGATTCTGTTGCCAAATTTAAGTTTTTTCATTGATCTCACCTTCGTTAGTATTCCTAGTTTAAGTATAACGAAAGCTAGCGTTTTATAACACTGAAATCATAAATTATCTCAGTCTCTTGCGAAAAATGTCATTATTTGATTTAATATAAATAATGTAACCGCTCTCATTTTTTGGTATGATAAAACCACTACAAAAGGTGAAATATATTCATTAAAAGATTGATTTCAAGGCCATTAGGGGTAGCCATCATCTCAGTTACTTACTTTAATGCGTTGATAAGGACCTAGGTAATGCTTCAACCACGATGAGGCGAATGTCTAAATTTTTTAAATTATTGTGGAAAGTATTAACTTATCACAAAGTCCTATCATATAATACATTAATATCAAAAGACGTTGACGTGAATGATTAAGATGGATTACTTATACTATCAGAATTACAAACTGACGATAGTACGAACGAAATTTCTTGGATTCAGCTTAGCAATAAGAAGAAAAGCTAATTTACAGATTGTAAAAAGACTTGGTGACAAGTCTTGTGTTTCTAACGAAGGGGGTGATTGAATGCTATCTGTTAAAATGTTGAAGCCATATTATGTAAAAGAAGAATCAGATTGCATTCGAGTCGTGTTAGCTTATCAGTACTTTTCACTATCATTAGATGACAAGGTATATCAATTTGTCCCATTAGAAGCTAGAGAAATTCGCATAAATCGAAAAACACAAAAAGTTGAAAATGAAGAAGATGTCTTTGTATTTCAAAAAGGTAAAGAATATAGTCGAGTAGCCCTAACTGAGCTATTGAAACTGTCGGATTTTTTAACCCATTTAAATTCGATTGTGCAACCTTATCTAAATGGTGATAAAACCCCGATTAAAACAGAAGAAATAGACCAAGTGATTATCGCCTTAGAAAAAGAAAACTTGAAGCGATTGATTGATACTTCTTTAGAAGATAAGAATTATCAAGATTTTAAAAAGTACACAAAGAAATTAAAGGAAATGTAGCTTTGTTTTTAACTGTAAATGAATGCCTGTGCAAAAGAGCAGAAGCCAGTTGGCTTCTGCTCTTTTGCACATTCTAGTACTTTTGGGCAGGTAAAGTTAGCAGAACTTTAGTACAATAGTCATATAACTTAGTTGAAGGAGCGAGACAGAAAATGGAATTACACCTAGATGGAAAGTCAGTGATAGTTACAGCGGCTAGTAAGGGGCTAGGAAAAGCTACTGCGATTGAGTATGCCAAAGAAGGTGCGCATGTGCTCATTTCAAGTCGGGACGAACAAGAATTGATTAA
This sequence comes from Aquibacillus saliphilus, assembly GCF_020404745.1. GTDB lineage: Bacteria > Bacillota > Bacilli > Bacillales > Amphibacillaceae > Aquibacillus > Aquibacillus saliphilus. Next base: position 75,071 of record NZ_JAIZAP010000012.1, read on the forward strand.
AACAGTTGAGGAGATCAAAAGTAAAACAGGTAACACTAAAATAGATTTCGCTGTTTGTGATGTAACAAGTTCAGAACAAATTAAAGAAATGGTGAAAAAGTGTGTGGACATCAACGGTACTGTTGATGTATTGGTAAATAACGCTGGTGGTCCACCTGCAGGCACGTTTGATCAGTTTAGTGATCAAGATTGGCAGCGTGCATTTGAATTGAACTTACTAAGTTTCATCCGAATCATCCGTGAAGTATTGCCATATATGAAAAAACAAAAAAGAGGGCATATCGTCAACATTGCATCCTCATCGATTAAACAATCATTGGATAATTTATTGTTATCCAATACATTCCGACCTGGTATTGTAGGACTTGCTAAGAGTTTATCGCAAGAACTATCAGTGGATAACATTCTAATAAATACAGTTGGCCCAGGTACAATTGAAACAGATCGAATTATTGATCTCAATAGGATTCAGTCAGAGAAATCAAATCAAACGTTTGAACAACTACATTCGAAAATTGAGCAATCAATCCCGATGGGTAGATTAGGACAACCTGAGGAGTTTGCCAAAGCAATCGTATTTTTTGGTTCAGGTGCAAATACATATATAACGGGACAGTCATTAATTGTCGATGGTGGACTAGTGAAAGCACTATAATAGTTAGACCTTAAAAAGCTCTTTTTTCTAGGAACTTTAGCTTTTTAAGGTTTAATAGTAAAATTTAGCAAGTTTAAATGATAGAAAATCTTATACTTCTAAGAATTTATTTTGATAAATAATAAAGCGCTTACTTTTGAATGATTGGTGGTGACTAGGGTGAAACGTTTCTTCTATATGGTTGGAATGTTAATTTTTGTTTTAAGTTTTTGTTTGATGGTCTATTACGGGAAGGAAACGTTTTATGTTGAAAACAAAGCAACTACAGAGAATGTCTATGATCATCACATTGTGCTTATTACCGAGGAAGTGGGCAATGATTACTGGCACCTAATTGAGAATGGTGCGCGTGATGAAGCTCTTAATCACAATATCTATCTGGAATATATCGGCCCAAAACGTTCAGATAATGACGAAAATTTGCAGACTTTTGATCGAATGATATCTGCTAAAGTCGACGGAATTATCATTCAAGGACTCCCTGGAGAAAGGTTTAAGAATTTAATGGATAAAGCAGATGAAAATTCAATTCCTGTTGTCAATGTCGACACAGATGTACCTGATAGTCAAAGAAAGGCGTATGTCGGTACCGATAATTACCAGGCAGGATTTCTTGCTGGGCAGACTTTAATAGGTGATACCTCTGGTGATCAGTTTGTAGGTGTTGTGGTAGGTATGTTTGATGCTTTAAACCAACAGGATAGGCTAAAGGGTTTTAAGGATGCAATAGCAACTGTTAATCGAATTAAGCTAGTGGCTATAGAGGAATCTAACATAACTGAGATTGGCGCTGCACAAGCGACCTATTCGCTACTGAAACAATATCCAAATATTAATGCATTGTTTGGAACTAGTGCACTAGACGGGATAGGTATTGCACAGGGTGTAGAAGAAATGAATCCAACAACATATCCATATATATTAGCATTCGATACTTTACCAGAAACGCTTGAGTTAATTGAACAAGAAAAAATTGCGGCAACAATTGTTCAATATCCTTATGAAATGGGACGGTTAGCTGTTTTGAAAATGGTTGAGTTACAACAAAAACGGACAGTGGAACCTCTAAATTATACAAATACTGGTGTAGTAAGAAAAGAGACCATTAAAAACGGAGAAATTCTCCAAAGTGGTGATGGATTTTGAAATCAATCAGAAGTAAATTAATCATCTACTTTTTTGTGTTTGTTGGACTTTTTAACATCGTCGCCGTTTCTATTTATTTGAGTTCAAACCAATTGATGAATGAATATCATACAAGTTTTGAACAGTTTCTTACCTTAAATTCAATCTCACAGACTTCTAATAAGCTATATGAAGACACCAAATCCTATGTAATCGAGCAAGATACTGAAAAGTTAGATATGTACTATCAAACATTGAAACAAGTAAAAAGCGAAAAACATCAACTCCAAGCAAGTAATAATAACGAAGAGAGAATTCAGACTAAAAATTACATAAATCTAATTGATGCACTGATTCAGCGGAGTGAATTAACGGTTGGGTTCGTCTTGCGAGATGATATTGAGCGGTACACCGCACATCTGAAGGAATTACAGAGCACATCCTCCTATCTTCAAGAGACAACTCTAGATTTAATTGATATCGAACTGACCGAATATCAGTCCCTATATATCGACTTACAAGCCAGAAATGAAACATTTCGTTTATTCATATTGTTCTTATTCATGACAACAGTAATGCTTGCTATTTTTATCGCAATCAGGTTCTCTAATGGTATTAATAAACCAATTCAAATCTTGTCTACTGCTGCTAAAGAAGTTTCGTCAGGAAAGTTTGATGGTGAATCAGTTTCAATTAAATCAAATGATGAGCTAAAACTATTAGGTGATTCGTTTGACACGATGAGATCTAATATTCGTAGTTTGATTGATGAGATGAAAGACCAGTCCAAACAGGATCAATTGATGAAGGAACTTGAACTAAAACACTTGCAAAATCAAATCAACCCTCACTTTTTATTTAATACATTAAATACAGTATCGAGAATGGCTTATTTGGAGGATGCAAGATCAACTTCGAATTTAATTGATTCTGTCGCAACCTTATTGCGTCACAGTCTTGGTGATATTAAAAAATTTGTTACGTTAAACGATGAAGTCAAAGTTGTCGGTGAATACTTGACGATACAAAAAACACGTTTTATGGAGCGGATTGATTTTTCCATGGATGTACAAGAACAGCTTCTTGACACACTAATTCCAAGATTAACCCTTCAACCCTTAATAGAGAATGCATTTATACATGGGGTGGAGGCTAAAGAAGATGGCGGGACAATTCGCTTACTTGTTTACGAGGAACAAGAACATGTAATTGTTGAAGTGAATGATAACGGTGTGGGAATATCAAAAGAACAGATTGATAACATACTAGCTTTATCAAAAATTGATGATGCGGATCATGTTGGCCACTCGACAGGAATAGGCATGGTTAATGTGATTCGAAGATTGCAGCTCTTCTACCGCAAAGATCATGTGATGGAGATTAAATCTGAGTTAGGAAAAGGAACGATAATTCGTTTGTTACTACCTAAAGAATTTGAAATTGTCGAAAATGAACAAAATAATGAAGTAGGGGGTGGTATGAGTGAAGGTGATTATAGCGGAGGATGAAATGCTTGAAAGGAAGGCAATGCGTAAATTTTTAGAAGAAAATTTTCAAGATATAACTGTAGTTGGAGAGGCTATTAATGGTAGGAAGGCTATTGAAATGGCGCTAGATTTAAAGCCTGACTTAATGCTAATGGACATAAAGATGCCCGGTTTAAATGGGATTGAAGCAATAGAAAAGATTTGTAAGCAACACCCGGCAATTAAATTTATTCTTGTATCTGCTTATGATTCTTTTGATTATGCTAAACAAGCAATGAAACTAGGGGTAAAGGAATACATATTAAAGCCTAGTAAAAAAGAAGAAACAATCAGAGCGATTCTCCGCGTTAAGAAAGAGGTGGATGAAGAAAACAAACTACGTGAGCACACGAGGCATTCCAAGGTAATAGCGAGGGAATTATTAATCTCAAAGTTGATGCAATACGAATTAAGTGAGGAGACAATTGAGCTCCAACAATCAATCTTTCCATCGATGCAATCAGGCTTTTTCCTGGTAGTAAAAGGTGTTGAAAAGAGTAAACTGAACAAGCTTGAAACGTATTTATCTACTGCTACTAAAGATGAATGTATCATTGACAGTGAGGATAATCATGTTCTCTTGTTATTCATTAGTCAGAAAAAAATAACTAAGGCCGAAGTACTTACACTAGCTCGGATGATTCATATTGAACTCGGTAATCACGTGTTTATTGGTGCTGGATATCCATACACGAATCTACTTGATTTGTCTAAATCGTACCATGAAGCAATCAAAGCGGTAAAATATTTAACAGATAGGAAGAACAGTAATTATGGGTTTGCAGCATCAAGGCAAATTAGGAGCAAGGATTTGGTTGACCATTTAATTATGGAAATCCATGCTGGAAATGAAAAAGTAGCAGCATCATTGATTGTTAATTTTATAGAGGAGAAACAAGACAATGATTTAATGGAAGTATTTTATAAAATTAAGCAGGGGTTAATTGACAAAGGAATGGTTGAACCTGATATGTCTTACCAAAATTTACTCTCTAATCAAGATTGGATTGATTATGTTAAGCTAGCTTGTTTTAATGTTCAGTATCATTATCAATCACAAGACAAGATAGAGCGTGCGAAAAGGTATATTCATGACAATTTTGATCAACCAGTCAGTCTAGAGGAAATTGCTAATTTAGTAGAATTAAGTACAAACTACTTTTCTAACTTATTTAGAGAAACCACGGGTGAAACATTTATTGATTACATGACACGGATCAGACTTGATAAAGCAAAGGATTATCTAAGAGAGAATAACTATAGCTTAAAAGAGATTAGCTTTATGTTAGGTTACAAAGATCCGAATTATTTTAGCCGAGTATTTAAGAAGTATTTCGCTATGTCTCCTAAACAGTATCAACAAGCTATCTTAAAAAAGTGAAGAAAATAGTAAGATAGTACAGAAATTAAGCAATCAATTATATTAAAAAGGAATGTACAATTAATCTGTAAGCGTTAACAACGCTAAAAATAAACAAGGGGGCGCTTCAAGTGAAAAAACTGTTTAGTATTTTTTTACTAATGGTACTGGCACTTGTAATTGCAGCTTGTAGTTCTGATTCATCTAGTGATGGAGAGGATAATACAAGTGATTCAAATGATACTGAGGAGCCAACTGAATCTGAAGAAACAACGGAGGGTTCAGATGAAGAAGCTAGTGGTGGCACAGTTGAAATTTTTAGTTGGTGGACTGGTGCTGGTGAGGAAGATGGTTTATTAGCACTTATTGATTTATTCGAACAAAAACATCCAGGCATTGCAATCGACAATGCTGCTGTATCAGGTGGAGCTGGTACGAATGCGAAAGCTGTTCTTGCAACTCGTATGCAAGGGGACGATCCACCCTCAACATTCCAAGTCCATGGTGGTGCTGAATTAAATGAAGGTTGGGTTGCTGCTGATAAAATGGAGCCACTCAATGACTTTTATGAAGAACAAGGTTTGATGGATAAATTTCCACAAGATTTAATTGATATGGTAAGTAAAGATGGCAATATTTATTCTGTACCAGTCAACATTCACCGTGGGAATGTGATTTTCTACAACATGCAAGTATTTGAAGAAAATAATATTGAAGTTCCAACAACGATGGATGAGTTTTTTGCAGTAGCTGATAAGCTTCAAGAAGCTGGTATAACACCACTCGCTCTTGGGGATAAAGAATCTTGGACTTCTACACAAATCTTTGAAAACATTTTATTAGGTGTATTAGGAACTGATGACTATCAAGCATTATTCGACGGAGATATACCTTTTGATGATGAAAGAGTTGTGGAAGCAGCTGAGTTATTCAAGAAAACACTCAGCTATGTAAACGAAGATCATGCTTCACGTAACTGGCAGGATGCTTCTCAGCTAGTAGGTGAAGGAGAAGCAGCAATGACCAATATGGGAGACTGGGCAAAAGGCTATTTCTCTAATGATTTAGATTTAGCAACAAATGAAGATTTTGGTTACTTCCCATATCCTGACACTGTTGGTGACTTTATGGTTATTACCGATACGTTTGGATTACCAAAGGGTGTCGAAAATCCAGAATCCGTTAAAGAGTTTTTATCTGTATTAGGATCAGTGGAAGGGCAAGATGCATTTAATCCACTTAAAGGTTCTATTCCAGCTCGTGTAGATGCTGATCCTGAGAAGTATGATCAGTATGGAAAAGACACAATGGACGATTTTAATAATGGTAAATTAGCGGCAAGCTTAGCACACGGGTCTGCAGCTGCTGAAGGCTTTGTAACTAAGATGAATCAAGCAGTAAATATTTTTGTTACACAACTAGATGTGGATAATTTTATTGACACATTGAAAAATGCTTCAGGTGAACTATAAGGTAAAAATCCACTGAATGTGGAGGTCATTGATGTTCGCTTATAAATCTATCAAGTAACCGGGGTAGATTAATTTAAAACCCCGTATCACACAGTGATACGGGGTTTATATATTTAACTATTAGCTATTGAAAATAAGGGCTTTTGCCGTAAGAACTTGATAAATATAAAATCAAGTGATAAATACACAAAACCTCTTTGATAGGAGGAACATACGATGGAACAGAAAATAGAAAAGAGTACAAGAGTAGAACCTAGTACGCCTATAAAAAAAAGAAGAAAAATATCTAAAGACCAAATGGTTGCGGTAGGATTTATATCTCCTTCAATCATTTTAATTTTAATTTTTGTCTATGGATTTATTGGTTGGACCGGATGGGTATCAGTTAGTAATTGGAACACATTGGTACCTGATTTTTCATTCGCTGGATTAAAGAATTATATCTATTTATTTAATGATTACAGATTCCAAGCAGATTTACGTAATACAGTATTTTTTACTATTTTATTTATTGGTCTAGTAATCATTATGGGACTTGGCCTTTCCATTCTCATTGATCAAAAACTAAAAGGCGAATCGATATTTAGAAATATCTTTTTATTCCCAATGGCACTCTCTTTTGTTGTAACTGGGGTAGTTTGGCAATGGTTGCTGAATCCATCAACAGGTTTTAACCAATTCTTAAGTGTGTTTGGAATTCAGCCGAAATGGTACACCGACACAAATATAATCGGAGGATTTGAGTGGGGTAGTATTGAATTTGGATTACCAGTAGCAATTATTGCTGTTGTTATTGCAGCGGTTTGGCAAATGACTGGATTTTCCTTAGCGATGTATTTAGCAGGGCTAAGAGGGATTCCGGAAGAACTGCGAGAGGCTGCAAGAATGGATGGGGGATCTGAGTTTCAAATCTATCGAAGAATTGTTCTGCCAATGTTAATGCCAATCACGGTAAGTGTTGTCATTATTATGGCTCATATTTCCCTTAAAATATTTGATCTAATCTATGCGATGACTGGTTCTGGTGCAAACTTTGTAACAGATGTTCCAGGTGTATATATGTTTGAGACAACGTTCCGAGGTAACTATTATGCAAATGGCTCGGCAATTGCAATCATCATGTTACTCCTTGTCGCAGTTTTTATTGTTCCTTATTTAATAACGAATAGAAGGGGTGATAAGTGATGAGGAAAAAAAACATTTCGAATTTGTTTAAATATTTTATATTAATCGTTATGGCGATCATCTTTTTAACACCTGTGTACGTTATCATTGTAACTAGTTTAAAACCTTTGGACGAAGTATCCTTATCACAAATGTGGGCGCTGCCAACATCCATTGATTTTAGCAGCTATGTTCATGCTGTTAAGGAACTAGCACCGAACTTTATGAATAGCGTTTATTTAGTAATTCCAGCTACACTGTTGTCAGCGATACTTGGGGCAATGAATGGATATGTGCTATCCAAATGGAAATTTAAAGGATCAGAAATACTTTTCACTGTACTTTTATTTGGGATGTTCATTCCATATCAAAGCATTTTAATTCCGTTAATACAGTTTCTACGCACAATTGGTTTATACAACACGATTGCGGGTTTGATATTAACTCATGTTGTGTATGGTTTGCCGATTACAACGTTAATGTTTAGAAACTTTTATGCTAATATTCCAGATTCAATGATTGAATCTGCTAAAATCGATGGAGCAAACTTCCTCGGTATTTTCCGTCGAATTATTATCCCTTTATCAATTTCAGGTTTTGTCGTTGTTGCTATTTGGCAGTTTACGAACATTTGGAATGAATTCTTATTCGCAGTAACAATAACTAACTCCGACAGCCAACCAGTCATGGTTGCCCTGCAAAATCTATCAGGTAGTCAAATTGTCCAGTGGAACGTGCAAATGGCTGGGGCATTAGTCGCTGCATTACCGACGTTGCTGGTTTATATGATTTTAGGGAAGTACTTTGTCCGTGGTTTATTAGCTGGTTCTGTGAAAGGTTAGCTAAATAGTGTAAGATAGGGATGAATGCGGTAACATTTATTTACTTACTACAAAGTACCCTTTATCTCTTAGATGAATTAGGTATTAAAAGATCTTTATCTTACACAAAAAAAGGTGGCTGAATCTATGAAAAAAGTTAAATGGGGAGTTTTAAGTACAGCAGGAATAGCCCAACAACAACTAATTCCTGCAATTTTGCGTTCGGAAAATGCGGAACTGATAGCAATTGCTAGTCGAGGGGAAAAGTCGAAGGAAGTCGCAAACGCGTTTGATATCCCAAAGGCATATACAAGTTACCAGCAGCTAATCGAAGACCCTGAAATTGAAGCTGTTTACATTCCACTACCAAATAAATTGCACAAGGAATGGGTAATAAAAGCAGCCGAGCACAAAAAGCATATTCTCTGTGAAAAGCCAGCAGCTTTAAATGGTTCAGAATTAAAAGAAATGATTGATGTAACAGAAGAACATGACGTCAAATTTATGGAAGGTTTTATGTATCAATTCCATCCACAGCATGAAAAGGTTAAGCAGTTAATTAAATCTGGAATGATAGGTGACGTTGCCTTCATGCGAGCTAGCTTTTCCTTTTTGCTAAATGATGCTGAGACGAATATTCGTATGTCTGCTGAATTAGGTGGCGGTTCATTAAATGATATCGGGTGTTATGCACTACATTCAATCCGGAATATTTTAGATGAAGAACCAGTGAAAGTGTATGCGAGTGCTAAAAAGGATTCCAAGTATAAAGTCGATACAAATGTAGCTGGAGTGTTAACTTTTGATAGTGGAGTAGAAGCGTCGTTTGATTGTAGTTTCAATGCAATTGGTCGAAACGCATATGAAGTTATTGGTTCAAAGGGATCGATTGAAGTAACCTCAGCTTATCGTCCAGATGTGAATGAAAATGGTCAAGGAGTTATCCGTTTGAAAAAGGATAATGGAGAAGTTGAAGAATTCACTATTGCAGGAGATCAATATAAACTTGAGGTAGAACATTTTTCAGAAGCTATTTCCAAACAGATAGATCCGCTCTATACAAAAGAAAAAATCATTAACAATATGAAAGTGCTTGAGTCTTGTTTCCAATCAATTGATTCAGGACATAGTGTCTTGATTAAATAAAGAAGAGCGAATTCCAGACAATGGAATTCGCTCTATTTAGTTTAGATAAACTCTTACCTTATCTCACGAAATATGTCAGCTACTTTATTTACAGCATATCCACTACTATTTCCTTCAACCATCATAGTAATTAATACATCGTGTTCAGCAGGATAAGCAACAAACCATCCATTTTCTTGTCCGTCTTCATCGTCTTGAGAGGTTTTTAGCTCTGCTGTTCCTGTTTTACCTGATAATTGTACATTATCTATGTTAGCATCACGGGCAGTGCCGTTGGACGCTGAAACCACTTTTCGCAAAACATCTTGGATTAGCTGAGCGTGGTCACTTGATACGAGATTTGTTTTCCATGCTTCGCCAGTTGATTCACTAGTTTCTAATGTTGGCTTTAGCAATGTTCCATCGTTCAAAAATGGCGTGAAACTAAGTGCTAAATGGAGCGCGCTCATTTGCATTTCGCCTTGGCCATAGCTTGTGTCAGCTAACAAGATCTCTCGGTCAATTTCCCCTGAATTTGAAACTGTGCTTTTTGTTATCGGATAAGCAAATGGTATGTCTTCTCCAAATCCGAAGTTATTCAACCCTTCAACTAGTGTACCTGAACCCATGTCAATTGCTTTTCTGGCAAAGTAAATGTTATCTGACCGAACTAAGGCGTCGGTTAAATCAACTGGTCCATTTGATTCAGACACTCTTCTTACTTCATTATTTCCCCATGAATCATCTTTACTCCATGTTAAGCCGTTGATCTCGATACCCTCACCTGGAATTATCGCACCTGATTTAAGTCCAATTGCACTTGTAATCGGCTTAATCGTTGAGCCCGGGGCATAGGTTGAACTGAAACGGTTTTGTAAAGGTAACTTTGGATCATCTTGTAATTCTTCCCAGTTTGATGTACTAATCCCATATGCTAATTCGTTCGGATCATAGGAAGGGCTACTAACTAATGCTAATGTTTCACCAGTTTTCGGGTGAATAGCTGCAGCAGTTCCTGCATCGTCTTGATAACTTGTATAAATCTCCCTTTGTAGCTCTGCATCAATCGTTAGATTAATCATATCCCCATTTTTGACTGGTTTTTCAGCTAGTACTGTATTCTCTTTAGCGTCGTGTTTAACAAAGATTTTCACGCCTTTTTCCCCTTTAAGTCGCTTCTCAAAAACAGATTCTAAGCCACTCTTACCAATTAAATCATTTGGGGAATAAACTGTTGAGTCTCTGGCCTCCAATTCTTCGGCTGTGATACCTCCAATATATCCAGTTAAATGTGCTGTTGCTTCTCCATAAGGGTATATTCGACCTGTTGTTGTTTGATATGTCAGTGGCTCGACTTTCGCAATAAGTTCTTCAGCTTGTTCTGTGTTCAACGTCGGCATCACTTTTAAGGGAACAAAGAGGTGAGGTTCTACCCAACCTGCTTCTAAAGCTGAATTAATCGTCTCGACATCTAATTCCAAAAGTTCAGCAATTTCTTCTTTTTGTTGATCAGAATTGTCACCAAACCTTTCTGGGACAACACCAAGCTCGTAAATCCCTGCATTAACAGCAAGGCCATTTTGATTTCGATCAAAAATTTGACCTCTTACAGGTAATTCACTATCAATACCAATTTCTCCACCTTCTTTAAGGTCAGGGAAAATAAAGCCAGGATCCCATGAGACGAACCAGGACATTTCATCTTCGGTAATTTCCTGTTGGACCATTGTAGCTTGATAATCAAAAGTAATTGGCCCTGCTAACGTTTCCATTTCAACTTGAATTGGAAATGATTGTATTGTCTCATCTTCATTTTCTGTTTCCTCATTATCAGGAATATCAAATGTTACATTTAAGTTTTCAACTTCTAGGTCAGTGTATATTTTTTCGTATCTGTCAACAAATTGTTCTGTTGGATATTGGTCCTGTGAGTCAGTGGAAATCATATCGTACATGGATGAATAATTTTGATCATTCCAATTTTGTATGTAGTCTTCTAATCTATCTTCTGGCTTTACTTCCTCTTCAGAACAAGCGATAAGAACAGTGAAAATTAGTGCGATAGGTAACAAGACTAAGTACTTCCGCATTGATTAAACCCCCTAGTGATAAAAATTTTATTTATAAGAGATGGTTTTCTCTAATTGAATTATACCACCCTACTATTATATATATAAAGGAAAGAGTCTATGACAAAATAAAAGCCACGCGTGTTTATACGAGTGACTTAGAAGTTTAAAAAATGATTTAATTTGCTGCCATATGATCTTTGATTTCTGTTTGTATCCGTGTTATTTCTTGATCAGGAACAACGTAGTACCAAATTCCACCCATTGTACTGCCGTTTCCATTTATTTGAATTGTTGAAACGTTACTTGGCGTATTTCGATAGTTGGAGAAGATTGATTGCATATTGTCCATGTTTAAATTCATTCGTACGTTTTCACCAAGAATATCAAATATCTCTCCAACCTTAGTGAAACTAGAGAAACTTGCAGCTTCCCCCATCGCGGCTTGAATGACCTGACGTTGACGATCATTTCGACCGAAGTCACCACGAGGGTCTTGTTTTCTCATTCTGGTGAATGAAAGTGCTTCTTCTCCACTTAAGTGGATTTGGCCTTCAGGAAAATTAGTTCCACCTTCTGTGAAAGTTAAACTATTGTTGACTGTTACCCCACCTAATGCATCAATTCCTTGAACAAAGCCTTCCATGTTTATTTTTGAATAATAATGAATTGGCACATCTAAGAATTCTTCCACTGTACTTAATGATAATTCAGTCCCACCAAACGCATAAGCGTGATTTATTTTATCCATGCCGTGTCCTGGAATGTTGGTATAGGTATCGCGTGGAATACTCATCATAATCATCGAGTCTGTATTAGGATTTAACGACATAAAAATCATTGTATCAGAACGGCCAGCATCATTAGATCGTTCATCGACTCCTAAAAGCAACATATTAAAGGCTTCTTTATTTTTGAAAATACCATCCATTTCTTTTTGGCGTTGTTCATCACGTTCCAATGGTTGGTGCATTGTTTCTACTGCATTATCTAATTGGGAATATATATAAATGCCATAGCCAAGAACGGATAAAATTAATGCTAATATAATACCGCCAACCCAGTATAGCCATCGACGCCTTTTTTTGGTCTGTTTTTTATCTAATCTACTTGCCATTTAATCACCTTTTCTATTTGGATGTAAAAAGCGAATTTCAAACAATCAAGTTATTATAGCCTACTCTTAATAGATTCGTCTATATAATCTTTATGTAACTAAATTTGAAAGATAAGATTAGTAGTAGGGGATTGAACTAATCAAAAATCTGTTCATCGATAAATTCACCTTTAGTCCACTGGTAATGCTTTAATAATATAACGATTAGGTGCATTGCCTACATATGAAAATGGATAACAAGTAGTTAGAAGTAGTTCCTCATTTGGAGATGTTGACTTAATTACCGTACGGTCATCTGCATCAACAATTTTCGAATCAACCATTTGATAGACAAACTTACCATGGGGAAGTGTAACAATTAACTTGTCACCAAGTTTGACTTCGCCAAGTCCACGAAAAACGGTATCACGATGTCCAGATAATACAATTTGGTCATTTTGCAACGGGAATGCCGTTCCACTATAATGTCCAACACCTTTTTTTAGTTCATCAGGATCTGTTCCTTCTACAATAGGTAACTCTGCATCAATACTTGGAATTGACAAGATTCCTATAGTTTCACCTTGTTGGGGTTGGTAGGTTGTTGCATAATTAATAGAAGTTTCTTTTTTAGTAGTACTTTTTTCTAACATTGATTTTGCTTTATTTAGACTCTGTTTCTCTGCTGCATGTGTTTGGATATATTGATAACCACCAACGCCTGCTAAAGCTAAACCTAGAACCATAAAGATAATAGCAATACTTCTCATCGCTAATGAGCCCCATTCAAATTGAATTAAAAGTTTAAGTTTACCGATTTTCCTACTTATGAAAACCTTACCATTGGTAGGGATAAAACTCAACTAGAAAAATACGCGTGAAATTAGGATATTAAACGCTAGAATTTGCCGAATTGTTAGTGTACACATCTAAATTTATCAAAATAAAGACATTACGATAAAAGTTGAACAGTATATCTTAGAAAACACAAGAATAAAGTATTCTGAAAATTACAAAACTAGTTAAGATATGACAAATTATCCCATCCAATTACTGTTGATTGTATAGTATATTGAATATAATACAAACTACTTTCTCAGTAAAAGGCAAACTTATTGAAAAATAAGGACGCAAAGTTAACAGATCTAAAGCTTAAATGCCAAGATGGCTGTGCTACCTGAAAGGGATATGGGGAGGAAGTCTCATGATGACCATGATACATAAAAGCCTTTTAGACAGAGAATGGGTAGAGATGATGAACGAAGCAAGAGAAATTGGTTTATCAATTGAGGAAGTAAGACTATTTTTAGTGGAAAAGCAAAAAAAGCAAATGAAACGTAATTGAAACGTAATGTGCTTTATATAGAACCATTTGCCCGAATTATGATATAATTACGAAGGAAAGAGGGTGAATGGCCTTGATCGGTGAAAAAATAAAACAGTTACGAACGCAAAAAAGAATGTCATTAACTGAATTGGCAGAACAAGCAGGTGTAGCTAAGTCATATTTAAGCTCAATTGAACGAAATCTTCAATCAAACCCATCCATACAGTTTATTGAAAAAGTGGGCAAAGTATTAGGGGTATCTGTCAACGAACTTCTTATAAGTGACAGTAATGAAGAATTAAAAAGACAATTAGATGATGAATGGTTAACACTCGCTCAAGATGCCATGGAATCTGGTGTATCTAAACAACAGTTTAAAGAATTTCTAGAATTTAATCGTTGGAGAAAAAATCAAGATGAAAAGTAAGATGGATAAGAAATTATAGATAGACCCTTAGATTTTTAGGTTCTTTATAAAAAGCCAAAAGAAGTAGTAAAGCTTCTTTGGCTTTTTAATAGTCTGGAGATTATGAAGTTTAGCGCTTCGGTGTCTAGCTACAGCGCCTAGCTCCCTCGAGGCTTTACTTAAGCTTGTCGGGGCTGACAAGGCGCCCTGCGCTTTTCTAATTGTAAATAAAATCCTATTAATAGACAATAAATTAATTAACGATACGAACTATATTAGTGTTAGGTCAAGAGGTGGTACAGGCATGGGTAAGTGGATCTATTGGGTTTTACCTTTAAGTTGGATGGGAGTTATTTATTATTCTTCCTCGCAGCCATATCAAGAACAAGATATAAAACCTATGTTATCAAATTTTGTTGATTTATCTTTTTTAGACAACTACGTGAGCTGGATCAAATTTACGTATCATCAATCAGAGGTTAGTGCTGCAGCTCTTGGTGTCAATGGTTTAGTAGAGTTCTTCATTCGTAAAGGTGCGCATGTAACAGTATTTCTGGTATTAATGTTGCTAGTGTATGTTGCATTAGTAAAAACAATATCAAAATCTAGAAATTTGTTGATTTTAATCGCCTTACTTTCTACCATTTGCTATGCGGCACTTGATGAGATTCATCAAGGGTTTACTCCAAATAGAACACCTTTTTTGGGTGATGTTGTATTAGACTCTGTTGGAGCATTGCTGGGAGTTGGGATTATTCTAGTGGTTCGAAGTAGCTTAAGTAGCAAAGAGTAAGATTTGAAGAAGAACCTAATTCAAGATGTTCCATAGTATGATACTAGGGCATCTTGTTTAAAGTTTATTAACGGGGTGATACTTTGAAGGAACAGGAAATATATAAGAATGTATTAAAAAAGTTGATCGATCAGTCCGAATCTATTGATAACGCGGAAGACTTTATTCAACGTTTAATACAGGAACTGAACTATTACCATACACCTAAAGTATAGTGCATTAAATAATCGAGATATGGCGAAGCGCGGAACTTTCATTCTGTGCTTCGCTTTTTTTGCGTTTAAATTAAGCAATAAATTTCCTGGGAAATATTAGACATCTTGGTCAATATATTTTGTTGTACCTGCTTTAATACTAACCTGATCACTAGTTAAATCAATTAGCCAATTTACGAAGGTATCCTCCTGTTCATTTTCGACAGCTATCGTCAAGACAACATTTTCAAGATAGTCAATGTTTTCAAGAATATATGGTGAGTTTCTAAGTGTGTTTTCCAATTTCCCTAGTAATGTGTAATCAGAAGTAACAATCATTTCTTTCATTAATTTTCTAACAACAATGCCGGTTGAATTAATTGCTTGTGATGTAGTGCTTGAATAGGCACGAATCAATCCCCCAGCTCCAAGCTTGATACCACCGAAATAACGTGTAATCACAACAACAGTGTCCTTTAGTTCTTTTTTCTTAAGAACCTCTAAGATGGGAACCCCGGCAGTCCCACTTGGTTCTCCGTCATCGTTAGCTTTTTGAATAGTATCATGTTCCCCGATCATATAGGCAGAACAATTATGATTTGCATCATGGTGTTTTTTCTTTATTTCCTTAATAAAATCTTGGGCTGCTTCTTCAGTTTCAACACGTTTCACATAACCAATGAAACGGGACTTTTGAATTGTGATTTCATCTGAGCCTATAGGCTTAACTGTATAGTATTTATTTATCATCGTCCGACCTACCCCCTAAAACTTTATTATATAGAGTAACAACTAGTGTCGCAAATCTAATGAAGGTGGATGCTTTTGGATAACTATTTATCCGTTTTATCCTTTTTAATGATAAACTAGAGTTATAATTTACGGATATTCACCCCCATAAACTACTGGAAGAATTCGAATCCTTATTAAAGGATTAAGACAGGTGGAGATTAACTATGGTGAAGAAAGCGGATGAAAAAACTCTAGATTTAATCATAAACGAAATGGTAGAAGCTGTCGAAAATAGCAAGGATGAAATATTTCACATAGGTGAAGAATCCCGTAAAGAATACGAAAAGCTTCAAAACGAATTAAAGGAAATAAAGGATAGAGTTGTTGTAGTTATTGAAGATGGCGACGATCTCGATAAGAGAGTCCGTTCATCTCGGATTCGTTTATCTGAAGTTAGTAAGCATTTTAAAGATTATTCAGAAGAGGATATACGCAAAATTTATAATCAAACACACGAAATGCAAACAGAATTAACAATGAAACAAGAACAGGAAAAGAATTTACGGGAAAAAAGAGATGAAATAGAGCGAAGGCTACAAGCGCTTGAACAAACAGTCGATCGTGCCGAAGGTTTAGCAGGGAAAATTTCAGTGGTATTAAACTATTTAAATGAAGATTTCAAAAATGTAAGTGAGATGATTCAAGATGCTCAACAAAAACAAGAATTTGGTTTAAAAATCATTGAAGCTCAAGAAGAAGAACGTAGAAGACTATCAAGGGAAATGCATGACGGTCCTGCTCAAATGTTAGCAAATATATTGCTGCGCTCTGAGCTTGTTGATCGGACATTCCGAGAACGAAGTCCCGAGGAAGCAATAAAAGAAATGAAGAGTGTTCGAACGATGGTTCGTTCTTCACTCTATGACGTTCGTCGGATAATTTACGATCTTCGGCCAATGGCTCTTGATGATTTAGGTTTAATCCCAACTATAAAGAAGTACCTAACTAATATTGAAGAACATGAAGAAATAAAAATAAACTTCAAACATATCGGTATGGACAAACGGCTACATAGCAAGTATGAAGTTGCCTTATTTCGGTTAGCTCAAGAATCAGTGCAAAATGCAGTCAAGCATGCGGCTGCGTCAAAAATTGATGTGAAGTTAGAAATAAAAAACAATCTTGTCTTAATTGTAATTAAAGATAATGGAAAAGGTTTTGATATAAACATAAAAAAAGAAAACTCTTTTGGCCTTTTGGGAATGAAAGAACGGGTTGAAATGCTTGATGGAAAGTTAACCATTCGTTCTGAGCCAAGTGAAGGAACGAGTATATTAATTCAAATTCCGTTAAATGAAAATTAGAAGGAATAATACAAATCATCGCGAATCATGTATACTAGTACTAAAGAACGTGGTGATTTTTTCTTAATAAGGCTTAGAAAGCTTTATTACCCGAAGATTTGTAGTGTTGAAGCAGAACGTTAAGATAGCCCTAATTCACCTGTAATAACATAGCAAAAACTGTTCCGTACACAGTTATTGTTTTTAGAATTAAATGTAGATGCAACTATTTTTTTGCATTTTGCCAAATAGAAACGCTTTATAGTAGGAGGAGCAGAGAACATGACAACAAAATTAGTTTTAATCGATGATCATAAGTTGTTTCGTGAAGGGGTTAAAAGAATCTTAGAATTTGAGCCAAGCTTTGATGTTTTGGCAGAAGGTGACGACGGTTCGTCCGCACTTAGTTTGGTAGAGGAGTTTAACCCTGATGTCGTATTAATGGATATTAATATGCCTAATACCAATGGTGTTGAAGCAACTAGAGAGCTTATTCAACACCATCCGAACGTCAATGTAATTATTTTATCCATTCATGATGATGAGAACTACGTTACCCACGCATTGAAATCTGGTGCGCAAGGATATTTGTTAAAAGAAATGGATTCCAACTCTTTAATTGAAGCAATTAAGGTTGTAAGTGAAGGCGGTTCCTATCTTCACCCTAAGGTTACCCATAATCTAGTTCAGGAATATCGACGACTAGCAGATGAAACTTCTAATCGATTATCTGAAAAGAAGATTGAGTACCGAAAGCCCCTTCATTTGTTAACGAGACGCGAGTGTGAAGTATTACAGTTATTAGCTGAAGGAAAAAGTAATCGTGGCGTATCTGAATCGTTATATATTAGTGAGAAAACAGTTAAAAACCACGTTAGCAACATTCTACAGAAAATGAGCGTCAATGATCGAACTCAGGCTGTAGTTTCGGCAATACGTAATGGTTGGGTAGAAGTATTGTAGAAAGCAAGCTAGTTTAATCCCTCAGATAAACCTTTAATCCGGTGCTAACAGTGCCGGATTTCTATTTAAATTTTATTCCTTCAATTAGTCGATAAAGATAGGTACTATCAATTTCTCTGTTTTAAATGTAAAATATATAAGAACGTTAAAGTATGATTGTTGGTATGTTGGACAAACCATACTAGACGACCAAATACCAGGAAAAGAACAGAAACAATTTGGATAGGAGTGGTTTAGGTAGTATGAAAGTAGCTGTAATGACAGATAGTACGGCTTACATTCCTTCTGACATTCGACAAAAGTGGGATATACATATGGTTCCACTAAATGTAGTGATTGGAAATGAATCATACCGTGAAGAGGTTGATATATCATCAGATGACTTTTACCCAATGGTAAAAAACGCAGAAGATTTCCCCAAAACTTCTCAACCGTCCATTGGTTTAATTACCGAAAAATTACAGCAACTTTCCGTGACTCATGATGCTGTGATTGCTATCCATTTATCAAGTGGTATTAGTGGTGCGTACCAAGCATCAATTACTGCTGGAAATATGGTTGATGGTATTGACGTTTTTCCTTTCGATTCAGAAATAAGCTGTTATCCGCAAGCATTTTATGTTTTAGAAGCAGCTGCTATGGCGCAGCGTGGTGCATCACCAGCACAAATAGTGGAACGATTAAATGAAATGAAACAATCAATGCGTGCTTATTTCATGGCAGATGACTTAAGTCATTTGCAGCGTGGTGGTCGATTGAACGGGGCCCAAGCACTTGTAGGCAGCATGTTACAAATAAAGCCAGTTCTTCACTTTGTTGATAAAAAAATCGTTCCTTTTGAAAAAATACGGACACGAAAAAAAGCACTTAAACGAATGGTAGAGCTGTTTGAAGAAGACGCAGAAACCGGAAAACAGATTAAAGCGGTTGTTATTCATGCCAATAGACCAACAGCTGCCGAAGAGTTCAAAAGTGAGCTTGAATCAAGATTTGATAATATTGAAGTAGATTTAAGTTATTTTGGTCCAGTCATTGGTACCCATCTCGGTGAAGGTGCACTCGGACTTGGTTGGTATTTCAACTAATCCCGCAATAATAGTTTTTCTTTATACTGGGTGTCAGCAGAGACTGACACCTTAATTCTCTCAATTCTCTCTAGGAGATGATAACTTAATATGACTAATTTATTTACCTCGATTCATTCTTTTTTTAATCCTACTTATGACTGGATCCCTCAGGTTGTTAATAACTCCAAGCATGAACTAGAAGAATCCTACCCAAACAGGTATGCTGGTAAATTACTACTACAAACGGAAATCTCACTAGAACA
Organism: Aquibacillus saliphilus; assembly: GCF_020404745.1. GTDB lineage: Bacteria > Bacillota > Bacilli > Bacillales > Amphibacillaceae > Aquibacillus > Aquibacillus saliphilus. The sequence goes on from NZ_JAIZAP010000012.1 coordinate 94,572, forward strand.
ATCCACTTTTACTCATTTACTATCCGCAAATTACTTTACTGCAGTAACCGCAATTGAAAAGCATTTGTTTGGTCATCGTTGTCGACGGTGTGGCAACCAAACGAAACGAATGTTTGCCAGTTTCCCTTGTGCTAGATGTGGCACGACCCATGTTTATTGTCGGAGATGCATTGAAATGGGCCAAATCACCAGTTGTCAGCCGTTATATTATTGGACTGGTCCGACACCTGTCTGGAAAGCGCAGGAAAAAGCGTGTCAATGGGTAGGCGAATTGTCACGTTATCAAAAAAAAGCTTCAGAACGAATTGCTATGACGATGAAGCGCGGCAATGACGAGCTCCTAGTTTGGGCCGTTTGTGGAGCTGGAAAAACGGAAATGTTGTTTGACGGAATTGGTAAGTCTCTTAAGCAAGGAAAAAGAGTATGTCTAGCAACCCCAAGAACAGACGTAGTTAGGGAGCTTCTCCCCCGTTTTCATACTGCATTTCCTAGTACGATTATATCCGGTCTCTACGGGGGGAGTGAAGACAAGGATGGAAATGGCCAGTTAGTTCTGTCAACTACACACCAATTATTTAGGTTTGCTCATGCATTTGATGTTGTAATTATTGATGAAATAGATGCTTTTCCCTTCCACGCTGAGCCAACGCTTTCCTTCGCGGCTAATCGAGCTGCTAAACAGGATGCTGCCAGGATTTACTTAACGGCTACCCCGAGAAAAATGCAACGACAAAAAGTTGAAGCGAAAAAGTTAAAGGCTGTTTTTGTTCCCGTTCGTTTCCACGGCTATCCTCTACCTGTTCCAAAACTTCAAATGGATTTTGATTTGAAAAGCGCACTGAAAAATTATTCCCCGCCCAAGTCATTTTTCTCTTGGTATCACAAGCGAGTCAATAGACAGCGACAGCTACTAATTTTTGTCCCGACAATTAAATTAGCAGAAGAAATGGTTGCTAAGTTAGCGAATACACTGAATCTGGACAAAGGCGATGCAATTCACCATGTTCATGCATCTGATCCAGACCGTGCAGAAAGGGTTCAACAGTATCGTGATAAAAAATTTTCGATTCTAATTACGACAACAATCTTAGAACGCGGTGTTACGTTTCCATCGGTTGATGTCGTTGTCATTGATGCAGGTCACGTTGTCTTTGACGAAGCAGCTTTAGTGCAAATAGCAGGACGAGCTGGCAGGAGTCCAAACGACCCAACTGGGGAAGTGATTTTTCATCATGACGGGAAAACAACTGCAATCGTACAGGCAATTAAATCAATTAAAAAAATGAATCAGCGAGGGAGGAAGCTGTAATGCATTGCTTGTGGTGTGATCAGGAAATAATTCCGGAGGTAACGTGGCAATATTTATTGTTCCCGGAGCCACCACGTAAAATTTGCTCCAACTGTGAGCGTGGGCTTGTATTATTAGCAGGCAAAAGGTGTTCTTCGTGTAGTAGAGTAACTGACCAGGGAATTTGTAACGACTGCAGACGCTTTGAAAATGATTCCGCATGGAAGAATGTCCTCACTTTTAACAAGTCGATCTATTCGTATAATGGCTTACTGCAAGAAATGATTACTAAGTGGAAGTACCGAGGTGATTATCAACTACGAGAAGTATTTAGCTATCATTTTCGGGATCTGTTTAACCAATCGTTTGGCAAGAAACAAGTTGTGGTGGTGCCAATTCCGTTAAGTGAGCAACGTCTGTTAGAACGTGGGTTTAACCAAGCAGAATCATTAGCACAGTTACTGGAAACTCCTTATCAACATCTGTTAACCCGAATCCATGGGGAAAAGCAGTCCAAGAAAACAAGACGTGAGAGAATTGAGTCAGAAAATCCTTTTCAAGTATTGGCACAAGTGTCCAATCCAGTAGTTTTAATTGACGATATTTATACAACTGGAACAACATTACGCCATGCGGCTAGATTATTAAAAGATACGGGTTGTCCTGAGGTCTATTCGTTTACACTTGCGAGGGGATAGTACTTTTTTGTTCCTATTTAGGAAACTATTAATTGGTTGCCATCTGAATAACTAATGATAGGATTGTGCCACGTCCTGCTCCGACGCCTGTACTTTTGTTTCTCCTCACTAGAATATGATTATGCTATAATAAACGAAAAAAGGGTTAGGAGGGCTAATTATGGGTGAACTTGCGAATTGTCCAAACTGTAATGCTTTATTTGTGCAAGGGATACGCGATATTTGTCAGGATTGTTATAAAATAGAGGAGCAGGCATTTCGAACAGTTTATGACTTTATTAAGCAACGGAAGAACAGACAAGCGACAATTGCTCAAATCGTTGAAGCGACAGAAGTTGATGAGGAACTAATTATGAAATTCGTCAAAGAAAAACGACTCCGAGCGTCGCAGTTTCCAAATTTAACCTATCCATGTGAAAAGTGTGGTAAAGGAATTAATGATGGAATTTTATGTGGAAGTTGTTCATCTGAGTTAGTTAACGACTTACAAACTCAGGAGAAAATTGATCAGGTGTCAGCGAGAAATAAGCAACAGGAACAAAGTGAATCACATACATATGTTTCCTATCACAAAAATAGAAATAATTATTAAACATTAAGAGCTTTTGTCCGATATAAATAGTAGAGTATAACGTGAATTTTCTACGAAAGAGGTGATCGACCTTGAAAATCCAAGGTCCGAACCATTCTAATTTTAATCCATATCAAAAACAATTACAAAAACAAGCAGAGATAAAAAAGCTAACAACAAATGAGGATCAGCTACAAATATCTGATCAAGCGAAAAAGTTACAAGATGGAGATAAGCCGAACGCTTTACGACAAAAACATGTGGATGAAATTAAGCAATCTGTCCAATCTGGTGACTATACCATTGATCCGAAGAAAACATCTCAGAAAATGTTAGAGTTTTGGAACAACCAATAAGGAGGGCATCCAATGTCCGTTCAAGCAATTGTCGAAGCATTAACAAAAATGACACAGTTGCACGCGAGTCTTTTAACGATATCAACTAGTAAAACAGAATCGTTGAAAACAGGGGATATTAACCAACTTCAGGAGTTATTATCCCAAGAACGTAAACATGTTCAAGCTATTAATCAATTAGAAAAAAAACGAATGGATATGATTAATAGCTGGTCAGAAGCTCGTCAACTAGATCCAACAGCAATGACTGTTTCTGTCATGTTGGAAAATCATCTAGATGGTTCGGAGAAAGAATCATTAGAACAAATTACAACGACACTTGCAGAAACAATCGTGCAGTTAAAGCAACAAGAACAGTTAAATAAAGAATTAACACAGCAATCCCTTCAGTTTATCCAACTATCAATGGATATGATCGCCCCAACAATAAAAAGTATAAACTACGGAAATAAACAGGATAAACAAGCAGATCAACTAACGAAGCGGTCGGTTTTTGATTCGAAGGCTTAAGGTAAGAAGGAGGTAACGATGTGTCATCAACATTTCATGGCTTAGAGGTTGCAAAAAGAGCACTTAGTACCCAACAGGCTGCCCTTTATACAACATCACATAATATTTCTAATGCAAATACAGAAGGCTATTCAAGACAACGAGTTAATTTTGAACAGATTTCGACGTTAACAGGTTCGAGGAATACAGAGAGAATTGCTTCGCAAATTGGTAGTGGTGTCCAGGCCGGCTCAATTGAACGGATCCGGGACAAATTTCTTGATGTCCAATTTCGAAACGAAAACAGTAAAGTTGGCTATTATGAATCAAAGGCTAATGCGATGGATCAAATGGAATCAATCATGAATGAACCATCAGAATCCGGATTAGCGAACTCGATGGACCAATTTTGGCAAGCGCTACAGGACCTATCGGTAAACCCAGAGGATTCTGGTGCACGTTCAGTTGTAAGTCAACGGGGGATGGCAGTAGCTGAAACATTTAACTACTTATCAAAATCTCTTAACGGAGTCCGTGGCGATTTGAAAAATCAAACAGATGTCACCACTAAAGAGCTAAATTCAATTACCAATCAAATCAATAATTTAAACAATCAAATTGGTGAGATAGAACCGCATGGTCATGTGCCAAACGATTTATATGATGAACGTGATCGGTTAGTAGATAGACTGTCAACGATTGCCGATGTCAGTGTTACTTATGAAAAAAGTAGCGGTCAACCAAGTGAGATTGCGATGGGAAAAGCAACGATTACCCTAAATGGTAGTGGTGATGAAAATGGCATTACCTTAGTCGATGGTGCGGAAGGCTCTGTTAACCATCTGCATGTTAGCTATGATGATGATAATAATGTCGACAACCTTACTTTTTACAATCCAAGTGAATTAAATGAAGGGCAAGACCCTGCCACTGTTGCTGATGCGCAAACAGTTACCGGGAATTCATTTGGTTCTAACGGGGAATTAAAAGGATTAATTGAAATGAATGGGTACGTTGTTAGTGATACCGAGGTTGGCGGGTTTTATAATCAAATGCTAGATGGTTTAGATGAAATGGCTTCAGCATTTGTAAGTGAGTTTAATGAGATTCATCGCAGTGGTGCAAATTTAGTCGATGAAGAGAGTTATGACTTTTTTGAAATTAATCCAGATGGACGAGCAGCCGCAACAATCGGAGTTACTGACGACATTAAAAATGATAAAGATAAAATCGCAGCAAGTGCTAATGGCGACAGTGGGGATGGCTCAAACGCTGTACTGCTAGCAGAAGCGATGAACAATAAAGATGTAGACTTAGGGAATAAAACATCGGTCAAAAGCTATTACGAATCAATGATTGGTGAAATCGGAGTTATTTCTCAAGAAGCATCACGGATGGCTAACAATGCTGGAGTTCTCCGCCAGCAGGTCGAAGAAAACAGATCATCGGTTAGTGCTGTATCACTCGATGAGGAAATGACTAACATGATTAAATTCCAACATGCCTATAATGCGTCAGCGCGTAATATGACGACGGTAGACGAAATGCTCGATCGAATCATTAATAACATGGGATTAGTAGGAAGGTAGGTGACTAGCAATGCGTGTAACACAAAGTATGTTATCAAACAATATGTTGCGTAATCTAAGTAATAGTTACAATAACCTAGATAAATACATGGACCAGCTTTCAACAGGAAAAAAAATCAATAAACCATCCGATGATCCAGTTGTTGCAATGAAAGGTATGAACTACCGCTCGCAAGTAGGAAACGTAGAACAGTATCAACGAAATATTAATGAAGTGCATACCTGGATGGATAACTCGGATGCTTCTTTAGATGAAGCAACACAAGCCCTGCAACGTCTTCGTGAGTTGTCAGTTCAAGCAAGTAACGGCACATATGAAGATGGCCAACGAAAAAATATCGCCGAAGAAGTTGATCAACTGAAAGATCATTTAGTTGAGATTGCAAATACAAAAGTCAATGATAAGTATATTTTTAATGGTACCAGCACGACTGAGAAACCAGTCACTGTTGACGGTGACGGTATCGTTACAAATGTATCTGAAAATGAACAAGCTGTGAATATTGAAGTAACTAGTGGAACCAAACTTCAAACGAATATCAATCCGACCAATGTGTTTGGAGAACAACTGTTTAACGATATTGAGGCTTTTTCAGCAGCACTAAAATCAGGTACTGCCGATGAAGAGTTAAATTCTTTTATAACTGATATTGATGCAAATATTGATAATGTTGTTAACGAACGGGCGGACTTAGGTGCAAGAATGAACAGATTAGAGTTAATCGAAGACCGACTTGAAACTCAGGGCATCTCGGCGACTAGGATGATGTCTAATAATGAAGATGCTAATTTGGAAGAGGTTATCATTAAGTTGACCTCACAAGAAAGTGTTCATCGTGCAGCTCTAAGTTCTGGTTCAAGAGTAATTCAACCAACATTGCTAGATTTCTTAAGATAATAATTTTAGCGCTTGTCACGATTGTTTGTGGCAAGCTTTTTGCTAGGTAAGAAAATGATGAGGAGGAATATCGATGCAGCTGCCGCAAATAAGAATTCAATCACAAAATGCACAAATCCAAATCAATCAAACTGCTGGAACCCAAACAATCCAGCAGCCTCAAGCGACTCAGTTAATTCAACAGCCAAAAGCAGAGCTTTCAATAAATCGCCTCCCATCAAAATTATCGATTGACCAAACACAAGCATGGGCAGACATGGACCTGAAATCTGTTTCTAGGCGGATAGCCGAAGCTGCTCAAAATGGTAAACAGGCAGCTTACCAAGGAACGGCGCGTAGAGTCAGGCAAGGCGCTGAGCTAATGAAAATTGAAAACGGCGGCAATCCTATCTCTAGACAAGCACAACAAAATAGCCAGGGTGCGCCTAAACAATTCAACATTGGTTGGATTCCGTCCGCTGGTTCGGTGAAAATTGATTACCAGCCATCACAAGTTGATATACGAGTAACACCAAGAAAACCAATCATTAATACGCAAGCACAAAAACCAATAACAAACTATCAACCTGGTGCAGTCGACGTGAGTTTGCAACAGAAGAATCAATTGGAGATAGATTTTGTAAATCTAAAGCATCATGGAATAAATTTTGAAATGACACTATAGAAAGGGTTGAACCTATGCAAATAGATACGAAATATTTTGGTGAGATTAACATGAATGATCAAGATGTAATCAAGTTCCCACAAGGAGTGCCAGGTTTTATCGATGAGAAAGAGTTTGTTTTGTTACCTCTAGAAGACAATCCTGTCTTTCAAGTCCTGCAATCAACAGTAGAATCAGAACTAGCTTTTATCGTGGTTAATCCATTCTTATTTGTCACTGACTATGAGTTTGATATAGATGATAACACGATGGAATTACTGGATATTCAATCCGAAAAAGACGTACAGATATTATCAATAGTTTCGCTAAGAGATCCGTTTGAAACTAGTACAGTTAATTTACAAGCGCCAGTTGTTATTAATCAGAAAGAAATGATTGGAAAACAATACATTACCAATAACAAGAAATATGCTACTAAAGAAGCTATTTTTTCTCCACAAGTCATCTCGCAGGCGAAGGAGGACTAAACATGTTAGTACTTACTAGACGGATAAATGAAGCAATTAAAATAGGCGATGATGTAGAAGTGAAAGTGCTAGGGATAGATGGCGACCAAATTAAATTAGGCATCACCGCTCCAAACAATATCGACATCCACCGGATGGAAGTGTACATAGATATCCAGGAGCAAAACAGCGAAGCAGCAGGGGTTTCGACAGATTTATTACATTTATTAAAAAATAATACAAAAAAAGATTAAACAATTCCAAAATTCCTCCGATATTATAATTGTAAAGCTAAATGGTACTAAAGGCGGCCGACTTTAGTACATCTAGTGAAAAACCACAAGGATGTGGGAAAACGAAAATTCAAGGAGGAAATATTAAATGAGAATTAATCACAATATTGCAGCGTTAAACACGCATCGACAGTTAGGTGCAGCACAAAATGCACAACAAAGTTCAATGGAGAAATTATCTTCAGGTCTTCGTATTAATGGAGCGAAAGATGATGCAGCTGGTCTTGCAATTTCAGAAAAAATGCGCGGTCAAATTCGTGGTCTGGATCAAGCAACAAGTAATGCTCAAGATGCGAATTCATTAATTCAAACTGCTGAGGGTGCACTTAATGAAACACATGATATCCTTCAACGTATGCGTGAACTTGCAACTCAATCTGCCAACGATACCAATACTACAAGTGATCGTGGCGAAATTCAAAAAGAAGTTGATCAGTTATCTCAAGAACTTTCTCGTATCGGTAACACTACTGAATTCAATACACAAAACCTTTTAAGTGGTAATTTTGAAGGTACATTCCAAATCGGAGCTAACGAAGGTCAAAACATCTCTTTAAATATTAGTGATATGAGAGGCTCTGAACTAGGTATGGCTGGTGATATTACACTTGATCAAACAACAGCTCTAGCAAATATAACAGATGGATCTGCTGATGGAACTTACACCGTTGATGGAGCTAATTTATTAGATGAATCTGGCACTATTGTAGCAGCTACAGCTGATAGTGGTGTTACTTGGACTGGTAATGGTGCGGGTTCATTTCCTGATACAGTAGATGAGATTGTGTTTGATGAAGCAATCACTGAAGGAAATATCACAATTAAGGATAATACAGCAACTGCAGAAACACAATTCTCAAATACAGGTCTAGAAGCAGGCACATATACCTATGATAGTGCTAATAGTCAATTAAAAGATGGTAATGGTAATGTAGTAGCTAATGACGCAGATACTGCAGGTACATTTGTAGGCAATGATGGCGCTGCACTTTTCACCCTAAATACAGCGCTGACTGCAGATGCAGAATTTGAAGTAGGCGGGGTTGACGTTTCTAGTCAAAAAGCAGCTGACTCTGCAATGACTACAATCAATAATGCAATTGAAACAGTTTCTGCTGAACGTTCTAAATTAGGTGCTGTTCAAAATCGATTAGATCACACTGTTAACAACCTAGGTACATCTTCTGAAAACCTAACTGCTGCGGAATCTCGAATCCGTGATGTAGACATGGCTAAAGAAATGATGGAACAAACTAAGAATTCAATTCTTGGACAAGCATCACAAGCAATGTTGGCTCAAGCGAACCAATTACCGCAAGGCGTGCTTCAATTACTACAATAATATAATCATTAGAAGAGACTCTGGTTTTTTCCTGGGGTCTCTTTCTTTGATTAGGAGACATTTTATTTTGAGAGAGTTTACATTTTATATACGAAATGAGCAAAAAATAAAGGTTGAATTATAGAACCATTACGGTGATTCTAGTGAAGAGCATTTAGCAGGGGGCACAATTGCAACTATTAATAGAGCCAAAGAATATATAGAAAGAACATTAGATCAATATAATGAAGAAATTCATTAAAAATTAAGGGATGAAAAATATTCATGCTCAAGTAAAAATACAATTTCTGAAATATTAATAGATTAAATGAGCTCTGTACATACATATTGGTTAAATTTGAAGAAACTAGGGTGAAGAAATAATCTAGTCATTTATGAAAGAAATATTCGCATGATGACGAAAGAAATGATGGAACAAGCTAATAATTGAATTTTGAGTCAAGTATTATACGCAATGTTTGACTCAAGCCCAACAGCTTCCACAAGGAGCATTACAACTTCTGCAGTAACTGTAGGCCGGGCGTCCTATGTATTAATGGATATGAGCATAACTGGGTGAATTGCTGGAGCTTTCTAAAACTCCTTTAACCACAACGTAGCTGGAAACGGCAAGCGTGATGGTTCAAAATGAGAAAGATAGATGGATAATCAGCAGCTAACTCATATGAGGAAACTTTGAAGAAGTTTCAACGACCAGAGAACTACTGTCTAACGGGAATTGTATGACTATGAATCTTATAGGATGTTAGTTTGTTATTATTCGAAGTACCCAGGTCCTTTGAAAGCGCCTATCACTTCCCAAATTATTTCCCGAATTAAATAGAATATTAATAGATTATTTTCTTATAAAACTTAGTAATTACATACTAATTTGTCGAAATTTGTTGTAAATAGGTACAAACTACGATACTATATAATAGCTAAAGGTGCCAAAAGACTCATTAATTATTTAATGAAACATCATAAAACATCATAAAACATCATAATAATATATGAAAAAGGCAAACTGTTCGAAAGAATAGGACGCAAAGCCCAAGGGTCTAAGGTGAAATCGTTATCTTTTTACTATTGATCGCCTGGCTACCAATTTTGGATTTATATTTACTTTAATCTAGTTGGCTATCCCCATTATGTGAGGATGGTTTTTTTGTGTTCTTTTTTAATCTTGAATTAAGTTATACGATCAACCGAAATTAAGTTTATTAAGTAAAATCTACAAACTTATCATGTTGATTGAACGAAACAGCCAGAAAATAAAAAAGATGAGGTGTAAACATGGATAAAACATCAGTTATTGGATTGCTTTTAGGTTTTATTGCAATCGGTGCAGGAATGGTTATGAAAGGGGTAAGCTTAGCTGCTTTATTCAACCCTGCAGCAATGCTTATTATTTTCTTTGGAACAGCAGCTACTGTGCTGATAGCTTTTCCTATCAGCACAGTAAAAAAAATCCCGACATTATTTAAAATCATATTTACAGAAGAGAAAAACCAAGATTTGAAAGCAGTTATTGATCTATTTACTAATTGGTCAGAACTCGTTCGAAAAGAGGGTATTTTGGCATTAGAAACAAAATTAAATGATATTGATGATACATTTCTAAAGTCTGGTATCGAATTGGCTGTTGATGGACAAACGTCTGATTTTATCCGAGATGTTTTGATTGAAAAAGTCGATGCAATGGAACAAAGACACCAAAGAGGCGCTAGAGTATTTACCCAAGCAGGTACATATGCTCCAACGTTAGGCGTACTAGGTGCCGTGGTTGGGCTGGTTGCTGCGCTTGGAAATATGGAAGATATAGACGCTTTAGGGCATTCCATTTCGGCTGCCTTTATCGCTACTTTATTTGGTATTTTTACTGGTTATGTGTTGTGGCACCCTTTTGCTAATAAGTTAAAAGAAAAATCTAAAATGGAGGTCCAAATAAAATACGTTATGATTGAAGGTATTTTGTCTGTGGCCAATGGTGAATCACCTATGGTTGTTAAAGATAAATTGAGTTCTTACCTTTCTCCTTCTGAACTGCATAAATTAAATCAGCAGCAACAAGAGGTGGGAGATAATGGTTAGAAAAAGAAAAAAACATGAAGATGACCATATCGATGAATCCTGGTTAATTCCATACGCCGATATATTAACGCTTCTATTAGCTTTATTTATCGTGTTATTTGCTATGAGTGAGATTGACGCTACTAAGTATCAAGAGCTTTCTCGAGTTTTTAATAGTGAGTTTAGTGGTGGAGACGGAATCATGGAACAGAGTAATAGTCCTGTAGAGGAAGCTGAACAGTCAACCGAAGAAGAAAGTGTAGATAAAAGTAAAGAAGAACTTAATCAGTTGGAGGATCTTCAACAAGATATTAATACATATATTCAAAAAAACAAACTGACTGAAGAATTAGGAACAAAGTTAACAGATGAGGGACTATTAATTTCTATTGAGAATAATGTGTTTTTTGATTCAAGTAGTGCAAAGGTAAAAGGGGAAGGAAGAGAAATTGCAAATGAAGTTTCAAAGTTTCTATATACTGACCCACCCCATCAGATTGTCGTAAGTGGACATACAGATAATATTCCTATTCACACTAGTGAGTTTTCCTCTAATTGGGATTTAAGTGTGATGCGAGCAGTAAATTTCATGCGTTTATTATTAAATAACGATAAATTAGAGCCCCAACGATTCAGCGCAAAAGGATTCGGAGAACATAACCCCATTGCACCAAATAACAATGAGAAGAATAGAGCTAAAAATAGACGCGTAGAAGTGCTTATTCTTCCAAACTATGATATCAAGACGAGTGAAACTAACTAGGTGTATTTGTGTCTAAAATTGGAATATTTTTAATTATTTGTCGAAAACTATTGAAACTAGGTATATATTGGGATATTATATAAAATATGAACTGAGACTATAGACTCAGATAACTTAAAATTAAATGAAAAAGGCAAACTATTCTAAAGAGTAGGACGCAAAGCGTTGGGTCTAAAGTAAGGTGTTTTATTCCTTATCATGATTGCCATGCTACCAAACCTAGATTTATTATTAATTTATTTAATCTAAATGGCTATCCCTGTAAATTTGAGGATAGCCATTTTTACTGGGATTTTTTAAATCTTTATCAAATTAATATAAATAAAATGCTTATATTGATCTTTAATAAAAAGGAGTAGTGAATTATTTGTTAACAACAGAAGAGAGAAGTCAAAATGTCACCAACTTGTTAAATGGGACAATTACATCGATAAAGAATGTTATTCCATTAGAACTAAACTTAGATAAGCCTCAAATATCGGAACAGTCATTAAAAATTGAATTTGGGGTATTGATCGGGATCACCGGAGATATTAAAGGGAAAATGATTTTGAATGGAGATCCTGCTGTCTTTGGATATATTGGCCACAAAATGTTTGGTATGCCTTTAGAAGGTGAGATGCTCTCCTCTTTTAGCGGAGAATTAGGCAATATGATCGCTGGTGGAATGTCTACGAATATAATTGAACAAGGACTTGGCACGGACATCACTTCCCCAACTATCCTAGAAGGAAAAACAACGCTAAGAGGTTACAAAAAAGCACTTCTTTTGCCGGTATCTTTTGAGAGTGCTGGAACAATGAATATTTATCTGTTGTTAGATTGATAGTGATTTAGGGAGGAGGTTTTTACATGGACACAGATCAGTACAAGGAGATATTCCTTGATGAAAGTCGAGAACATTTACAAGCAGTCAATGACAATATATTGAAATTAGAAAAAAATCCAAATCAGTTGGATTTGGTAAATGAAATTTTTCGTTCCGCCCATACCTTAAAAGGAATGGCTGCAACGATGGGATTCGAGGATATTGCATCGTTAACACACCAAATGGAGAATGTGCTTGATTTAATTCGTAGGAATGAATTAGCTGTTACAACAGCAGTTATTGATATCACTTTTGAAGCGATTGAATCCTTGGAAGAGATGGTTAGCGAAATTAGTGAAGGTGGAGAAGGGAAAAAGGATGTTTCCCATCTTGTATCTCAGCTAGAACGAATCGAGAAAGGAACTGCCTCACAAAAAGTAGATAACATCGACAAGGAAGTTTCGGTAGATATGAATTTAGATCAATATCAGTCGACTATTATTTCCCAATCAAAAGACCAAGGGTATCAGGCATTTCAACTAACGATTCAATTAAATGAAGACTGTATGTTAAAAGCAGCCCGTGTCTATATGATTTTTGAGGCTTTGGAAGAATTGGGGGAAGTAATCAAAGCCGTTCCTTCTGTGGAAGAACTGGAAGAGGAAAAATTCGAACAGTCGTTTTCACTGATTCTTCTATCTAAAGAAAATGAATTTATTATCGAAAAACGGGTTAAACAAGTTTCTGAGGTATATAGTGTCAAAGTATTTAGCTTAGATCAGATCCAAAAAGAAGAAGTGACGGTCATTGAAGCTAGTACCGAAGATTCTAAGGTTCATGAGGAAAAACCTCAATCGAAAAGTAAAAGTGCAGCTTCGAAAACGATTCGTGTCAACATTGAACGAATTGATCACCTGATGAATTTGTTCGAAGAGATGGTCATCGACCGTGGAAGGTTAGAAGACCTTTCGAAAAAGGTCGGGGACCAGGAATTAATCGAGACCGTTGAACATATGTCGAGAGTATCACAGGATATGCAAGGCATGATGTTAACGATGCGGATGGTACCAGTCGAACAAGTATTCAATCGATTTCCACGTATGGTACGAGGTCTTGCCAAGGACCTTAACAAAGAAATTGAACTGAAAATTAGTGGTGCGGATACCGAATTAGATCGAACAGTTGTCGATGAAATTGGCGACCCACTTGTCCACTTAATTCGTAATTCGATGGACCACGGGATAGAATCGCCTGAGAAACGGGTGCAACAAGGCAAAGAAAAGACCGGAACACTAGAATTACGCGCATTTCATAGTGGGAATCATGTGATAATCGAAATAGAAGATAATGGTGCCGGCATTAATCGTGAAAAAGTAATTGAAAAGGCCATTGCCAATGAACTGGTTACCGAAGAATGTTCGGAGAAGTTAACGAATGAAGAAATTAACGATTTGATATTTGCTTCAGGCTTTAGTACCGCTGATCAAGTTTCTGATGTCTCCGGAAGAGGAGTGGGATTAGATGTAGTAAGAAGTAAAATTGAATCGCTAGGTGGACATATTTTTGTTGAATCGGAAAAAGGACGAGGAAGTAAATTTTCAATTCAGTTGCCGTTAACCTTGTCCATTCTTGCAACTTTACTTGTCAAAGTAGTCGATGAAACCTATGCAATTCCCCTTTCTTCTATCGAGGAAACTGTACTTTTAAAGCCAGAACAAATCATGAATATGCAACAGCAGCCAGTCATGGATTTTAGAGGAAAAGTAATACCGATTCTTTCTTTAGCCGAAGTGTTTCAGGTTCCAAGTTATCAAAAAAGTACGGAACAAGGAAATACAGCGGTAGTGATTGTAAAAAAAGGAGAAAAAATGACTGGATTAATAGTCGATTCCTTTATTGGGCAAAAAGAAGTCGTCTTAAAGTCATTAGGAGAATTGTTGCAAGATGTAAAGGGCATATCCGGTGCAACGATATTAGGCGACGGACGCGTTTCATTAATCATTGATTCCAATGCATTAGTTAAGTAAAGGAGGTTATATCCATGGAAACTTTAGTAAAAGTGATTGTTTTTCAACTAAAGAATAATCAATATGGTGTCAACATTCAACAAGTACGATCAATCGAACGCTTGCAGAACGTGACGGAGGTTCCTCAAACGGTTGATTTTATTAAAGGAGTCATTAATCTCCGCGGTGAGATTACACCGATTATAGATTTAAAGGAACGACTACATATTGGCGAAACAGAGTACACAGATGACACCCGTGTTCTGATAATAAACATAAATACCATTCAAGTAGGACTAATTGTCGATGCCGCAACAGATGTGATAGATATTGACTCTTCTATTATTGATGCGCCACCTGAAATGATTGGTGGGGTTACGGAAGACTATATAACAGGTGTTGCTAAATTAGAAGATAAACTATTGATTTTATTAAACCTAGAATGTGTCTTAAATATGGATGAAATCAAAAAGATTGAGGAAGTCGTTGAGGACTAACGTGAAAGAAGGAGAGTACAACAATGGCAAAAATTTTAATAACGGATGATGCAGCATTTATGCGCATGCAGTTAAAAGATATATTGACAAAACTTGGCCATGAGGTAGTTGGAGAGGCAGAAAATGGACAAGTGTCCGTAGCAAAATACCAGGAATTACAACCGGACCTTGTCACAATGGATATAACGATGCCGGAGTTAGATGGTGTTGGTGCATTGAAGGAAATTAAAAAGTTCGATGCACATGCGAAAGTAATCATGTGTTCGGCAATGGGCCAACAAGGCATGGTGGTAGAAGCGATACAAGCAGGTGCGAAAGATTTTATTGTCAAACCATTTACGTCTGAGAGGATTGACGAAGCACTTAAAAAAGCACTTTAAGAAATACAACTATAAAAGGGGCGTTATTAATGAAAAATCTACTTAATTTTAAAAGTATTCGAATAAAAATACTGTTTGGTTTTAGTCTAGTTATTTTAATGGTACTGATTTTAGGAGTACTAAACTTTTTGTCAATCAATAATATCAATAAAGATACGGGAGATATTATTGATGAACAACTTCCGTTATTAGTTGCAAATGAAAAGTTAGCGTTCAACATGTCACAACGAATTGCATTGACACGAGGATATGCTTTGTTCGGTGATGAAGAATTCAGGGAAGGGTTTGATGAATACACAAAAAGTAGTATTCAATATGAAGAGGATATCTTAGCAACAAGTTATTCAGAAGAAGTTAAGGTGCTTATCGACAAGAGTGTCCAATGGCAAAAAACTGTAGAAAATAGTGTATTTGCTGAGTTGGACCGTGGAAACGAAGAAGCTGCTTTAGAGAATTTAGCATTAGTTGTTAAACCAATGGCTAATGAAATTATGGATGGGTTTGAAGAGTTGGCAATCCAACGTGAACAATTAGTTAAAGAAGAAGGTCAAAATATAGTGGAAAATGGTCAAGTTAGTCTAGTTGCAAGTATAGTGATTTCGATTCTAGTAATAATTATTGGCATTGTTGCTGCACTAATAACTGCTCGTGTAATTTCCAATCCAATTAAAACAATAATGGAACGTTTGAAGTTAATTGCTGATGGAGACCTAAGTCTTGAGCCACTTAAATCGAACTCTAAAGATGAAACTGGACAATTAGTGGTTGCGACGAATCAAATGAACGATAAAATGCGTGAAGTTTTACAACAAATTAATACTGTATCTGAAACAGTAAGTAGTTCAAGTGAGGAATTAACACAATCAGCTGGTGAAGTGAAGGAAGGTTCAATTCAAGTTGCGACTACTATGCAAGAATTGGCATCTGGATCGGAATCACAAGCAAATAATGCAACAGATCTTTCTGCTGTAATGGAGACATTTGTGGCTAGAATGCAAGAAGCGAATGCAAATGGAGACGACATCTATCGATCTTCCAACGATGTGCTTGGTATGACAGCAGAAGGCGGTAAATTGATGGATGCGTCAGTTAAACAAATGGCAACTATAGACCAAATTGTACAAGAAGCAGTACAGAAGGTTAAAGGTTTAGATACACAATCTCAAGAAATATCGAAGTTAGTATCTGTCATTAAAGATATTGCTGATCAAACGAACCTTTTAGCATTAAACGCGGCAATTGAGGCGGCACGTGCAGGAGAACACGGTAAAGGATTTGCTGTTGTAGCTGATGAAGTACGAAAACTTGCTGAACAAGTTAGCGTATCGGTTACGGATATCACAGGAATTGTAGAAAGTATTCAAACTGAGTCGACAGGGGTTGCGAAATCCTTACAAGGTGGCTATCAAGAAGTAGAAAAAGGAACGGGTCAAATTAAGACTACCGGAGAAACCTTTAAAGGAATTAATAATGCCGTGAAGGAAATGGTAGAGAAAATAAAATCCGTTACAACTAATTTGTCTACGATGTCTGCAAGTAGTCAAGAAATGAGTGCTTCTGTTGAAGAAATCGCCTCTGTTTCTGAAGAATCTGCAGCAGGTATCGAACAAACTTCAGCTTCTGCTCAACAAACTAGTAGCTCGATGGAAGAAGTTTCCGATAGTTCAGACGAACTTGCTAAATTAGCCGAGGAATTGAATGGACTGGTTCAAAAGTTTAAGTTGTAAGCACGAATTGTTATAAGATGTTGTCGATATAGATTTAAACGTAAGGGTAGTCAGTCAAGGATTGTTACGCTGACTACTCCTTTCTTTTTGGAAAAACGGCTGTTTCTCTAGAAAACGTAAAACCAATTCCACATAGATATTGTTAACATCGAAAGAAAGACTAAAAAAAGGTGAAGAAAAATGAAGATGATGATTATTAAGGAACCTTCTCTTCTAAGAGAAGGAATGTTAAATGTATTACGTGAAAGTTTTGGTGAGGAAAAAATTGTAGTCTATGGGTCAGATGATTTGCCGGATTTCTCTAAAATGGAATGCAAATCTGATTTAATTATTATTGATTGTGATACAGATATCGACATTTTGTCGTCTATTACTTATTTTAGAAACCAAAATAAGAAAATCATTGTATGGACATCTAGTTTAGATAACCATATTTTAATGGACTTATTTAAATTAGATTTAGATGGATATTTTTACAATGGAATGGAAAAGGAAGAATTACTTTCCTCCATTATGTCAGTATTTAATGGAAAGCAATTTGTCCACCCATCCCTGTCAACTATTCTCCTAGGAGATTACGTACGAATCAATAAAAAGATCGCAAACAAACCAGTTGGCATTTTATCTAATCGAGAATGGGAAGTACTAGAACTTCTTACTAAAGGGTGTAAAAACGAACAGATTGGAACGTTTTTGTTTATTTCTGAAAAGACCGTTAAAGGTCATGTCAGTAATATTATGAAGAAAATGGATGTCCCTGACCGAACAAATGTCGTATTGACCGCGCTTCGAAACAAATGGGTTGTCATTTAGGAGGTGAACAGCATAAAAGGATTATCCTTTTGGAAGTCTAAAACATTTTGGAAAATCATTTGTATTAATGTAGTTATTGTTGGAGGATTGTTTTTGCTTTTAACGTTAACATCACGACAGGTTCTATCCGATTACTCAGAGGAACACTATAAAACACTTTCAGAAAATACAACGTCTCGAATAAAGAATAAAGTAAACAATACCGTATTGGATTTAAAACAGCTAGGCACCCTTGTTCAGGAGAATTCATCCTTATTAGTAGATAACACCAGCCAGTTAAACGACTATTTAAGAAATGTAATCGGATATTCTCAGTATATAGATGGGGGTACAATCATTAACCGAGAAGGATCTGTTATTGGTTATTATCCCGAAGACCTGCAATCTGTAGACAACTTAATGGACCGGGATTATGTACAACAATCAATTCGTTCGAAAATGATAGTGTTTAGTAATATAGTCAGCACACATAATCGGGATATTGTCGTAATGTCGATACCGCTACTGAAAAATCATGAAGTAGAACGTGTTGTTAATTTGTCTATTCATTTAAAAAGTAATACATTTTTTCATTCTCTTGTGGAGGAATTAGAAATCACAGAGGAAAGTTATGCGTATATCATTGACGATAACGGAAGAATATTATTTCATTCTAACACCAATAAAATAGGAAAAATCGATTTTTCGCCAAATATAATCGAGACAGTAATGAGTGAAAATTACGGATATGAAAAGGTAACAAATGAAGAAGATGATGCCTTTTACGCTTCTTATAATTATATTGGAGGTCTAGGATGGAAGATTGTTGCACTAGTTCCTGTGAAATCCACGTTCGTATCTTCAGTTGAATTTCAAAACATCCTAATTCCAATTTTTGTTACCTTATCTATAGTGTTATTTCTAATTATTACCTTCATGATGCACCAAAACCATAAACCATTCACAAGATTGTTTGAAGCGATCGAATCAATTAGTAAAGGGGAATATACTACTTTGATAGAAGGGGTAGATGAGAAAACAGAAATAGGAACCATTATCGCTAAATTTAATGTTATGGTCGATGAACTTGAACAATATAAAGAGGAAAATCGTCAAAAGACTAAAGAGTTGAAGAAGCACCGAAATTTCTTGAACCGAGTGATTGACTATAATCCAAACGGAATTTATGCGATGAATTGGTCTGGGGAATACACATTAGCAAACAAAGAGTATGCCAGCATGTTCGATTTAACTCCTGATGATATTATAGGTAAAAAAGAACAAGAATTTAATCCGGATATAGAATCCGTACAAAAGTATTTAAAAATTAATCGTGATGTCATCACTAGTGGAGTAGAAAGGGAAATTGAAGATTATTTCCTAGACGACGATGGGAATAAACGATGGTTTCATATTGGGAAAGTCGCTATAACTAATGATAATGGTGAGGCAGAGGTACTCACTGTTGCAACAGATATAACCGATCGCAAACAACAGGAAGAAGTAATTACACATCAAGCCTATCATGATGATTTGACGGGGATACCGAATCGAAAACTGTTTAAAAAAAGACTAAAACAAGAAGTAGAGGCTGCAAACGAAAATGATTATGCATTCTCCTTACTTTTTTTAGACTTGGACCGTTTCAAGTATATTAATGATACCTTTGGTCACGATGCAGGAGATGCTTTATTACAAATGGTAAGCAATCGTTTTGATAGCTGTCTTTCGAATCAACATATCATCTTTCGATTAGGCGGAGATGAGTTTACCGTTATCATTCCAGGAGTGAATCAACGTCAAGAAGTTGCGGATTTATCCAAAAAAATATTAACTGCCTTATCGGAACCGTATGAGATTGATGGAAATCGGTTCATTATTACCGCTAGTATCGGGATTAGCATCTTCCCGAATGATGGTCAAAGCGCGGATTTCTTAACGAAAAATGCTGATATTGCCATGTATCAAGCTAAAGATCAAGGGAAAAATACTTTCCGCTTTTATACACCGGATATGGAAACTGAACTAGCAATGAAGTTAAAATTAGAAATGGATCTTTATCTAGCATTACAAAGAGATGAGCTATTTATTCACTATCAGCCCATTACGGATACAAAAACGGAGAGTATAGCTGGAATGGAAGCCTTGCTTCGGTGGGAACATCCACAATTGGGACTAATTTCACCAGCTCAATTTGTACCGATTGCAGAAGAAACCGGCCTAATTCACTCGATAGGTGAATGGGTGTTAAGAACCGCGTGTATCCAAACGAAAATGTGGCAAGAAGAAGGAAATTATCCGATTAAAGTATCGGTTAATTTATCTCCCGTTCAATTAAGAGATGCTACGATAGTCGATAAGGTTGAAGGGATTTTACAAGAGACTGGACTTGATCCAGTATGGCTAGAATTAGAAATTACAGAATCAACGATTATGGAGAATAAACGAGAAGTAGTGAAAATTCTTAAACGATTACGAAGTTTCGGGGTTCGTATTGCAATTGATGATTTTGGCACGGGATATTCTTCATTGAATGTGTTAAAACGATTGCCAATCGATACCATAAAAGTAGACCGTTCCATCGTACAACATTTATTGGAAAAAGAAGTGGATGATGTGATTCTAACTGCGGTATTTGATATCGCTAAAAAAATGAATTTAACGGTTATCGCAGAGGGTATTGAAACAGAGGAACAGTATAATTACCTAAAAGAAAAATACTGTCAATATGTACAAGGATTCTTGTTCAGTCAACCGTTAACAAATGAACAATTCATCCAATTTTTAAAGAAGAAATCGCATAACGATTATCACTTGAGAAGAGTCAATGGTGTTAAATGAAAAGTAAAGCCTTAAACACTACGGTAACCCTCGTGGGTATGAAAAGAAGGGAATAAGTCGTCTATGCAAAACGATTATCAATATTTTATTGAAAAAGTCAAAAAGAAAACAGGAATTGATCTTTCTTTATACAAAGAACAACAGATGAAGCGCCGAATAACGTCTTTGAGTAACAAGCACGGCTATTCTAGCTTGCAAAGTTTTTACAAAGGTATAGAGAAGGATAAAGAATTATTGGAAATATTTTTGAATTATTTAACGATTAATGTTACTGAATTTTATCGAAATCGTAAGCAGTGGGATACTTTAGAGAAGACCATTTTGCCCAATATTATCCAAGAACAAGGCAAAATTAAAGTATGGAGTGCAGCTTGCTCAACCGGAGAAGAACCATATTCGTTAGGAATTCTTTTAACTAAATACTTAGATGCTTCAAAAATATCGATTTCAGCTACGGACCTAGATCAGACTATTTTAAATCGAGCGAAAGTCGGTCTGTATTCTGAAAAAGCCTTAACAGAAATCGCAAAGGATGAAATAGCCAGATGCTTTACTAACAGCGGTGATTCTTATCAAATATCTAGTCAAATCAAACGGGTGATCACCTTTAAAAAACATGATTTATTAGTAGATAGTTACCCAAGAAATTATGATTTAATCGTTTGCCGTAATGTGCTTATTTACTTTACCGAAGAGGCGAAAGATACGATTATTCAAGGGTTTAGCCAATCGTTAAAAAAAGGTGGTATTTTGTTCATTGGTTCAACAGAACGAATTCATAATCCTAAACACTATGGATTAGAATCCGTTAGTTCATTCTTCTTTCGAAAATTATAATAGTATTTGAGAGACAGTAAGTTGATGCTGTTTTCTCTTCTACTAATCTATGAAAAAGATGTGTCTTTAAATGAGTTTAACGACAGGGTTCGTATTTCAAATTAGTCTCGGGATATTAAAAATAGCCGGAATTAAGAAAATTATAAGTAGATCGAGTGCAAATTGATAGAGTTAGAGGATTTCAGTTGTCGAAATTGCTTACCAACGAAAGGGATGAGAAATAAAATGATTGACGTTTCAACCTTGGATAAATACATAGACTGTTCCAATTGCCATTCCAAAAAAAGTGTCATGTATATTAGTCTTGGCGAAAAAAACTCAGAATCCATTAAACTTTGTTTATACTGTGCAGAAGAGTTACAAGAACAACTTAACGTAACTAACACAATACTTAAATTGTCCCACTTATAAAGTTGCTCCGCAAAATCACCCTCTATCAAGTAGAAAAAATTCTATTGTATGCAGATAAGTATAACAAAAATAATCATAAAATTATTTCCAATACGTAATGCAACTAAGGTGCTAAATTTCGTAAAACCTACTCCTTCGGTAATTAGGGGTAGGTTTTATTTTATACTGTTACGTGTACCGGACATTATCAGTGTAAAGTCATTTATACTTTTCTAATGCTTCCTATTTCACTTTCACCACTTGCTACATCAGAAGTATCATTGCTCGGAAAAATAAATAGGAAAAAAAGTAAAATGATAACCTGTCCTAGTAAAAGTTTCATTATAATTCATTCACTCCTCCAGCAGTTTAATCGATTTATAATAATTATCCGCAGATTGTTTGTATTTTTTACTATTATAATAAAATTCACCTAACTTTAAATAGCATTGTTTTAGCATCTTATAATTGTTTGTTATAAGAAAAAAACTGATTAGTTTATCTAAATTTAATTCATAGTCTTCGGTGTCTTGTCCTGCTAGTAAATAATAATCATTAAATACATATAATAGCTTATGGTAATCCTCTTCATCTTCTGTTAATAAATTAGCTACCCAATAAAAGTTTTGTGCTTCTTTTGTGTTTTTTTCGATAAGTTTACAAGCTATGATCTCTCGATAAGTAATTAATAAATCCGCTTTTTGACTTCCTTCTTTAACTTTTAAAGCACTGATGAAAAGGATTATGGCACTTTCTATGTTTCCTTCATTTTTTTCGAGCAAACCAAAATTATGGTAAATATAGCCTAATATATCTAAATAGCTGTTTTTTTCGGCTATCCTTTTGGATTCATTAAATGCAATTAAAGCATTTTTATAATTTCTTGTTTCTCTATGTAATGAACCAAGTAGGTTTAAAGATAGCGCTAAATCATATTCTTTATTTAGACTTGAGTAGTAATCAATTGCTTCTTTGATTATCTCAATGGCTTTAGGATAGTCGCATAAATGTTTATATATAATACTCATGTTATAGGATGTAATAGCCTTTATTTCTTTACTTGTGGTGGTGTTTTTTAAATTTAAAAAAGAGTCTATTGACTTTGAAAAATCATAGTTCTTGAAGTAGAACAATCCATAATAATAATAAACAGCTTTTTCAATATATGTAGGTAAATCTCTAATTGTTTCTTTTTTTAAATAAGGTTCAATGAATTGTTCATGTAGAACTTTATATTCTGTTTTATCATTTGTTTTTAGAAGATAAGTTCCTTTAAGAATGAGGTAATAACATTCTAACTTAGGTGATGAAAGATACTTATAATAGTTAGAATCTATCATGTTAATTAGTGATTGTGCTTTTTTTAAGTCAAAAACGACATAACTAAATATCTTTTTTAACAAATTTACAAGTTCGATATCGTGATCATCAAACTCTTGTAAGTAGGAAGATGGTAACTCAAGTCTCTCTGCTATATAAGGTAAAAAATTCGATTCTGGCTGGATCATTCCATTTTCAATTCTACTTAATTTAGATGATGAAGTAATACCTTTTGCTAGAGAGACTAATGATAACCCTCTTAATGTTCTATTGATATGAATCCTTCTACCTATATGTATTTCTTCCACCTCCTTCTATAGTCCTATTTAGTATAACTGATTGGTTAGTTGACATCCAATAATATGTATTTATTTGGAATTTTTTTTGAAGAGTTAACTAGAATTCTACATTTTATTTTGTTAATCTTAAGATTAAGAGTTAATTGACTGGACAGATCCAAATGGATAACAATCATGAATTGAATCTAATACAAACTGCAGTAGATTAGAAATTAAAAGGTGGTGTTTTAATGGATGTAGCATTAGCTTCAATGGTTTTAAGTCAGGGACAAGTTCAGCAACAAGCATCATTGTCAGTTATGAAGAAAGCGATGGATCAGGCTGAAGGAAATGCTGATTTTGTCAATGAAATGTTGAATGGGTCGAACGTGCAAATGTCGCAGCAAGTAGCTCAGCCTCATTTAGGTGGGAATGTTGATATAAAAGGATGAATGGTTAACAAGGTCATTTGGAATAAATCCAGGTGGCTTTTTTACTAGTTGTAATATAAGTCACTATTGTTAACTCAGCGATAGACTAATAATTTCTCTATTGGAAGGCAATTAACGATGGCTTTCTAAAATACCCTATTACTGAAATCTCCTAATAAACTTAAAAGTTATTAAAAACCTCTTCACATCCTCCTAAGTTGTCCGATATAAAAAGAAAAGAGGAGATGGCAAAAGCCATGAACGTTGGGAATATTATATCAGGATCCCAACTCCTGCAAAGAGCTGAAAACATCGAGTTTCCAACATCTGCAAGAGAACGATCCGTCAGTCATCAACCGGTTGAGTTGTATCAAAGTATTAAAAACAAGGAGCAGCAACAAGATACTCCTGTCGAACTAAATAAAGAAGAAGCAAAAACATTAGTAGAAAGCTTGAATAAATTTTTAGAACCTACTTATACAAATTTAAAATTTGAATTTCATGAAAAACTGGAAAAGTATTATGTGACAGTAATCGACCCTACATCTAAAGAAGTTATAAAAGAAATTCCACCAAAGAAGCTGTTAGATGTCTATGCGTCGATGGCTGAATTAATGGGATTTATCGTTGATGAAAAAGTTTAAACGGAAGGCGTGTGAATTATGGTTTATAGTGTAAATACTTCAAGCAGAATAACAGGCCTTGCATCGGGGATGGATACTGACTCGATGGTGAAGGAACTAATGGCTGCAGAACGGATACCGCTTGATAAGATGGAGCAGGATAAGTCGTGGATGACTTGGCAACGAGATTCGTTTCGGGATGTTAATAAGCTTCTATTTGATCTAGATAGCAAAGTCCTAGATATGAAAATGGAAAAGACATATAATTCTAAAACGACAACTTCATCTAATTCTAACGCTATTTCAGCAACAACAACAGCTACTACTCCAAATGGCAGTTATTCTGTTGCAGTGGGAGAATTAGCATCTGCTGCCATAAATGTAGGAAATGAACTTGACTTAACAGCTGAGGGTAACAAAATTGATCCTACAAAAAGTCTGGCGAGTCAGTTTTCTACTGTTACAGTACCAAGTTCATTTGAA
Source organism: Aquibacillus saliphilus (assembly GCF_020404745.1). Classification (GTDB taxonomy): domain Bacteria; phylum Bacillota; class Bacilli; order Bacillales; family Amphibacillaceae; genus Aquibacillus; species Aquibacillus saliphilus. The sequence goes on from NZ_JAIZAP010000012.1 coordinate 119,434, forward strand.
TTCTCTGTTTACAATGAGGATGGGAAAAGTGAACCATATGAAATTAAGATTGAGCAAGGCGATACCTTGAACAGCGTATTGAAAAAAATCACAAATAGTGATGCAGATGTTCGTGCGTTTTATGACTCTACTTCTAATAAAGTTGTTTTAGAACGTTCTAAGACAGGGAATTTCAATAAAGACGCTACCATCGATAATGGTCATGAAATAACTTTTGGAACTGGCTTTTTAACTGAAACTTTAAACCTAGTTCAAGGCAATGAACAAGATGGAACAAATGCAGTGTTCACCTATAATGGGAAGTTAACCATTGAATCGACCACCAATTCCTATACATTAAATGATATAACTTTTAACTTTAAAGAAGCAAATAGCACTTCCACTATATCAGTTTCCAACAATGTAGACGCATCCTACGACAAAATCATGGAGTTTATCGATCAATATAATGAAACAATCGAAAAGGTAAATGGTTATTTGACTGAAGAGCGATTTCGTGATTTTAAACCACTGACTGCAGAACAAAAGAAAGCAATGTCTGAAGATGAAATTGAGCAATGGGAAGAAAAGTCAAAGAGTGGAACATTAAAAGGCGAAAGTATTTTATCTTCTGGCTTAAACAATATGAGACAAAATTGGTACGGGACAGTTGATAATAATAGCGCCCTAACACATCTTACTCAAATTGGTATAAATACGTCCTCGAACTATATGGATAAAGGAAAGCTAGAAGTTGATGAGGACCAGTTAAAAAAAGCGTTGCGAGAAGATCCGCAATCTGTTCATAAACTATTCTCAAATGACGTGAAGGGCTCAGGACGTGGAATTATTAACCGGTTAGAAGATTCGATTGAATCGACGATGAAAAATATTGAATCTCGAGCGGGTAAAACAACCTCAACGTTACAACAATATACTCTTGGAAGAAATTTAGATAGTATTGATGATCGCATTTCCGCGTTTGAAGATCGATTAGTGCAAACGGAGAATCGCTACTGGAAACAGTTTGCTCAGATGGAAAAAGCAATCCAACAAATGAATCAGCAATCCAATTATTTAATGCAACAATTTAGTTATTAATGAATTAATCTAGCTGTATGAGGAGTGTTCAAATCTATGTCACAACAGCAATACCAAGTATATAAAAATAATTCAGTAACAACTGCATCACCTGGTGAACTTACATTGATGCTTTATAATGGTTGTCTGAAGTTTATCAAACAAGCAAAGCGTGGGATGGAAGACGGAAAATATGAGTTGAAAAACACTAGCATTCAAAAAGCGCAACGAATTATCCAGGAACTAATGGTGACACTTGATCAAAGTTCTGAGATTGCTAAAGAAATGATGCCATTGTATGACTATATAAATCGTCAACTAGTGGATGCTAATATTAAAAATGATCAAGCAATTTTAGATGAAGTTGCTGTTCTAGTTACCGACTTTCGTGATACGTGGAAAGAGGTAATTAAATTAAATCGCCAACAGCAGTATGGACAAGGTGCAAACTTTTAATGAATCGAATGGACAGTTTTTATCAGGTCACCATGGAGTTACATAAACTAGTTACAGAAAATAGTGCTAGTGAAAAAAGAACAGAAACAATCACTACTATTAATAATTTACTAGACAAACGACAACAGTTGCTTAATGAAATTAAACCACCATACACAGATAAGGAAAAAGAAATAGGCCAACAGTTATTACTGAGAAATAAGGAAATAGAGCAGAAGTTAGATGAGATCTTCAATCAAGTTAAAACCGATATGGGAACCTTGAAGAAAAAGAAAAGTTCTAACACTAAATACACAAATCCTTATCAGAATCTATCGAACTTCGATGGTATGTTTCTAGACCATAAGAAATAGGTGATTAAATGAAAGAATTAACGGATGCCAAGCGTCAAATGCTAAGAGATTATAATGGACTGCTTTCGGTAATGACTGACGGCTTTGATTACTTAGAATCCAATTTAAATGAAGAAACACTCGAACAAACTGATGTACGAGTGTTTAATGACTTACTTGCTTCTTTTGAACAGTTGAACAAGTGTCACCAACAAATGACGGCTATTTTCTCAGACAATAAACAATTTAGTGATTTAATTGAAGAGTTTAAAGAAATTATTAAGCTATTTTCTGAATGCTTTACAACTACTTCATCTGCGGAAAAAAAGGATTTGTTATCAAGTAAGGTTATTCCAGCATTTGAACGTTTTAAACAACAGATGGAACAATTAGTAGCACCACATATTACCCACTAAAGAACTTCTACTATTACAATGTAATAAGTCATCAATGGCTTACGTAATATTGTATTAGTAGTTTTTTATTTTATAGATTATTATGCTGATAATCAGTGCAGAAGCCTGTAGTGTCACGATTATTGGTCTAAGAAATTTGTCGTTTTTAACAATTTTGTGTCAAATCTATCGACAATGAATAAAAAGTATTTAGTTTAAGAAGGAATTAGACAGGGTATTCTAGAAATATAAGTATATGAAAGATATATCAAAGATATAAAGGAGGACACTTTCATGAATTATAACATCCGTGGTGAAAATGTTGAGGTTACTGGGTCAATTAAGGAGTACGTTGAAAGAAAAATAGGCAAACTAGAGCGTTATTTTGATACACCTCCAACGTCTGACGTCAACGTGAATATAAGTGTCTATAATGATGAACAGCAAATTGAAGTTACAATACCAATGGTTAATTTATTACTTAGAGCAGAGGAACGTCATGTTGATTTATACGCTTCGATTGATCTTGTAGTAGATAAATTAGAACGCCAAATTAGAAAATATAAAACAAAAGTAAATCGTAAATTTCGTCAAAAAGGTTCACCAAAGCATGTGTTTGCAGAGTTAGAACGTGAGCGTGAAGCTCAAGCTGTACAAGAACTAGATGCAGATGATGAGTTAGAAATAGTACGGACCAAGCGTTTTGATCTTAAACCAATGGATTCAGAGGAAGCAGTCTTACAAATGGATATGTTAGGACACGCATTCTATGTCTTTACCAATGCCATATCTGGCGACACAAACGTCGTTTATCGACGCAGAGATGGACGGTATGGTTTAATTGAACCTAGCTAAATAATATAATAGATAAATAAAAGGGTGATTCCGCGATGTGGGGTCACCTTTTTACTTTAATTAAAGTAAATCTAAAGCCGTGGTATTTTCCATAAAAATTGAAAATATAACTGATTTTAAGTTTTCTAATTTGATAGCAATTACTTGTTATCACTAGTCTTTTAGCATGATAAAGTCGAACGATGTCGAACGGTTCTTTTATATCTTCCATTTTTCGATTATGGTTTGTTAAAATTATCGATTGAAGGCTATTTCGAGTCTTTTTGTGTCGAATTCAGTAGAAAAAAGATTGAATTCCCCCTTTTGGTTGTCCATTTTTCAAAAATGGAAGTTAGACCAAATTTAATTGTCTATGATATAACTGGATCAACAGCTAAACAAGGGGCGTATTCATTATGACTAATGACTGTGGCAAATGTAACTTGATTTATCAAAAGCTTGAGCAACATGAGCAGACAATCACCCAATTATTAGCTATTATCGCTGTTACCAATCGCAAACTAAGTGAGCTGAACTACCGGCAAAATAGTTATGAGCGCATGCATTCCCACATACCAAGCTCAACCTCCGCTAATTTTGCCATAGGAGCATATCCTAAATCCTCGAATACGCCTAACCGAAAGGAGTAGCCAATCCTCAGGCTACTCTTTTCGGTTTATTTCAATAATAGTGTTCAAACGAATGATTAGAGAGTTCTGCAATCATCTCTTATCTTGTCTTTGAAATGTGCTAGTGTTATTATTAAGTTTGGATTATACTAAAAAAGTTTTACTATATAAATGAATGATTTCCATTTACAGAGGAGCGTTTAACATGCGTGGATTACTAAAGAAGGTTTTCGGGGATGGTAACCAACGTCAATTGAATCAACTACAGAATTATGTAGAAGAAATTGAAGCGCTGGAACCAGGGTATGAGAAACTATCTGACGAAGAATTAAGAGGAAAAACGGAACAATTTAAAAAGCGTTACCAAGATGGTGAAAAGCTTGATGATATGTTGATAGAAGCATATGCGGTTGTCCGCGAGGCTGCTAAAAGAGTCTTGAATTTAAGACCATTTGCTGTCCAGTTACAAGGTGCAGTTTCCTTGCATAAAGGCGACATTGCCGAAATGAAAACAGGGGAAGGTAAAACACTAGCCTCAACAATGCCTGCTTATTTGAATGCGATCACTGGAAAAGGTGTCCACATTATCACCGTTAACGAATACTTAGCTGAACGTGATGCCAAGGATATGGGTGTTCTTTATGAGTTTCTAGGCTTAACTGTTGGTACGAACGGTAATGGTATGACCAAAGATGAAAAACGTGCGGCTTACATGGCAGACATTACTTATGGTACCAATAATGAGTTTGGCTTTGATTATTTGCGTGATAATATGGTGCTTTACAAAGAACAAATGGTTCAACGACCGTTGCACTTTGCGATTATTGATGAGGTAGACTCCATTCTTATTGATGAAGCTAGAACACCGCTAATTATCTCTGGTTCGGCATCGAAGTCGGCTAATATGTATCAACAGGCAAATTCGTTTGTTCGTACTTTGAAAAATGAAGAAGATTATACCTATGATGAAAAAACAAAAGGTGTGCAAATGACTGAAGAAGGGATAAATAAATCTGAGCGTTTCTTCGGAATAGAAAACCTTTTTGATTTAAATAATGTTACCCTGACACACCACATTAACCAAGCATTGAAAGCACATGTCTCGATGCACCGTGATACGGATTATGTCATCGAAGAAAATGAAGTTGTTATCGTTGACCAATTTACTGGCCGTCTAATGAAGGGTCGTAGATATAGTGATGGATTGCACCAATCAATTGAAGCAAAGGAAGGCTTGCAAATTCAAAATGAGAGCATGACCTTGGCCTCAATCACATTCCAAAACTTTTTCCGTATGTATAAAAAGCTAGCTGGTATGACTGGTACGGCGAAAACAGAGGCAGAGGAATTCCGTAACATTTACAATATGGATGTCGTTGCAATTCCAACAAATCAACCAATTGTACGTGATGATAAGGCTGATTTGATTTATAAATCAATTAACGGTAAATTCAGAGCCGTAGTTGAGGAAATAAAAGAGCGGAACCAAGCAGGACAACCTGTACTTGTCGGTACTGTTGCTGTTGAAACGTCTGAATTGATTTCAAATATGTTAACCAAAGCTGGAGTTAAACATAATGTATTAAACGCCAAAAACCACTACCGCGAAGCAGAAATCATTGAGAATGCTGGTCAACGTGGAGCGGTAACGATTGCCACTAACATGGCTGGTCGTGGTACGGACATTAAGCTTGGTGATGGTGTAATAGAACTTGGTGGATTATCGGTTGTTGGTACGGAAAGACACGAGTCACGCCGTATTGATAATCAGCTTCGTGGACGTTCTGGACGTCAAGGTGACCCAGGTGTTACCCAGTTCTACCTATCGATGGAAGATGAGCTAATGCGCAGATTTGGATCAGATAACATGCGAGCAATGATGGAAAAGCTTGGCATGGATGATGACCAACCAATTGAAAGTAAAATGGTTTCTCGTGCTGTTGAATCAGCGCAAAAGCGTGTTGAGGGTAATAACTTTGATGCACGTAAAACTGTTCTATCCTATGATGATGTATTACGTGAGCAACGTGAAATTATCTATAAACAGCGTTTTGACGTTATTGATTCCGAGAACTTGCGTGGCATTATTGAGCAAATGATTGAAACTTCTGTTGAAAAAACAGTTGAAATTCATACGCCAGATGAGCAGGAAGAAAATTGGAACTTTGATGCGATTTTAGAATATCTAAATGCTAACCTTATTGAGGATAACTATATTTCTGAGCAAGACCTGAAAGGGAAAGAACCTAAAGAAATGGTCAGTGTGATTATGGACCGCGTCAGACAAAAGTATGACGAAAAAGAAGAAGAGCTTACATCTGAACAAATGCGTGAATTTGAAAAAGTCATTCTACTTCGTACAGTTGATACGAAATGGATGGACCATATTGATCAAATGGACCAATTGCGCCAAGGGATTCACTTACGTGCATATGGACAAAATGATCCATTACGTGAATATCAAATGGAAGGCTTTGGCATGTTTGAACAAATGGTTGACGCAATTAATGAAGATGTCGCTCGTTACGTAATGAAAGCTCAAATTCGTGAAAACTTACAGCGACAAGAAGTAGTAAAAGATGCAAAAGCTGTTTCAGGTGATCAGGAGAAAAAGAAAGTCAAACGTCCTTTTGTTAAATCAGATGACGTCGGAAGAAATGAACCTTGTCCCTGTGGTAGTGGCAAGAAATACAAGAACTGTCATGGCCGTTAGATTAGGGTTTTAAATAGGGAGACACTTCCACAGGTTAGCGAAGTGTCTCCCTCCTATTATTAATTTTGGCACTGATCAATACTTTATGAGGTGAATGAAATGGAATTAGTTGAAATAAGACATGAATTAGATAAAATGGCTAAGCTATTAGCTGACTTTAGGGGGTCTCTTTGACTTAGAAGAAAAGAGAGGCCGGATTGCAGAGCTTGATGAAACAATGACAGATCCAGAATTTTGGAATGACCAACAAACAGCTCAAAAAGTTATCAATGAAGTGAACGAGTTAAAGGATCTAGTTCATACGTTTGATAAGCACCAAGAGTCGCTAGAGAACCTTGAAGTATCTCACGAGTTAGTAAAAGAAGAGGATGATCCAGATCTTCGGGCTGAGTTAGAATCTGAGGTAAGTGAATTAGCTGAAGCGTTAAAACAGTTTGAACTTTATATGCTTTTAAGTGAGCCATATGATAAAAATAATGCGATTTTGGAGCTGCATCCTGGAGCAGGTGGAACAGAGTCACAGGACTGGGCTAGCATGCTTCTACGTATGTACACCCGTTGGGCTGAATCGAAAAAGTTCAAAGTGGAAACAATGGATTATTTACCTGGTGATGAGGCTGGAGTTAAGAGTGTGACTTTAATGATAAAAGGTCATAATGCTTATGGTTATTTGAAGGCTGAAAAAGGTGTTCACCGGTTGGTTCGAATCTCTCCGTTTGATTCATCAGGACGCAGGCATACGTCGTTTGTATCTTGTGATGTAACACCAGAGATGGATGATGATATTGATATTGATGTTAATACCGAGGACTTAAAGATAGATACCTATCGTTCTAGTGGAGCTGGTGGACAGCATGTTAATACAACAGATTCAGCTGTGAGAATAACCCATCTTCCTACTAATACAGTAGTTACTTGTCAGTCAGAGCGCTCGCAGATTAAAAACCGCGAGAGTGCAATGAAAATGTTAAAAGGTAAATTATATCAATTAGAAATAGAGAGGCAACAACAAGAACTGAATGAAATACGCGGAGAACAAAAAGAAATTGGCTGGGGAAGTCAAATTCGTTCTTACGTCTTTCATCCATACGCGATGGTCAAGGACCATCGGACGAACCACGAGGTTGGCAATACACAAGGTGTGATGGATGGTGATTTAGACCCGTTCATTGATGCGTTTTTGCGAGCCCAAATGGATTAAACAAGTTTAGTGGCACTCTTCACTTACGAAGGGTGCTGCTTTTTTATGCGCTGTTGCTATTAAAACGTCTCAGTTGATAGAAATTGCGACGTGACTTAAATCCTGGTGAGTGCATAATACCTGCCCCGGAAATACACTCAAAAGGACCTTCATAATGCTTATGAAAGTTTAATTTCATCATTTTCTCTATCAAAAGGACCTTCATAGTGCTCATGAAAGTCTCTTTTCATCACTTTCACTATTAAAATGACTTTCATAGTGCTTATGAACGTCTCTTTTCATCACTTTCACTATCAAAAGGACCTTCATAGTGCTCATGAAAGTCTCTTTTCATCACTTTCACTATTAAAATGACTCTCATAGTGTTTATGAACGTCTCTTTTCATCACTTTCATTATCAAAATGACCTTCATAACGCTGATGAAAGTCTTATTTCATCTCTTTCACACTCAAAAGGACCTTCATACTCGATAAACAGCTTATGGATCACTTTGATTCATTATCCAAGTGTATTTCTCATTCACCTTGTAAACAACCTCTCTGGGTACCCGCCACGTACTTTCCAGTATGACGTGGTATGTTACGTCGGAGTTTATAGGTATTGTGCAAAAGCAATAGTCTTTACGTAAAACTACTTGTTGTCTTTCGATTATACTACGTCTAAGATGGGACATCTTTCTTTTAGCACGTCAGCTTTCCATCACACTAAAGCGATAAACATTGGTGTGGCAACATTTACACGCGTATTTAGTCATGTTATACTCCTTAAGGTTGAATAGGTCTTATCAAAATATAAGATGATTGCAAATTTTAGATTACAGTGAAAATGATCAAACGATAAAACAAATTTATTAACGAGGTGCAAAAGTTATGATGGCAAAATATAGACGCGAACCGATGCCTGTTTATCTAGTGAATATAATCGAATATACACTAGTGTTGATTGGCGCTTTCTTTGTAGCAATGGCATTTAATGTCTTCTTGCTGCCACATGAAATAGCATCTGGTGGGGTAGCCGGAATAAGTACAATCACAAAATCACTGTTCGGATGGGAGCCTTCACTCGTTCAGTGGCTGTTAAATGTTCCTTTATTTATCTTAGGTGTAGTAATCCTTGGGAAAAATTTCGGGGCTAAATCACTCGTAGGTACGGTAATGTTACCGTTTTTCGTGTTTCTTACAAGAGACTGGCCAGCTGCAACGCCAGACCCTTTACTAGGAGCAATATTTGGTGGTATGTGTGTTGGCTTAGGGATTGGAATTGTTTTTAAAGGTAAAGCCTCTACTGGTGGAATTGATTTAGCTGCGCAAATATTTCACAAGTTCATCCCGCTTCCACTCGGAGTTTGTGTTGCTTTATTTGACGGATTAATAGTTCTAACTGCGACATTTGTTTTTTCAATTGAACAGGGACTATATGCCCTAATTGGATTATTTATTACCAGTAGAACGATCGACTTTGTCCAGGTAGGGTTAAATACATCTAAAAATGTATTGATCATTACAGATAAAATTGATGAAGTACGTCAAGAATTATTAATGGATGTTGACCGCGGCGTTACCGTTTTAAATGGAACAGGCGGTTACACAGACCAAGAGAGACGGATTATTATGTGTGTTGTTGGTCAGAATGAATTTAGCAAGGTGACACAAATCATTAGGCGGGTTGATTCGAAAGCGTTTGTTGTGGCAATGAACGCTACTGAAGTACTAGGCGAAGGGTTTAAGACCTGATAACTTTGGTACTAAGACCCTTTAATAGAAATGTTCTTTAACGATTGTTCGGATATAAAGTAAGTGTGACTAAAAAACTCGTGACTACAGGGTTAATAGATGAAAATAGAGTACTATCGTAGGCATGGAAAATGATATAAGTCATTTTCCATGCCTACTTGAGCTGTGTTTTAAAGAATAATAGAGTGCTCCAACAACTAATAATGGATAGCGAATTTTGTAACAAACATGTTTATCTCGGACCCAATTTAAGCAATGAATTTACAAAATACTGAGTGATTATCCATAAAGTTACAGGCATTGAAATATAAATGTAATAATTTTATGTCTAAAAAAAGTGCGAATAGATGTTATAATAATTGGGACTTGATATTTCGACACAACATGCAAGTTTATACTTAACTATTCAGTCAGTATAGAGACACAACATACTAATGATAAAAGGTGATAGATATATGATAGATATGCAGGAAGTGTATAAGACTTACCCAAACGGCGTAACTGCTCTAAATGGCATTGATGTCAAAATAGAGTCAGGTGATTTTGTCTATGTTGTTGGTCCTAGTGGAGCAGGTAAATCTACATTTATAAAATTAATATTCAGAGAAGAAAAGCCGTCAAAAGGCACTATTCTCGTTAATAATAAAAATCTTCATAAAATGAAATGGAAAGATGTCCCGTTTTTGCGAAGGGATATTGGTGTAGTCTATCAGGATTTTAAACTACTACCTAAAATGACTATCTATGAAAATGTTGCATTTGCGTTAGAGGTTATTGAAGAAACACCTAAGAATATTCGTAAGAGAGTAATGGAGGTTCTCGATTTAGTTGGGCTTAAGAATAAAGCTCGCTTTATACCAGATGAATTATCCGGTGGGGAACAACAGCGTGTTGCGATAGCTAGAGCGATTGTTAACTATCCGAAGCTTCTGATAGCGGACGAGCCTACTGGTAACTTAGATCCTGATACATCTTGGGAAATTATGAGGATTTTAGAAGATATAAACGCAAGTGGAACTACTGTCATTATGGCAACACACAGCAAAGAGATAGTAAATACGATTAAGAAGCGCGTGATAGCAATTGAAGGCGGACTAATTGTACGTGATGAACATCGAGGTGAATACGGCTATGAAATTTAGAACAGTAAAGAGGCACTTTCGCGAAGGTTCGAAAAATATTTGGCGAAATGGATGGATGACAGTAGCTTCAGCTGGGGCAGTTACAACAACACTAGTTTTAGTTGGGGCATTCTTAGCATTAATGATCAATTTAAATCAAATAGCTACCAATATAGAAGAGGACGTTGAAATCAAGGTATTGCTTGAATTGACAGTGGATGAAGCAGCAATTGAGACAGTAGGGGACAAAATAGACAAAATCCCTGAAGTCTCATCAGTAAATTTCTCCTCTAAGGAAGACGAGCTAGCGAATTTGATTGAGAGTATGGGAGAAGAAGGGAACTCTTGGGAATTATTTGAACAGGACAACCCTCTTAATGATGCATATGTTATTAAAACCGAAGACCCACTCGATACAATAGATGTAGCTGAGAGGATTGAGGACTTAGATGAAGTACAGGAAGTAAATTATGGGAAAGATGTAGTTCAAAATCTATTTCGATTTAATGAACTTGCTAGAAACATAGGTTTAGTCTTAATTATTGGGCTGATTTTTACGGCGATTTTCTTAATTTCAAATACAATTAAAATTACCATCATGGCTAGACAAAAAGAAATTGGAATTATGAAGCTTGTCGGTGCAACTAATGGATTTATTCGTTGGCCATTCTTCGTTGAAGGCCTGCTACTTGGCGTATTAGGTAGTGTTATACCAATAGCAGTGATAGTTACCGGTTATCATTACGCAACAAACAATATTTCTGCGTTGACACAATTTGCTTTCGTAGAACTGTTACCATTTAATCCATTTGCTTGGCAATTGTCACTAATTATTCTTGCAATTGGAGCAATCATTGGTGTTTGGGGCAGCGTAATGAGTGTTCGGAAATTCTTGAAAGTTTAATAGGAAAAAATTAGTTGAATAGATTCAGAACTAACTAAATAGGAAAAAGGGGAATTTTCGCCAATGAATAAGATGTTAGCTTCGCTTGTTATAAGTATTGTAACTATTGCAGCAATCATACCAGCTTCACAGCATGTGTTTGCTGAAGGTTTAGATGATGTAAAAAAAGAAATTGACGAACTTAAAGAAGAAAGTAGTAATATAAAGAGTGAACAAAATAGTATAAATAATAAGAAAAAAGAAACTGACAGTAAGATTGAGGAAAATCAAGCTGAGCAAAACACCGTTTCGAATCAGATTGCACAGCTTGACAATCAATTAGCGGATACTCAATCTAAATTACAGACAAAAGAAAATGAAATAACAACCACAAATGGTGAGATTGAACAAACAACAAAAGAAATAGAGCAGTTAAAAGAAGATATTACTATTTTAATAGACAGAATTGAACAAAGAGAAGATCTTTTGAAAAATCGTTTACGTGCATTACAGCAAAGTGGGGGAGATATTAGTTACTTAGAAGTTTTAATGGGCGCCCAAAACTTTGGTGATTTCCTAAATCGAGCTAGTGCTGTAACAAAAATCATGGATCAAGATAAAGGAATCATGGAAACACATCTTACAGAAAAAAAGGATTTAGAAACTAAACAAAAAGAAGTAGAAGAAAAAAAGGTTAGCCTAGAAGAAAAGAAAGCATCTTTAGTGCAGCAAAAAAAGGAGCTAGACTCACTTAAAGCTACACTTAACTCTCAAAAGGAAGAAAAAGCAAACTTAATGGCTACACTTGAAGAACAAGAACAAGAACTACATGACCATAAAATGTCATTGGCAGAGGAACAACAAGTATTAAGAGACCAAAATGCTATTATTGAAAAAGCAATGAAAGAAGCTGAAAATGAGGCAGCTAGATTAGAGCAATTGGCTAAAGAAAAAGCAAGAGCAGAAGAAAAAGAAAATCAGAGTAGTGGGAGTAGTGATACTTCAACAACTAGCCAGTCATCTAGTTTGTCAGCTGGAGGCAGTGGTATATTTAGCTGGCCTGCTACTGGAAGATTAAGTTCAGGTTATGGTGGCAGAAGTTTGGGTTATCATAAAGGTATCGATATTGCTAACGGTGTGGGAACAAGAATATCAGCAGCAGCTTCTGGTGTAGTTACACGATCAGCTTTTTCTTCAAGCTATGGTAATGTTGTGTATGTCTATCACCCTCAATATAATATGTCAACTGTTTATGCTCATATGGTAAGTAGAGCAGTATCCTTAGGTCAGTCAGTAAGTGAAGGACAAATGCTTGGTGGAATGGGTAATACTGGACGTTCATATGGAAGTCATTTACACTTTGAAGTACATAATGGTCGTTGGAGCCAGGGTAATGGAATCAACCCAATGGGCTATTTAAAATAATTAACAGGACATGATTAGGACAAGTATGGCATAAACTATAGTTAGAAGGCATCGCACATATACGGTGTGGTGTCTTTTTGTTCCATACATAGCAGTAATCGTCAACACGGAGAATCAATAAATAGAGGTGGATATCGTGAATGTAAAAAAGATCTACATAGTAGGTATTTTGGTTGCTGCGTTAGTACTGGGAGGAGTTGGTTCCTATATTGGTGTGGAGCTAGCTCAAAGTGATGAAACAACAAATGAGTCTAATGCAAATGGACAGGACACGGGTAAGGGAAGTAACTTTGTCGATTTAAGTCCTGATCAACAAAAGGATTTGTTTGATAACGCAGAAGAACTGGATGAGATGTCCAAAGTGATGCAAGCATTTGAACTTATTCAGGATAATTACCTAGAGGAAACCAATAAGAATGAGCTTATTCAAGGTGCAGTTCAGGGCATGCTAGACACCTTAGATGACCCCTACAGTGTATTCATGGATAAGGAAACAGTTAAGGAGTTCAACAATCAAATTGAGTCATCATTCGAAGGAATTGGTGCAGAAGTTAGTATGGTCGAAGGTAAGGTAACGATTATAGCGCCAATCAAGGATTCACCTGCAGAACAAGCTGGGCTAAAACCAAATGACCAGATATTGAAGGTAGATGATGAAAGTGTTGAAGGACTAGATTTGTATGACGCTGTTTCTAAGATCAGGGGCGAACAAGGTACTAAGGTTACCTTAGAAATTGAACGTCCAGGTGTATCAGATTTACTTACAGTTGAATTAACTCGTGATGATATACCACTAGAAACAGTATATATGGAGACAAAACAAGTAGATGGTAATAAGGTTGGAGTCATAGAAATTACATCTTTCTCTGAGAAAACTGCGGAAAGATTCCATGAAGTATTAACTGAATTAGAGAAAGACGAGATTGATGGTTTAGTTATTGATGTACGTGGCAATCCCGGAGGACTTTTGCCGTCGATAGAAGAGATACTGAAAAACTTTATAACAAAGGACCAGCCATACCTTCAAATTGAGGATCGTAATGGGGAGAAGTCACGTTACTTTTCAGAGCTAGAAGAGCAGAAGGATTACCCTATTAGTGTGCTTATTGACGAGGGGAGTGCATCAGCTTCTGAAATACTAGCTGTATCAATGAAAGAAGCTGGAGGCTACGATATTGTAGGAACGACTAGTTTTGGTAAAGGTACAGTACAACAGACTATCCCGATGGGTGATGGTAGTACGATAAAATTGACACTATTCAAATGGTTATCACCTGAAGGTAACTGGATTCATGAAAAGGGTGTTGAGCCAACAGTAGAGGTGAAACAACCAGATTATTTCTATACGAATCCTATTCAAGTCGAAGACGCACTTACTTATAATCAAAGTGATGAAAAAATTGCGAATGCACAAATTATGCTTAAAGGTCTTGGATTCGAACCGGGAAGAGAAGATGGCTTCTTTAGTGAACAAACTGTAGAAGCAGTTAAACAATATCAACAAGCAAATGATCTAGAAGATACTGGTGAGATTGATCAACAAACAGCAGAACTGTTGCAAACTAGCATCATTGAGCAAATTAGAAGTGGTGAACACGATAATCAACTAGATAAAGCGATAGAAGTGTTGTTTCAATAGTAAAATGATAATCCGCGAGGAAGCTCGCGGGTTATTTATTTTTCATCGCAACATTTATTTAATCTAGGCAGGAATTCCTATTCAAATCTCGAATTTATCTTATATAGTATTATAATGATATTGGTGTTTTTCAGAGTATCTGGAAGGAGTAAGACAAATGGAGGATTGGTTAATAGAAATTGCAAAAGGCATTGGTAAATTGTTTCTTAATCCTTTACTATATTGGTTTGCTATCTTAACGTTACTAGCCTCTAGAAAGAGAATTAAGCGAGAACGTCTAAGTTTTGGTACGAAGATTTTTAATGCGTTTACAGAAACTAAACATACTTGGACGCTATCATTAACAAGTGGTATTCTGCTGTCAATAATGGCAGTTGGGTTAGGATTTATGTTTAATTATGCAGTCATACTCTTGTTAATAACTGTCATGTTCTTATTTTCTTTGACGATGAAGTTTACATGGTTATCTGCAGCTTATACATTTGGTTTTACTTATTTATTATTATTAGTTATCCCAACAGTACTGAATGGTATCGTGCCAGTCTACTTAATTGAGCAAATACAAAACGTGAACTTTGTTAGCTTTACGGTATTATTAGGTTTGTTTATCATTATTGAAGCAATTATGATGTTACGAGTTAAACGGAGCGAAACGTTTCCTGAGCTTATTAAAGGAAATCGTGGTAAATGGATTGGGCAGCACCGAATTAAAAAAATTGCAATTATCCCTTTTTTTACATTGATTCCTAGTGGTGCAATATTACCATTTACTGACTGGTGGCCATTTTTTTCTATTGGCGGTGAAAGCTATGGATTACTTGTCCTACCATTGATGGTTGGATTTGATCATGTTGCACGAGGTTCCACAGCAATTAAGAGTGTCAGAAGACTAGGTCAATCGATACTAATACTAGGACTGTTAACATTAGGTTTAGCGGTATCTGGTTTTTATCTACCGATAATGACGATTGTTGCTGTCACAGTGGGAATTATAGGTCGGGAACTGATCTCATACCGCTTCCGACATAAAGACCAACAGATGCTCCCTTTCTTCAGTCCTGATCAGACTGGTTTGTTAATATTAGGGATAATACCTGGCACACCAGCAGATCAACTTGGAGTGATGGTTGGGGAAAAAATAATTAAAGTGAACGGACAGCGTGTTTCAAGTGAGCAGGAATTTTATGAGGCGTTACAATCAAGCAGTGCGTTTTGCAAATTAGATATCCGTGACGACCGTGGAGAAATACGGTTTGTCCAGCGTGCAATGTATCAAGGTGAACACTATGAGCTTGGAATTGTATTTACGAAAGAACAAAACCATACCAGTAAAAAGGACAGATTAGCATAGCCTTTCAATGGTACTATAACTGAGTTCAGAACAATTCTGTTCCTCAGTTATAGTACTCTATTATAATTATAAATATAAACCATCAATTCGATCACTTCAAAATATACCCCATTTATAGAAAATCCCATCAGCGTTTATCATCATTACTTATTGGGAATCTTACCATTATAATAAGATATGTACCTATTAGCTAAAGGAGAGCATCCTTATGGATAAAGTAGCAGTCATTTATAACCCTAACTCAGGCAAGAAAAAGTTATCTGGATTAATCGATACAATTACTGCAGAATTACGAGAGGGATTTCAAGAAGTAACCGTTTATCAAACAGAAAAAGGTGGAGATGCTGCCCTTTTTGTTAACGAAATTGCAGAAAGTGTTGATTGCATTATTGCGGCTGGTGGCGATGGTACGGTTAATGAGGTGGTTAATGCATTATCTGTTATCGATAAGCGCCCTGCTCTTGCTATTATTCCAGGCGGTACTAGCAATGATTTCTCTAGATCGATAGGCATGTTTCAGAATCCATTAAAGGCTACTAGTCAGCTCTTAGAAAAAAACGTAGCAGAAATTGATGTTGGCAAAGCAGATAATAGTTATTTTTTGAATTTCTGGGGGATAGGTCTGGTAACAGAGGTGGCTCTTAGCGTTGATGCTGAAGCGAAGGATAGCTTTGGACAACTTGCCTATTATATTCGAACTGCCCAGACAATGGGGCAGGTAAAGCCATTTCAATTACAAATCGAGTCAAGTTCCTTTCAGTTTAATGAAGAAGTGGTCATGCTGATTGTTGGTAATGGTATGTTTACGGGTGGAGTTAATGCGTTTTTTCCAAAAGGGAATATACAGGACGGTATGTTAGACGTTCTCATCATAAAGGAAACGTCTGTTCAAGCCTTCTGGTCAATGCTTCAATCTAAGCTAGTTAAGGAACCTACTGTCGATGAAGGAATAATTTCCTTTCAGACAGATCAGCTTACCATTACAACTTCTCCTAACCAACCTATTGATTGTGATGGGGAACAGCGAGATTATACTCCTTCTAAAATAAAAGTGTTACCTAAACATATCAAAATGATCGTTGGGAATATAGAAGTAAAAGCGTAAAGCGGGTGGCTTGTGAGCCTCCTCGTGCTGCGCGACTTGGAGGCCTCACCGAAGCCTTTCCTCCCGCAGGACTTGAATAGACATACCTTGAATCTTCATCGTTCGATGCAAAGCTTTCGAAGTATATCTGGCCTGCGGAACTGCGCGAGCCGAAGACCCCGGATTTATTCTCACTCGGCGTCCCGGAATGCGCACTCACCCCGGGTTTATTCTCACTCGGCGTCCCGGAATGCGCACTCACCCTGGATTTATTCTCACTCAGCGTCCCGGAATGCGCACTCACCCCGGGTTTATTCTCACTCGGCGTCCCGGAATGCGCACTCACCCTGGATTTATTCTCACTCAGCGTCCCGGAATGCGCACTCACCCTGGATTTATTC
>NZ_JAIZAP010000013.1 GCF_020404745.1 Aquibacillus saliphilus
AATCCTCAATGATTTCTGCTTCTCTTGGCATCTTATCACCACCTTTATCGATTGATTTTTTATTAAAATCATTCTACTCTTAATCGATTTAGGTGTCCAAAGGAATAAGGGGGCTTAAAAGAAAGAGCAAAGATTCGCCCCAAACTCGCACTTATTCGCCTTTATAGTAGTCGTTGGCAACTTGCCTCCGACTGGAATACTTGGTTAATTTTGGGCCGGCAACTGTAGCGCACTTTACATCTTTCATGTCAAAAGCAACAACTATTCTCGGTGAGACTAGTAACCGCAGTTCCACTCATGATCTTCATCACCTTAAACAAATGGAAGAGGTAATAAACAGAGTGTAGGAAAATTTCCTACACTCTTCTAGTTTTTATGATTTTGTTTTTTCCGAAAGCTTCGCGGATTGGATCAATTGATAAATCGTTTCCCTGTCAACCTTATGCAAAAGATCAACGATTCTGCTGCCAACGACAACTCCGTCACAGCTTTTCGTTAGTTCCTCTACATGCTCAGGTGTCGATACGCCAAATCCTGCTAATATAGGAACCTCACAAATATCTTTCAACTCACTTAAATGCTGTGCTAGATTTTCTTTAAATGAAGTTCTCGCTCCAGTCGTGCCAGTAACAGTTACCGCATATAGAAATCCTTCCGTTCGTTTTGCTATTTCTACCAAACGCTCTTTTGGACTTGTTAATGCAGCCAAACGGATTAGGGCGATATCATACTGTTTCAAGTCATCAACAATAATGTTTTCTTCTTCAAGTGGTAAGTCTGGAATAATAAGTCCATCAACTCCTGCCTCATCACAAGCCTTAGCAAATTCGGTGACTCCATAGGCATAGATTGGATTGATATAGGTCATCAAAACGACAGGTATATCTCGACTACCCTTAAATTTTTTCAACTCTTCTAACACTGACCTTAAACTCACACCATTTTCTAGTGCCCGAAGACCTGCAGCCTGAATTGTCGGTCCATCTGCGACAGGATCCGAAAATGGAATCCCTAACTCAACAACAGTCGCTCCACTATCTTCTAAGAAATTCAGCTGTTCCTCTAAATTTTCTAAACCACCGTCACCCGCCATAATATAGGGAACAAATGCTTTATTGCCGTTTGATAATACACGATCGAATGCTTGACTCATTTTCTTTTTACCCATTCGATTCACCTCCAAGTGCATCTCTTACCGTCTCTACATCCTTATCACCGCGACCTGATAAACAAACAACAAGTAGTTGATTAGGATCCATTTGATCAGCTAGTTTCATCGTATAGGCAATCGCGTGTGCACTTTCAAGAGCAGGAATGATTCCTTCCGTTTTCGACAACACCTGCAAAGCTTCGATTGCTTCTTCATCTGTAATTGAATCATAAATAACTCGGTCAACCTCTTTTAGATGACTGTGTTCAGGTCCAACACCAGGATAGTCTAGTCCAGCTGAGATTGAGTGAGCTTCCTGAATCTGTCCGTTTACATCCTGAAGCAAGTAAGTCATCGTGCCATGCAGAATCCCTGCTTTACCATCCGTTAATGTAGCTGCATGCTTGCCAGACTCTATTCCAGAACCACCGGCCTCTACACCATAAAGCTTCACTTCTTTATCATCAACAAATGGATAAAACATTCCCATCGAATTACTTCCTCCACCAATACACGCAACAACAGCATCCGGTAATTTTCCTTCTTGATCTAACACTTGCTTTTTCGTTTCGATGCCGATTACACTTTGGAAATCCCTAACTATTTGCGGGAAAGGGTGTGGTCCAACGACAGAACCAATAATATAATGGGTATCCTCTACGTTACTGACCCAGTAGCGCAGTGCCTCATTAACAGCATCCTTTAGTGTGCCACTCCCTTGGTCAACGCTCTCAACTCTCGCTCCGAGCAGTTCCATGCGAAATACATTAAGCTTTTGTCTTCGGATATCTTCTTTCCCCATAAAAATAACACATTCTAATCCTAACAACGCACAAACAGTCGCAGTCGCAACGCCGTGTTGACCTGCTCCAGTCTCGGCCACCACTTTCTTCTTACCCATTCGAACGGTTAACAGCGCTTGGCCTACTGCATTATTTATCTTGTGTGCCCCAGTGTGATTAAGATCTTCTCTTTTCAGATAAATCTTTGGCCCACCGAGCTGTTTTGAAAATCTTTCCGCATAATAAAGAGGAGTCTCTCTTCCTACATACTGTTTAAAATAATAATCCAACTCTTTAATAAACTCTGGATCGTCCATTGCTTTTTTATAGGCATTTTCAAGTTCGATAACGGCTGGCATTAATGTTTCAGGTACAAACCTTCCGCCAAATGACCCATAATGCCCCTGACTACTTGGTTGCTGGTATGTTTTCAATTTATATCACCTTTCTTCGCCTCAGTAATAAAAGTTGCTATTTTTTCTAGATCCTTTATTCCTTCTGTCTCAACACCACTAGATACATCGACACCATCAGGACCAACTTCTGTTATCGCCTGCCTGATATTATCTACATGTAGCCCACCTGCAAGAATTACCTTTTGACCGATGTTTGGTAGGTCCTTTACTAAGTTCCAATTAAATGTTTCACCGTTTCCACCCCGATATTTACCGGCAGGACTATCAAGTAAATAATAATCACAACTATAATTCACTAACTTTTCTAGATCACTCGATGATGTTATTTGAAAAGCTTTAATGATTGGATAGCTAATTTGTTTGCAAAATTCAGGGGTTTCATCACCGTGTAATTGCACATAGTCAAGGCCTACATCATCTGCCAGTTGATTGACTTTCTGCGCCTGTTCGTTAACGAATACACCAACTTTTTTAACAGTAGCAGGGATAGTTTCAGCAATCCTTTTAGCGTCTCGGCCATCTATTTTTCGTTTACTATCGGCAAACACAAAACCGATGAAATCTGCCCCTGATTGAACAGCTTGTTGTGCCGCCGCTTCTGTTGTGATACCACATATCTTTACCTTCATTGTCTTTACTCTCCCTAAAACGGAATTCGTAACTGCTCAAATGTTTGTTTTAAATCTCCAGATCGCATCATGGTTTCCCCAACCAAAATCCCTTTGACACCGGATTTCTTAATCCGTTCAACGTCAGCAGTTGTTCGGAAGCCACTTTCGCTAATTAATAGTACATCTGGGTCAGTTATTTCTTGTGCAAGCTGTTCAGTAATTGCTAGGTCAACCTCAAATGTTTTTAAATTTCGATTGTTAACGCCGATAATTTGGGCACCTATATCTTTTGCAACTTGCAATTCCTCACTGTTGTGTACTTCAAATAAGATCTCTAGATCCAAGCTTCTGGCATAATTATATAATTCTTTTAATCTTTCTTTCGGCAAGGCTGCTGCGATTAGTAAAATAACACTTGCTCCGTAATCACTAGCACGATCAATTTGTATTTCATCGATGATAAAATCCTTATTTAATATTGGGATCTCAACTGCTTTTCTAACTGCTTGCAAATCTTCCATTGTTCCTTTAAAAAAGGGGTTATCGGTTAAAACAGATATCGCTTGAGCTCCATACTCCTGATAATCGCTTGCCTGAATGCTAGGGTTAACACCTTCATTTATAATTCCTTTCGATGGTGATGCCCGTTTAATTTCAGCAATAATATTCATTCGATTTGATGTCATAAAGGTTTCATACAGCGATCTTTTTTGATAAATTGCTTGATACTTTCCGGGTTGATACGTTTCTTTAAGTCTAGCTACTTCCTTCTTTTTTTCTGTTAATATATCATCTAGTATCGTCATGATTACACCCCTTGTTTTACCTGATTGCTATAATCAACTAATTTCTCTAATTTTAGTAACGCTGCCCCAGAATCAATGCTTTCTTTAGCAATTGCAACACCTTCCTGGACAGTTTTCGCTTTTCCATTCGCAAAAATTCCAAGTCCTGCATTAAATATGACGGTATCACGGAAAGGACCTTTTTCTCCCTTTAATACAGCATGAAGAATATCTGCATTCTGTTTCGAATCTCCACCTTTAATTTTCTCATTATCGTAAGTAGGCAAACCTACATCCTCAGGTGTTAAAGTAAACTGGATTAACTCTCCTCTTTCTAGTAGGACGAGGTGATTTTCCCCTGCTAAAGATGCTTCATCCATGTATCCTGCACCATTAAGAATTAATGCTCTCTTTCTACCAAGCTTGTGGAGTACGCTTGCCATTCGTTCTAACATATCACGACGATAGATTCCTAAAAGCTGTGTGCTAAGTTCTACTGGGTTAGTAAGTGGCCCTATTAAGTTAAATATCGTTGGTATTTTTAAATCCGTTCTTACCTTCATCATACGCTTCATGGCTGGATGCACATTTGGTGCAAATAAAAAGGCAATTCCATTTTCTTTTAAAATATGATGGGTTTGCTCGCTCGAGAGCGTCAAGGAAACACCAAGATGTTCTAATACGTCAGCACTCCCTGTTTTACTAGAGACACTACGGTTCCCGTGTTTTGCAACAGTTAATCCTGCACCAGCAATGACAAATGCTGATGTAGTACTAATATTAAAGCTTTGTGAACCATCCCCGCCAGTTCCACAATTGTCCATCACATCAATTAGACCCTTTGGTAAAGTTAATGATTTTTCACGAATAACATTTACTAAACCTGTGATTTCATCAGCACTTTCCCCTTTAACCTTCAAACCCGTTAAAAAGGCGCCTATTTCTGTATCTGAGGTACCTTCAGCAAACATCATTCTCGTCGCTTGCTCCATTTCATCGACACTCAGCGCTTGATGGTTAGTAACCTTATCAAGATATTGTCTCATATGATCTCTCCTTTTTAATCTCCATAAAAAAATTATTAAGAATTGTTTTTCCTTCTTTTGTTCCGATTGATTCAGGATGAAACTGCAATCCATAGATAGGTAATTGTTTATGTTTAATGGCCATGATTTCATCATCATCGATTGCTACTGCGGTTATCTCTAATTCATCTGGGACTGTATTTCTTTTTATCGAGAGCGAATGGTATCTCATCACTTCTAGAGATTGTGCTAAACCTTTAAAAACTTTGTCATCTTGGTGGTTTAATTGCGACGTTTTCCCATGCTTTATTTGCTTGGCATGAATAATCTCTGCGCCAAATGCTGCACCAATTGCTTGGTGGCCTAAGCATATTCCTAGAATTGGAATTTCCTCTGAAAGCTGTTTAACAACGTCAATACAAATGCCCGCTTGTGTTGGTGTTCCTGGACCAGGCGATAAGATAATCGCTTCTGGATTCAGGTCGTTAATTTCATCAATGGTGATTCGATCATTTCGAAATACCTTTACTTGTTTACCTAATTCAGAAACATATTGGTACAAGTTATATGTGAATGAGTCGTAATTATCGATTAACAAAATCATTTGTATTAACCTCCAATAAAGACTTCGCTTTATTTAGTGTTTCTTGATACTCCGATGCGGGGTCTGAATCATAAACAACACCCGCTCCTGCTTGCACATAGGCATGCTTATCTTTGATAACTAGTGTACGTATCGCTAAAGCAAGGTCAACATCACCGTTGATATTGATGTAACCGACAGCCCCTGCATAGACACCACGTTTTTTGTTTTCTAATTTATTAATAATTTGCATCGCTCGTATTTTCGGGGCACCGGATACTGTTCCAGCTGGCAATGTTGATATCAGTGCATCTACCCCGCTATAGTCACTCGTTAAGGTTCCTTGTACTTCAGACACGATGTGCATAACATGTTGATATCTTCCGATTGCCATGTACTTTGGAATCGTAATACTCCCTATTTCGCAAACACGACCAAGATCGTTTCTACTTAGATCAACTAGCATTTTATGCTCAGCAAGCTCTTTCTCATCAGCAAGTAAATCATCTGCTAGCTCGATATCTTCCTCATTTGTTTTTCCTCTTGGCCTAGTACCCGCAATTGGGTTTGTGAATACCTGTTTGCCATCCGTTTTAATCAAACTTTCTGGCGAGGCTCCTAGTACAATATAGTCGTCGAAATCTAAATAAAACATATATGGTGATGGGTTGGCTCTGCGCAAGCTTCGGTAAAAAGTGAATGGATCGACATCAAAGCTTGCTTTCATTCGTTGCGAAAGAACAACTTGAAAAATATCTCCATCCGTTATCTGTTGTTTCGCCGTCTCAACCATTTCCATAAACGTTTGCTTGTTGATTGAAGGTTTAAAAGTAACATCGATAGGTGAATGCCTTTCTTGATTTTGATCAGCCAATAAATCTACCTTCATCGCTTCTAAGCTATTTTCTAATTCCTGATCCGTTCGTTCACCATCCAAATTAATAACAATTAACGAGACAGCTTGCTTTAGGTGATCAAAAACAATTACATCTTGATAGAACATTAAATGAATTTCCGGCATTTCAATTTCATCATCGTTGAGTTCACCAATGTCTTCGTATTGACGGATCGCGTCATAACCGATATACCCAACTGCACCACCGTAAAAGGCAAATGGTAATGGTAATTCGTGCTGTGGAAGATGCTTCTTCAAAATATCCAACGGCTTGCCCTGCTCTACTTCTTCAGTACCCTCTTTAACGTTGATAATTGTTGTCTGGTTACCATCACCAATCACTTCTTTAAATGGATTTACACCGATGAAAGAATAACGACCCTTCTCCCCACTATTCGCAGAGCTTTCTAACAAAAATTTCTTATTCCCTTTAACCCGGTTAAACACAGATATTGGAGTTAAGACATCTCCATTTAGTTGAATACTTTTGTAATTGACCGATGGCATTGTTCTAGTCTCCTTTACCATTTCATTTAAGTATTAAAAAATCCCCTATAAACGCATGAACATGCGTTTATAGGGGACGGATATTTTACCGCGGTACCACCACTAATTGAAGGGAATTTCCCTTCCACTTTAGCCCGGTAACGGTGGGAATCCGTTTCTCCTTACTAAATAGCTTAAGCTACTTCATTTCAGGAGACCTCTCATAAGTCCATTCTGCCTATTTATCATACCGGTTTTCCAGCACCACCGGCTCTCTAGAATGAATCAATTGGCATACTAATCTTAAATCATCGATTTGAATTTATTATTTTAGATACAAAAAAAGCTCCACATCCGAAAAGGACGAGGAAACCCGTGGTACCACCTTAATAGCTGCAGAACAGCTCACTTTAGCAGTATCAAGTAAATATACTTAATACCTGCCTCTTGTAACGATGAGGCGTTTCGCCAAAGCCTACTGTTGTCTTTAAAAGTTCGGTTTGGAGGCTCAAAAGTCCATTCATTCATAACCCCTCACTGGTTCACAGCAACCACCAGCTCTCTTTAGAGTTGTTAAGAACTACTATTCTTCATCTTCGCCATAACGTATTTGATATTGGTTATTATCATAATATGCACGTATTCGTTTGTCAATGCTAAAACGCAATAAATTTTAAATTTTCTAAAACTTCAATTAACTAATTGATTGGTTGATTACCATGGAAAACATCTAAGATAAACTGACGCTCAGGCACTTTTAACTTATTATAGGACTTTAAAAAATCATTGTTATCATAAGCAATTTGATGGAGGTTAACTTTGATATCATCACCATCAATAGTAACCGTCCCGAAACGTGCTGTTGGTTGATCATGACATCCTAACGAGCCAGGGTTTAAGAATATTGATTGGTTATTTGAAAAGTGATGGACAGGATGATGATGGCCAAAGCAAATTAATTGTTGATTACTTTTTGTAAATAGCTTTTCCATATTTTCCAGTGATGGTTCGACTATCGTACTAAAGGGGTCATCACTAATATGTTTATTTATCTTTCTCTTTTCGATATGATAATGAATAAAAAATAGTGACTTGTTATTAACTGTTTTGTTTATAAAGCGCGGTAGTGTAGCTAATTTCGAGATATAGGCTTTATCAATTCGGCTTGCGATCCAATCGTGGTGTGGATAAATATGCAAGTGGCTTCTTGGATATTCTTGTTCATTTACTAGCGCAAGCACTGCTTCATCGTGGTTGCCTGTTATCATCGATAAATCCGTTCTAGCAAATAGAATTTCTAGTACTTGGTTTGTATCTGGACCAATAGCAATCATATCTCCCAAACAATAAATATGATCAATATCTCCACGATTATCAATCTCTGCTAGAACCGATTGTAGTGCCGGTGCGTTACCGTGAACATCAGTGATTACAGCAAATCTCATCGAACTTCCCTCCACTAGTCTATAACTTTATCCGTGCAATTTCTTCTAGATTCCAAGAAGCTTTAATATTCATTGGATAAACAAAATTCTTACTTTTACCTGATAAACGTCTGCTAGTAATATCTACTGATTGTGAAAACCAAAATGCTTGCCAGATAAACTTCGAGCAATAATTGGAGGCTATATTATCTAAATAAGGATGAAAAATATATTTATTAACAATCTCAATATTTTCACTTGCCCAAATAGCTGCATGTTCCGCACCTTTTCTAGGACGGTAGACTGTCATTACTCCGCCAAACTTATGTCTGGATAAGTATGCTTTGAGAGAATCTGTGAAACCACCTCTTGGATGAGAGTGATGGACTGCTAAATCAGGCCCAACTATTCCGACATGGCCAACCAGAAAGGTCGACCAGCCTTTTGAAGAATAGAGAATATCCCCAGCAGTTATCACTTGATTGGTCTGGGGATAGGTATTTCTTTTATAATTTTTATTATCTGTTGTTGAATGATCCATAAATTTTCACCTGACTGCTTTTACATTTCTTTACGTTCAATTTTTCGATCAATTCCCTTTTCAATGATCTTCAAATACTGACTATCTTTCGGCGCTACAAAAGTAATCGCCATACCATCATCACCCGCCCGGCCAGTTCTACCAATTCGGTGAATGTAGCTTTCAACATCTTCAGGTATATCATAATTAATGACATGCGTCACACCTTCAACATCAATTCCTCTAGCAGCAACATCTGTTGCGACCAAGTACTGGGTTTTCATCATCCGAAATCGTTTCATTGCTTTTTCTCGTTTCGATTGGGATAGATCGCCATGTAATTCATCTGCTAAATAACCATTTTTTTGTAATGCTTGATTCAACGTCATTGTTCTTCTTTTCGTACGACAGAAGATAATCGCTAAAAACGGTCTGTATTCATCAAGTGTAGCCATTAGCTTGGCTTGTTTCTCGCGATCCGTTGTTTCTATTACTACTTGGTTCACTTCGTCAACAGTTATATTTTTCCCTTTAACACGAATGTCTTTTGGTTTATTTAGATAGTTTTTAGCAAGATCTTTCACTTCCTTAGGCATTGTTGCAGAGAACAGCAATGTTTGTCTTTCGGAAGGCAATTCATCCATAATTGTTTCTACCTCTGGCAAAAATCCCATGTGTAACATTTGGTCTGCTTCATCTAATACAAATGTAGACAGACGACCTAAATCTATTGTCCCTCTTCGAATGTGATCAAGTAACCTTCCTGGTGTCGCAATCACAATCTGAACATTCCTTTTCAGTTTCTTTAATTGACCTTCGATGTCCTGACCACCGTAAACCGCTAGCGTGCGTATATCCTCATTGGTTTTAGTCAATTTGTTTAACTCTGCTGTAATCTGCAAAGCAAGCTCACGAGTAGGAGTTAGTACTAAGGCTTGGACATTATTTTTCTCAGGATCAATCATTGCCAGAATTGGTAATAAGAAGGCTAACGTTTTGCCTGTACCTGTTTGTGCTTGGGCAATGACGTCACTTTTCGTGAGAATTTCCGGTATTGTTTTTTCTTGTATAGGTGAAGGCTCTATGATTCCGTCTGACTTTAAAATTTCACTTAATTCTGTTGTTACTCCTAAGGAAGTAAAGTTGGACAATTATTCCACCGCTTTCTATCGCTTTTCGTTTTAGTGTTACCTAGTTTTAGCAGAAATTGCCCCTGCTATTATATTATACTAAAACTCGCTTATTTCTTCTTCAATTGATTCACCTAGATGACGACCAGGTTGGTCTGGATAACAAAGGATAGAATCACCGACCTTAAGATTATCAATTGATTTTTCCGATTGCTCAGCCGTTAAAATATGTACACTATCGGAATCCTGTAGTGTAGCAGAAATTTCCGTTCCTTGATAGTGACAAACGACACGAAGAAATTGTCTTTTCTCAATTTTAACTCTCCCAACGGCCACCTTTCTCGTTTGTCCATTTTTCAGTACAAGAACTTCTAAGCCAGGCTTAACTTCCGATAAGTATGTTGTTTTCCCATCACCTAGATATAAGTATTGATGAAGCGCACCGCAGTTAACTCGAAATGGTCTAGCTGGATATGTTTCTGTCGTTCTATTTTCAGATAAAACAGCAATATATCCGTTTCCTGTGTTTCCTACCAATATACCTTCATCTGAATTTAACTGATCGATAAAATCGATACAAACCCGGGAACCTTCACCGATTGGTTCGACTGATTTTACCTCCGCTTCTACTAATTGATGTTTCACTTTATCCCTCCAAGAATACAATCTATACTATAACAGAGAAAAAAACGTTATTTTTTAAAATTTCCTAATAATTACTATAGTAAATGATAGTCCATATCATATACAATAGAAACAGATTTGCCAAACAGGAGGAAAGATATATGAGGAAGTTATTGGTGATTTTATTTCTTCTTTTAATTACTAGTTTTAGCTTTGTAGGATTTGTAACAGCTTCAGATACCGATGATATTAAAATTGAGCAACAGCAACCTTCCGATAATAATATGCAAGTTTTGCAATAAAATAGATTGTAAAGAACAAAAGCGTAGGCGCCGGAGCTGGATGTGGCTATCTTAGGAATTAATTATCCACCCGAAACCAATTTCATAATTTCCTAGCAAGAACAAAAGCGGAAGCAATAAAAAATTGCTTCCGCTTTTTATATTAATCTAGTATTGTTACTTGAACTGACTTTACGCCCCATTGAAATGCTTCATCTTTAGTTGGAACGTGAATATCAATTTTATTTCCCTTAATCGCTCCGCCTACGTCACCAGCAATTGCCTCGCCATAACCTTCGACGTGAACCTTAGTACCTAGTGGAATCACACTCGGATCAACTGCTATTACTTTTTTATCTCGATCATTATTTAAGTCAATACCAGTTGCGGTGACTCCTGAACAACCTGTGCATTCAGCAGTATAGGCTGTTGCGGTCATAGTAAGTTGTTGATTACTAGTTTCAGTTGTCTCCGCTTTTGTTTCGACCTTATCAGCTTCTTTGACTTTTACGTCTTGTTCCACAGTTTCCTCTTTTTGTTGATTCTCTTCTACATTGACAGTAGACACGTCTGATTTAATTGTTAACTCTTGTCCAATCAAAATTAAGTCTGATGTTAGTTCATTCCAATCCTTCAAGTCATCAACCTTAACCTGATAATCAAGCGCAATTTCGCTTAGCGTGTCTCCTTTTTCTACTACATATTGTTCTTCTATATCTAACTGTAGCATTTGCTCAGGGTATATTATGTCTGTGTCTAATTGGTTTGTTTTTTTGATATGATTTACAGAAATCTGATGCTCTTGGCCAATCTGCCAGAGACTATCACCTTTTACTACTTCATACTCTTTCGCAGATGCTGGTAATGCAGCCATACCGACTATAGCAACACTCATAGCAAGTGATACAACTGTTTTTTTCATCTGTTTTCCCTCCTTATTTTCTCACAAGCTCAATCCTAACATAGCGTCCGCACCCTTGTGGTTACAGACGAATTAAAAATCTATTACAAAGGTTACCAAACTACGTTAGACTGTCATATTTGTCATTGTGGGGCAACATTCACTAGATTTATACATACTTTCGTTAAATTTCTGAATTTTCTTTTATTAAAAAGACTAAGTTCAGGCTAATTTAGGTTTTAGCATAACCATGTAAAACAAGAAAAAAGGATGGAACAAAGTCCCATCCTAACTCAGATACTAATAAGGTTTTCCATCTCGTCCTTTTTCTTCTGCCTCTTGAACAGCATCCGCTGCACCTGTACTTCCCATCGGTGAACCACCATGTTTAGGTAGTTTTCCTTTTGTTGGAGTAATTTCTTCACTATGCTCGGTATCCATCGAGCCACCGTGATTCATATCCATCTTTAAACCTTCAGCGACTCGTCGTCCATAATCTTCATCACATTCTGTAAACATATCCACCATCTTTTGTTGAATTCTTGGATCACAGGGTTTTAATGTATTTACTAAGTTATTGATTAAATCATCTCGTTCCCAGTCCTGATGGTTGCGGTATGTTTCACCGGCTTGGAGAAAGTCATTCTTCTTGTCAATTGATTCACGAGTTAAATATCCCTCGACATAAGGCTGAAAATAATTGCCTCTTGCTTTTGTTTCACTTAAACCATCGATTGTTGACGGCTCATAGTTAATATGAGGATTAGCAGAATCTGGTCGGTCTACGTTATAAGACATCTGCCCACCTTCTTGATTAGTAGCAATATGTTTTTTCGCTGCGTTGATTGGCAATTGTAAATAGTTAGCTCCCACTCTGTAACGCTGGGTATCCGAATACGAATAGGTACGACCTTGTAGCATCTTATCATCCGAAAAATCTAGTCCATCAACAAGCACTCCCGTACCAAATGCCGCTTGTTCAATTTCATTAAAATAGTTTTCCGGGTTTTTATTAAGCACCATCTTCCCAACTTTTAAAAACGGGAATTCATCCATTGGCCAAAGTTTTGTATCATCTAATGGATCAAAGTCCAACTCAGGGTGCTCTTTATCCTCCATGATTTGCACAGAAAGTTCCCACTCTGGATAGTTGCCTTCTTCAATTGCCTCATACAAATCTTGGGTTGCATGGCTAAAATTTTCTGCTTGAATCTTATTTGCATCTGCCTGTGTTAAATTCTTAATTCCTTGTTTCATTGGCTCCCAGTGGTACTTAACGATAACTGCTTCCCCTTCTTTATTTACCCAACGGTATGTATTCACCCCTGATCCTTGCATCTGGCGATAGTTAGCTGGAATTCCCCATGGTGAAAATAAGAAAGTAATCATGTGAATCGCTTCAGGAGTATTACTAATAAAGTCAAAAATTCGCTCACCGTCTTGAACGTTTGTTACTGGGTCGGGCTTAAACGCATGGATAAGGTCCGGAAATTTTATCGCATCGCGGATAAAGAAAATTTTTAAATTGTTGCCGACTAAATCCCAATTTCCATCATCCGTATAAAATTTAACCGCAAATCCACGAGGATCTCTAGCTGTTTCTGGGGAAGAATTCCCATGTGTCACAGTAGAAAAACGAACCAAAACA
The DNA here is from genome assembly GCF_020404745.1 of Aquibacillus saliphilus. Taxonomy (GTDB): domain Bacteria; phylum Bacillota; class Bacilli; order Bacillales; family Amphibacillaceae; genus Aquibacillus; species Aquibacillus saliphilus. Next base: position 13,262 of record NZ_JAIZAP010000013.1, read on the forward strand.
GGCGTCTTTTTACCAGCACCTGAAAACACTTTTGCACGGGTATATTTCTCAACCGGCTCTTCTCCTACCTTGCCATATGTTTCAAAATAACCATGAGCCCCTGCTCCCCGAGCGTGGACAACACGTTCTGGAATTCGTTCGCGGTCGAAATGTGAAATTTTTTCTAAAAACTCATAGTTCTCTAGTGTCGACGGTCCTCTATTACCTACAGTACGCACGTTTTGATTATTTCGAATTGGGTGTCCTTGTCGATTCGTTAATGTTTTCTCATTTTCATCCGCCGCAAAACGTTTATCATTTGCCCCACCTGGTCCATTTTCCTTTTTATTCTCATCTTTATTCAAAAAATCCCTCCTAAGACAAATATTCCTAATTACTATTTGTCTAGGAGGGGAATTTTATTCAGAATTAGAACTTTTTGTACTGGGAAATCCACATTTTCCTTACTACATATCAGTTGAATCAATCATGATTTGTTACGATTGATGTTTATCTAACTACTTTCCAATTGTGATTACATGTTGCCTCGATCGTTTTTCTATTTAAAATGTAATTAGCAATTAACTCTGTCATATCAGTCGGGATATCTTGTACAACAGGTTTTCCTTGATACATTTTAAAGTTACCGCCGCCACCAGCACGATAATTATTCATCACTACATGGTAATCCTGATTATAATCAATTGGCTCACCTTGGTAGTTTAGCTTAGTCACTCGCTCACCAATCGGGTTTGTGATCTTCAGCTCATACTCAATACCTTCCCACATATCATAATTATAATGTTGGGGTTTCGGATTGATAAAGGCTGAATTGACATCTATTTGGCCATCTGCATTGATAATAAAATAACTTGCAGACTGTTCTAATGCTTGTTTAATGTCTGAACCTGAGATACGAATTACCTTCAATGTGTTTGGATAAATATAATTGGAGACAATATCTCGCATCGTTACATTCGATTTGAAGCCTGGTGATGTGTTGTTGAACAACGACGTATTAGAGATGTCCACATTCGCAATATCCATCTGAATCTTATTAATAAACTCAATCAACGGATTGTCTTGTAGACGAATAGAAAACGGATTACTAATTGTCATGTCTCCATTTATCTTACCAATTGGCTTGTCGAGCCAAACCTGTGTAGCTTCCTCATACTCTTTCACCAAATCAACTACCTGTTTATCAACTTTGACCGAATCGTCAATCTCAATTAACGAGCAATTAATTCGTTTAACACATTCATTTTTTCTTTTTTCTACTTCTATGTCTACTTGACCTAATAATTGTCCGTTATTACTAGGTTGAACGATTGTTACACCATTAATTTTATTCGCGAGTGCACGGTGTTGATGGCCTGTTACTAACACATCAATACCTTCAACCTCCATACAAATTTGATAACCTTGATTCTCACCAGTTAATTCTTCTGTTGGTTCACCAGATTGGATGTCCCGCTCGAAGCCACCATGATACGAAACGACGACTACATCTGGTTGCTCGTTTTCATGGATATGCTTGACCCAGCCCTTTGTCGATTCAAGAGCATCTTGAAAGACTAATCCTTTGATATGTTTTGGGTCCTCCCAATTTGGTATATAGTGGGTTGTTATTCCTAAAATAGCAATAGATATATTTTTAACTTTATGTATGATATAAGGTTTGCCAAAGGCTGGTTTGCCGTCATTTTGATTGACTATATTCGCTGAAAGCCACGGGAATTCAGACTGGTTTATCACATTTTGCAAATACTCCTGACCATAATTAAATTCATGGTTTCCGAACACAGATGCAAGATAACCCAATTCGTTTGCAACCTTTATCAGTGGATTTGCAGTAGTTGACTGATATTTAGCATGATAAAATGTTAATGGACTTCCCTGAATTAAATCGCCATTATCCAATAGTAGTAGATTGTCTTTTTGTCTTTTTTGTTTAATAAGTGTAGATAGCTTGGCGAGTCCAAAGTTTCTGTCGTCATGATCACTATAGTTAGTTGGATAGATATATCCATGAATATCACTTGTTACTAACAATGAAATATCGGTTTTGTTACTATTATCCATCGCTTTTTCCTCCTAAAAGTGAAAATACTCCATTAATTGTATCACGATTCTTTTTTGCTTAGGCTTAGGTAAGTGTTTCGAAGTTAATAGAAACAACGACGTATCTTTTTAGTTCCACTCTAATTGAATCGAGTGCCTCTGAGTGAGAAAAAATCCAGGTTGAGCGCGCATTCTGGGACGCTGAGTGAGAATAAATCCAGGTTGAGTGCGCATTCCGGGACGCCGAGTGAGAATAAATCCGGGGTGAGTGCGCATTCCGGGACGCCGAGTGAGAATATATCCAGTGTGAGTGCGCATTCCGGGAAGATGAGTGAGAATAAATCCGGGATGAGTGCGCATTCCGGGACGCCGAGTGAGAATATATCCGGGGTGAGTGCGCATTCCGGGAAGATGAGTGAGAATATATCCGGGGTGAGTGCGCATTCCGGGAAGATGAGACTCCAAAGTCGCGCAGCATGAGGAGGCTCAGCAGCCACCCGCGGAAAGCGAAGTGTATTGCTGCAGCGCTGACATAGCTCTCATCTTAAAAGAATATAAATGGAAATCAACTCAGCAGTTACGTCGTAGTCACCAAATATGTTCGGCGGTACGAGTAACCTCGGTGTCCCGAAAACAGCTCGGTTTTAAAATTTCTCGCTCTTCTATAGTTTAGCTATTATTTGACTGAGCATGCTCATGATTATTAAACAGCTCGTCTGTGATAAAATGAAGGGAGTGCAATTGGTATAATTAGTTTAAAGAACCAAAAAACTATTAAATAATGGTTGAAATGAGGAACAATATGTTTACTAGTGAACAAATCTCCGGTTTTTCAGAACTGGAATATGAACTTTACAATTATATTATTAATAATGAAGATAAAATCATTTACATGCGAATACGTGATTTGGCAGAGGAGACTCATGTATCGACCACTACCATTCTACGATTTTGCAGAAACATAGGCTGTGAAGGTTTTTCTGAATTCAAGGTTAAATTAAAACTTTACTTGAAGAAAAATAAAAATTCTAATGCAATTTCTAATACAAAAAGCACTGTGACAGAGTTTTTAGAACGGACACTTACACATGACTATGACGAAAAAATAAAGAAAATAGCTTCCGTTGTAGCTAATGCTAAAAGCGTTGTTTTTATTGGAGTTGGTAGCTCAGGTATCCTCGCAGAATATGGCTCGCGTTATTTTTCGGGATTAAAGAAATTCGCCTTGTATATTAAAGATCCCTTTCTGCCGATTCATGGTCAGTATCTAAAAGATAGTATCACTGTTGTCCTTTCTGTCTCAGGCGAAACTCCAACTACGTTAAGTCAGGTTAATCAGTTCAAACAAGAAGGTAGCACAATTGTTAGTATTACCAATCATTCCGATTGTTCATTAGCAAAAATATCTGACTATAATCTATCGTACTATATTACAACTGAATACGTTGAAGATATAAACCTAACGACACAGATTCCAGTTCTATACCTACTAGAAAGCCTTGCTAAAGCTACCTATACTATAATGGAAAATGATTACGAAGAACAAAAGTAAAAAGACTGTCCCTAGTTATTAGGAACAGTCTTTTTTCACTCTTATTTATTTTCTATCTACTAGTCCATTAGCTTTGATTACATCGCTATACCAATAGAAGCTTTTCTTTTTAATTCTTCGTAAATCTTTAGGGCCATCTTCATCACGGTTGACATAAACGAAACCATACCGTTTTTGATAACCATTTAACCAGCTTAATAAGTCTGTATAAGACCATGTGCAGTAGCCTAATACATCAACACCATCGGAAATTGCATTTTGAATTTCTTTAACATGGCTTTCTAAGAAGTCAATTCGGTAATCATCATTGACTACGTCACCTTCTTCTAATGTATCAAATGCACCTAGACCATTTTCAGTAATTAATATAGGTAGTTGATAGCGATTTGAAATTCTTCTCAATGCAATCCGCATACCTTTAGGATCAATCGTCCAATCCCAATCCGTTGTGCCTAAATACGGATTTTTGATTGTCTTAAATACTCCCGGTATTCCAGAATCTTTTGAAGTCCCTTTTTTACCACTAGTATTCATTTTTGCAGCACCAACGCCGTCTTCAAGTGGGTTATGCTCAAATGTGGTAGTTTGATAATAGTTTAGACCCATAAAATCAGGCTTTGCATTTGCAAGTAACTCCATGTCTCCAGCTTCAATCGTCGGCGCTAAACCATTTTTTTCTAAGTAATTCCATGTTGATTTTGGATAAGTACCCCATACATAGATATCCATCCACCAGTGACTATTCATCTCTTCGGCATTTTCTGCTGAAATAACGTTGTCTGGATTACTATCATATGAATATGCTGGACTGTAAGCAAAACTTGGTCCAACTTTTCCATCTGGAACTAATTTTCTAAATGATTGGATTACCCTAGCATTGGCTAAGTTAGCTATATGGTTTGCTTGATACATTCTCTTCAGGTCTTTTACTCCCGGTGGGTGGATTGCATCACGATAGCCTAAGCCAACAAAGATATTTTGCTCATTTAATGTAACCCAGTGCTTAACACGATCTCCATAGCGCTTGAAAAGAATCGAACAGTACTTATCAAAATCTTCGATAATTTCACGAGACTCCCATGCATCATAAGCTTCCATCAGTGCTTGCGGAACATCCCAGTGGTAAACAGTTATCAGCGGTTCAATATCATGTTTTATTAATTCATCGATTAAGTCATCGTAGAATTTTAAACCGGCCTCATTAACCTCACCACGGCCTTCTGGTAAAATTCTGCTCCAGGCAATTGAAAAACGATAAGCTTTTAAACCCATTTCTGCCATCAGTGCTACGTCTTCTTTATATTTATTATAGTGATCTACTGCTACATCACCATTTGTCCCTTTGTATGTGGTTCCTTCTTGTTTGGTATAAACATCCCATACAGAAGGACCCTTCCCATCTTGATCCCATGCACCTTCTATTTGATAAGCTGCTGAGGCTGAGCCCCATAAAAAATCTTTCGGAAATGGTGTTAGTTTTTTATGTTCCATTTAAGAACCTCCTAATAAAAGTGGCATGTGCTATCCACACTGAATTAGTCACGCTAATTCTTGGCACGTAACTAAAACGTTATCCTACCCTTATAGTAAACATTTGTTCTTTAAATATAAATAGATTTTCAATAGAAAGTATTTTGTTTTCTCTTCTGCAACCTGTTACATAAAGGGAACAAGTTGTTACCAAAGCTCATTTACTAACTCATACTTACTAGTAAACTAGCTTTGCGGGTCTTAATAGTCGAGTAATGTAGTTACCTAAATTTGAGTTAACAGCTTTAAATCAGACGTTCACTATCATTTACATAACACTGTCTTAATTTCTATTATTAAACAACTAGTTTAGTTCTGTAATAACGCTATTAACGTCAACTCTCGGTCTAGATTTTGGAACTTTAGCAGGGTAACCAAGCTGAAGCATACCTACTACTCTTTCACCTCGTACTGCGCCAACTACCTCTCTAAATTCTGGATTTATTGTAATTGGACCGGTTTTCCAGATCATCCCGATTCCCTGTTCCCACGCTAGCAAGCTTAGATTTTGAATCACACAGCTAGTAGCTGCATAGTCTTCATCTCGAAATTTAAGGTTTGGATTTTCATCCATAATAACCATTAAGAGCAATGGTACATTCATTATTTTATTATAAGCATTTTCACCAGTTGTTTTACGTTCTTCTATAGTATTACCTTTTTCAGACATCTTTCTATTAATCTCAGCAATTTTTTTCTTCGATTCACCATTTACAAAAACAAAACGCCACGGCTGAGTCATTTTGTGGTTTGGTACCCATACCGAGGTCTCTAACATCGCTTTTATTTGATCAATTGATACAGCCTTGTCCTCGTATAATTGGATTGAGCGTCTTTCTTTAATAAGTTGGGATAGGTTCATGTCTCTTCTCTCCTCGTTTATTTGTTAAAATCACATCAACAAAATTAAATGAAATTGATTCTCAATTACCATTATACTATGATAATCCCTAACAAAAAAAGTGTTTAAAAGCATTTCACTTGTAAACTCAGAAGGAACATCCTTTTATTATCTGAATAATCCGCGAACAAACCTCCGATTATCCAAACTTTATTTCATGAATGTATTCTACAAAATCAGGTTTTACTGGATATCTAGGCTTTCCCTATGATTTTTGTAAAGATAGCGCTTATTTACTAGAGACAAAATACCTTGTATTTATCTAACAATTGGCGTAAAGTTATAGTTAATAAATTAATTTAATTAAGTCCTATTTAAGCTAAAGGAGGAGTTTTTAAAATGGATTTAAACTATTTATTTGAAAGGTTCCAATCTGTTTTTTCAACCAAAGAAACACCGCGAACATTTTTTGCACCCGGCCGTATTAATTTAATTGGTGAACACACCGACTATAATGGAGGCCATGTCTTTCCCGCATCGATTTCATTCGGTACTTATGCCCTAGCAACAAAACGTGATGACAAAAGAATACGGTTTCATTCAATGAATTTTCCAAGTGACGAGATAATTGAAAGTGACCTATCGAATCTAGACTTTAAAAAGAGTGATGACTGGGCCAATTATCCAAAAGGAATGATTCAATATCTAAAGAATGAAGGTCACTCGATCACCTCGGGGGCGGATATTTTATTTTTCGGAAACATCCCTAATGCAGCCGGTCTATCGTCATCCGCCTCACTAGAAATGGTTACTGGAGTTATGCTTGAAGGACTTTTCCATTTAGAAATAGACCGAATCCGTATGATTTTAATCGGGCAACAAGTCGAAAATCATTATATTGGGGTAAACAGCGGTATTATGGATCAATTTGCGATTGGAAAAGGCAAAAAGGATCATGCTATTTTGTTAGACTGCCAATCATTAAACTATCACTATGCCCCGATAGATTTAGCAAATCATGTTATTATAATTATTAATACAAACAAACGCCGAGAGCTAGCTGGTTCGAAATACAACGAAAGACGTAGTGAATGTGAACGGGCGTTACTTGATTTACAATCAGAACTTGATATTTTGAGTTTAGGAGAATTATCAAAAGAGAAGTTTGATAACTATAAGCATCTTATTAAAAATGACACAGACAAAAAACGAGCAAAACATGCAGTCTATGAAAACGAACGTACACTAGAAGCATTAGCAAGATTGAAGGAAGGGAACATAAAGAAATTCGGTGAACTAATGAATAGGTCCCATTTATCCTTACAGCATGACTATCAAGTTACTGGACTGGAGCTAGATACCATTGTAGAGACGGCATGGAAACAAGAAGGTGTCTTAGGTGCAAGAATGACTGGTGCCGGATTTGGCGGTTGTGCTATTGCGATCGTAGACAAAGATCAAGTAAATAACTTTAAGCAAAATGTTAATACTGTCTATCGTGATAAAATAGGATACGATGCTACATTTTATATAGCTTCAATTGGTGATGGAGCTAAAGAATTAACTAACGAAGGAGTCCTTTAAAATGAGCGTATTAGTGTTAGGGGGAGCTGGATACATTGGCTCTCACGCTGTGTACCAACTAATAGATAACAAACAAGACGTGGTAGTGATTGATAATCTAGAAACAGGGCACCGTGATGCAGTTCATCCAGATGCTACTTTTTATCCCGGTGATATAAGGGATATTACCTTTTTAAGAGATGTATTTGAAAATGAATCGATTGATTCTGTTCTTCACTTTGCAGCTAATTCGTTAGTTGGTGAGTCAATGGAGGATCCTTTGAAGTATTTTGATAATAATGTTTATGGCACACAAGTGTTATTACAAGCCATGAAAGAGTTTGATGTTAAAAGCATCGTATTCTCTTCTACTGCTGCTACTTACGGGGAGCCAGAATCTGTCCCGATTACTGAGGATATGCGGACACTTCCAACGAGCACATACGGGGAAACAAAGTTAACGATGGAGAAATTAATGAAGTGGTGTGAAGCGGCCCACGGCATTAACTATGTATCACTGCGGTATTTTAATGTTGCAGGTGCACGGGCGACTGGTGAAATTGGTGAGGATCATCAACCTGAATCACACTTAATCCCTATTGTTCTACAAGTAGCTTTAGGCCAAAGGGAACACATCACTATTTTTGGGGAAGATTACAACACTGAGGATGGTACATGTATCCGTGATTATATTCATGTTGAAGATTTAATTGGCGCTCATCTTTTGGCTCTAAGTTATTTGAAAAATGGCGGAAAAAGTGACGTATTTAATCTCGGAAGCAGCCAAGGTTTTTCCGTTAAAGAAATCATTGATACTGCACGAGTTGTAACAGGTGATAAGATACAAGCTAGGATAGGTGAAAGACGAAAAGGAGATCCAAGCGTGTTAATTGCTTCTTCAGATAAAGCGAAGCGCATATTAGGCTGGATCCCAAAGAAAACATCGATTAATAAAATTATTGAAGATGCATGGAACTGGCATCAAGCGAATCCCGCAGGTTACCAGAAGGGAGTGTAGTCTAAACTATGTCTATCTTTTTACATGTTACTCAGCTAGTGGAAAAAGGAATTGAAGGTCAACTCATTGAACAAGGAGACCGGGTCTATGTTAGAAACCAGCTTCTTGGACTATTAAATGTCCACAAATTTGAAACTAGTCCTATTGCGACAACCGATAAATCTATTCCCGATTTGCTTGAGGATATCATCAGTTATGCAATTGCCGAGGACTTAATTGACGATGTATTAGATGATAAAGAAGTACTTTCTGCCAAACTAATGAATTGCTTTATTTCAAAGCCATCAGAAATAAATAATACTTTTTATTCAAACTACCAACAATCACCTGAGCTAGCAACTGATTATTTCTATAACTTAAGTAAAAACAGCAATTATATCCAGATGAAACGCATTAGTAAGAATATACATTATAAGACAGAAACTCCTTACGGTTCCCTGGACATCAGCATCAACTTGTCTAAACCAGAAAAGGATCCTGAGCAATTGAAGCGGGAACGTGCTATGAAACAAAAAATCAGTTACCCCAAATGCCTTTTATGTGTTGAAAATGAAGGATATATTGGACGTACAGGACATCCAGCCCGTTCCAATCATCGCATTATTAATGTGCCACTTGAAGGAGAAAACTGGTTTCTACAATACTCGCCTTATGTTTATTACAATGAGCACTGTATTCTTTTAGCAGAAGAACATAGAGTGATGAAAATTGACAAAGGAACCTTTGAACGTTTAACTGCTTTCGTCGATAAATTTCCTCATTACTTTATTGGCTCAAATGCAGACCTTCCGATTGTTGGTGGTTCCATTTTAAGTCATGATCATTACCAAGGTGGCCGCTATACATTTGCAATGACAGAGGCAACTGACGAATTCACGTTTAAACTGGACGGTTTCAACGAGGTTGATGCCATGGTAGTTAGGTGGCCATTATCAGTTGTTAGACTAAGGTCTAACAATAGGCAAGAATTGATAGCCGCAGCAACTCATATTCTCAATAAATGGAAAAATTATAGTGACCCACTAGTTGATATTCAAGCATTTACTGATAAAACAAGTCACAATACCATCACACCTATCGCTAGAATGCGCGATGGCTTATTCGAATTAGATCTTGTATTACGAAACAACAGAACGACAGATGAACACCCATTTGGTATTTTTCACCCGCACCAAGATGTCCATCATATCAAGAAAGAAAATATCGGTTTAATTGAGGTAATGGGGCTTGCAGTCTTACCAGAGCGGCTTAAAAGTGAATTAGAAGAAATTCGTAAGTTTTTATTAAATGAAGCTAGTCAAGTTACCGATTATCACCAAGAATGGGCAACCCAGATAAAAACTAACTATAAGGTTATCGACACTACAAATGTCGACAGTATTTTGGAGGATGAACTAGGTAAAAAATTCACTAGAGTATTAGAGGATTCCGGCGTTTTCAAGACGAATCAACAAGGTAGAGCTGCTTTTGAAAAATTCACAGCAGACCTTAACAAGTAGAAGGAGTGTAGTTATGGATATTAAAAGTAAAGAAATTTCAGTTCCTAACCAGGAATGGAAGCTTTTCACTTTAGTTAATAACAACGGAATGGAAGTAAGTTTCCTAAACTACGGGGGGATCATTACTGAAATTCTCGCACCAGATCGTAATAATAATTTCGAAAACGTTGTCTTAGGTTTCAAAGATTACAAAGACTATCTAACGAATCCCGTCTTTTTTGGAGCACTAATTGGCAGAGTAGCCGGTAGAATACAAGATTCACAGTTTGAATTAGACGGTGAGACATTTAATCTAACTCCAAACGATGGGGAAAATCATCTACACGGTGGCCCGAATGGACTTCATTCTGTTGTTTGGGAATCTGAAACTTTTCAAACAGAAAATGAAGTAGGAGTACACCTTTCCCATACAAGCAAAGATGGAGAGGGTAATTATCCAGGAGAATTAACGATGAAAGTCACTTATACATTAGGTAATGATAACAACTTCTCAATCACCTATGAAGGAACTTCAGATAAGAAAACAGTATTAACAACTACGAATCACTCTTATTTCAACCTAAGTGGTGATTTGAAAGATGATGTTTTGCAACATGAGGTGACATTAGATAGTAGTCATTTCGTCGAGTTAGATGAACAATTAATAGCGACAGGAAACAAGGCTTCAGTAGAAAACACAGTTTTTGACTTCAGAAATGGTCGTCAAATCAAAGATGGGACCACATCCACACATAAACAAAACTTAGTTGCAAATAACGGTTATGATCACTACTTCCTTTTTGACAACACAAAAGAAGAAAAAGCTATTGTTAAGGAGCATACTAGCGGTCGTGAACTAGTTGTAACTACAGATCAACCAGGAGTTGTATTCTATACTTCAACTACTATGGATGATCAGCTGAATTTGAAAGAACGCAACTCGAAAAAATACTTAGGCCTTTGCTTAGAAACACAATCACCTACAGCTTCTTTAAACCATCAAGGTTTTCCAACTATTGTGTTAGATAAGGATGAGAAATATTATTCTAAAACGAGCTTTCAATTCAACACGTTTGCTGAATAGAAGAAATTTTTAGTAGAAAATGGATAGGTGTAGATAATTAATTACTATGTTAACCACGTCCAGCTCCGGCGCCTACCCGGAAATAAGCGGCTTGCTTATTTCGAAGGTGCTGGAGCTTTTGGTCTTATGATTTATCGGCCTTAAACAACTCAACTAAAAGTAGAGCCACCGCACCTAAAGCTGTTGCATGTGTCCCTAACGTGGATAATATTACCTCTGTTTTTTTTGCTTCACTAGTCAACGCACGCTGTTCAATTGTTCGTTTTATCGGATTCAAAATAAACGATCCTGCTTTTGAAACTCCTCCGCCAATGACAATCTTACTTGGATTGAAAATATGAATTAGATTCGTTAAGCCTATCCCGATTACATTGCCTGTTTCTTCAAAAATATCTATAGACAACTGGTCCCCATCGCATGCAGCCTGATAAACCGTTTCTCCAGTTAGCTCTGATCCACTCTTAGTTAACTTCTCAATTAGTAAACTTTTGTTATCTAAAGCAATCGCAGACTTTGTTTTCTCAACAATTGCTGGACCTGAAGCAACTGTTTGTAAACAACCTCGATTGCCGCACTCACATATTTCACCTTTCATATCTATTGTCATATGTCCAACTTCTCCAGCTATGTCATGCTCACCGTGATATAGCTTACCCTCGATAATCATACCCGCTCCGATGCCTCTACCAATATTAACAACTAACATACTGTTTATGTTTTCATTTTGACCAAACCACGCTTCCGCTAAGGCGTATGCTCTGGCATCATTTTCAACCTTAACAATAAAGTCGAATGTTTTTTCCAGTTCTTTCTTGATAGGGATATTTTTTAAATTTAAATTAGTAGCAAACAATGAAGTTCCTGAATCGACCTCTACTACACCATGCATTGCCACACCAATCCCGATAATCTTATCATGTAGAATAGTGAATTTTGATAAGATATCGCTAATACTATCCTTCAATAATTGCAAGAACTGTTCATTTGTTTTGGCTGATTCTATTAATTTAGTTGACTGATCTAAGATATTACCTGATAAATCTGTAATAATCACTTCGATATCGTTTGGACCTGCATCAACACCAATAATAAATAATTCGCTATTATTAATAATCAGCATCTTTGGTTTTCTTCCGCCCTTGGAAACTCCTAAATTACTTTCCTTAACAATTCCCTGGTCTATTAACTCTTTAACAATTGTTCCGACTGTCGGAGGAGTTAGTTTCGTTTCCTTAGCAATCTGTGCCCTTGAAATTGATCCGCTTGTTCTAATTTTATTGAGAATAATAGACTTATTTAACGACTTCATCCACTGGAAGCTGCCTCTTTGCATGAACGAATCCTCCACCGCAAACTTTTCCTTAATTATAACACATTGATTCAATTACATAATTTCCTTATGTAGCCGTTGTCACACACATATAGTTTGGTGATAGTCTATACCAACTATATCTGGGTGACAATTACAAAGATCAGTATTATGAAACTAAGTAACTCCATCAACGTCAAAACAGTTTTAAAAAAGGAGGTAATCAACTGTGGTAGCTTGATCCCCCCTTTCCTTAAATACTTAATACGGTCCGCGAATATGTGAATGGACTTCAGTCTGATAAAAGTCTGCTAACTTTTCCATTTCTTCTTTAGAATAGTCCTTCGCATTTACTGCTTCTAAATTATCTTCTACCTGCTTAACTGTTTTAAAACCAGGGATGACAGAGGAAATAGCATCGTGTTCTAATATCCACTTTAGCGCCGCTCTAGTCATATTGCCTCTTCCTTCAGCTATCCAGTTCAATTGGTTACTCAGTTCTACACCTTTTGAAAACTCAATTCCTCCAAAGGTTTCACCAACATTAAATGCTTCACCATTACGGTTAAATTGACGGTGATCATCTGATTCAAATTGATGATTCGTTGAAAATTTACCAGTTAATAAGCCGCTCGCTAACGGTACACGCGCAAGGATTCCTACTCCTTTTTCCTTCGCTTTAGGGAATAGTTCTTCAATAGATTTTTGACGAAATATATTAAATATTACCTGAAGTGTACTAACATTAGGTTGCTCTAAACAATATAGGCCTTCTTCAACTGTTTCAACACTTACACCATAGTTACGGATTTTCCCTTGCTCTTTTAACTTATCTAATACCTTAAATACACTACCCTCTTTTAAAATCTCTAATGGAGGACAATGAATTTGAAATAAATCTATTGAATCTCGATTCAATCGTTTCAAGCTTGCATCACAATAATCAGTTATCGATTTCTCTGAATACGTGTTTAAATCATGGATATCGCCAGCACGGCAGAATTTTGTTGCAATGTAAATTTCATCTTCTTTTCCTTTAGTAGCTTTTGCTAGCAATTCCTCACTATGTCCATCACCATATACGTCAGCAGTATCAAAGAAATTGACACCCGCCTCCATTGCTCTATTTAAACCTTTTAACGCTTCTTCATCATTTGTTTTTCCCCATGCGCCACCAATAGCCCATGTACCAAAACTGAGTTCACTAATTTCCATACCTGTCTTTCCTAATGATCGATATCTCATATATACACAACCTTTAGTAATTTTATTTATCTAAATTTATAGCTTTACATAATCTCTCCAGTTATGTACTGGCTGCCAGCCTAAAACTTCTTTGGCCTTTTTGTTGCTAAATAATGTTTCATAGCCTGATAGTGTTTCACGGAAATCTGTTACGTCTGGATAAACCTGGGCCATTAAATCACGACTTTTAATATCCATACTAGAATTATCTGCCCCTACGTTTAAGGCAACAACTCCTAAATTATCTTTTTCAACAGATAATCGATAGGCTGATGCAGCGTCTCTAGCATCGATATAACTCCACATAATTGTTTTTCTTTCTTCTGGCTCATGAATAAAGCCTGGGAAGTTTTTATACATATGAGGCGCAATCACATTTCCAACTCGCAGGGAAACTACTTGCATACCCGTTCGATTGTTAATCATTTCAGCAGTTTGTTCATTTACTATCTTAGACAATCCATAGCTATCCTCAGGAAATCTTGGATGATCTTCATCAACTGGAACATATTGCGGTTTTAAATCCCTTTTCGAAAATACGATTCCATATGATGACTCACTTGAAGTAATAACCGCTTTCTTTATGCCAAGCGTTCCAGCCGCTTCTAAAATGTTATATGTTGACATCGCATTATTTCTAAATGTTACATCAGCCGGGAACATGTACGCTCTTGGTATTGCTGCTAAGTGAACAACTGCATCTGCTCCAGTTAAAACATCATATACTTCACCTAAATTGTTTAAATCTGCAATAATAGTTTCACACAACGGGTTTTCAGGTATTTTTTGATCGACATTAAGTACATCATATCCATGCTGTAAAAACTCTTCAATAACTGATGGTCCTAACAAACCACTTCCACCAGTAATAACAACTTTTTTCATTTAAAACACCTCTCCCAAGTTTGTTTGCGCTTTCACATTCTATTATACTACCTTCATATAAAGTTTTAAAATAAATTGATTAGAAAATACAATTTATTTTTCCAAAGCCTTCTATTCAACTAATATCATTATTAAAAAAACAAAAAGCCAATTGACTGAAAATCAATTGGCTCTTTGCTCACCTACAAACTATTGCTTGATCTTAAACTGTTAATTTAATACGGTTATGCGAAGGGTCTTCGGTAATCAACACTCCGTTATCCTCCTCGACATCATAACCTAAGCGTTGTAGCTGAACAACTTTTTCTTGTCTTACTTCATCACTCGGAAAAACGAGTGAAAATGATATCAATCCAACACTATTTTCTGCTGGGGCAGGAGCACCAACTCCGTTCCATGTATTTAAACCAATATGATGATGGTAGTGGCCAGTAGAAATGAACAATGCCTGCGTACCAAATTGGCAGACGACATCAAAACCAAGTCCATCGCTATAAAATTCTCTCGTTTTTTGAAGCTCTGCTACATGTAAATGAATATGGCCCATAACTGTTTCAGCTGGGAGTCCTTCCCAAGTTTCGCCCTGTAGTTCTGCAAGAATACCTTCAGCATCTAACGGATCAACAGCCATTACCACTTGGTTATCTTCCCAGGTCCAACTTGTAGCTTTGCGGTCTGTGTATATTTCAATTCCATTTCCATCAGGATCATTTAAATACAAAGCTTCACTTACTAGATGGTCTGAAGCTCCTAATTGCACATTAAGCTCAACAAAGTGCTTTAATATTTTAGCCAAATCCAAACGACTAGGTACCAAAATGGCATAATGATATAACCCTGTTGTTCTACCCTGTTTAGGCATCGCATTTTCAGGCTGTTCAATACTTAATAAAGCTCTTTTACCATCAGCTGTTAACACTGCTTTACTTGATGTTTGTTCTAACAAGTCTAAACCAATCACTTCTTTATAAAATTTAATAGAGCGGTCCAGGTCTTGAACTACTAATTCGACATGTCCCACATAGGTATTTGGCTCACGAAAAAAATTCTTCTCCATCAATATTCAGCTCCCTTTTTATCCTTAGTATCTATTTTAAAAAAATAATTAATCAAAGTGCTTTTTCTAAATATCGTTACTTCGTGTTTGATAGAAAATGCGACGTAACTTTTGCTTTCTTCCATTCTTTATAAGATGAGTGCTAAATCAGCGCTGCGGAAATACACTTCGCTTAGAATAGCTTTCTGTTCAAGTGGGAAGAACTCCACGAATCATTGATTTTACGGCATTTAGGTACTCATTAATCAGAACACAACTACTCAGCGTAGGCAGAATACGAAGACTCCAGTGGGAACAGCGCGAGCCGAAGACCCCGGAAGAATTGTTCTTTGATTCTGAGGAGGCTGAGGCCGTGCCCACGGAAAGCGAAGTATTCTGCTGAAGCGATTGTATAGCACTCGATTCAATTAGAGTGGATGAAAGCAAATCCTAACCCAAGTTACGTCGATTCTATAGTTTTTGTGTCAAACCAACGATCTATTAAAAACAGTCTTAATCAATGTGAATCATGTTACTATAAAATAATAAGTTAGTTACTTTATGTAACTAACTTATTACAAATATCTTCAGATGTCAAGAATGAGAATTTAGCAGAGACTAAACGTGCATTAGCTAATCTCTGTTTCAATAAGTTGAAATGTCGTTACGTCAACAAGGCCACGATTCGATATCCGAGTATCTGGTATTACTGGTAAAGCAATCAGAGAGAATGTCATAAACGGTGCATGTAACGGGCATCCAACTTTTTTCCATGCTTGTTCTAATTGGTTCACTTCTTCTACCACAACTTCTAATGGCTGATCAGACATTAAACCTGCAATTGGCATTTTCACATGAGCTAAAATCTCCCCATTGTCTACAACAATCATTCCTCCACCTGATTCGGCTAATTTATTTGCAGCAATCGCCATATCTTCTGAATTAGTACCCATAACAAGAAGGTTATGACTATCATGTGCCACAGTTGATGCAACCGCTCCACTTGTTAGCTTAAAACCATTTACAAAACCCAAAGCTATTTGACCAGAGGCATGATGGCGCTCAATACAAGCAAGCATAAGCACGTCATTTTCTAAATCTGATTGGATGACCCCATCTGTTACTTCTAGTTCGGCAACAGTTTTTTCTGTTCTAGCACTGTTTTCAATTACTTTTATTGCATTGACTTTTGTTTTAGGGTTCGTAGTTTTCGAGTGTAACAAAAAATCACCGGGTTGAAGGTTACGTTCTAGATTCACCGACTTCTTCACATGTTCAGGGTAATTAAATTCAGGGAAATCCGCAATAACATGATTATCTTCCACGATAACTTGTCCATCAGCAATAATTGTTGTAGGCTCTATCTTTTGCAAGTCTTCTATCAACAAGATATCCGCACATTTCCCAGGACTTATACTACCTATATCAGTATCCATCTTAAAGTAACGAGCGACATTTATCGTCGCCATTTGAATTGCGGTTATTGGATCTACACCTTCTTCAATAGCGCGACGAACAACATGATTTAAATGCCCTTTTTCCACTAGTGTTTGTGGATAAACATCATCCGTGACGAGCAATATGTTATCCGTGTTAACTAGGTCCTCAGTTACGATTTTAATTACTTCTTTGACGTCATGCCAAGCGGATCCCTCTCGAATCATCACATGCATACCTAGACGCAGCTTCTCCAATCCTTGTTCCCTGGTTACTGTTTCATGGCAAGAACTTACGCCAGAAGCGATATAAGCCTGTAACATTTGATCAGTTCCATCTGGGAAGTGTCCAGTCACAGTTTTGTTTGCCCTTATCGTTTCCTCTATTTCTCCAGTCATTTTGTCATTGCCATAAATGACACCTGGAAAATTCATTACTTCGCCCAATCCGACAACATTATTCCAAGTGAGACCCGCTTTAATATCCCGAACAGTTAATGTTGCACCAGCGTCTTCTAAATCATCAGTCGCAGGAACACACGATGGAAAGGTAGTAAAGACTTTTAACGGTAACTGCTGGCCCTCGTCATGCATTAGCCGAACCCCTTCAACTCCAAAAACATTAGCTATTTCATGTGGGTCCATAAAAATTCCAGTCGTACCCTTCGCAATTGCCGCTTTGGCAAATTCAGTAACCGATAGCATCGAGCTTTCCACATGCATATGCGCATCCATTAACCCCGGCGTAATGTACTTACCTTCTGCATCAATTACCTTTGTTTTAGGGCCGACAGTATGACCGACATTTCCAACATAAGCTATTCTACCGTGACTGACTGCTACATCTTTTCCTTCTAACAATTCGCCTGAGATAACATTAACTAGTATTCCGTTTTTGATGATTAAGTCAGCTTTCTCATCCCCTAGCGCAACCTTTGCAAGCATTCTATTGACTTCATATAATTTTTTCATTCTCTTTAAATTCCCCCTCTATAAATTATTGCTTGATATTAGAAATAGATAAATTGCGTTTTAATAGTACAAAAAAAGCCTAAGGCAATCTGTACCTAGGCTGTTCCACATGTATATGAGGTGCACGAAATACTATACACCAATTCTATCGATGTATTAATCACGCACTTTTTCCATACATGTAGTCCAGTGATGTGGTCACTCGGTAGAGACGCTTGGACCATATTTCCAAGCATATACATGAATAATTCTATTTTACGTACTCTATTTATTATACAGGAAGTAGGATGGAGATGGCAAAAACCCCTTTTCCATCTCCATCCACTACTTTATTTTACAGAAATCTTTCATTCAAAAAGTGATATACGCCGTCCTGATCGCATGTGTATTCGGTAATTTCATCAACAACTTCTTTGATCTGATCAGGAGCATTTTTCATTGCTACAGAATAGCCAGCATGTTCAAACATTGGTAAATCATTATTACTATCACCGATAGCAAGAATTTCTTGTCTATTTATATCATAGTGATCTAACATATGTTGGATTCCAGTAGCCTTATTTACATTTGCAACCATTAACTCGACATTATGTTCAGATGAGATGGATGTTGTAAAATCAATCTGTTTTTTTAACTGGTCTAATTTATTCTTCCAGGCATTGATATTATCCTTCCTTCGACTAAAGAAGTAAAACTTAGAAAAGTTATCACTATCTAAAGCATCCTTCCAAACTATTTCATCTTCGATTGCTTCTTTTCGTGATGACCATTCATTAATACCAACACTATCAGGTTTAGAACCACTAATCTCCGCTTCAATAAAATGTCTATCCTCTTGTAGGCTTATTCTAGGTCCTTGATTTGGGAATAGCTCATAGTAAACCTTTTCTTCACGAGCCATTTCAATAACATGGTTCACTAAGTCCATCGGAAGTGTGTTCTCAACTAATAGATTTCCCCCTACATGGACAACCATTCCATTAGAACTTACAATTCCATCAACTGTAAAACCCTCAGGAACTAACTCACTAATTTCACCATACGATCTCCCTGTTGCAACAAAGACAGGAATTCCATTTGTTCGTAAATTATCAATCACTTGTTTAGTTTTTATAGTCACTCGATTATGATGGTTTAAAATTGTACCATCCATATCTAAAAATATAGCTTTAGGCTGAAAAATCACACGTATTCCCCCACAATTTTTTTGATCTCTATTTATCCAAATAGTAAGTATCTAGTATATATCTTTTAAATAAATAGATAAACTTTTTACAATAATGATTCTGCTCCATCGATGAATACTTCGATTCCAGTAATATGAGCCTTCCTATCCATATACTTTCCAAGCTACACGCTACTATGTACGCAGAAGGCTACTACAGCACCTTTTCAAAAACAAAAGCGGAAGCGCCTTGTTAGCCCCTCCAAGCTTAAGGCGACCTCAAAAAAATCCCGGCTAAGTATATTAACCGGGATGAAAAGCTACCTTAATTTGTTTTTGTATCTAATGACTCAAGCTTAGCTTCTATTTCTGCTCTTTTGTCTTCAAAAAATGGCGGTAGGGCTACACTCTCACCCAGATGTTCAACATCTTCATCTGTTGCAAATCCAGGTCCATCTGTTGCTAGTTCAAACAGGATACCATTTGGTTCTCTAAAATAAAGTGATTTAAAATAATAGCGATCGACAAGACCTGAATTCGGAATACGTTGTTTCTTTATTTTATCCTTCCAAGCTGACAACTGGTCATTATCATCAACACGAAAAGCTACATGATGAACACTTCCTCGTCCTGGTTTTTCTTTAGGAAGATCGGTACGATGTTCTAAGTGAACCTCAGCACCTGTACCGCCCTCTCCTATTGAAAATACCTGAATTTCAGGTTGTCCATCTACAAATGCAGGATATTTCCCGGCATAGTTAAAACCCAAAACTTCAGTTAACACTTTTACTGTTGGTTCTGGATCTGGAACTGTTAATCTCGATGGTCCAAGACCAATTATCCCTTTACCTCTTGGAACAGGACTCTTATCCCAAGGAGTTCCACCTGCAACGCCTTGATTCGTTTGATCGGAAACTAAAACTAATCGTTGTCCTTCAGGATCTTGAAAATGAAGAACCAAACGACCAAATTCCTCTTTAATAGTCTCATGTTTCACATCATATTCACCAAACCGATTCTCCCAAAACTCAAGCGCATTATCATCTGGTACACGTAATGATGTAAATGATATGCTGTTGTTTCCTTGATAGGTATTCCCTGCTCTCGGTATCTCAAAGAAAGTAAAATCGGTACCGGGGTTGCCAATTTCATCAGCATAAAACAAATGGTACATACTTGTATCATCCTGATTAACTGATTTTTTTACTAATCTCATGCCAAGAACTTGTGTGTAAAAGTGATAATTGTTTTTAGCGTTAGCAGTGATTGAAGAAACGTGATGAAGTCCTTTTATTTCCATTAAATCACACTCCCTTTATATTGCTTTTTTATTTATTTCATAGGCTATTTTCTACAAGAGTGGGACTGTAGTTATTCATCCCACCGAAGATGTTTATTGTTGTTTCCGAGTATTGAATCGTAACGAGTAATTTCTATAGACTGCGACGTAACTACTGAGTAGATTTCCGCTCCGGGCAGTCGCTTTCCGCGGGCACGGCCTCAGCCTCCTCAGAATCAAAAAACGATTCTTCCGGGGTCTTCGAACTCGTGCTGTTCCCACAGGAGTCTTCGTATTCTGCCTACGCTGGACATGGGTGTTCTGATTAATGAGTGCCAATACACCGTAAAAAACAACATTTCGTGGGGGTCTTCCCACTTGAACAAAAAGCTATTCTAAGCGGAGGAAATACACGAAGACTCCTGCGGGAGGAAAGGCATAGATGAGACCCCGCAGTGCGCAAGCACGAGGAGGCTCAGCAGCCACCCGCGGAAAGCGAAGTGTATTTCCGCAGCGCTGATTTAGCACTCATTTTAGAAAGAGTGGAAGAAAGCAAAAGTTACGTCGCAGTTTCTATCAACTGTGAAGGTTTACATAATTTAAAGCAACAATACTCACGAAGAGTCTTTGCTTAATATAACTATACTATCCCGATTTTCTAGTCAACTATTAGATTTTTAGTACATGTAAATAGTAATTCAATTTTATCTCGATTTCAAGATAAATGTTTTGTTTCGTGTAAAAAAAGAAAAACGACCAGCCAATTTTGACTGATCGTTTATTCGATAAACTTAACTCCCGAAGTATTTTTCTGCTTTTTCTAAATATACTTCTTGTTCAGGAGATAAATCATATTCTTCCTCAATTGCATCAACCGGGCATACCGCCACACAAGCACCACAATCAATACAAATGTCTGGATCTATATAAAATTGATCTTTTCCTTCTTCTATACAATCAACTGGACAAACCGATACACATTCGCCAGCTTTTTCAGTTTCGCATGGAGCTGTTATTACAAAAGCCAAGGTTAATCCCCCTTACAGTATAGATTTAACTCTACCTAGATTTAGTCAATTTCATATTACTGATTTTTCTTGCAGCTGCCGTCCGCATAAGGTAACTATGAAATTGATTCAGGTTAAATAACATTTCTTGTTAAGTAGCAAGCAATGCGCTTCTAATTATAACAAAATAATGCCACTAGAGATACCACCACTCTAAAAAGTCATCTAGCAAAAAAGAAAGAAGGCGTCCATAAATGGGCGCCTACCTATAATTATACTTTATTCATTTCGTCTGGGTCTGCAAAGGCTCTTTGATTCGTATCAAGTCCATCGATCACTTTGATATCCTCCGCCGTTAATTCAAAATCAAATACATCAGCATTAGCAATAATTCGGTGTTCCTTTGTTGACTTTGGTATCACTATTACCTCTTTTTGTAAGACCCAGCGAATAATTATTTGTGCTGTTGATTTACCATATTTCTCTGCAAGCTTAATAAGTGTTTGGTCATCCAAAAGCTGGCCTTGTTTTAACGGGGACCATGCTTCTAGTTGAATCCCTTGTTGTTTACAGAAGTTATGTAAATCTTTTTGAGCGAAATTAGGATGGAACTCCACTTGGTTCACCATCGGCTTAATGTCAGCATCACTAATTAAATCTTCTAAATGATGTTCTTTAAAATTACTTACACCAATTGCTCTGATTTTTCCTTGTTTATAGAGCTCTTCCATTGCTTTCCAAGATTCTTTATAGTTTCCTACAGCAGGAGCTGGCCAATGTATTAAATATAAATCCAAGTAATCTAACCCTAGCTTATTAAGACTTGTTTCAAAGGCTTTTATTGTTGATTGATATCCTTGGTCACCATTCCATAGCTTTGAGGTTACGAACAATTCGTCTCGAGCAATGCCCGATTCTTTAATCGCTTGACCTACCCCTTCTTCATTTCTATATATTGCAGCAGTATCAATACTTTTGTAGCCATTTTTTATTGCGGATTTAACGGAGCTTATAACCTCTTCTCCATCCTCAACTTTGAAAACACCTAAACCTAACCACGGCATCTTCACTCCATTGTGGAGTGTTGTTGTAGCTTGTAGATTTTCCAGCATGAAAACGCCTCCTTCTCACTTTAAAACCATTCTCTCATAAATTTTTGATAAATTAAATAGTAATGCTCCCAGGAAAACCCTCCTTGATTTGTAGCAATATAAAAACGGACTTTATCTCTACCCTCAAATTACTTTTTTCTTGGGGAACTAATATTTTGTTCTACAGCTAATTTACGAGCCGATTGAACGGCGCCCCACAATGTCGGTAACATAATTATTGAAACCGGAACTGCTGTTACCACAATCGAGTTTTGGATTGCAGAAACACTATTTTCGCCAATCGCTAATAGCATGATCGACATTAACCCAAATATCAGCACCCAAAACACGCGAATCAATTTATGTGGTCTATCATTACCCGTTAGCGCTACAGCTACAGTATATGAAATAGAATCAACTGTGGTAGCGACAAACACGAGAGTAACGAGAAGAAATCCAATGCTTAAGAAAAAACCTAATGGAAGCTGACCCATAATTGACATTACTGCGGCCGGCATTCCTCCTTCATTAAAAGGTTCAGATATTACCCCAGGATTATCAAGTTCAACTTTAAGCCCTGTTCCTCCGACAACAGTGAACCAGAAGTTTGTAACTAACGGCGCAACAATTGAAACCGCAATAATTAGTTCTCTAATCGTTCTACCACGCGAAATTCTTGCAATAAAAATAGACATCATTGGTCCATATCCAAGGAACCAGCCCCAGAAAAAAACGGTCCACCAACCAAGCCAAGCCTCATCACCTTGATACAAAGCCATCGTCAACATATTTTGGAGATGAAATCCCTCTGCTGAAACAAACTTATTTAATATAAACATTGTTGGTCCGAGAATTAGGATACATATAGCTAAAAACACGGTTAAACCAACATTCATTCTACTTAAAAATTGAATTCCTCGGTCAACTCCAGTTGCCACAGAGATTGCAGCAATTATTATTAGACAACTAACAATAATAATGTTAGTTACTAATGTATTAGGCACATCAAATAACCAATGAATACCGTAGCCCAGTTGCAATCCCAAAAAACCAATCGGTCCCATTGTTCCAGCAGCAACAGCTACAATTGCTACAATATCTGCAATTCCACCAATAACATTATTTGGGCGAAATATTTTTTCACCAAATACTGGATATAAAAACCCTCTTGGTTTCATTGGAAAACCTTTATTATAATGAAGATACATTAGAACGATGGTCGCTAATGTTCCTAAAATTGCCCACGCTAGGAATCCCCAATGCAAAAAACTTTGCGCTAATGCTGGATCAACACCAGCTAAAGTGGATGAGTTATCATCGAATAAAGGCGGAGTTGTGATAAAGTGACTCAACGGTTCTGCTGCAGCCCAAAACACACCTCCGCTTGCTAGTAGCGTACATAAAATCATCGCAATCCACCGGTAATAGCCATTTTCAGGTTTATTCTTTTTACCTAGCCTAACTTTTCCAAGCTTGCTAATAGCTAAACCAAGACCAATAACAAAGTTTGCGAGTAAAAGTACTTCCCAATAGGAACCGAAGTACTTGGCAGAAAAGGCAAATGATGTATTTATCCACAATTCGACCATTTCTAAGTCAATCATTGCCAAAATTACAAATAATACAAGTAAACCTCCACTTATAATAAATACAGTCTTATCTGTTTTATTTTCTTGTGGCATTATAATCCTCCTAGACGTCAACATTTAAAAGTAATCTCTATCGACCTGTTCATTACCTTTCCCACTTACTACAAATTTCATTACTGATTTTGCACTATCGATCTTTAATTTAATTAAAGATAAAAAAATCTCTCTAGTTTTGCAAATTCAATTTGCAAACTAGAGAGAGAAGAGTTTTATTATAAATATTATAAATATTACTGTTACATTAGTTCCTTTTATTCCTTAACTTTTGAAGTAATACCTTGTTCTGCTCCTAGTTTACGGGCAATCTGCACCGCACCCCAAAGGGTAGGTAACATCAGGATTGAAACCGGAACTGCTGTTACAACGATTGAATTTTGAATAGCAGAAATACTATTTTCACCAATCGCTAATAATACAATCGACAATACACCAAACATGATTACCCAGAACACTCGAATTAGCCTACTTGGTTGGTCACTTCCAGTTAACGTAACCGCTACTGTGTATGAAATTGAATCAACAGTTGTTGCAACGAAAACGAGTGTCACAAGCAGGAATCCAATTGCTAGGTAAAAACCTAATGGTAATTGGCTCATTATCGCCATTACTGCAGCCGGCATTCCTCCTTCATTGAAAGGAACGGAAATTGAACCTGGAGAGTCTAATTCAGCTTTAATTCCGGTACCACCAACAACAGTAAACCAAAAGTTGGTAACTAGTGGAGCAACAATAGAAACGGCAATGATTAAATCCCGAATTGTTCTACCACGTGAAATACGTGCTATAAATATTGACATCATTGGTCCGTATCCTAAGAACCAACCCCAGAAAAAGACCGTCCACCAACCTAGCCATGCTTGATCTCCTTGATATAGAGCCATTGTCAGCATATTTTGGATGTGAAATCCTTCTGCAGAGACAAATTTATTAAGAATAAACATCGTTGGTCCAAGAATTAGCATACAGATTGCTAAAAATATGGTTAAACCTACATTCATTCTACTTAAAAACTGAATACCTCTATCAACACCGGTCGCAACAGAAATTGCAGCTATTACAACTAGAGCAGTAATAATAATAATATTAGTGACTAATGTATTAGGCACATCAAATAATGAATTTAATCCATATCCAAGCTGTAATCCTAGAAATCCAACAGGACCCATTGTACCAGCGGCAACAGCTACAATGGATACAATATCTGCTACATTTCCAATAATACTATTTTTACGGAATATTTTTTCACCAAAAACTGGATAAAGCATTCCTCTTGGTTTCATTGGATATCCTTTATGATAATGAACATACATTAATACTATCGTAGCTAACGTTCCTAGGATTGCCCAAGCTAGAAAACCCCAGTGAAGGAAGCTTTGCGCTAAGGCAGGCTCGACACCAGCGAGAGTTGAAGAATTATCATCAAATAATGGCGGGGTCGTAATAAAATGACTCATTGGCCCTGAAGCCGCCCAAAAAACTCCACCACTTGCAAGTAGTGTACATAAGATCATTGCAACCCAACGATAATATCCATTATCAGGCTTATCTTTTTTACCTAAACGGACTTTGCCATACTTAGAGATTGCTAACGCGATACCAATTACAAAATTACCCAATAACAGAAGTTCCCAATAAGAACCGAAATATTTAGCAGAAAATGCGAAAGAGGTGTTAATCCACCCCTCCACCATTTTTAGATCAAACATAGCTAATACTACAAATAGTATTAACAATCCTCCACTTATAATAAATACTGTTTTGTCTGTATATTTACTTGATAAATTACTTTCACTTTTTTGCACTTTTTTCCTCCTAATTTTGTTAGGAGCAAGTGCCTACAAATTCTTCTCTATGTCTATTCATTGCAGACTATTAGATGGAAATTATTCACTCATTTAATAAATTTCATGATTAGAAAAACTTTGATTAACGCACCTATCTCAGTAACGAAAGCCTTAGTTTCACTTATACTACTACCATTTTTATGATTTCCTGATAGTAGAACAAAAGATTATAGAAACTCGAATAATTTTTCAAGTCCGAAGACCATCGGCTTGCTCACTATATTTTTTCTACGATTTAACTACAATTTTTTATCTTTTGTTCAAGTTGCTGAAGGCTAGATCACCCTTTCATGATACTACCTCTATTACACAAGTTCCTATTATATATATACGTCCTAAATTCGTCAAATGAAATTTAAGACCATAATCAAGAAGCTATTCATATATTTTTCACCTTAACTACAGATTCATTTATTCTTCTTTTAAACTTAAATACCAACTGCATTTTTCTTATTTTTTCAAGAAACGAAAGAGGCAGTTGAACAAATGTTGTTCAACTGCCTCTTCTCAATTTTGTTAATGCCCTTTTTGTACAGCATGTATCTTGTAATGAGTGTATTTATCTTTTGGTACCATATCAACGAAGGAACTAACTTTACCTAGGGAAAACATGGTCAGTTCATGCATCGCCCTTGTCCCTGCAGTATAAAAAAGATTACGTTCCAACTCTTTATTATACTGAGCAGCTGATGCGTTATAGATAATGACAGCATCAAACTCGATCCCTTTAGCGAGATAAGCCGGAATCACCATTATTCCTTCTTGGAACGTATGTGTTTCTTGACTCATTAGCTTGACATCTAGCTTATTTTTCAGTTGCTGATGGACCTTTTCGCTTTCTAGCATTGTCTTACAAATCACTGCAATTGTTTGATAGCCTTTTGCCTGAAATTTATTGATCTCTTGAAATAGTTTATCGTATAAAATAGCGGTGTTATCCACCTCCATCAATACTGGTTTTTCACCATCACGGTTAAACGCTTCAATTAGATCACCTTTAGGCATAAAGGATTTAGTGAATTCAACAATCGGTTTGGTTGACCTGTAGCTACGTGTTAATGTAATTCTTTCATGTTTTTCTTTCATGTTTTCGGATAATAATGTTTGATGATGAAGCGAATGTGCATAGATAGCTTGATTTATATCACCTAACAGAGTCATTCGACTGCTAGGAAACAATTTTTTAAGATAGGCAAATTGAATCGGAGAATAATCCTGAGCTTCATCAATAAATAAATGCTGAATCGCTCTATTCCCATTAAAACCAACCACCATCTTTTTAAAATATAGGTAAGGTGTCGCATCTTCCCATGTTAATCGTTTTTCTTTTAGGTCTTCAATTGTTTGGTCACAGATAGATTCCCAGTACATAGGTAAATTTTCTCTACTATAATTAGCATCTTTGGAATCCTCTAACAGTTTTATATAGGTATTCTTACTATCAACAAAGAACAAGCGCTTGATTTTCTGTTTCAACGGCTTCATTCTATCTGCCACCACTTGCATTCTTAATAAACTTTCCTCTCGCTCAAAATCATCGAAGGTATCTTCAGAGAACTTATTTTCTTCTTGTAGCTGATTATGAACGTTCAAATAGTCCTCTTTATCTAATAGTTCGCTTTCTTCAATTACCCAATCCTTTGACCTTTCGATTCGCTCAAAGTCCTTTAACCTAGACAACAACCATTCAACGACAGCCTCCATCCGATTTGGAATTGATAAGCTCTTATCTAACGAGTAGAAATATGTTTTAATTTCCTTATTCGTTATTACTTTTTCTCCTCGGAATGTAATGTTTTTAAACATTAAACCGTCCGTTTCTAACTGACGAATAAAGCCATCAATTTGTTGTTTATAAGTCAGACTTGCCTTGTAACTGATCCCATCAACCCTGGTACTATAACCGTCACCTAGACCATTCAGATAAAATTCCATTTGTTCAAACGGGGTTTCTACATCAAATTCATTACCTAGTTGTGCATCGACGTATTGATGAAACGTCGTCTGCCTCATGTTTTCTTCTCCTAATTCAGGTAAAACAGTAGCCACATAACTATTAAATAATGGGTTAGGTGAAAACAAAATCATATTTTCCGACGATAATACTTCACGATACCGATATAACAAATAAGCAACCCGTTGCAGTGCAGCGGATGTCTTTCCGCTTCCGGCTACACCTTGGACAATAAGTAAATCACTTTTTTCATTTCGAATAATTTGATTTTGCTCTCGTTGAATTGTTGCAACGATGCTTTTCATATTTGTATCTGCATTATTCCCCAAAACGGTTTGAAGGAGATGATCACCAATCGTTAACCCAGTATCAAACATTCCTTTAATTTTTGAATCACCAATTATAAATTGTCGCTTCAGTTCTATTTCACCTTCAATTGCCCCGTCAATCGTTTCATATTGGGCCTTTCCTGGAGGGTAATCATAATACAGGCTAGATATTGGCGCCCGCCAATCATAAATATAAAAATCTTCATCCTTTTCATCCATTAACGATGAAATTCCAATATAAATAGGTTCAGCGGAAGGTACCTCGTTTTCTTTAAAATCAATTCGTCCAAAGTAAGGTGAGTTGTGCAAGCGTTCTAGTGTTATTAGCTGCTCACTTACCTGACCGTGACTTCTTTCCCGCTCTGATAAAAATTCAGCTTGTTGCTTGAGGCTAGCCTGGGTTTCGATCACATCATCAGGGTCATCGAGGTTAACCGTAACATCTTCCCAGAAATTTTTTCTAATATCGATAACTCTTTCCTTTAGACCGCCAACTCTTTCTTTTAGTTTCTTTATTTTTTTATTAATTTCTTCGACAACGATATTGACACGTTTTTGTTCTTCAATCCAATCTTTATCTTGTTCATCCATTACAATGCACCTCAAATCCGCACTATATCTTGACACTAGTTACTATTTTTGATATTATTATTCGTTTGCAAAATGAATTTTTAATTACATTAAATCATACCATTCAAGACCTATGCTTTCAAGACTTTAGTATAGGCAAGTAGGGTGAAATATAACCCAAAAGTTACCACCTTACATCCGTGATGGAAGGTGGTTTAATTTTTCCTCAATGCAAACGCATCTGATAAGAGCTGGTAGCTTTTTACTTTTGTATGAAAGTCAAACATCATAGTAGCCAAAATAAATTCATCCGTCTTATATTCCTCACTATACTGAAGTAACGTCATCTTTATTTTTTCTGGTGAACCAACCACCATTCTCTTTCGGTTTTCATAAACGAGCTGTCGGTCGCTAGTTGTAAAAGGATAGTTAACGGCCAGTTCAGGAGATAAAATCCCTTTACTTTTTTCGCCCCTCGCAACCTTAATAAACTCGACATCCATACTAGAAGCTAATCGCTCTGCTTGTTCGTCAGTTTCTGCACAAACCACAAAGAACCCAACTATGGAATGAGACCTTTGCTGCAGTAGTGATGGCTGAAACATCTGCTGATAGTTTTCAATGACCTCTCCCCCGTGCTGGCCACTAATAAACTGGGCATAAGCATAAGAAACACCATATGTAGAAGCTAATCCAGCACTCCCGCCACTAGAACCTAAAACAAATAGCTCGGGAATCGTATCAATGTCAGGCATTGCCTTTAATCCTTGAAAACGGTGGCCCTGACCGTTTGATCCGGTTAAATAGTAAATAAGATCTTCAATTTGTCGGGCAAATTGATCTTGATGATTCGCCTTTCCTTCTTGTAATGCCATCGTAGCAAGCGGTATCCCTCCCGGAGCTCTTCCAACACCCAGGTCAATCCGGTTGGGATATAATGCTTCTAGTAACCGGAAGTTTTTAGCAACCTTATAGGCACTATAGTGCGGTAACATAACTCCTCCAGAACCCACTCTAATTGCCGATGTATTTGCTGCTATATGAGGAATTAGTATTTCTGGGCTTGAGTGTCCTTGCGTCTCTAAATGGTGTTCAGACAACCAAAACCTATGATATCCTAATCTTTCTGCTATTTGAGCTAACCTTACTGTATTAATTATTTCTGTTCGTGCACTACTACCTTCAGGAATTGGGGTTTGATCTAATATGCTTAAACGAACCATATTTCATCTTACCTCCCCTTTAGAATACAGTTTAAGAATGTTCTATTCATTTTAGTACTGTACATAGGTATTCATGCATGATTTATTTAACTTAATCGCTTTAGAATACAATTATTCATAAGTGTTTATCCTGCTGAATCGTTTATCCGAGATAAGTTTGCATAAAAACCATTTTGTTTCATTAATTGTTGGTGACTACCTTGTTCAACTATCTCTCCATGATTTAAAACGATAATTTTATCGGCACGCTGAACAGTATTCAATCGATGGGCAATAATAAAGCTTGTTCTTCCTCTCATTAGCTTCGTGAGTGCATCCGTTATTTTCATTTCAGTTATAGTATCAATACTACTTGTCGCTTCATCCAAAATAAGTAAAGCAGGATCAGCCAACATCACTCTAGCAATTGAAAGTAACTGCCGCTGCCCATGACTAATTTGCCCGCCGTCAGCACCCAATTCGGTATCATACCCATTAGGTAGTTTCGAAATAAAAGAATGGGCATTAGCGTTAATCGCTGCTTTTTTAATCTCTTCATCAGTTGCATCTAATCTTCCATAACGAATGTTTTCTTTCACTGTTGTATCAAACAAAAAGGAATCTTGTAATACAACTCCGATTTGACTCCTTAAACTGTGCCGTGAAATGCCATTAATATCTTGATTGTCAATAAATATTTCACCTTTTTCCACTTGGTAAAATTTTGAGAGCAATGAAGTAATCGTTGTTTTTCCAGCCCCAGTTGGACCTACTAATGCGATTGTTTCTCCTTGTTTTACATCGAAGCTAATGTTTTTTAATATATCTTCACCAGATTCGTATGAAAATGAAACAGATCTGAATTCAACATCACCTTTTATACTAGAAATAGGCTCTTTATTCGGGCTATCTTTATCTTCTTCTGGTTCATCGATAATATCAAATACTCGTTCAGCACCTGCAACAGCTGACAAAACTACATTAAACTGGTTAGCTAAATCATTTAACGGACGTGTGAATTGCCTTGCATAGGTTGAAAAAGTAACAATAATCCCAATTGAAATCATACCATTTAAAGCAAAAACCCCACCAACACCTACGATAATCGCAAAACTTAAGTTATTTAGGCTGTTCATCACTTTAGGAATAAAACCAGAATAGACCTGGGCCCAGTAGCTTGCATGCATCACACGTGCATTCTTACCTCTGAATTCATTAATTACCCGCTCTTCCTGCGAAAACAATTTAACCATGTGATGACCAGACATAGTTTCTTCAATATATCCATTCATTTCACCTAAGTACTTTTGTTGTTCCTTGAAATATCTTCCCGTTCTATTTGTAATCCAGTTCATACCCCAAATCATCAAAGGCACAATGACCATTGTCAACAACGTAAGTAGAGGACTTAACCACAGCATGACAATTACTGTACCGACAAGCGTAAGAAAACTAGTAGCTAGTTGAATTACCGATGAATTTAGTGTCCGGCTAATATTCTCTAAATCATTCGTTAGTCTACTCATTAACTCTCCGCTTTGCCGGGTTTGAAAATACAGAATCGGTAGCTGCAATAAATGAGTAAAAAGGTGATTTCTCATTGTAAATATCGTATTTTGAGCAACAGTGATCATCCAATAATTCTGAAACCACAAAACAATTGAGTGGATAATAAAAATCGCAACAAGCGTAAAGATTATTGTAGTTAATGCCGATGGGTTTTCATTTACGACTAATAAATCCACGGCAACTCCAAGCAAATAAGGTCCGAGTAGTGATAGTGCAGAACTTATTACAACAAAGATGATAGCCAGATTAAACAAAAACTTATCCGCAGCCATGTACTTCCATATCCGATAGACGGTTTCCCCAATATTCCCAAGCGATGCTCTTTTTTGTTGTGATTTCGGGCCATCTTGCAAATTAGAATCTGACTGATTATTTTTAGTTACTGTTTTACTCCGTTTATTTCTAAACATCAGATTCCACTTCCTTGTTGCTGTGATTGATACATTCTTTTGTATAATTGATTATTTTCCAGCAGATACCCATGAGTGCCTTGATCGACTATTTTGCCATCATCTAAAAGTAGTATTTTATCAGCTTCCATTACTGAGCTTATTTTTTGTGAAACAATTAATGTAGTGCACGATTTCTTTTTAATCGTTTCTATTACGTTCGCTTCGGTATCTGC
Source organism: Aquibacillus saliphilus (assembly GCF_020404745.1). Taxonomy (GTDB): domain Bacteria; phylum Bacillota; class Bacilli; order Bacillales; family Amphibacillaceae; genus Aquibacillus; species Aquibacillus saliphilus. The sequence goes on from NZ_JAIZAP010000013.1 coordinate 45,538, forward strand.
ATCCAGCGCACTTGTACTATCATCTAAAAGTAAGATACTCGGATTTCTGACAAACGCCCTCGCTAAAGTAATTCGTTGTTTCTGTCCACCTGACAAACTCACACCTCGTTGCCCTATTATTGTTTGATATCGATTGGGCAAGCTCTCTATATACGAGTGAACGTTGGCATCCTTAGCAGCCTGAACGATGTCACTTATACTCGCATCGTTATTACCCCAAGCAATATTTTCGGCAATTGTGCCTGAGAATAATTGCGACTCTTGCGGAACCATTGCAATCTGATTTCTAAGTGCTTTCAACCTTAAAGATTCTATTGGACTATCATTTATTACTATTCTTCCTGCTGTTAATGGGTACAAACGAGGAATTAGCTGTAATAACGTCGATTTACCAGAACCTGTTTCACCGATTACGCCAATTGTCTCACCAAACAAAACCTTGAATGATAGATTAGAAACAGCATAAACACTTGAATTTGGATATGTAAATGATGCCTTTTCAAACCGGATTTCTTTTGGAATACTCGGCATATCATCAGGATTTTCGTCATTTGTTTCATCCACTTGATGATCTAGGACTTCTGTAATTCTAGAGGCAGATGCCTTCCCCCTAGAAAAGTTCATAATTAAAAATGAGAATACACCAAATGATCCCATCATCCTGGTTGCGTAATTAATAATCGCCACTATCTCACCAGTTTTTGCTCCTCCCACATTTAACTCAATTGCACCAAACCAAATAATTAAAACCATACTGATATTCATGCCTAACATTACTACCGGCATCGTTATTTCCATCAGTCGAAGCGCTCGTTTATTGTCATCCATCAACGACTTATTAACCATGTTAAATCGTTCGTTTTCATGTTTTCCACGGTTGAATGATTTTACTAGGCGCACACCTAATAAGTTTTCCCGCAAAACTGAATTCAAAGAGTCTAGCTTTTTTTGCACTTTCCGAAACAGTTTGACGCCTTTAAATAATATCCAAAACATGATAGTGAAAAGTATCGGGACTGCTATTACTAAAATTATTGCGAGCTTGACATTGATTGTAAATGCCATGATTAAACCACCAATAATAAACAAAGGTGCCCTCAGCATGATTCGCATTGCAGTAAATAAAAATGCTTGTATCTGTATCACATCGTTCGTCATCCGTGTAGTTAATGATGAAGTAGAAAAGGTTTGCATTTGTAATGTTGAAAAGGATTGGACATGACAAAACAAATCGCTTCTTATGTCATGGCCTACACCTTGGCTTGTTTGAGCAGCAAAAAATGAACTTGCAATACCAGCCGCAAAAGCCAGTATCGTCAAGATTAGTAAGATTGTTCCCCATACTACGATCGTATTGATGTCCTTATTAACAATACCTTCATCAATAATAGTTGCCATCACTACCGGTTGGACAAGTTCTACAATTAGTTCTATCACCATTAGAAACAGAGCTATCGATGTTGCGATTTTATAAGATTTAACGTACGTCAGTATTTTCTTCAATACAATTCCTCCGATAACCCAACTATACCTTCTATTATATAGAAAACTATTCTTAAACTCTATGTTCTGGTTTAAACGATAAAACCGAATATTTTTATGCAAAATAAGTCAATTGTAAAGACGCGGATGTAAAAAAATTGTTAAATTTATGTAAATATACTAGCTTAATCAAGCAAACTATAGCATAAGTATAATTGTCATCAAAAAACATATTTTCAAAGGGGGGATCTATTTATGAAAAGGTTTTTATCTATTATTCTAGCTGTAGCTGCAGTGCTAGCTATTACTGGTTGTAGTGACGACGATACTATTGTAATGGGGTTTGTACCTTCACAAGACTCTGATGAGATTGCAGATACAGTTGAACCGTTAGCAGAAAAACTTTCCGAAGAACTTGGTGTTGAAGTAGAAGGTCGAGTAATGACAAATTATACCGCACTTGTTGAAGCAATGGGAACAAATGAGGTCCAAATCGGATTTATCCCTGCGTTCGGATATGTGTTAGCCAACCAAGAACATGATGTAGAAGTAATTCTTAAATCAGAGCGTTTTGGCAGCGGGTCTTATGTGGCGCAATACATAGTGCGCGCTGATTCAGGTATTGAGACACTTGCCGATTTAGAGGGAACTACTTGGGCGTATGGCGATCCTACTTCCACTAGTGGATATCTATTCCCTGCCGCACAAATTATGGACGAATTTGATGTTGAAAACCCAGAAACTGACTTCTTTGCTGAGTCGATGCAAACTGGCGGACATGACCAATCAGCTATTGCTGTTTTAGAAGGAGAAGCTGATGTAGCTACGACGTTTGATGATGTGAGAACTGGACTTGAAGAAGATTACCCAGAAATTATGGATGAAACAAAGATACTAACCTATACAGATGACATCCCTAACGATACTATTTCGGTAACATCAGAACTAGATGACGAACTAGTGCAACAAATTAAAGAAGCTTTCTTAAGCTTTAATGACAATGATGAAATGATTGAAATTATGAACGACGTCTATAATTGGGACGCAATCATCGAAGCTCGGGATAGTGAGTACGATGTTGTTCGTGACACATTCCAAAAATTCGGAGATTCAATATCTGTAGATGATCTTTAAAATATATTAAATAATTATTTATAGAGCTACAGGAGAGAAGCTACCTTCTCTCCTTTTTTCAAATTTTATGTCAATCACTATAATGATAAAAAGTAAGTTCTAATCTAAATTATCCAAGTACATGTGGAGGTAAATCATGATTGAATTTAAAAATTTATCCTTAGTTTATCCAAATGGGAACGAAGGGCTTAAAAATATAAACATTAAAATTAACGAAGGCGAGTTCGTTGTTATTGTCGGCTTATCTGGTGCTGGTAAATCAACATTCATCAGAAGCATTAACCGCTTGGTAACTCCAACGGACGGAGAATTAATTGTTGATGACGAAGATATATTGAAACATAATGGGAAATCTCTTCGGGCATTACGCAAAAAAGTTGGTATGATCTTTCAAAGCTACAATCTAGTTAAACGATCTACCGTATTAAAAAACGTAATCTCTGGCAGATTGGGGTACACCGGTACCTTTAAAAGTATTTTTAATATGTTCCCGAAAGAAGATATGCAGCTAGCCTACGAAAACTTAAAACGAGTAAATATTGAAGAAAAATTATATAGTCGCGCAGATGAGTTAAGTGGCGGACAACAACAACGCGTTAGCATTGCTCGTGTTCTAACACAACAACCAAAAGTAATTTTAGCTGATGAGCCTGTTGCAAGTTTAGATCCACCAACATCTCATCAAGTAATGAAGTACTTGAAACGCATAAATAAAGAAGACAATATCACAACTATTGTTAACCTTCATTTTATTGATATGGCAATGGAGTATGCTGATCGCATTATTGGAATGCGCGCTGGCGAAGTCGTCTATGACGGCCCAGCATCAGAGGTAACTGAAAAAACATTTGAGGAGATCTATGGTCGAACCATCCGCGAAGATGATATACGTGGAGGCGAGAATAATGACTAATCCCGAGCAATTTACACCAAAGAGCCTTTACCCTCTGAAAACAAAGCGAACCATGACAATAGCTTTTATTACAGTAATAGGGTTTTACCTAATTAGTTCAATAACAACGGAATCTTTTATCATAAATTTCTTTTTAAAACTAAGCAATATTACCGATTTAGTGGGACGTTTCTTCCCACCAGATTGGGGCTACATTACTAACGTATGGCCAAAACTATTTGAGACTATTCATATGGCAATCATATCTACCACAGTTGCCGTGTTTATAAGTGTTCCTTTTTGTCTGTTAGCTGCTCAAAATATTACCACGAATAAATGGTTGTATAACATCATGCGAATGATTCTAAATATTATCAGAACAATACCCGATATCATTTTAGCTGTTGTTTTCGTTGGCTTGTTTGGAATCGGTGTATTTTCAGGAATTATCGCTTTAATTATTTTCGCTATTGGTATTTTGGTAAAACTAATGAGTGAAATAATTGAATCAATTGACATGGAACCATCAGAAGCAATTAGAGCGTCTGGAGGTAACACAATTCAAACGATTTGGTATGCAGTAGTACCCCAAGTATTACCTCAGTTTATCTCTTTTAGCCTTTATGTATTTGAGATAAATATTAGAGCATCTGTGGTTCTCGGATTAGTGGGTGCCGGCGGGGTTGGCCAACTTATTAATAAAGAAATTAATTTCCTCAATTATCCAGCAGTCTCCACAATTGTGTTAATCATTTTTGCAGTTGTTATTCTAATTGATTATATCAGCGGCAAATTAAGGGAGGGATTAGTGTAATGAAATTTCAACTTCCTCCTAAACCAAAAAAGACATCTACAGTAGTAAAGAGGTTTATTATTTTGGCGGCCGTTATCGCCCTTTACACCTGGACATTCACCAGCGTAAATATATCATGGGATCGGGTTTTCAGTGAACGGACCCTTGAAAAATTTAACCGAATTATCCCACAATTCTTTGATCCAGCGTTTGAAGAAACAGGCACTATATTAGTTAAAATGATCGAAACCATCTTTATAGCATATACAGGCTCACTGGCAGCAGCAGTTTTAGCCGTCCCACTCGCTTTCTTATGTGCTTCAAATATGGTTAAAAATAAATGGTTAAACACCCTTGGCATGTGGATACTAGGAGCTGTTCGTGCCTTTCCCGAAATAATTCTAGCAATTATTTTCGTTGCCGCTGTTGGACCTAATCCATTTGCTGGTGTACTTGCGATTGCAATCGGCTCTACCGGGATGCTCGGTAAATTATTTTCAGAAGTAATTGAATCGATTGACATGAACATCATTGAAGCACTTGAAGCAAGTGGTGCCAATAAGTTGCAAATTTTATTTTATGGAATCATGCCACAAGTTCTGCCGGAATTTCTATCCTACGCTATCTATCGATTTGAAATTGATGTACGTGCTTCTTCCGTACTCGGTATTGTTGGAGCCGGTGGTATTGGAACATTAATTACATTCGCTTATCTGAACCGTAACTGGGATGAAGTAGGCATGATTTTACTAGTAATTATTATTGCTGTAACAATCATTGATCAGATTTCAGGATATATACGTAGACGTCTAGTCTAAACACCAAACGACCACTTCCTCATTTAAAGGAAGTGGTCGTTTTTAGAATAAAAATGGCAGCATACTCCTCTGACACTACCTAAACTAAATCCTTTAGTTAAGTGCAAATCACTTCATTAATCTCTTAACTTTTTATAGAATATATTTAGAGTACCGAAACATTTTTCTGAAAGAAGTGATTAATTATTACTGACCAAGAAAGAGCAGCTAAGAAAAACGTTGCCATTATGTGGTTTGCTAACTTCTTTATTGCAGGAAGTATCACGATGGTCTTACCGTTTTTATCTTTATATATTGAAACACTAGGTGATTTTTCTGACCAATATGTCCAAAATTGGTCAGGCCTTACATTTGGAGTTACATTTGTTGCCGCCTTTATCTGCTCACCAATCTGGGGAAAGATTGGTGACCGTTACGGAAGAAAATATATTCTTGTTATATCGGCTGTAGGATTAGGCGTTTCCGTCCTGCTTATGGGATTTGCAACTTCTGTACTACAACTCTTTTTACTTCGATTTTTCATGGGTATTTTCACTGGATTTATCCCAATGTCATTAGCCCTTATTTCAACACAAACCCCCAAAAACATTGCAGGAAAAGTACTTGGCACACTTCAAACAGGCAGTATTACGGGAAGTCTGATGGGCCCGCTAATAGGCGGAGTATTGGCAGATAGTATCGGTTATTCATCCACTTTCAAATGGATCTCCATAGCTTTGATTATCTCCGCGGTGTTGGTCTTGTTTGGAATAAATGAGTATAAGCTTGAGTCAGAACAAGGAGCCAAAACAAGTTACTCAAGCAAAGAAGTGCTGATGCACATTGTTAAAAGTCCTCTATTACTAGTAGTCATGTTAGTTTCAATGTTTATTCAAATTGCCCATTTCAGCATTCAACCAATCCTTTCTTTATATGTTGGAGAGTTGCATGGACCTGTAAATCTCGCCCTTTTTTCCGGTATTGCATTTTCGGCTGCCGGACTCGGTAACTTAATGATGACTAGAACTTGGGGAAAGCTTTCTGACCGCGTAGGTTATATAAAAATCCTTATTCTCTTATTGTTTATGGCTGCTATCTTTTACTTTCCTGGAGGATTCGTAACAAATATTTGGCAACTTGTCATTTTAAGGTTCTTACTTGGAGTTTCCATTGGTGGTATCATCCCAGTTAGGATGGCCTACATAAGACAAGCAGCACCAATAGCTATGCAGGGTGAGGTGCTAGGATATAACACAAGTATTCGTTTTTTTGGCAATATCATCGGTCCGATAATGGGTGGCGCAATTGCTGGCTATTACGGATTTACAGCTGTTTTCATCGTAACAAGCAGTTTGCTTCTTCTCTGTGCGATTGCACTACTAGGCACCACGCAAAGAACACCAAAAGTTGTTCAAAGCACTTCGCAATCAACATAAGGCGAAACGTGGTGATTGACTGGTTTAGCAAAGGATAAGCAAAAGGCACTATTGTTTAAACAATAGTGCCTTTTCATATTAAGAGCTAAATAGGTTGCTTATTCCTTTAAACAAATCCTCGAAAAAAGTAGCAACACTTTTCCAAAAACCGGTATTGCCTGTTACTTCCTCTATTTTATTTTTTATATCACCCGCGATATCTTCAAGTTGATTTTGAACATTACCAAAATCAATGTCAATCGCGCGCATTTTTTCAAATAAATTAGTTAACATTTCACGGTCCTCAGGACTTAACTCAATGTTCAGATTTTCTAATTGCTCTTGGACAATTCTTTCAACATCTTCTTTAGTTGCAGGATTTTGTTCAGAAATTGCTTTTTTAATTTCAGTTAGTAATTCACTTACCTTTTCTTTATCCATTCCTTCTTCATCAGCTAGGTCAGTCGCTACGTTCAACTCGTCATTAGCTACTTCCATTCGATCCTTATCTAGTGATTCTCCATCAACATTGTATGCTTTATATATCCCTGTTAAAGCAGAATGTCCACTTACTTTCACCGGAGACGCTACTTCAACTAACGCATTTTCAATTCCTGCAGTAAGTAAAGCATTTGCATACATCTCATTAGTTACTTCTGTGATATTTTCTGGATTCACTATATTTATAACTAAACCATTGCCATCTTCCTTACGGGTAATCTTAGCGGATGAATACATATTAGAACTCGCATCTCCACCAATATAATTAACAAGGTCCTCTCCAGTCACAATGTGCTCTTGAACCATTTCAGGATCATCTACATCTAATAAACTTCTTACCTGATCTCTTTGAGCGTCGGATAATGCCTCTCCAAGGACTAAAATTGGCAAGCCAAATTTTTCATTTATACTATCACTATTGTTATTACCGTCACTAGCAGCTACTACACTTGTTATAGATAGACTAATTGCTAAAATTACCGTGTAAACAATTGCCATAAATTTAAAGCGTTTAATCATAACGTCAATCTCCTTTTCCTTTGAGGTTGTCTTACCTCATTTTAATAGTATGCATTTTTTACATGAATAATGAAAGGGAAATAATAATTATATTTCATGTCATCTTTACCGTTGATAAAAGCGATTTTGATGATGGTATATCTCCTCTTTTATTACCCTATCTATTTATTGAATTATAACACAGCTAACACTAGCATCTTAAGAAGTATAGAACTACAGGTCCTATATAAATGTCAATATATTCAGTCTGAAGCCGGTTAAGACTATCATCAACGTCTTGTTTTATCTCGTAGGTCACAAAATTAAATGAGGTTATATAAAAGACCTTCTTTCTATATAGTTTAAAAGAAGGTCTTATTCCTTATCCATTATCTACTAGTCATCGTTATTTAGCGTTTAGCAATAACATCAATCTCTATTCCAATGCCCTTTGGCAGTCGACTTACTTCTACAGTTGCTCTAGCTGGGTATGGCTCAGTTAGAAACTTTGCATATGCTTCATTAATTACTGCGAAATCATCCATATTAGTAATATAAATCGTGAATTTCGCAACATTTGAAAATGCCAAGCCAGCTTCATCTAGCACCGCTTCAATATTTTTCATTACTTGGTCAGTTTGCTCTTTTATTCCTTGAACGATGTCTCCTGTTGCTGGATTAATTGGAATTTGTCCCGAAACAAAAACAAGATCCCCCAAGTCAATGGCTTGCGAATAAGGTCCGATTGCCTGAGGAGCTTTATCAGTTTGTACTTGTTTTATCATACGAATCATCCTTCCTAGTTATATAAAATATGTATCATACATGATATTTTAACATACTGCTTATTTTTAGTAGAATGAACAATAGCTTTATCAGAAGAAAGGACGGGATAAAATTGAATAAAGTTTTCTATTTAGAAACAACTGCTCATTCACAAATGGTTGATATTACTTCAAGCTTGGAAAAGTGGGTCTATGAACAAGGAATGCAAAACGGAATATTGATTGTTTCCTCCCAACACACAACAGCAGGGATTACCGTCAACGAAAATGCTGATCCAGATGTGAAAACGGACATGTTAATGCGGTTAGATGAAGTATATCCTTGGAACCACCCACAAGACAAACATATGGAAGGGAATACCGCAGCGCATTTGAAGACTAGTACAGTCGGCCATTCACAAACATTAGTTATCTCTGATGGCAGACTTGTATTAGGAACTTGGCAAGGCGTTTACTTTTGTGAATTCGATGGTCCAAGAAACCGTAGATACACCGCAAAAGTGATTGAAAATTAGTATTTGAACAAACAAAACCCATGCTCAAGGCAACTCACAGAGCATGGGTTTTTTTCAAGATTATCAGTCTTCAGTAATCCAGACTAGCATTTCTCCAGGTGTTCGATTACACCAAGCATAGTATGGAATTGCTTTAAATTGTATTGGAGATTTTTCATGTTCCCTTGTACTGTATAACTCGTCCGTCCAACTTGATTGATCAACCCTTAATGCTGAACCAGAAATAGTCACTATTCCTCCAAGTGTACTTGGTTCCTTATGTGCTTGAAGCTTTGAATCCCTAGGTAGACTTATACTCGGAAGATTCTTTCCATTATCAACTTCTTCTAAACAGTAAACAATCGGGCCTCTTTGTAGGGCAACTTTCCCTGCGTTTTCTCGCACTTTAGGATTTGCTCGTACTTGTTCAATTGCCATAGGGAGTAACAACTCAATCTTATCTCCCTTTTTCCATGATCTGTTTAGATAAGCATAACCATTATTAACAACAGTTTCGACATCAATAACTTCACCGTTCACTTTTAACTCTGGCGCCTTACACCAATTAGGAATTCGTAAGGCAACTGAAAACTTACTCTCGTTTTCTGGTGATATTGTTAGAGATACTTTCTCATCCCACGGATAGTCAGTTTCTTGTACGATCGTAACGGATTCACCTTTTATATCCACATTTGTTTGACTTCCTACATATAAATGAACAAATAATTCACTTTCTCCCTGTGAGTATATATAATGCCCGATGGATGAAATCATTCTGGCAAGGTTGGGCGGACAACATGCACAGGTAAACCATTTCTGCCTAACAGGTTTTACATGTCTCTTCTCATGTCGAGTGGTAGCAACTGGCCATACTTCTAATGGATTCACGTAGAAAAATTTCTTGCCATCTAAATCCATTCCACTTATCGTTCCATTGTAAAGGGCACGTTCCATAATATCGGCATACTTACTATTAACCTCTAAGTTTAGCATTCGCTTTGCCCAAAATACTAAGGCAATCGAAGCACAAGTCTCTGTGTAAGACAAGTCATTAGGAAGATCGTAATCAAATGAAAATGACTCTCCAAATTCACTCGAACCAACTCCAGCAGTAATATACATTTGTTGTTTTGTCACGTTATCCCATAAGGTATCACAAACTTCTTTTAAAGAAGCGTCATTCGTTTTTTCAGCAATGTCTGCCATGGCAATATATAAATAGATGGCTCTAACCGAATGTCCCACTGCTTTATCTTGTTCTCTGACCGGAAGATGGCCCTGGTGGTACGTCTGGCTACCATTAAACCAAAATGGCTTTGTATCCCCGCGCTCTTCTTTTTCTAAATCAAAGTAATTTGGCTTTTGACCACGTTGATCAATAAAAAATTTGCTTAATTGTAGATATCTGTTTTCTCCCGTGACAGAATATAGCTTTACTAAAGCAAGCTCGATTTCCGGATGCCCTGGATACCCTTGTTGCTTTTCATTTTCACTTCCAAACATCTCAACTATATGATCTGCAAATTTACACATTATATCAAGGAATTTTCTTTTACCTGTTACGTTATAATAAGCAACAGCCGCTTCCATCAAATGACCCGCACAATACATTTCATGGTTGTCTCGGAGATTCGTCCACCTCAATCCTGGCTCTTTCACTATATAATAAGTATTTAAATAACCATCTGGTTGCTGTGCTCTTCCTAATAAATCAATCACTTCATCCGCAATCTTTTCTAGTGATGGGTTGGGATCATTTTCCAAACTAAAGGCAACTGCCTCTAACCATTTTGCCACATCACTATCCTGAAAAACCATTCCAAAATACTCTCCGCCTGATTCACCAGCCGCAATCTTGAAATTTTCAATAGCATGACTTGGTTCAGTGTCCGGTAACTTATCATTTAAGGCATCCCACTGATAAGGAATTACCTCATCTCTTACAACTTTCATATACGTGCGCCAAAATTCATCGGTAACTTTAACTTTTTCAATGCTTCTCATAAGTCCTTCACCTCATTTTAAATTTTATTTCGGAAAAAAATACATCAAAAAGAGTATCCCTTCATGATGTATTCTAGGTGTGCGTTAGTTAAAAGCCGGGTATTGGGTTGTTTATTTAACAGTAATTGTAATAAGTGCCTTCTTGGTCGATGTATCGACTTTTTGCCCCGGAACCCCGAAGTAAGGTGTTCCGTCATTATTCCAAAATAAACGTTGAACTCTAGCATGACGATTGTGATCGTAAAGTGGATTCCCTTCTATCTCTTTATATGGACGAGCATGGTAAACTAAAAGATCTGTTTTTCCATCTTCAGCAACTGTAAAGCTATTATGCCCAGGACCATATTCACTTGTTTCTTCACTTGAAACAAAAACCGGTTCTTTCGTTTTAGTCCAGCTTGCCTGATCTAATAAATCACTATCTTCAGAAGCAGTTAATAATCCCATTACATAACGGTCATCTGTCGCACTAGCGGAATAAGCAATAAAAACCTTGCCATTTCTATTAATCATTGCCGGACCTTCATTTACATAAAATCCAGCTTGTTCCCACTTATATTCTGGTGTCGCTAATAATATTTGTTCTTTAATCGTCCACGGATTGCTCATTTGGGCAATATATAAATTAGATATTGTATCGTTATCTACCTTTTGAGCCCAGACTAAATACCTTTTACCTCTATTTTCAAATGTGGTCGCATCTAATGAAAAACTCTGAAATTCAGTATTTATTTGACCTTTCTCAATCCAGTTTCCTTCAAGTGGGTTGTCCGTATCTGTTTCCAATACATATGGACGTATCTCCCAAACATCATCTTTTTCACCAGCAGCAAAGTAGATATACCACTTACCGTCAATATAATGAAGCTCTGGTGCCCAAATATGTTCCGACATAATCCCTGATTCGTGTCTTTCCCAAATTACTGTTTCAGGCGCATCGGTAAGACCTGCTATTGTCTTTGCTCTGCGTAGCACAATCCGGTCATATTCCGGATATGAACCAGTGAAATAATAATATCCGTCAGTATGCTTATAAATGTACGGATCCGCTCTTTGCTCAATTAATGGACTTGGATATTCCTTATGCTCTATTTTTCCTTCTAATTGAAAAGATCCAGGTGTATTTAGCTGTTCAGAGACTATTTGATCCCATGTAACATTCAAATTAGCATCTATACCATTAATAAACTCCACTGTTACCGTTTCAGGTAAATTCGGCTTTGTGCCAATGCTTGTCTCTATTTCAAGTTCGTTAACTACTTTTATTTCCATTGCTGAATCATCCTCTTTGTTATTATTTACAACAAGTAGATTAAATGCTACCGCAACAATAATTACTAGAAGCGAGCTGATAAGTAGTTTCATCGAACATACAACTTACTTACCATTAATCGCTAATGTTTCTAAAGGATACGTTAATAGATTTTTTTTCAATTCATTAATTAGCAACAAGCCTGTGCAACGATCTCTTAATTTAAAAGCTTCATTTAAACTTTCTTCTACTAAGGAAATAGGAATGCCTAAATCATCATGAGTTTGCGGTCCCCCAACTTTTTTTAACAGCGCTTTTATTTCGTCTGGACTTGGAAGTTCTTCAATAAAACCAGTTATTTTATCCCAATGTTTAATTAACTGTTCTTTATGCAACGAATCATCATCTAGTGTGTTAATATCCAATTGCTGCTGTAGTTTTTTATATAATTCCACTATAATCGCGGTTGTCACACCAACCTTCGCGCCATGTAGTAGTTGCTTTGAATCACTTTTTAAAAGATCCATTTCCCAAAAATGAGACAAATGGTGTTCTGCACCCGATGCTGGCCTTGAAAAATCAAGCACTAGCATTATTAATCCAGAATCAATTAAAGCCCGTATTAATATCTTGATTCCTTCATCGTCGCCATTTGAGATGCTATCTACATTCTTCACACATTCTTCCAAGCATTCTCTTGTCATCGCTTCCGCCAATCGATTGTATGGTTCATTTCCAACTAAGTTGGAAATATTCCAATCAAGCAAGGATGTGTATTTTCCTAATATGTCACCAAATCCAGCGGCAGTCATTTCTCTAGGAGCAGCTTTTAAAATATCTATGTCAGCAAATACAGCTATTGGGGATGCTGTTTGGATTGTTTGCTTCATTCCTCCAAGGATTAATGGAGCTCCTTTTGAAGTAAAGCCATCTACAGAAGCGGCGGTTGGAACAGATACAAAAGGTTTTCCCATTTTATGACCAACAAATCGAACAACATCATGAATAGTGCCAGAGCCAACCGCAATCAGTATATCCGCATCTTCCGGTGTTGCCACTAATAGTTGAACAAGTATCTGCTCATCTGCAATCACTTGACCGTGTTTATTTGGTTTTAACTTTATAAGTTTTGTTTCAATATTCGTTTCACTCAGCATTGTATCCAGTTGTTTTCCCGCAACTTCATTTGTATTATCATCGACAACTAGGATTGCTTTTTTTATTTTTTTAGAATTTAAGTAAGAAGGAACTAATTTTAATGCTCCGTTTTTAACTGTTATATCTGGAAAACTGACGTCTTTTGCCTCAACCTGTTTTGCTAATGTCGCAATCTCTTTTTCGATATTCATATAACCCCATCCCTCCAAAGGAAATTCAGTACATTTTAGGGACTTAGAAATATTAAAAATATCGGGAGATAGCAATCTCCCGACAAAACCTCCACACAAATCTATTACTCTGTTATATTTAACACCACTACAGACATTGGTGGAAGTTTAATATCAAGTACGTTTCTTTTAGCCTCAAAACCTGTAAATTCACCAGGTTTTACATTTTCAGGTTCTTCAAAGGTATTACGTGCATTCATTTCATTAGCTGAAAGAATTCGTCCCGATACTTCTTTTAGATTAATGCCACGTAAATCCATATCAAACGCCGCTTCTTTATCTTTGTCCAGATTACATAGACTGATATTGATTGACCCATCCTTCGCTTTTGAAGCAGATGCACTAACTTGCGGGAATGAATAATCGCCACTTTGGATTGAATCAACATCTATGTCAATTGCTAATTTTTCTGCATCTTGGTGTACTTTGTACATTTCAAATACATGATAAGTAGGAGTTAAAATCATTTTATCATTGTCTGTAAGAACCATCGCTTGTAATACGTTAACTGTTTGAGCAATGTTAGCCATTTGAACTCGATCACAATGATCATTAAAGATATTAAGAGAAATACCTGCAACTAAAGCATCTCTTATCGTATTTTGTTGATAAAGGAATCCTGGGTTTGTTCCAGGCTCTACATCAAACCAAGTACCCCACTCATCTACAATCATACCTACACGTTTTTCTGGATCATAGTTATCCATAATCGTACCGTGTTTGGTTATTAACGTATCAATATGAAGTGCCTTCTGCATCGTAATTGCCCATTCATCCTCTGTGAAATTCGTCGCAGACCCTTTACCTAACCAGAAGTCACCCGGAACTGTATAATAGTGTAAACTTAAACCATCCATTAGAGGGGCCGCTTCACGCATTAAAACTTCAGTCCAATTATAGTCATCAACATTAGCACCACCGGCAATTTTATAAATCTTGTTATCGCCATAGTTGCGGACGTATGTTTGAAAGCGACGATATAAATCTGCATAGTACTCTGGGCGCATGTTACCACCACAACCCCAGTTCTCATTACCAACACCAAAATACTTAAGGGCCCATGATTCTTCTTGGCCATTTTCTTCTCTCCACTTAGCCATAGGTGATTCTCCGTTAAATGTCATGTATTCAACCCATTCTGACATTTCTTGGACAGTGCCACTACCAACATTTCCGCAAATATATGGCTCAGTTTCTAACAATTCACACAACAACATAAACTCATGTGTGCCAAAGTGATTATTCTCTACAACGCCACCCCAGTGTGTATTTACCATACGCTTCCTATCTTCGTGAGGGCCAACACCATCTTTCCAATGGTATTCATCAGCAAAACAACCACCCGGCCATCGAAGAACTGGAATATTAACTTCCTTTAAGGCTTTTAGTACATCATTTCTGATTCCTTTTGTATTTGGAATTGGTGAATCTTCTCCAACCCAGATTCCTTCGTAGATACATCTACCTAAGTGCTCTGCGAAATGACCATATATATTTTTATTAATTATTCCTTGTGTTACATCTCCATTAATAATTACTTTGTTTCCCATTTCAATTCCTCCTCTGGCATTTACAAATATAGGTTCTTTACTTTTAAATCTTCGGAGTTGATAGAAAATGCGACGTAACTGCTATGTTGATTTCCGCTCCGGACAGTCGCTTTCCGCGGGCAACGCTTCAACTTCCTCGGAAGAAAACCGCTTCCTGTGGGATTTTCAGCTGCTCCTGCGGTTACTCGTCGCACGAAGAGCTTTGTTGCTTTTCCCGCAGGAGTCGACTGCCCTCTGCTCCAAACAACTAGTTATTGTGTAAATCAATCAAGAGATTTCAATTGACAAACCACTTTAAAAGCGGAGGAAATACACGAAGACTCCTGCGGGAGGAAAGGCATAGATGAGACCCCGCAGTGCGAAGCACGAGGAGGCTCAGCAGCCACCCGCGGAAAGCGAAGTGTATTGCCGCAGCGCTGACATAGCACTCATCTTATAAAGAATATAAATGGAAATTAACTCAGCAGTTACGTCGTAGTCTATCGAAAATCACTGGTTAAGAATCAATATTCAAAATAGCAACAAATATTTTAGGTGAGACGAGTAGCCGCAGTCTCATCCCTTTAGAAAGTAGTCTAAAAATAAAAGTTCTGGTATAGACTTTCATCTTGTTAGTTCAAGATCACAGAAATCAAGCTTGTCTTATTTTCATCTACTCGAATCCAACTGTATCCTATTGAATTAATTTGCCTTGGCGAAAAAAATAAAGCGTTTACAACTATTACCAAAATTTAAAACGCTTCAAAAAAATCTTATACACCAAACTTATACGGACGTGTTTTTACCATATTTTTAAAATTCATACGTATATTATTAATATTTAAAATCACAAACATGTTCGTCAAGTAATCTTCCTTGAAATAGAAAGTACTAAAAGGCAACCAAAATGGACATAAAAAGTGAAGATTATGTCCCAAATGTGGTGTATTAAGGTCTTACTCTATCCAGCCGAGGTGTTATCCACTTTGGAGAATATTTGCATAGAGAACCACATACACAAAAGAGAAACAATACTAAACGAAAAAAACGGAATAATTCCTGGATAACTTAACGAAAGATACATTGTCAGAACAATAACAAAGCCACTAACAATAGTATAGTGAATCTTAGTTAATCCAATAATTATTGCGTTTTTAATATGTTGAACTATTGAAGCCTGATAATGCGTAAGTAATGGAAATGACCAAATGACCACAATGATATAGAAAAAGAGTAGCAGATAAAAAGCAAATGGAATAATAAAAAATATATCCTCCGCCGAATTTATAATTACCCGATAGTTCAGATAAAGCAAGCCTCCAATTACAGATAAGAGCCAACCTAGTTTATTCGCACCAATGAATTCTTGACGGTATATCTGTTTGAAAGTCCTCCATATCTTAATATCGTGTTGACCCATAATCCATTTTCTGGACACACCAAGAGCTGCCACTGTAGCTGGAAAGACGCCCCCTATTACAAAACCCATTAAAGAAAATAAAATCCAGAGTACATTAACAAACGCCAATCGCATTATCCACTGTAAAATAAGATCAAGTGATGTTACTATCTGTTTACCTTTCATGATGCCAAACACCTCTTTACTTCCATTGAAGACAAGTAATCCCCCGCCCTCATCTAATTAGGCAGGGGTTAGTAACTCATTTTAAATACCCCTAACTTGTAAATCACGGTTATCTACTAGCTAGTTTTCTATTAACCTTTTACACCACCTACTGTTAGTCCAGCAACAAAGAACCGCTGGAAAAAGATGAACAAAATAATTACAGGGATGATTGTCATTACAGATCCGGCAATTAACACATCATAGTTATTACCATAAGGTGTTAATAATGTAGCTAAACCAATTGGCAATGTAAACATATCATTGGATCTTAAAACCAGTAATGGCCACAGGAAGTTATTCCATGCTCCTAATCCTTGTAAAATCGCCATCGCCGCAAGCGACGGAGCCATAAGTGGTAACATTATCTTGAAGAATATACCGTATTCAGTAGAACCATCAATTCTAGCTGCATCCATCAGTTCTTTAGGCAGACCTATTGCATACTGTCTAAAGAAAAAGACAGCAATTGGTGCTACAACCATTGGTAGAACAACAGCCGTATAAGTATTAATTAATTGCAAGCTTATCATTAATTGGTATAATGGTAGCATTAAAATTTCAAACGGAACCATTAATATAAATAATACTAGAAGGAAGAAAAAGTTTCTTCCTCTAAAATCATATACTGCTAATGCATAACCAACCATCGATGAGAAAAACAGCGATAGAACTATCGTAACTGCCGTTATTACTAAACTATTGCCATACCAACCCCAATATTGTTCTGCCTGTGTAAATATATACGTGTAGTTATCAAGGTTAAGTGTGCTCGGATCAAAGACTAAACTAATCCCATTACGCATTAACTCTGATGACGGCCTAAAAGACGAAAGCAGCAAACTTAAAATCGGGAATAGAGCTATCAAACAAATAATTGTAAAACTTATATTGGCTATCCATCTTAATACAGGATTTCGATTCGTGTTTTTCTTCATCTATTCGTCCCCCTTTTTGAAGGCTCCGGTCAGAATCAACTGAATAAAACTAACCACAAAAATAATTAACATTAAAACAACACCTATTGCTGCACCAAATCCCATGTCATTTTGTTGAATACCTTGTTGATAAATATAACCAACTACAGTTAAACCAATATTACCTGGTGAGCCCGCTTCCCAAAATACGAAACTTTCCTCAAACATCCTAAAACCATTAATAATTGAAATCGTAACAACAAAAATCGTAACCGGTTTAAGAAATGGAAGTGTAACAAATAAGAATTTTTTAAACATAGTTGCCCCGTCAATTTCGGCTGCTTCATATAGTTCCTTTGGAACATTTTGTAATGCTGCAAGGAAATATAATATATTTACACCCATCCATTTCCAACAAGCAAGTAAAACCATTAAAAACATTCCTGACCATGCATTATATCTCCACTCCACAGATTGTAATCCTAACCAATTGAGAATCTGGTTAGCAGCTGCTGTATCCGTTTCCCCGAACATTAATCGGAAAACCATACCTGCAACGATTGTTGAAGCTAACGCAGGAACAAACAGTGAAGCTCGGAATATCGTTTTAAATTTTACAAATTTAGAATCTAAAAGAACCGATAATATAATAGGAACTACTACCAAAATAACTACAGTTAAAATAACATAAATCGTCGTATTTGATAGCGCTTTATAAAAAGTTGGATTTGAAATTCTTGAATAGTTGCTCATTCCGATAAACTCGATTTGACCGGGTAAAATACTCTGGAAACTCATTATTATTGCTCTAATTGTTGGATAAAAAGAGAGAACTAAAAATGAAATGATAAACGGTGAGATGAACACATATGGCGCTACACTCCTAGAGTTTAGAAATTTCATGAACTTATTAGGACCTTTAGCAGGCGAAAGCGCTCGTCCTGTTTCTTTGGATGTTTCTAACATAAAAACCCCTCCTTAGGAATTGCTTTTTAACATAAGGGGCAGGAGATTCACCTACCCTTATGTACAATATATTGTTACAAGTTATTATTAAGCACTTCTAAGTTCATGATTTTTTCAAGCGAATCACATTCCAAGAGGTTTTTGTTAGTCTCGCCTCTAATATTCCATTGTCGAAAGTCGATTCACCGTTACCATGTGGGGCCACCGCTTGACTGGTAGCTGTGTTAACTGCTTTTAGATTATCATTTTCAAGCACAATATGTTCTACTAAACGATAACCTTCAAAGCTTCTCGCATCAGTTGATACCGTAATAGCCTCTTCTAAGTTTTTGTTAACCATGAAGATGGTAACCTCTTCTTTTTCTTCATTGTAAACAGCAGCGCTGTCAATGTATGGAACGTCAGTGAAATCCTTACTGTCATACTTTGGAGAAGAAAGAACTGTTTTAAGTGATATGCCTCTTCCATATACAGAAGTATGCATGTATGGGTAGAAAATTGTTTGTTTCCAAGAACGACCATTATTTTCAGTCATAATTGGGGCAATTACGTTAACTAGTTGAGCAAGACAAGCCATCTTCACTCGATCGGCGTGCTGCAAGAAAGTAATTAGCATACTACCAACCAAAAGTGCATCCTCAAAGTTGTATTGATCCTCTAATTGAGGAGGTGCTACAGTCCAAGGCTCGATTTTCTTATCGGAATCTTTTGAATGATACCAGACGTTCCATTCATCAAAACTAAGGTTAATAGACTTTTTACTGCGGTGTTTCGCCTTAATATAATCACAAGTCGAAATGACTGTTTTAATAAAGTGATCCATATCCATGTTGTTAGCCAAATAGTTAGCCGAGTCATTTGTATAATTACCATAATACTGATGAAGCGAGATGTAATCGACTTCCTCATATGCAATATCTAATGTAGTTGCTTCGTATTCAGGGAAAGTCGGCATCGCTGTGTTCGAACTACCGCAAGCTACTAATTCTATCGTTGGATCTACTAATTTCATAGCTTTTCCAGTTTCCTTTGCTATTCTTCCATATTCATAGGGTGTCTTGTGACCAACTTGCCACGGTCCGTCCATTTCGTTACCAAGACACCACGTTTTAATATTATGAGGAGTTTCATAACCATGTGATCTTCTTAGGTCACTCCAATAAGTTCCACTTGGGTGATTCGTATATTCCAATAAATTTCTTGCAGCATCAATTCCTCTAGTTCCTAGATTTACTGCCATCATCACTTCAGAACCTACTTTTTTGGCCCAATCAGCAAATTCATTTGTACCTATTTCATTTGTTTCTATCGTTCTCCACGCAAGTTCTAACCGTTTCGGACGATCCTTTTTTGGACCCACTCCATCTTCCCAGTTGTAAGCAGAAACCATATTTCCACCAGGGTACCTTACGATCGGCACTTGAAGTTCTTTAACTAACTCGATAACATCCTTACGAAAACCTTGTTCATCAGCTTCGGGATGGCCCGGCTCATATAAACCTCCATAAACAGCACGACCTAAGTGCTCAATAAAGGATCCATAAATCCTCTCATCCACTTTAGCAATTTGATAGCTTTTGTCCAATACCATTTTTCCTTCTAATTTTGCCATTTCAAAAACACTCCTTTTAATTATTGAAAATTATAAAAATTAGACTTAGTTTTCTGCAGATTGAACTTTGAACTTAGGATTTTCTACTGCAAGCACCTTTTTGTATCCGCTTTCAAATTGATTTAAAAAAATAATTTCACATTGACCATAGCTTGAAGCTAGCTATAATTCTCCTAATTTTGTGAAATTCAAAATTACACTAACTAAGAAAAATGCATTGTACGAACATATGATGGTAATACATGTTGAATTAATCAATCGTACGTATAAGTATTAATAATTCGATTATATATAACATTGAAGACTTTTTCAATATGTTTTTTGTTAACGCTGTCATTTTTTGAACCTATATTTTCACTTTGGTGTTATAGCTAATTTAATGAGTTATTTACGAAAGGATGCCAGTAACTGCTCGCATCCTGTTTAATGATTTCTTTGGAGTTCAACTTAAATTAATTATATTCTCATTATTCGTTTAACTTTTTGGTGGAACTTCTGGTAATTAATTCAGGATCGAATACTACCGACTCTACTTTTTCATTTGTCTTCCTCGTATTACCATTCTGGTCTTTAATCAAATTAAGGATCATTTGCGCTGCGGTTTTACCCATTTCGCTTTGTGGATGCTCGACAGTAGTTAGCTTAACTTCTGATACTTTAGCTAAAAATGAATTATCAAATCCGACTACAGAAATATCGTTTGGAATTTTTAAGTTTTTTTCACGTAACACATCAAGTAGCTTAATGGCAAGTTCATCATTATAGCACACGATTGCTGTTGGCTTGTCACCATTAAAAAGCTCGATCATCTTTCTTAATTCTTGTACAGGTTTTATGTGTTTTTCGCTAGTATTATATGTCACTATATTAGTTGGATTAATTGAAAGTCCGTGTGAACGATGAGCTTTAATATATCCTTTCATTCGTCTAGTTCCTTGTATGTCATCCGTTTTAAAAAATCCAAGTATATTTTTGTGTCCAAGATTAATAAGGTGTTCTGTCTGAGTGAATCCTCCCTTTTCATCATCTAGCACAATACTTAACGGTTCTAATTCATCGTAATAGGAGTTAATCATAATATAAGGAATATTATGGCGCTCCAAATTCAAATAATAATTTATATTTGGATTTGACAGTGCGCTCTTTGTAGGTTCAATAATCACACCATCAAAGTGTTGTGTTAAAATCGTCTCTAGGAACCGTTTTTCATTTTCGTGATCATTATTAGTACTAAACAAACTTACATTGTATCCATGTTCACTCAGGTAAGACTCTGCCCCTCGAATAATCGAAGGAAAGATATAATCAGAAATATAAGTAGTAATGATTGCAATGTTTTTTTGGTTGACTCCGGTTAAACTCCCTTCTTCTTTTGTCCTGTCAGCACAAAAGGTACCGGCACCTTGTTCCCGGTATAACCACCCTTGATTAACAAGATCACCTATAGCAAGTCGGACAGTATGCCTACTAACTTCAAATTGTTTCATTAATTGACTTTCGGAATTAATTTTTTGATGTGGTTGGAAAGTTCCATCTAAAATTTTAGATTTAATTGCTTGTTTCACAATATTATATTTTGTTTGCATGTTAACACCTCAACTATAATCTCTTGACTTGATGGATTTGTTCGTATCATTTTTCATCCTTAATTATATCACTCTTACCTGTAACTTCACTATTTATGTTAAAAAAATAACACAGAGTTTTACGTTTTGTAATTCTCTGTGTTATTTTTATTAACCTATCTCCAAACAGCTTCATTCCATTTCAATTCATTCCTGAACTGTCTTGTGTTTGTATCCTTATCAATAACAACACATTCAATCTGAGCCATCTCGGCAAAATCGCTAAGTTGTTCTGTAGTTACCGAAAAAGAGAAGACGGTATGGTGTGCTCCACCAGCATAAATCCATGACTCAGTAGCCTCACTTAATGATGGCTCTGGTTTCCACAAAACTTTGGCTACAGGTAGATTTGGCGTTTCGATTTTTGGTTGTTCTGCCTTCACTTCGTTTATTACAAGACGGAATCTACCACCCATTTCGACCAATGAAGCATTAAGTGCATCTCCACCTCTACCATCAAACACTAAACGAGCTGGATCTTCTTTCCCACCGATACCAAGCGGATTCACAACAATTTTAGGCTTGGTCGCTGAAACTGTTGGACAAATTTCAAGCATATGTGAACCAAGTACCATTTCATTGCCTGGCTCCAAATGATACGTATAATCTTCCATAAATGAAGTACCTTCGTTTTTAGCAATCACCTTCATCATGCGAAGCAATGCCGCAGTTCGCCAATCACCTTCACCAGCAAAACCATAGCCCTCTGCCATCAAACGTTGTGCAGCAAGACCAGGTAGCTGTTTCATTCCGTGTAGGTCTTCAAAATTTGTTGTAAAGGCATTATAGCCTCGTTCTGATAAAAAGGATTTTAAACCTAGTTCAATACGAGCTTGTTCGAGAATCGAGTCTCGTACAGGTCCAGCTTCAGATGCCTCAGCCGGTAAATCGTATAAGCTAGTGTATTCCTCAAATAAGTCTTCAACTTCTTTGTCTTTGAGTTTATTCATCTCTTCAACTAAGTCACCAATACCATAGTAGTCTACTGTCCAACCTAGTTTGATTTGAGCTTCTACTTTATCTCCATCTGTTACAGCAACATTTCTCATGTTGTCACCGAAGCGCGCAACACGGATGTTCGTGCCTTCTGTGAATGCTACAGCTGTGCTCATCCAGTTTCCAACCTTGGTTAACACATCTTGATTTTGCCAATGACCAACGATTACTCTACGCGGGATATTCATACGCGTACCAATAAATCCATATTCACGGTCTCCATGAGCTGATTGATTCAGGTTCATAAAGTCCATATCTATTTCTCCCCAAGGAATGTCACGGTTATATTGGGTATGCAAATGCATTAACGGCTTTTGGAGTGAGCCAAGTCCTGATATCCACATTTTTGAAGGAGAGAATGTGTGCATCCAAGTGATTAATCCTGCACAATTGTCATCCAAGTTCGCCTGTAAGCTAAGCTTTCTAATGTCTTTCGCTGTTGTTAAAACCGACTTAAACACTATCTTATAAGAATAATCTCCAGCTTGGTTCAACCCTTCAACAATTTCTCTTGAGTGGTCTTCAACCTCTTTTAAAGTATCATCACCATACAAGTGCTGACTTCCAGTTACAAACCAAAATTCATAAGGCTTTATCGATAACATATATTTTCCTCCTATGATATTAGACTAGTTTTTTAGACTGATAGTTAAGATCAATTAATTCACTTCAGATTTTTTTCGAGGCTTCATTACGCGAGTGAAACCACAACAGTTTGGCCTAATTTTGTTCCATAATTAATCTAATTCAATTTATTTTTGTCCATAATAAGCATTTGAGCCATGTTTTCTCAAGTAGTGTTTATCCAATAACGCTTGATCCATTGGCGGAGCTTCCGGATTTATTTGGTACGTGCGTAAAGCCATCTTCGCTACTTCTTCTAACACAACAGCATTATGAACCGCTTCACTAGCATTCTTTCCCCAATTAAACGGAGCGTGACTATGAACAAGCACACTAGGGATTTCATGAGGATTAATATTATTGAATGTCTCAACAATTACATTTCCAGTTTCTAATTCATACTCACCTTGAATCTCTAATTCTGTCATTCTTCTAGTACAAGGTACTTCACCATAAAAGTAATCTGCTTGTGTCGTGCCTAGTGCAGGTATTGGTTTACCTGCCTGCGCCCAACTTGTTGCCCACGGTGAATGTGTATGTACAATCCCCCCTATACCAGGAAATTTTTTATATAGCACTAGATGCGTTGCCGTGTCAGATGAAGGCTTTAACTTCCCCTCAACAATATTCCCATTTAAATCTAGCACCACTAACTTATCTACTGTTAATTCTTCATAATTAACGCCACTCGGCTTGATAACCACTAAACCTGATTCCTTGTCAAAACCGCTTACATTTCCCCAAGTGAAAGTTACTAAACCATGATTCGGAAGAGCTAAGTTGGCTTCTAGAACTTGTTTTTTTAATTCTTCCAACATTAAGTAATCACACCTTTCTTTTTTTCTATTTATTCTTGTACGTATATTAATTTTATTTAATTTTATATTAATACAATTTGTACGTACATTCAATAAGTAAGTATGCTTTTTTATATATTCATTTCAAAAACAATCATTAAATACCTAGTTAACCCCTATTTAAGTCTAATTCTACCTATTTATTTTAATCATTCACTAGCAATTAATTCGTTGGTTTTATATTGTATTTGAAAAAATTCCATACAAGTTTACTGATAGTAACAAATTTTAATTTGGGCACTATTTTAGTGTTATTCTATGCTAGCAGTTACATTAATTTAGCAAAGGTAACCTAAAATGTCAACGCTTTCATTTTGGGTGTTGTATTATAATCAAGTAAGAAAGAGGATCGCAGGAAGTGTAAGTAGTTCCGATACTGTGGAGAAAATGAGAAAAAACAGTGTGATAATTACACCAAAAAATCAGTTTAAATAGTAGCCAAAAACGCTTGGAGATTAAAATGTCCAAGCGTTTCGTTTTTATATTGTCTAGTTCAACTAAATGCCATCTATTTTAAGAAGTAAATAACCGTTAACGAGAATAAAGAACCTTAAAAGATATTAAATAAACGATTAGACCAACTACTGGTATCGAAGCCGTTGTAAACATAGGATACCAAACATAATCAAGGAAATAATTTGGAACGAACATATATGAACCGAGAATTAGAAACGAATACAATAATACAAAAACGAATGCAAAACGTACTGATTTTCCAGTTATTTCCACCGACCGTTCATCTGAGGCATCATATTCAGGGAGGATATAGTCCTCCACTTTTGCTTGTTTATTTTTTTTCATAACAAGTAGCTGAAGCACATTAAGAATGACTAATATTATCGTTATGACAACAAATATTTGTCCCGCCTGATTACCAATATTTACGGAAAATCCATCAATATATCCCCTTCCCAATAACTCAAAATACTGCTCTACTCTAACAAATTCATAAACCATAACAGCTAGTGAAACATAAAGCAAAGACCTTAATATAACTGTAAAATATAATTTCATTTTTCTTACTCCCTTTTATAAAAGATTTTTTCTATTGGTTCATTAAAGACTTCCGCAATATTCATAGCGAGCAGTAACGAGGGAACGTAGCTCCCTTTTTCCAATGAAACAATCGTTTGCCTGGTTACGCCAATCTTTTTAGCCAGTTCTCCTTGTGTTAGATTGAATTTAGCGCGTAATTCTCTTACACGGTTAACAAGCAATTAAATCACTCCCCAACTTTTCCCTACTCCTAGTGT
The DNA here is from genome assembly GCF_020404745.1 of Aquibacillus saliphilus. GTDB lineage: Bacteria > Bacillota > Bacilli > Bacillales > Amphibacillaceae > Aquibacillus > Aquibacillus saliphilus. The sequence goes on from NZ_JAIZAP010000013.1 coordinate 70,976, forward strand.
AAAGTTGACTTGTCATTTTGTCTAGTAAACTTTACTTTTATTTTTTGGTGAACCTTAGAATTCCCTCAAAAAAACTGTACCATCTCCATTCGGTACAGTTTGGAATATACATTTTTCACTATCCTGCTAAAGGGGTTACTCGCTTAGTTTAGCGAGCTATCTTAGAAAGATTATATCCTTTAAAGTAAGTTAAACTTTTATCTGTGTTACCTATTCTTTATGCGTCTGTTAATTTTTCCGTTAGGGATTTATACGGAAGACAGAAGAGTATTCAGCATCATTCTTTAATAATTGTACAACCTTTTCTGCCGTTTTATTCTCTGGTTTGATAAACAGCATTGCCAAATTTGTTCTTTCTAAATTAACACCCCGAATAACAACCCAATTAGCACCCTAATTAACATACTAAAAAACCGATTGACAATAGCTGTTGTCAATCGGTTTTTTAGTATGTTATTTTAATGCGATTACATATGTTAACTATACATAAACATTGTTATAACAGTATTTAAAGGTGACCTAATTACTATGCGGTTTGGTCATCCATTTGGAGTGATATTTTAAATTTTCTCCACCGAAACGGAATTGCTTTCAGGAAGTGCTACCTTTTTCTTATTTTTATTCATCCTTATGTTTGTGCATTCCATGATGCTTATCCCATTTTGGTATAAATCCATCTTCTTCGAGTTTTTTGTGATACTTATCTAAATGGTCTTTCATTTCCTTCCCATCCGCTTCACTTAACACGCCTAACTCGACATATTTATTGATGACACCAATCCTTTGGTTCATTAAGTCTTCATGAAGTGTTTTTAGTTCAGCTAATTGCTGCTTTGTTAGCTCAACCTCATTAAACTCCATTTTCGATTTATGAACGGCTTCTTCCTCAGCTTGAATCTGTGAAGATTCTGCTGTAAGTATCCCGATCAAAAGCACTAGGGATAATAATTTAACAATAAATGTTTTCATACTTTCACCCTTTCCAATTTTCTATCCTTAATTTTTACAACTGGAAAGAGTTCTATTCATATGAAAGTTATTTCATTTATGCTATTATTTTCGAACATTTACTATCGTCCTACCTTGCGCCTTCGCTTGTAATAGATTAGCTAACGTATCTGGTAATTGTTCTAGAGTAATTTCCGTTGAGAGATATTCTTGTAAATATAGAGGCTTTAATTCCGTTGCCATCCTCTGCCATAATTGTTGTCGAAGTGGCAATGGACAGTAAGCAGAATCAACTCCAAGTAGAGAAACTCCTCGTAGAATAAATGGAAAAACTGCAGTAGGGACGTCGGTTCCACCAGTTAGACCACTGACCGCAACAGCTCCACCATAATCAATTTTACTAAGAATTGACGCTAATGGGTGCCCACCAACTGAATCAACAGCTGCAACCCATTCTTGTTTATCCAGTGCCCTAATCTTTTCTTGATAGACATATTCACGCGAGACAACTTCTTTTGCACCAAGTTTATATAAAAAGTCATGTGCGCTTTCTTTACCTGTACTTGCCACAACATGATAACCTAATTTATTTAGCATAGCTACCGCCATACTGCCAACTCCACCCGTTGCACCAGTTACTAATACTTTTCCCTTTTCAGTTGTTAAGCCAACTTCTTCTAAGCGATGGATGGAGAGTGCAGCAGTAAATCCCGCAGTTCCAAATATCATTGATTCCTGTAGTGTCATCCCTTTTGGTAAAGGCACAATCCAGTCTGCAGGAATAGAGGCATATTCACTATAACCTCCAAAATGTGATACTCCAATCTGGAAACTGGTAGCAATTACTTCGTCACCAGGTTTAAATCTTTTATCCTTGGATTTAACAACCACACCAGCCAAATCAATTCCCGGAATAAATGGATACTCTTTTACAATTGTGCTGTTTGCTACACTTGCTAATGCATCTTTGTAATTAACACTTGAATAGTGAACTTCAATCAATACTTCTGAATCTGGCAATTCTTCCAACGAAAGCTTTTCTACTTGAGCAGAAAACCTCTCTCCGTGTTTATCTAAACGGAATGCTTTAAAAGATTCTTTCATTTTATGTACTCCTTTCAGGTAATTACGTAGTGCAAATTCATGCACTACGTATTAATAACAAACTTAACATCCTCATGCTGATAAATTAATTCAAAGTCAATATTATCTACTAGATTTGTGTATAGATCTTCTGGCGAGTACCAAAGATAATCGTTCTCTAGCTTGTAGCCTGCACCATGAAAGTAGCTTATCCAGATTAATTTAGAGCAATAGATATATTCCCATGGTTCTTCTAATGATTGTGATAAGTTCATTGAAAAAACAGGCTCTTTCAGTCCTTGCTCTAAATTATCGTTATATTTCGCTAAATAATCCACTGCATATTGTACAGCCGCTTTCCCTTTTTTAGTTGATCTAGGTCTAAATTGTGCATGAACAGGATGTTTATCCAGAAATTGTTGGATTGTATCCTTTCGAATTGCAGGATGTCCTCCGGGTGATTCAATTAAGTGTTCCTTATCAACAACGAGTGCAGAATGGCCCATATAACCTGTCATTAGTTGGTTAAGGTTGTCACTAGCAACCAATATATCTCCTGGTTTAAATTTCCGTTCCCGATTAACCGAATTAAAATAGTATTGTTCGCCGATTGCAGTTGGACCATTTCTATCCATCAAATAAGCTACTATCATTAATCTATTAGGTGAAGACCGCTTGTTTGTCTGCAAGTAGAATGTATCACCTGTTGTAAAAGTTGCTGCTAATTTGTGATCCAAATAAATTCCTAAATAATCATACGGCAAATTGGTCAGTGTCCTTATTTTGACCAATTCCCGCTGTTGTTCGACCGAAAAATGCCTCACCATGATTACCACCGCCCATCATCAATATATTCATAGGCAGTGAAAATTGTTAAAAAGTTTTAACTTACTTTTTTACGAGTCACCTTTTCTTTAATTGCTACAAACCACTTTGCTTTGTATATTAAATCAAACGCTGTACTTATAATTATTCCATGGAGGACAACTCCTAAAATAGTTAAAATTACGATGATTATATGGCCAAACGTTGTCGTTGGATCAAAGTCACTTTGACCGAAGAATATTAATGACATTAGACTACTAAGTAATGCCTGCCAATAACTGGTCAGAGATGGTTCGACTAAGTACAGTGGAAAGATTAAAATAAATACGATAACACCAGTTACTACTAGAACTAACCGGATATGCCGTTTTTTTAGAACTTTAATGAATGGCATCGTATAATACTTAGTGATTGTTTTTAATCTCAACAAGTGTAATAGCCGGGCAATTCTAGCCATTTGGAACAGAGCATCCAAAGGAATTACAGCAATTACTAACAATGGATTGCTTTTAATAAATTTCCACTTATTTTCACTTCGGTATAGGCGATAGATAAAATCGATAAAAAAGATACCCCAGGTAAACCAGACTATATAACTATCGTAGCCTGTATTATTCCATAATGTTGCGACTGATAGGGCAGCCAACAGAATCATGAATAGTTCATAAATTGTTTGCTTATTAACTGAAAATTTCATATATACCCTCTCCAACAGATTACACTTCTTATGCATCTCTTTACACAAATATAATATGGTTCCATTATAAATAAGTATCCGCAGTATTAACAGTTAAGATATTTATCATTATGGAATTATCTATGAACTACAATGGAATATAACGATTCAACAATCCAAAAATTGTTTGTTTATCTAGTCTACTAAACATTCCTATCATTTCAATCAGTATGATTAGTAGTAATAGTCTTTCAATCACCTAAAAAAGTAGTGCTCCTAAATATTTAGAAGCACTACTTTTATTAAGATACGTTCATTTCAGAAGTATACAGTTGACTACCTTTTTCACGCTTAGCCAGCTTAACTAACAAGTAAGTGATTGGCGTGTCGACAACAGCTACGATGAATTTGAAAACGTACTGAGTCGCAATCATTCCAAGTAATACTGATGTCGGTACTGTTCCCAAAAAGGCAATTGTTATAAAAATACTTGTATCAATCAATTGGCTAGTCATCGTAGACAGATTGTTCCTTAACCATAGTTTCTTTTCGCCGTGTTTTTCTTTTAGGCGATGAAATATAGAGACATCTAAGTTTTGACTAACGACGTATGCCGCTAAACTAGCAAGCATGACACGGAAGCTACCACCAAGAATAGTTTCAAACTCGGCTTGCAAGCCAAATACTGGTGCTGCCGGTAGTTGTATAGCAATAAATACAAATAACAGCGCAACAACTTGAGTAATGAATCCTGCTTGCACAGTTTTTCTGGCAGCTTCTTTTCCGTAAACTTCACCAATAACATCAGAAACTAAATAGGTAATGACGTAAACAACTGCAGCAGCAGGTAACATAAACTCACCAATACTAAATAGTTTCACACCTAAAATATTTGATACAATCAATAAACCTACAAATAACGCATTTAAATAAATAAACATTTATTTTCCTCCCCATCCCTTTCGGAGAAATCCTCTGCTAACCCTCTACCTATTATCAATTTTTTCAGGATACATATCGTGATTCATCATTCGGTGATCTGCCATTTGTTCAAATTTCGTACCTGGTTTACCATAATTACAGTAAGGATCAATAGATATTCCACCACGAGGAGTGAATTTGCCCCATACCTCAATATAGCGCGGGTCCATTAACTCGATTAAATCATTCATTATTATATTCATGCTGTCTTCATGAAAATCACCATGATTTCTGAAGCTAAATAAATATAGTTTCAATGCTTTACTTTCCACCATCTTTTGATCCGGGATATAGCTTATATATACAACTCCAAAATCAGGCTGGCCTGTTTTTGGGCATAGTGTTGTGAATTCAGGGCAATTAAATTTTACAAAGTAATCCCTGTTCGGATGTTTGTTATCAAATGCTTCTAAAACCTCTGGTGCATAGTCAAAAGAATATGTTGTTCCTTGACTACCTAGTAGCGAGAGGTCTTTAAGATCTTCATCTTTTCTTCCTGGCATGGTATTTTACCTCCCTTTATATAGTTACTATTTACGATAGACAAACAAAAAGACCACGCCCCCTAAGGGACATAGTCTATAGATCACATAATATGTCCTTAGTTTTTTATAGAGGGTTTAAGCTAAGAACCTCTGCTACATATGTGTAATTTATAATACTCGATTTATTATATAGATGGTCAATCTAGATGTCAATCAATTTTCTAGTGACACCATCACATTTCATAAAATGTTAGAATAGTAATAACAACTCTAAAGGTAAAGGAGGGTGCATTCTATGTATATGATTGATTACCACCATCATACTGATAATTCATTTGACTCAAGAGCAAGAATGGAGGATGTTTGCCAGCATGCTGCCTGGAAAGGGATTAAAGAGATTTGTTTCACCGAGCATTACTCCGTCAATCCCTTAGCCCCAACTTATGGGCACATGGATTTCAATAGATATTTCGGACACATAAATGATTGCCGAGAAAAATATCAAAACTCGCTTATAATTAAAGCTGGTATCGAATTATGTGAGCCACATTTAATGAAGGATGAATATAACGAGGCTCTATTAAATAAAGAATTTGACTTTGTTCTTGGTTCAGTACACAACGTCGACAATCAAAAATTACGGATTTACTTGAAAGATAAATCAGCATATGATGCTTATTCTGGTTATTTTAATGAATTGTATCAATTAGTATCTCATGCAGATATAGATATTCTTGCACATTTTGATTTAATGAAACGGTATGCCGTTAAAACTATCGGCAATTACCCATTTACTAGTTTCAAAGACTTAATTGCAGCTATCCTAGAAAAAGGAATTGAGAGAGGGATTGGAATTGAAATCAACACCTCTGGTTTAAACAGTAGACTGCTAGGAGAAACCTTACCTTCACTTGAAGTACTCAAACTCTATAAGGATCTTGGTGGTGAATTGCTTACTATTGGATCCGACTCACACCGAGCGAACACGGTTGGTTCATACATGGATGACGCTATCCTATTAGCAAAACAAGCTGGTTTCACTCATTTATATATTTATGACAAAAGGAAACCTACAGCAATTGAGATTAATTGAAATCATTCGTTATTAATAAATAAAAGTGAGCCAATACAGAAATTGTACTGACTCACTTTCTTGTCGCAGTTGATAGAAACTGCGACGTAACTGCTATGTTGATTTCCGCTCCGGACAGTCGCTTTCCGCGGGCAACGCTTCAACTTCCTCGGAAGAAAACCGCTTCCTGCGGGATTTTCAGCTGCTCCTGCGGTTACTCGTCGCACGAAGAGCTTTGTTGCTTTTCCCGCAGGAGTCGACTGCCCTCTGCTCCAAACAACTAGTTATTGTGTAAATCAATCAAGAGATTTCAATTGACAAACCACATTAAAAGCGGAGGAAATACACGAAGACTCCTGCGGGAGGAAAGGCATAGATGAGACCCCGCAGTGCGAAGCGCGAGGAGGCTCAGCAGCCACCCGCGGAAAGCGAAGTGTATTGCCGCAGCGCTGACATAGCACTCATCTTATAAAGAATATAAATGGAAATCTACTCAGTAGTTACGTCGGAGTCTATAGTTTTGAGTCAAAAAGCAGCAACTATTTTTGGTGAGACGAGTAACCGCAGTCCCGATCAGGTTAGAAAACAGCCTTATTTAAAATACAATCGTTTTATTTCGATCAACAATAATTCGATCCTCAAGATGCCATTTAAGCGCTCTTGCTAACACACTACGTTCAATTGATTGACCAATTTTCTTCATATCAGCAGCATTATCCTTATGATTGACCCGACTTATATCCTGTTCAATAATAGGACCTTCATCTAAATCGTTCGTTACATAGTGAGATGTAGCTCCAATTAGTTTAACACCTCTGTTATATGCACGCTCATATGGTTTTGCACCGATAAATGCTGGTAAAAATGAATGATGGATATTGATAATATAATTCTCATGTTTAGCGACAAAATTTGGCGTTAGAATTTGCATGTATCTAGCCAACACAATCACGTCAACATCGTATTGTTCTAACAACTGCAATTGCTTTTGTTCTACTTCTTCTCTAATGTCTTTATTTGCCGGAATATAATAATAAGGAATTCCTAAAGATTCAACCATTTCTTTAGAAGTTTCATGATTACTTATTACCAGGGAAATATCAGCCATTAAATCTCCACTTTGCCACTCCCACAACAACTCTAATAAACAGTGAGGTTCTTTAGAAACAAAAATCGCCATCTTCTTCACTTCAAATACATATGTGAATTTCCAATCCATATCAAATTCGTTAGCAATTAATTGAAAATCTGTTTCGATTTGATCAACCTTATCCTTCAAATCCGGGCACTCAAATTCAATTCGAATGAAGAATTCGCCACCTGCTGGGTCTGTAGTATATTGGCTTGACTCAATAATATTAGCATCGTGATCATATAGAAACTTTGATACAGTTGAGACAATTCCCGGTTGGTCAGGGCAATTAATTAATAACCTAGCCCTATTCTTATTCCGTTCTTTAAAATTATTAATTTTTTCTTGTATATATGCCTTCATCTTAATCCCTCTTTATTTAATTAGTAAGTCTATCTACCTTATGCTATTTTTCGACGATATTCAAGTTAAGCATTATCATAATTCTCGTTTAACACGCAAAAATTCGAGCACTGTCGCTCGAATTTAGCTTTACTACGATTGATTAATTATCGCTTCGAATGCTAGTAAAAACTGATCTACTTCATCTTTTGTAGTCGTTAGTGGAGGAAGAATTCTTACTACATTAGGTCCAGCAACAAGAATTAACAAATTGTATTTTTCTCTTGCTTTTGTTACGTAGTCAATTGCCTTTCCCTTAACAACTATACCTACAAGTAGTCCCTTACCTCGGACGTCATCAATTTGTTCGTATTTTTCTTTTAGTGACTCTAGTTTTTGGAAAAGATATTCGCCCATTTTCTTTGCATTAGATAAAATATCCTGCTCCAATATATACGATATTGTCGCTGAACCAGCTGTAGTTGCGACCGGATTGCCACCAAATGTACTACCATGTGATCCAGGGCCAAATGCTGCCGCTACTTTTTCTTTGGCAATCACAGCACCGATTGGAATACCACTGCCTAAGCCTTTTGCTAAACTAATCACATCTGGCTCAATCCCATATTGTTGGTAAGCAAACAATGTCCCTGTTCGTCCAACACCTGTTTGGATTTCATCTACCATTAAAAGAATGTCTCGCTCTTTACACAGAGCCGCTAACTGATTTATCCATTCTTGATCAGCAGGAATAACTCCACCTTCACCTTGAACAAGCTCTAGTAAGACAGCACATGTATTCGTTTCAACCAATGAATGAAGCGCCTCTTTGTCATTAAAGGGTAAATAGCGAAACCCTGGCATTAGCGGCGCAAATCCTTGTTGAATCTTTTCCTGGGCAGTGGCCGCCAGTGTAGCTAATGTTCTACCGTGAAATGAATTACTAAAGGTGACGATTTCGTGCCGCTCTGTTCCTTTAACCTGTTGTGCATACTTTCTAGCTAGTTTAATCGCTGCTTCGTTTGCCTCAGCACCACTATTGCAAAAAAATACTTGATCACCACAGCTATTTTGGACAAGCTGTTCGGCTAATTTTTTCTGTGAAGGGATTTCATATAAATTGGAGCAATGCCAGAGCTCTTGCAATTGATTTTCAACCTGTTGTTTTACGAATTCAGGCGTATGACCCAAATTGCATGTGGCAATTCCTGAAGTGAAATCTAAGAATTTTTGATTCTTATCGTCAAAGACAAAACTCCCTTTTCCTTTAACAAGTGTTAAAGGAAAACGATTGTACGTATGCATCACCGGATCAATTGTAGTTTGGAATTTAGTTTCAGACATGTGGCATCTCCTTATCTAAGATAATTCTTGTTCCAATTTGATTTCCGTTCATAAAGTCAATCAGACTATTAACTGCTAAGCCATTAACAATAGAAACTTCTGGTACATCTTGTGCTAATGCAGATAAAGCAGACCTAACTTTTGGAATCATTCCACCTTGTATAACCTTATCTTCAATTAATTGCTCTATTTTTTTGCTACCAACTTGGTGTAAGGTGACTTTCTTTCCATCTTCATCTACATAGATTCCTGGTATATCGCTAATAAAGCACAATTTTGCCGCTAAGCTCTGAGCGATTGAAGAAGCAGCCATATCAGCATTTATATTAAATCTTTGTCCATATTGATCGATACCTAGCGGAGAGATAACCGGAATAAATCCTTGCTTTACAATCTGTTCAATGATTTCGGTATTAACCTTGTCAACTTCACCGACAAACCCGAGCGAATCTGCTTCTTCAGTTGGGACTGCTCGAAGTAATGATCCGTCAACTCCACTAACCCCATAAGCATTACCATCAGCTTCCATTAGCTTCCGGATAATTTGCTTATTCATTAGTCCGCTCAAAGCCATCTCCACAACATCCAACACCTCATTGGTAGTAACTCTAAGGCCATTGACAAAGGTAGTCTCTACACCTAACCTATCTAATAAAGATGAGATTAACGGGCCGCCACCATGAACGATAACTGGTTGCCACTCGCCACTTTGATGCAATTCAACTATATTTTTGTAAAATGATGGTGGTAATGCATCAAAAACACTCCCCCCACATTTAATTACTACATACTTCACCTAATTTGACCTCCCTAAGTACGATACGAAGCATTTATTCTGACATACTCATAGGATAAGTCACAGCCCCATGCTGTACCACTACCTTCGCCATCTCCTAATCCGACGAAGATGGTAATCGTATCTTTAAGTAAATAGTTTTTGGCAGAAATCTCATCAAAAGCGAATGGCATCCCATCCTCTACTACCTTGATTTGACCTAACGATACATTTACTTTATCTGGATCGAGCTGTTGCCCGCTATATCCAATGGCAGTAATTATTCTTCCCCAGTTTGCATCTGCACCGTGAATCGCTGTTTTTACAAGGTTTGAAGAAATAATTGACTTACTGATTGCTTGTGCCGCTTCATCATTAACAGCCCCATTTACCTGAACTTCAACTAATTTAGTGGCCCCTTCTCCATCACGCGCTATTTCTTTTGCAAGCAGCTCACATACAAGTTTTAATGCTTCAAAAAAGGTAATCCACTCAGCGTGTTCCTTGGAAAGCATTTCATTATCTGCTTTCCCGTTTGCCAGAACTAACACCATGTCGTTCGTGCTCGTATCTCCGTCAACAGTAATCATATTAAATGATTTATTGGTAATTTCTTTAAGAGCAACTGAAAGTTCTTGATTACCGATGTTAGCATCTGTAGTAATAAAACTTAACATTGTCGCCATATTTGGGTTAATCATTCCCGATCCTTTGGCGGCTCCTCCAATTGAAACTAATTTTCCATCAATCTCAAATTCTACTGCAACACCTTTTTCACGTGTATCTGTTGTTAAAATTGCCGTTTCAAACCTTGATACGTGGTTGTTTTCCTCCGCATGAATTTGGTTAATTCCGTCACTGATTTTATCCATGGGTAACAGTTCCCCGATTAATCCTGTTGAAGCAACTGCTGTATGATGTTCGGAAATATTCATTGTTTTGGCAAACAAGTGTCTCATCTGATATGCATCTTCTAAGCCCTGCTTACCCGTGCATGCATTGGCAACACCAGAGTTCACCAGAAGTGCTTGTATTTTATTTTCCTTAGCAATACTCTCTTGTGTTACCTTTAGTGGTGGTGCTTGAAACAGATTCGTTGTATATACCCCCGTGGCAACGGCTGGCACTTCCGAATAAATCCATCCCAAATCGAGTTTCTTCTTCCGAATGCCACAATGAAGGCCGCCTGCAGAAAAGCCTTTAGGTGTAGCTACAGTTCCATCAGGTACGATATGTACCTTATCTTTTGTTGCTAATTGATTTACATGTTCCATTTCGGCATCCTCCTTAGGGATAAATCGGTAAATAATTCAAACCAGTTGTTTCGTCCCAACCATATAATAGATTCATATTTTGAATTGCTTGCCCTGATGCGCCTTTTACTAAGTTATCAATTACAGAAATAATTGTTAACTTACCAGTTCGTAGGTCAGAATGAAATCCGATATCACAAAAATTACTTCCATAGACTTCTTTTGTCGACGGGAGCGTTCCTTCAGGTCGAATTCGGACAAACGGGTCATTTTTATAGTAGTCATTATATAGATTAATAATTTCACTTGTGCTGATTTGTTCGTTTAAGTCAATATATATAGTACTCATAATACCTCTGGTCATTGGCACAAGGTGTGTGGAGAAAGTAACTTGTATTTCCTGATTACTCTCGGTCTCTAGCACCTGTTCAATTTCTGGTATGTGCTTGTGCTGACCTAATTTGTACGCTTTCAAATTATCATTCATTTCTGCGTAATGAACATTTAATGATAATCCCCTACCTGCTCCCGTTACTCCTGACTTAGCATCAATAATAATTGAATTATTATCGGAGTATTTTTGCTTCATTACTGGTATTAAAGCTAATAAAGTGGCTGTTGGGTAACAACCAGGGTTTGCTACTAATGATGCATCCTTTACCTTTTCCCCATATATTTCAGATAATCCATACACCGCTTTATCAATGTATTGTTGCTCAGCCGGAGATGACTGGTACCACTTACTGTAGACATCTGGTGATTTAATCCTGAAATCTCCAGATAAATCTATACATTTCACACCTTTTTCTATGAAACTAGGTATGAGATTCTTACTGATATTTGATGGTGTTGCAAAGAATACTAAATCAATTTTATCGCTAAGCACGTTAATATCGAGCTCTTCCATTGTAAAGGTAATTAAATCTGTTGTATGTGGATATACAGATGACAATTCCTCACCACTTTGAGAGTGTGAAACAATTGCTTCAAGTTCTGCATATGGATGATTATTTATAAATCTAATAAGTTCTACTGCACCATAGCCGGTTCCACCAATGATAGCTACTTTCACTTTATATTCCACTCCTAACAATACGATTCGTTGGTTTATTATTATACTTCATTACGTATATTTATACAATGGTATTTTTCCGAAAAATGATTTTCCTTTCTTTTAGTTGCTTAAAAAACTAACTGTTTGCACAACTATATATTTATCCTTCCTACTTAAATTTAATACTGTTTAATACTTTATTTTTTTGATAGTAAATATAACAGAATTGTTTTTGGAAGCAATTGACATTGTTCAGGAGAATAACTATAGTTGTATTATACATGATAATAATTTGAATTTTCTAACATTAATTTAGGGGGGGTACTTTGCAAAAAAAAGAAGACACAAAATCGGAGAAACTAAATGAAAGTTACCAAGCAATTGTCACTCAAGTGGAGCACGATGCCTTTGTTGGCAGGGAGAAGGAACTAGCCGTCTTTCGTAAGACTATTCGTAATACGGAAGGGACAATGAAGATTCTAAACATTTATGGAACTGGCGGTATTGGGAAAACTTTTTTATTATCTGAATTTAGCAGAATAGCCGAGCATGAAAATTGTTTGTTTTTACAATTAGATAGCCGAGATTTTATACACACACCCCTAACTCTAGTAGAAAATCTTCTAATTCAACTATACTCCAATCAAGAAACTACAACTAATACAGAATCGTTAACACTACAAAATTGTTTTCAGGTATTGAGGCATTTATCAATAGACACCAAGGTTATCATTGCTATCGACTCTTATGAGCATATGGGAGATCTCGACAGGTGGTTTCGCAATGTATTCCTTAGTCAACTCCCAAAGAGCATAGTAGTTGTCCTATCTGGTCGCAAAGAACTAAAAGGTGAATGGAAACAGTCACCTGCATGGCGGAAGATAGTGAAACAATACAAACTAGATGACCTTAACTACAACCAGACAAAAGCGTATTTAGCCAACTATCAAATACATGATGACTTTTTAATAAACACGATATGGCAATTTACAAAAGGACATCCATTAACAATTTCTTTGGCCGCCCTAACTGTTGAGCAAACAGAGGAACTTCCTAGCAAAATTAATTTTAATGATGAGGTTTCAACTATATTAATGGAACTTACGACAATATGGTTACACGAAGTTCGTGATGAAAAGTTAAGCACTCTACTTGAAGCTGCTGCTATGCTGCGCCATTTTGATCAAGTTAGTCTATCTTATACATTAAAACAAACTATCCCTATATCTCTGTTCACAAAACTCACCTCGTTATCATTTGTAAGAAAACGAAAAAATGGTTGGGCAATTCACGATTTAATTCGTGATGCTATCAGAGTCGATCTAAAAGCTAGGGATTATCGAACATTTGAACGACTAAATCAACGTTGTGCCTATTTCTATCATAATAGAATAAGTCATACAAAAACTGTCAGTGATATTGCTGAATTCTTTTACCATCTTGGCGATGAACTCATTAAATCTACCTTTTTCCAGAATGGTATAGATACTAACTTATATCTTGAACATGTTGGTGAACACAATATTTACGAAGTAGATCAGTATTTTCAAAATCGCAAACAGACTATCACTGAAAATACCGTGCATTATCTAAATTACGATACGAGTAGTGGTTACGATTTTTATGTATCGATGTATCATAACAAGAAAGAAACAGAGTTCATTGACATAAACTATATAAATTTAATGGGCCATAATGTAGCAAGCTTACTAAAAAATGATCAGCAAGAAAGTATTGGGATGTCTGTTGTCATTCCAATCAATGAAGCTACTATAGAACCACTAACAACGCAACCTGTTTCTGCTTCTTATTTTCAAAGTCTAAGCAACTCAGAATATAACGACTATGCGGTAGCAAGTCACACAAATTCTGGGTGGTTTATCCGGATGCTAGATTGCTTAGATCCTACAGATACGTCTGGACGCTCTTTTCTTTTATTTAACTTATTCCCTTTACTTCTTTCTGGAGGTAGAATTATTACATCTACACCGTTACCCTTTTATCAGCAACTATTAGAAAGCTTTGGGTTCAAAGAAGTACCAGGAGCTACCAATTATGATTTTGGAAATAGATATCCATCACCTTCCTATATTTTGGATGTTCGAGGTCAACGTCTATCAAAATACCTAGAGGCATTCACAAGAAAAGGAAACAAAAATAATCGTATTAACGATATTAACGACAGATACTCTTTTACAGAACGTGAACAGGATATTGTTCTTCTTATTCTAGATGAATATAGTAACGCCCAGATTGCTGAACGTTTATTTGTGGCTGAGGTAACAGTAAAGAAACATATGAGTAGAATTTTGAAAAAGGTAAATGTAAAAAATAGAGCTCAACTAATAAAGAGACTTATGGAGATTAATTATATGTAGTGGTGTTAAGGTAGAGATGGCATTTAATCACTCTACCTTAATTTTATTTCTTATTGAGTCAATTTCATCACAGAAATTGTCAATCACATATAGTTTGGGAACGATCTATCCCAACTATATGTAGATGACAACTTGCAAAAAATCAGTATTATGACATTGATTTAATTAGTTGTATTTTCCCTATCATCGGCAGCTGTTTCACTTCGCCCTTAGCGGCGTTAATAATTCCTATAATAGCTAAAACGAAAACTAATAAATTGCCCAACGGGATGATAAGTAACCAACCAAGTAACGGAATAATTGTACCCACCACATTAACTGCTACAAATAGTAAAAATAGAGTTAACCCTTGATTTGCATGGTACATAGCAAATTTTGATTCCTTAGCTGCTAAAAGTGGGATGAAGAATATAAGGTAAGCTAAAATACCCATAGCCTTATTGTCTTCAGCATCCTTCATTTCTTCAGTGACTTCAGGCTCTACTTTTTCTTCCTCTTTTTTCTCTTGATTATTTTCTTCATTCACATTTTCTGTCAATGTTAACACCTCCCTACATAATAGTATTCGTTCACAACTTGCTCAAATACCGCTCCCTTGGTAGTGATACCAAAAACCTAAGCTTTATTGATTACTTAATTATCTAAATAGTAGCATAACGATCTCCTCGTGTAATGTATCCCTAGGTATATATTTTTAGAATTTACTGATAATTTAACTCATATGCAGATGAAAATTTTAAAAAAGCGTAGGCACCGGATCTGGACATGGCTAACTTAGGAATGAACAGCAGACAATTCTAATTTCCTAGACAAGAACAAAAGCAGACTATCCCCTTACAAGGGACAGTCTGCTTTTTAAAGTAATAAGATCATTTATAAAATTTTACTCAAAAATGCCTGCGTTCGTTCGTGCTGGGGATTTCCGAATAATTCAGCTGGCTTGTTTTCTTCAACAACGTAACCTTCATCCATAAAGACGACCCGGTCACCAACCTCTTTGGCAAAGCCCATTTCATGTGTAACAACAACCATAGTCATTCCTTCTTGTGCTAGTTGTTTCATAACCTCCAACACTTCTCCCACCATCTCTGGATCAAGCGCTGATGTTGGCTCATCAAACAACATTACCTTTGGTTCCATTCCGAGTGCCCTAGCAATTGCTACGCGCTGCTTTTGTCCGCCGGATAGAGAATCGGGGTAGACATCCGCTTTGTCCGACAAACCTACCTTCTCAAGCAATGTAAGTGCCTTTGATTCAGCGGCATTCCTTTTCCACTTTCTTACCGTAATCATTGGTAAAGTAATGTTTTCTAATACGGTTTTATGTGGAAATAAATTGAATTGTTGAAACACCATTCCGACTTCGGTTCGAATTTTGTTAATATCGGTTTGTTTATCGGTAATATTAACGTCCTCAATCAATACTTGGCCATCCGTGATCGATTCAATTAAATTTAAACATCGAAGAAAGGTCGACTTTCCAGATCCAGATGGTCCAATTACAACAACAACTTCTTGAGGTAATATATCTATTGTTATATCCTTCAGCACCTCAAGTGAGCCAAATGATTTTTTGAGATTCTTAACAGAAATCATTCTGTATCCAACCTTCTTTCAACGTAATTTAGCAAGTAAGTCAATGTTAATGTTAATAGTAAATAAATTAATGCAACAGTTAAATATGGTTCCCACACACGATAATACTGCCCTGTAGCAGCTCTTCCCCAATAAAGAAGCTCAGGTGCCGCAATAATTGCTCCGAGTGATGAATCTTTTAATAAAACAATAAACTCATTGCCAAGTGGTGGAATCATTCGTTTAAATGCTTGGGGTAATACGACATATCTCATAACTTGAATTTTATTCATCCCTAGAGAATGCGCAGCCTCAGCCTGACCTTTATCAATTGATTTGATACCAGCGCGAAAAATCTCTGCAACATACGCCGCCGAATTAAGCGATAACGTAACGACTAGAGATGCTATCGTGTTTGTTTCCGAAAGAATCAATGGCATTACAGCAAAGTGTATTAAAAAAAGCTGAACTAATAATGGTGTTCCCCTAAAAAAGTTGATGTAGCAAATAAAGGGAAACCTTATTATCCATAGTTTTGCGACTTTACCCATTCCAACCAAAAGACCCAATATCATACCCATAATCACACCAGCTGCTGATACAGCGATAGTTATCAGTGTTCCCTTCAGAAAGAAAGGTAGGTAATCAATTACTATATCCATCCGAAAATCAATACCTATGGTGTCTAACATTTCTTGAATTATCATAACAAAATCACTCATACTACTACTCCTCTTAAGAATACTTGGGATTAGTTAACCAAGAACTTCTTATTTATAACAAATTACATTATACACAATTTGGACACTGCCGTAAAAATAGCGTAACGATTAAGCGTTACGCTATTCTTCTATTCGATTACTATTGATTAGCAGCTTTTAATAACATATCTACATCCGGATCCGTACCAAACCATTCATTGTAAATTTTTTCATATTTACCACTTTCAATAATGGAAGTCAATGCTGCACTAAGCTCTTCTTCTAGTTCACTATCTTTTGGAAACATTAAGCCATAATACTCAGATTCAAAGTTTTCTTTATCAGTAATAGCTTCTACAGTAGCATCCGGATTATTCTTAACATATTCAGCAGCAACCACGTTATCAGTCACAACAGCGTCTACGTCTTCGTTGGTCAATGACATGAATGCTAGTGCTGTTGTCTCATATTTAGCAATATCTTCGTGATTTTTGCCCATAATTTTTTCTGCAGCTTCCGCCCCAGTTGTACCGGTTTGAACTCCTACTTTTAAACCTATTAAATCTTTTGCGCTATTAATATCAGCACCTTCATTAAAAACAATCATATGTGTTGATTCGAAGTAAGGTACAGAGAAATCAAATGTCTCTTTACGATCATCATTAATGGTAATACCCGCAATAGCTAAATCTATATTGCCACCTTGGACCGATGCAAGCATAGGATCCCAACCCACATTTTTTAATTCATATTCATATCCAGCTTCATTCATCACAGCTTCTAGTAAGTCAACGTCAAACCCTACTATTTCACCAGTTTCCATATATTCAAATGGAGCAAATGCTGCGTCGGTTCCAACCTGAAGTACTGGTTTATCGTCTGTCGCACCCTCATCTGTATTAGTACCTTCATCATTGCTTGTACCACATGCAGACAATACTAGTAAACCGATTACTATTAGATAAACTAAAGATAAGTTCTTTTTCATATTTATTCACTCCTGTTTGTTTGTTAAATATTCAGTAACAAAATAATAACTCGTATCCTCTTATTTTTCAATAGTTTTCAACCAATAAATAAAACACGAAATATTCATACTTTTGAATTATTATGCATAAAAATGTATTTGTTTTTAAGTAAATTTCAAAAAACAGGAAAAAAGTAGATAGATGGCTTGTTTATTAATAGATAATTCTTAAATAAAACCCTAAGAAACGCGTAGATTCTTCTAAGTTACCTTTCCTAGTGATCATCCTAAAGAAATAAGTCAAGCTTCCATGTGGCATAAAGCAGCAGATAGAAGATCGACTTCAGGTAGAATAGAGGGAACACCATATGATAGATACTAATCGTAGTAGCTATCATATGGTGTTCCCTCTATTAATTTTACCTTAACAAGACCTTGATAAACTCATTATAAGTTTTACTTTTTAAAATTTGTTGGATAATAGTTGTATTTTCAACTATCTTTCCTAGCATTTCATACATGTTTTGTAAATCTTCACTACTGTCCTTCTCGACACTTAGCAAGCACACAAACTGAACTCGTTTTTCCTCCCAGATAATTGGTCTATCTAATGTACAAATAGCTACGAACGTTTCATCTGATTGCGGTGTAATCGGATGTGGGATAGCAACTAAGTTTCCGAATGATGTTGGTGCTACAGCCTCTCTTTGATAGACAGCTTCTAAAAAACCTTCATATACTAACTCTTTTTCTTTTAGTTTTTCAACAAGAAAAGTTAGCACCTCTTCTTTCGTATGAAATGATTTATTAAGGTACACCAAATCTCTTTTTATATAATGATATACACTACTCGCTCGATCAAGTACAAATTCCTCAATCTTTCCTAAATCTTTCTCTCCTAATATTGTATTAACTTCGATTACCGGAACGGATAAATGTTGCGTTATTGGTACAGAGCTAATAATGAAGTCTGTTTCCTCGAAAGGAATTTGATCTAATTTGTAATACTCCGTTGTACCGAGAACTTCCAATTTTGAGCCAAACCTTGATTGCAGTTTATATTTTATTAACTGCGCACTGCCTAAGCCTGAAGCACAAACAATCATACACCGTTTCGGCCCAGATTCTAATTTATGCCTTTCCATTGCAGCACCTATATGGAGAGCAAGGTAACCGATTTCGTTTTCATCAATTTTAACTCCCATATGCTCCTCTAATACTAATCCCGCAACAATTCCAGCTTCGAAAGCTAACGGATAATTCGCCTTAATATCATTAAGCATTGGGTTTCTAATATTCATTCCATAACGATAACGGTTAATAGCTGGTTTAAAGTGAAGACCAAGACCAATAATTAACTCGCGATCATGCCTTACCTTTAAATTTAGCTTTGTTTCAATCGTTTCTAGGACTTTTGTTGTAAGTTGATAGACATCACTTTCCATCATGTTACCAATCTCTTGCTCGCTCATATTTGTCTGATTAATCATTTTTGTACCAAGTAAATGAATAGCTATATAGGCAATCTCAACTTGTGGAAATGTAACTTTTAATACTTCTTCTGCTTTTGATACTATTTTCTTAGCAACATCATATTCTTTCTTATCGATTATTTCATTCAATTCTTTCTTAAATAAAGACACATGATGCCCACTTTTAATTCTGTTATAGGCAATAGCAATATGAATAAATAAATTATTGACGGCAATATCGGATAGTGTAATCCCATTTTCATTGATTTGATCAAAAATGATTGTCCAGATTTCATTTAGGTTTTCTTCTTTCGTTAACAAAGATAATTGGTCATTTAACAACGAACTGGCAACCTTCTCACTTCTATTAAATACGTATTCTGACATTGCAAACCGAAGTTTCACTTCACTGCCTTTTACTTTCATACCATAGTTTGGCCTTGTTTCCAATGTAATTCCATATGTGAGTAATATTTTTTTCGCATTTTTCAAATCGTTTTGGATCGTTGATTTACTAATATGCATTTCATCTGATAAGCCATCTAGCTTTAAGTAACCTTCAGCTAATAATAGACGTTTTATTAGATATTTCGTTCTCTCTTCCGGTAAATCAGGTGCGACTTCATTCGCATTTGAATCTTCTTGAATAAATTGATGTAAATATTGTCTAAAAAGTTGGTCATCGTTAATTTGAAGCTCGTAGCCTTTACCTCTAATTGAATGAATAATAGCCCCGTTTGTTGATAGTAATCGATCCAACGATTTTATATCGTCTCGAATAGTCCTTGAGGTAACTTGAACAATATTCGCTAAATATTCACTTGTTAAGGCAGCTTCAGATGCCATTAATTCACGTAAAACTTGTATCATTCGGGAGTTCAACATATTCCCTCCTCTCAGTTTAATTTTTTTCACCTTTTTATACTTGCTGCCTAAGTTATTTCAACTGTTTTCTAAGACACAAAATCTATAAACTCCGACGTAACTACTGAGTAGATTTCCATTTATATTCTTTATAAGATGAGTGCTATGTCAGCGCTGCGGCAATACACTTCGCTTTCCGCGGGTGGCTGCTGAGCCTCCTCGTGCTTCGCACTGCGGGGTCTCATCTATGCCTTTCCTCCCGCAGGAGTCTTCGTGTATTTCCTCCGCTTTTAATGTGGTTTGTCAATTGAAATCTCTTGATTGATTTACACAATAACTAGTTGTTTGGAGCAGAGGGCAGTCGACTCCTGCGGGAAAAGCAACAAAGCTCTTCGTGCGACGAGTAACCGCAGGAGCAGCTGAAAATCCCGCAGGAAGCGGTTTTCTTCCGAGGAAGTTGAAGCGTTGCCCGCGGAAAGCGACTGTCCGGAGCGGAGATCAACATAGCAGTTACGTCGCATTTTCTATCAACTATGAAGATTTAAAAGCAACTACACTTACGAAAAAAGTTTTGTTTTAGCGTCCAAAGATTTATCATTAGTTCAATTATATACTTCAAACAGGTTCCTGCACTCTTAGGAACCTGTTTGATAAACTTCGTCAATTCTTTATCTCATTACGAAAACGCTAAGTAGGCGTAGCGAATTCTGTCGCTACGCCTACTTATTATATCAAAAACCGTTATTTCTAGAAACTTCAGCAAACCATGAAGCGCTTTTCTTCGCTGTTCTTTCTTTTGTTTCTATATCTACAGAGAAGAAGCCATATCGATTTTTATAGGCGTTCATCCAAGACCAGTTATCTAGGAATGTCCATAGGTGATAACCTTTAGCATTACAACCTTCTTCAATTGCTTTGTGTAACCACTCAAGATGATCTTGAATGAATTCAATTCGATAATCATCCTCTATCCGACCATCTTTAAGAAAACGACCTTCATTTTGTACACCCATTCCATTTTCGGAAATAAATGATTCAATATTACCGTAGTTTTCTTTTAAATTAATCATGATGTCATAAATACCTTTTTCGTAAATTTCCCATCCTCTATAAGGATTCATTTTTCTACCTGGCATCTCATAGTTATCAAAGAACCAATCAGGCATAAACGGACTATAAGGATTAGGTAAATTTTCTTTCGCTTTTACTCGACGAGGCTGATAGTAATTTACACCTAATAGATCAACCTTGTTATTTTTAAGTAATTCCTTGTCGCCATCTTTTGTTTCAGGTAATTGCCCATGCTCCCTTAGTAGTTCAATAAGTTCTTGCGGGTACTCCCCTAAAACAGCCGGATCTAAGAAACTTCTATTGAAGAATAAATCACAAATGTTAGAAGCCTTTAAGTCAGCTGGATTCTGACTTCTTGGATATGATGGAGTAAGATTAAGAATAATTCCAATCTTACCGTCTTTTATATTAAGCTTATGATATTCTTCAACTGCTTTTGCATGTGCAATCATCGTGTTGTATGCAACTTGAAATGCACGTTTGGCATCAACAACATTGGGATAATGGAAGTCATACAAGTATCCACCTTCAACCGGCACAATAGGTTCATTAAACGTAAACCACTTTTTAACCCGGTCCCCAAATAGTTCAAAGCATTTACTGGCATATTCCACATAAGCATCAACTACGTCACGATTTTCCCAGCCACCAGCATTTTGTAGTTCAAGTGGCATATCAAAGTGAAACAAGTTAACAAATGGTTCGATATCGTTAGCAATCATTTCATCAAACACATTGTTATAAAAATCAACCGCTTCTTGATTAACCTCTCCAGTTCCTCCTGGAATTAATCTTGACCAAGAAATGGAAGGACGAAATGAATTGTGACCAATCTCTTTCATTAATTTAATATCTTGTTTGTATTTATGATAGAAATCAGAAGTTGATTCTGGTCCTACTCCTTCAAAAAAACGATTAGGCTCTGTCGCATACCAGTGATCCCAAATGTTTAACCCTTTTCCACCTTCTGATGCGGCACCTTCCATTTGTGTTGCCGAAGCTGCACTTCCCCACCAAAAACCTTCAGGAAATTTTTTCTGTATAGACATAAATGGATTGCCTCCTTTATTTAATACGGTGTATCTCGATGATTTCGATAGCTAGGTCCCGAACTGTCATAGCAGTCATAAGGTGATCCTGAGAATGGACAAGGATAACATTTACTGACTGACCTTCTCCACTTGCTTCTTGTTGTAATAGTTTTGTTTGGAATTCATGGGCTTTACCCAACTCTTCTCCTGCTTCAACAATCTTCTTATCTGCTTCTTCAAAGTTGCCCTCTTTTGCCTCTTGTATTGCTTCCATTGCGCTTGATTTTCCGTTACCAGCATAAAGGATTATTTGAAATGCTATTTCTGTAATATTATCCAAGACGATTCACCTCTGATGTTTTTTATTATTTAACTAACTTTTAATCAAAAATATTATTATCTATTCAAGTTTAAATGAATACGTATCTCCCAACGAGTGGGAGATACGAACTATCTACTACGTTATAATTTTTTGCTTATTTAGACTCGCTACCTTGTTCATTTTTGTAATACTGATTATCCATGATTTTCAGGAATGGCCACCAGATAACAAATACGATAACAATGTTAACTATTTGTAGCACAGCACCCATAATATGGTTACCTGTTGCGAGGAATCCACTTAGGACTGCTGGTGTTGTCCAGGGTACAATAATACCGGCCGGTTTTGGAACTATTCCTGTTGCCATTGAGAAGTAAGTTACTAATGCAACTACTACTGGTGCAACTAACCATGGAATAAGAACTAATGGGTTCATGATAATAGGTAGGCCAAAGATAATAGGTTCGTTTACATTAAAAATTCCTGCTGGTCCACCTAATTTACCAAGTTCCTTTAACTGACGACTTCTACCGATTAGGAAGATACCAATAACAACCGCAAGTGTCATACCTGAACCACCAATACCAACGATAAAGGTATCGATAAATTGTTTTGTTACAATATTCGGAAGCTCTGTACCATTGATAAAAGCTTGATAGTTTTGGTCGTTTAATGCATACCAAATCGGGTCAAATACTGAGTTGACAATAATTTGTCCGTGTAATCCAAAGAACCAGAACAATTGGATTAAAAGCACCGCGAGAATTGTTGCAGGTAATCCACTACCTAGAGCAGTTAATGGCTCTTGAATTAATGTGTAAATAAAGTTTTGAACTGTATCAAACGGTGTGTAGCTAAAGATAATACGTACAATCAAAAATAGTGAAAGAGTTAATGTAATTGGAATTAATGCACTAAAAGATCTTGCTACAGCATCTGGAACACCTGCTGGCATTTTGATTGTTAAATTCTTTCTTACAAATAGGTGATATAGTTCTGCTGAAATAAATGCTGTGAAAATTCCAAGGAACATACCTTCTGCACCTAAGCTAGAAGTTGGAATAACACCTGAAGTTCCATCCAATACTTGTGGAGTTAAAATTAAGAAAGAACCAAGTGCTACAACCCCACCATAAATTGATTCACCTTCATTTACCTCAACCATTTTATAACCAATACCAATGATTACAAACAGTCCCATAATACTCAAGGTTGCTGCTGACGCTGGCCCTAAAGCACTTTGATAGGCAGCCCAGGCTTCCTCACTAATGACTTTGTCTAAGAACGGTAAGTTCGCAATTACAACAAAAATCGAACCAAAAATGATTAATGGTAATGCTACCATGAAACCATTACGTAATGCCGTTAGATAGCGGTTGTTGTTTAATTTATCCGCTATCGGCATTAGAATATTCTCTAATATTTCCATGAACCTATTCATCTGTATTGCCTCCCCTTTTTCTATCTCTATTTAGATGTGATTATTTTCCGTCTATTAATTCTATAGCTTTATTTAGAACTGCTTCCCCGTCAACGCGGCCATAAGCCATTGGATCAATAACATCAAGCGGTATTCCAACTTCTGCAGCAGTTACACCGAATTTTTTCTTCATAAATCTCATTTGTGGACCAATCAATAGAACATCCGCACGCTCCATATCTTTTGGTGCCTTGTCTTGAGCAACGGCCCATATTTCAACATCGATGCCTTTTGCTTCGGCTGCTTCCTTCATTTTTGTCACTAACAAACTAGTTGACATACCTGCTGAACAAGCTAATAATATACGTTTCATTTATAATTCCTCCTTGAGTAGGTAATATCTTTTTTGAAGCTAATTTCATTGTAGGTTAAAAGCGTTTTCATGAACACTCATTGTTTTTCCGTTGCGTAACGGAAATGATTGAGTGAAGATAGAATCATGTCAATTCTCCACATTTTATTTATTGTAAACTACTAATTTGAAGCAATTTCTATATCGATCTAAGTTTTTTGTGGATCCAAATAGCTGCTTGTAGACCATCTCCCATTGCAATCGTCACTTGTTCGGAATGTGGCACGACGTCACCTGCGGCCCATACCCGGTTAATACTTGTCATCATCGTTCTCGGGTTTACAAGGATATGGTTATTTTTATGTAACTTTGTTCCAAGAGATTTTGCTAAGTCTGACCTGACTATATTGCCACCAAAAGAGACGAATGCATGACTTGCTTCTATTACTTGTCCATCCGTTAACTTAACGCCTTGTATCAGAGAGCCTTCTGTAAATACTTCTGCAATTGATTTATTGTAGATAGGTATCTGTTTGTCTTTCAATTTCTCTTTGTTTTTCTGATCTATATCTTTTTGTTCATGATTAATATAGATCAACCGGTTTGTAAAGTAGCTTAACGATAAAGCCATACTTGCCCCAGAATTTCCTGACCCTAATACTAAAGTCCGTTTATCCTTAACTTCGTAACCGTCACAATCAGGACAAATATAAACACTTATTCCTAAACAAGGGGACAAATTGGCGAAATTAGGCAAGCGATCTTTCACTCCAGTTGCGAATAGGATTGTTTTGGCCTGATGGAATTTCTCTGATTGATCCATAACAACAAACTCGTCAAAATCTTTTTTCACTGTCCTTACTATTTCATTTAAGAATATCACGCCATAACCTTCTGCCTGTTGCTTACCTATATCACGTAAATATTGACCGCTCACACCGTCAGGCCAACCGATAATGTTGTGATAACACCTACATAGATTTGAACGTCCATCACTAGAGTCAATAACTAACACCTGATGTTGATATCTACCTAACTGGATAGCCGCTTGAATCCCTGCTATCCCACCACCAACTATTATGCAATCATACATTTTACCAACACCTTCCATTTATAAATCAAACTTATTGTTTGTAAGGAAAGTGAACCTATACTTAACTTTTTAATCTTTCGTTACACTATCAAATAGAATAAAGGTATAGTGATGTAATATAGATTAATAAATACTCAAGCTACGATTTTACATATGAAGGAGTTGCTATAAAGTGTGCAAAGTATTACAAATAGAGGATTTAACTATCCAAAATGTATCGATAATGAACGCTGCAGAATTTACCGGAGTTCATATCCATTTTCTAGTAAACAATCAAAGGTTCCAATTTCTAGTGGGGAATAGCCAATCTCCAATCCCACTGGGAATAAAACATACATTTTCAAAAAAAGACACATGCTCGCTATGTAATAAAAAAATCAATGCAGTCCCAGTAGGCCAGCAATTGTGTTTTTACTTACAAAAGAACAGACAGGCGTTACTAGACTTTTTTTTGAAGAACTATCCTAGTCATTTTTAAAAGCAAAAGGAACAAAAGTGTAAACGCCGGAGCTGAACGTGGCTAACTTAGTAATTAATTTTCCACAGCAGTCCTTTTTATAATTACGAGACAGTAAAAAAATCACCCCGACTAGTTTAGTCAGGGTGATTTTTTTAGAGTATTATTGCTAAGATTATTGGTATCGTAACAATACTAAGAAGTGTACTTATTAAAGTCACACTTGAAACAAATTCAGGCTTCACATCAAATTGAAGAGCATACATTGTTGTGTTTGCAGCAGTTGGCATTGCCGCCATCAGAATCAAAATATCTTTAACCACTTCATCAACTGGTAACAAAATCGTAATAAGGTAAGCAATTATCGGAGCAATAACTAGCTTAATCATTAAAGAAAAAGTTAATTTTCCAAATTCCAACTTCTTCAATGTAATCTTGGCCAGTTGCATTCCTAACACAATCATGATTGTTGGTATTGTAGCATCCGACACCATATTTACTGCTGTCATTAACTCGCTTCCTATACTTACATCAGTGATTTTCAAACAGATTCCGAGTACTGCTCCATATACAATTGGAACCTTAATCACTTCTTTTAATGGGGAAAAGTTCATCCCTTTTCCATTCGATCCACCTTTGGCGGCAACATAAATCCCAATTGTAGACATAATTAACTGCTGTAATACCATTAGAATTATTGCGTAATGAAGACCCGTTTCACCAAATACAATTAACACTAGCGGTGTTCCGTAATTGCCATTATTCATAAATGATGATGATAATATTAAGCTACTGGTAGTTGCATTGTCCCATTTCTTTGACAACCCAACAATGTAACAAATAAGTATCGACAACAGCATGAGCGAAACTAAGAAAAATCCTAGGTAAAAGTAATCCATATTTAAAGCATTTTGATAAAATGTTCGAAATGCTAAAAATGGAGACATTAAATAGATTGCCATTGTTGAAATGGGTTTACTATCCATTTTCAGAAACTTATATCCGACAAAACCAATAGCAAAGACCCCAAAAATAGGAATAAGGACAGTTATAAAATTCAAATCACATCACCTTTATCAATTATAAGTTAACACAAATTACTATAATAACTACTTAGTCCAACGCGACTTTCTAATCAGCTGGTTAATAACTTCTGATAAGACTAAGCCCATCGCAATTGCGCCTGATATAAGAAAAGCTTTTGCAGCAAGCTGAAGCGCGGCATTATAATCGTTTTCCACAAAATTACGCATTGCATCATATGCCAAACCACCAGGTACTAACGGAATAATTCCAGATACATTAAATATTATGATCGGTGTTTTGTATAATTTTGCACACAATTGACTCAGGATTGCTACCACAACTGCTGCAGCTACAGTTGCAGGCACTGCATCCACTGCTTGATTTATTAATAGCACATAAGTTAGCCAACCAAACATGCCAACTAATCCACATTGTATTAACGATTTTTTGGGCGCATTAAAGATTACTCCAAAGCCAGCAGCCGCAAAAAAACTAGTAATAAGCTGTTCTACTATCATAGTTAAAATCCCTTCCTAAACAAATGAAAAAGCAACTGCAATCCCCGCACCAATTGCGAATGCTGTTAGAAAGGCTTCCGCACCCTTGGAGAGACCAGATACAAGATGACCTGCCATTAAATCCCGAACAGCATTTGTTATTAATAAGCCTGGAACAAGAGGCATAACTGACCCGATTATAATCTTATCTAACTCATGGCCGACACCTAAATAGATAAACAATAATGCGAGACACCCGATAATAAGCGAGGCTAAAAATTCTGCAAAAAAGCGAATTTCAACAATATGATTAAAGTAAACCATCGATGAAAAGCCAATTCCTCCGGCAATAATTGCCGGCATGAAGTCATCCCATTGTCCTTTAAACATTATCGTAAAACAACCGCTAACCAAAGCAGCAGCCAGGATCTGGATAACAAGTGAGTAGGCGTGATTTTGGGCTTCAACCTCTTTCAATAATTCACTTGCCTCAGATAAAGTAAGCTCTCCACTACTGATTCGCCTTGAGATACTATTTACTACTGTTACTTTATGTAAATCTGTTGAACGTTCTGTAATTCTGACAAAGTTAGTTGCTTTTGTCCCTTCAATTGAAAACATAATACCTGTAGGAGTTACATAACTTTGAGAATCTTTAATACCAAAAGAAGCAGCCATTCTCATCATCGTATCTTCCACGCGATATGTTTCTCCTCCACTTTGAAGCATGACTTTACCAGCTAATAAACATATTTTAATTATTTGATTCGTATTTTGATTGTTTTTCATAAAATCTCTCCGACTTCAAACTAGAGTTATATTCGCTATTATAATGGGTTTCTACCTTTAAATATAGTAGTAATATCCTTTTAGATTCAAATAAAAGTCTTTTCGCTATCTGTACTTGCAGGATATAGTCACCTGCTTATTTTATAATTTTCCAAACAAATTAAAGATTGAGGCAGCGCCTTCGCTACCTCAATTTCCCCCAATTTAATAATCTTACGGTTTTCCAAACGGAAATGCATGATATAACGTAAGCAGTATGCTTCCTATGAGTGATAAGACTCCCATTGTAAAGTAAAGCGTTCCACCACCTGCAGTATCAATTAACGCTCCTCCAATTAAAGATCCAATAATACCAGACAGACCGAAGAATACAGATACGAATAAAAGGTGCCCAGTTGATTGTAAGTTTTTCGGTATTAACCTTGCTACATATTGAAAAGCAGATAAGTAAAAAATACCAAAGGTTAAACCATGCAATACTTGGAGTAATACAATTAGAACTGGATCATCAATGATAGAATAGCTAAACCACCGGAAACTGTATAACAATCCTGCTGCAATAATAAATAGTAGCGGGTGAAATTTACGGAACCAAAAAGCTGCTAAAGCAAACACTAACGCCTCACTGGCTACTCCAATAAACCATGACAGCCCAATTATACTTTCTGTTCCACCAAGACTTGCTATATATATACCCATAAAACTATCATTTGCACGGTGTGTAATTGTAAGAAACATGATTAAAAATAAAAAGATTAGAAAAGGACGGTTTTTAAGCAATACTTTTACATCACTTAATTGAATTGGTTGTGTTTCTACTTTCACATCCTTTAGGATAAAAGCAACAACTAACGCTGCTGCGGCAAAAAATAAATAAGGCCAGACGATATACTGAATCCCGACCATTGATAGAAACTCACCTACAAGTAAAGAAGACGTTGCGAAACCAATCGAACCCCACGTCCGAATAGCGCCAAATGATTTGCCTAGCGCTTGCGCCCTGCGCTGAGATAAACTATCACCTAATGCACCAATCGGCGAAGCAAAAAAGAACATTGCTGCTCCCATAATTAAGACAGTTACCAAACTATCCATTTGAAAGAATATAGTACTAAACAATAATACTCCAACCAAACAAAGGATTATTATTCGCTTTACTGTTTGGTACTTATCGCTCATATAACCCCAGAACGGCTGAGATATAATAGCTGCCATCGGACCAATTGCTAAAATCCAACCAATTTGTTTCCCATCGAAGCCTTTGTATTGAAGAAACAATGGGAGAAAGCTAACGATTACAGTATTTGCTGCATGAAAACTAAATAACAGCATTTTTAATGGTACCAACGTATCTTTATCTCTATTTAACACTGTACAATCTCTCCCTATCATGATGCCATCTTAGGAATGTCTGTTAATTTTTATCCAAATCTTTATTTGGCAATCCAAAAAAATCATTAATGTAAGTATAGTCTCCAGCCATTCGTCCTATTACATTTAGTTTTTTGGGATCAACTTTATCATTAGTCATATGAACATCATCTTTTATATGGTAACAAACCAGTCGACCAAGAACGAGGTTCCCTTCACCCACTGTAACAATTTGATCTAACTTACACTCCATCGACACTGGAGCCTCGGCTACTCTTTTTGGACTGATTAAATCGCTAGCTACTTTGGAAAGTTTAGCTTTCTCAAATTCATCTTCAGTTGGTTGATAGACTTGACTGCTCTCAAACATTTGATTTGCTAATGCCTCAGAAACAATATTTATTACAAAGCTACCAGTCTTTTTAATATTTGATAAAGTATCCTTCTCACCTGACGCTCGTTCTTTTCCAGAGCCAATTGAAAAACATAATGTAATCGGATTCATAGAAGCTACAGTGAAAAAGCTGAAAGGTGCAATATTGTCATTTCCCTGGTCATCAACGGTTGAGACCCATGCTATTGGTCTAGGAACTACAGCACCTTTAACTAACTTACTCATATCGTGATTTTTAAATTGTTGCTCATTTATAATCATAGTTAGCATTCTCCTCAGTTTGATGCCTTTTGACAACTATATCAATCATCGAACATTTATAGTTATCTTTACGCTACATATTATACGGTTAAACTGACCTCAATGAAAGCAACAACACTCCTACTCTACAAAGCGTGAAGAATAAATAAACCAACCTAGTTAGGCTGGTTTATTTTATCTCTTATCTATCCTAAATTAAGCTTCAGACTTAGAAAATCGTACCGTTGCTAAAACAATAAAGATTACACTTAATAAGCTAACAACGATAACTTCCTCAGAAAATGTAATGACATGATTAAAAACAGATAAATTTAGTCCCATCGCTTCTCTTAGAGCTGGTGCCATTTGCTCAGGCTGAAGGATGATTTTTTTAAACATATCTACAGAATAGGTCAACGGATTAATTTTAACCAAAAAGTTCATCCAAGTAGGCATCCCACTTAATGGGAAAAGAGCTCCCGATAAAAATAACATCGGGAAGATCAAAATCTGGATTACCATTTGAAATCCTTGAGAGGTTTTTAGCGTTGTTGCTATTAATAAGCCAATTGCAGACAGCGCAAAAGCCACTAAGAACATAACTGGTATAAGTTGCAGAACCATAGAGAAGGTTATTGTCACTCCAATAAAAGGAACAAAAATAAGCATCATTAGCCCTTGGAAAAGAGCTACAGTGCTTCCTCCTAATACTTTGCCTATTGCAATTGAAACTCTCGACATGGGCGAAACAAGTATTTCACGCATATATCCGAATTCTCTATCCTGAACGACTGACATCGCCGAAAAGATGGCGGTATTAAAAACTGTCATGCCAATAATTCCAGGAAACATAAATTCAACAAAATCAAAATCGGCGAGTGGTCCGGCTGATTCTGCGCCTCCAATCATTGATGACATCGCTCCACTCATTCCACTACCAAATAAAATTAAAAACATAAAAGGCATCGCAAAAGACCCAATCAGCCTTGCTCGGTCTCTAAAAAATTTAATAACATCTCTTTGCCAAATTGCAATGACCCCTTCCATTCTAATGCGGCCCCCTTTTCATTTGCTTTTTCGCAAGATCTCGTTTTGACATTGTTTCTTCTCTAATCTCTCGTCCAGTTAGATTTAGAAATACATCATTTAGCGTTGGTCTTCTAAGATTCACACTCGTTATTGAGATATCAAATTCTTTGACAAAGTTAACTAAAAATTCACTACCCTTATTGACTTGAAACGTGAGTGTTTTGTTGTCTGATTCAGATACCTCTGTATTGTATGTTTCTTCAATTCGCTTTTTTGCTTTTGCATTGTCTTCAGTTGAGATTTCAATGATATCTCCACCTACGTTATTTTTCAGTGCCTCTGGTGTATCTAACGCAATTAATTTGCCATTGTCCATGACAGCAACCCGGTCACAGATTTCAGATTCATCCATATAGTGGGTTGTTAAGAATATAGTAATGCCTGCTTTTTCCTTCAATTTTAAAATATATTCCCATATATGATTGCGTGTTTGTGGATCAAGACCGACTGTCGGTTCATCAAGAAATAGCACCTTGGGATAATGCAGTAGTCCTCTGGCAATTTCTAAGCGACGCTTCATACCACCTGAAAAAGTTTCAACGATATTGGAACGTTTATCCGTAAGGTCCACAATCTCAAGCACTTCCTGAATCCGTTCTTCCCTTTTGTGTTTTTCAATGTTATAAAACTTACAATGTAACATTAGATTTTCATTTGCTGTTAATTTCTCATCTAAGGTTTGTTCTTGGAAAATGAGACCTATGCTTGCCCTTACATCATTTTTCTTTTTAACAGTATCATAACCATTAATAGTGGCAGTCCCACTAGATGGTTTGATGATTGTTGAAAGCATATTTATCGTAGTACTTTTACCCGCACCATTTGGACCTAAAAACCCAAAGATTTCTCCTTCTTTAATTACTAGATCCACACCTTTAACAGCTTCAAAATCTTTGTAGTGTTTTTTCAGCCCCTTGACTTCGACAATATTCTCAGCCATTTATTCACACCTCAAATTCTTGGTTTTTTTACCACTTAGCAGGGTTCTAAGTGTATTTAGACCTGTCAATACTTGCTCTATTTGTTCGTTTGTAGCATCTGCAGCAATCGTTCCTAAGAACTGTGTTACCGTTTCATGGAACGAATGATGCAGCTCTTCCACTTGTTCAGACAAAACAACATGAACAACCCGTCTATCCACCTCACTCCTCATTCTTTTCACATAACCTGATTTTTCTAGTCGGTCTATTATCCCAGATACTGTACTATTGGCTAAGTTCATTTTGGTGCTAATTTCACTAACCTTCAGCTTTTTCTCCTCCGCCAACATAAAAATAACCATCATTTGAGGTGGAGTTAAATCATTTTCCTTAAACGCTTCTCTTAGCTGAGCATTTAAGGTTGCATTTACCTCCCTTATCAATGAGGCAATTTCAGAACCACTTTCTTGTTTCATCTTTTTATCACCCAAATAATTATTATATTTTGAAAACTAATATTTCGTATGCGAATTATTATATCATGAATGCTTCGCATACGAAATATATAATGTCATCACTCTTGTAATTATTAAATCAAAAAATATTGATATTACCTATTGTCAATTCCACTAATTGGTAATATACTTTAATCAAATAAAATTGATATATGCTTTCCATCTAGACTTTGTCTGTTTATATGCACTTATTTTATATCAACTTTTTTTGATATAAGGAGGGTTAACATGATCAATCAAGCTTTTATAAGTTTTATTAAGATCGCGGTCGAATTAACATTACTTTTTGTTGTAATCACATTCGTAATTAGCTTACTTCAACAATATATACCTTACGAAAAAATGGAAAAGAAATTGTCAGGTAAAAACAAGTATATCGCTGCATTATTTACACTACTATTTGCCTTTATTACACCATTTTGCTCATGTTCAACTATCCCCGTTGTCGTAAACATGCTGAAAAAAAAGCTCCCATTTTCAATTGTGATGATATTTCTTTTTTCTTCACCAGTATTAGATCCTACCATACTAACCATCATGGCTGTCATCATGGGCTTTAAAGTTACCGTTATCTATACGTTAGTAACTGCTAGCCTGTCCGTAATAATCGGCTTCACTCTTGAATCATTAAAAATGGAAAGAGCAGTAAAACACGTAGTAATGAAAGGATACCAAGAAAAAAAGGTGAAGTTCAGCTTCAAGTCTGCTTGGAAAGAAACACTTGAGTTAATGAATAGTGTTTATCCATACTTATTAATCGGATCAGCTATTGGCGCAGTCATTTATGGCTTCGTTCCAACCGATTGGATAGCTACTACATTCGGTAAAGAGGACTGGTGGTTGATTCCTTTAGCTGCTATCGTTGGTCTTCCGCTATATATCCGCTTATCGAGCATGATTCCTATTTCACAGATGCTCATCTTAAAAGGGATGGCACTTGGGCCAGTAATGGCTATGATGATAAGTTCAGCCGGAGCAAGCTTACCAGAGGTAGTGGTGCTGAAATCACTATTTAAAACGGAATTAGTCATTTTATTTGTCATATCAGTTATTGCAATGTCTACTATATCTGGATTTCTATTTTACTTTATTTAATTTACCGTAAATAGAAAGAAAAGGAGGTGATAGCATGATTGAATTTATAAAAAAATTAACAAGTAAAAATGAAAAAAACGACGATAACTGCTGTAACTTTGACATTAAAGAAGTAAGTGAAAATGAGACAAGTGACCATGAGGTAGAAAAAAAGGAATAGAGGCGCAGATGGGGCACACCTAAAAATCCCGAATAAGCGGCTGAGTCACTTATTCGGGATTTAGTAAATAAGAAATGAAAATCCTGTTATTTTTTTATAAAAAGCTGCGTCCAGTAATTACCATTCGTTGCATGTCCGACACCAATATGTGTTACATCTTTATTAAGAATATTCTTTTTGTGCCCTGGACTATTCATCCAGCCATTAACAACCTCTTCTGCCGATTGCTGCCCGGAGGCTATATTCTCTGCTGCAGTTGTATAATCAATACCAAACTCTTTTAACATGTCAAATGGTGATCCATATGTCGGTGAGGTATGTGAAAAATAATTATTAGCAGCCATATCGTCTGATTTTTTCTGCGCCACATTGGTTAGTTCTGTATCAGCAGACAAATTTGATAACCCGTTTTGCTGACGTTGTTCGTTAGTCAGTCGAACTACTTCCTTTTCTACTTCACTTATTTCGCCATCATTTGCACCAGCATTGTTATCAGCTGCATTAGTGTCACCGGTGTTGTTTTCTGTATTATCTTCTGGCGGCGATGTCCTTATCCCGTCATTTCCTTGTGTGTTTTGTTGCTTGTTTTGTTCTGTATCTTGTTGTGTGTTTTGTTGCCCTCTATTTGGTCCTTGCAAGCTTATTTGACCTTGTTCAGACCTTGTCATAAAGTTGAACCTATTTTGTTCTGTTCTATTAGTTACATTATCTTGTTGGCCACCAGGAGAATTAGGGCTGAAGATTATTGGATCAGCATTAAAGTCGTTACTATTTTGTTCAGTCAAACCTTCATCTTGTTGGTCATTCATGCCCTGATTAGTTGTATTACATGCGGACAAAAATAGGATAGATGCAATCAAAATTGCAAAACTTAATCTTAACATTTCCTTCACCTCTTTATTATTGTTGATAACTATTAATGTCCGCTGAAAGGTTAAAGATATTCACAATTTAAGAAGGCATTTAACTGAAGTAAAACCAAAAAAAGTCAATTTATTAACACATAAAAAGACTACAAGTCAAAATCAAACTAATTTGTAGTCTTATCATTTATTCTAAACTGGAGTTAGTTGTCCTCCGCTGTGGATAAATTGTTCATAACTATTGATACCTTTTTGGCAGATGGATTCACATTGTTATTGGCTTAAGTAAATGTTCATTTTATCTAAGACATTTTTGACAGCCTGTCTGTAAAATCTTCTCCATTATGACTAGTACAAAATAGGACTAATTCCCTTATAAATTATATTAAATTTTTAATTTCCTTGCCATTTTTACATATCTAGATTGTCTACTGAGACAAAAAGAATTGAATTCGAGGGGAAGACGCTGGAATTGTGGCTATCACTGATAACGAGTTATACACAGTCAAATAGATTTTCACCTTCCTAGAAAATAAAACGGGTTATCCACATGTGAGTAACCCGTTAGCTTTACTACTTATAGGTGATGAAGCCATAGAGAGATAAATATCCCAATTGCAGTTATGAAACCGACACTTGGTCCACCCTCCTTATATGCTTCTGGCATCATCGTTGAAGCCACCATTGAAATAATTGCACCTCCAGCGAAAGCACTCATTATTGCCTTTATACTATCTGATGCTGATTCAAGCATGACTCCACCTAATGACGATAGTGCCGAGAAAAACACAACAAATAACCACAGTATGATTATTTTCTTTTTTGAAAATCCATGTTTTTGCAGTCCTACTGTGCTCGATAATCCTTCAGGTAGATTACTAATAAATATCGAAATGACTAAAGCTAAACTAACTGATCCCCCACCAATCAAACTCATTCCAATCATAGCTGATTCGGGTAAAGTATCCATGACAGTGCCTATAAATAACCCCAGGCTTGATTCCTCGGAACCGGAAGAATTCTGATCATTATCTTTTTCAGATTTCTTTCTTTGGCGGCCACCTTTACGTGAAACTAAAATGTCTAAGATAGTAAATACCAAAGCTCCTCCTAAGAAACCAATTGCTATTTCTAAAAACCCGCTAATTTCAAGGGCTCCTTCTAGTAACTCATACGTTGTCGCTCCAATCAATGCACCCGTTCCAAGAGCCATAATAAAACCGATTATTCTTTTTGGGATAGAAAACTGTAGAACTATTAACGCGCCGAGTAAGGTAGCTGACGCAGCAAGTGTACCCCATAAGATGGCATTCCACATTTGAAGAGGCCCCCTTAGGCAAAAACATATCTCTTGTTTATAAGCTCTTCAATTCGGGATTAGTTTATTCTTTGTTTAAGACAAAAACAAATTACATAAACACATTTGTTAAATAATGATCCTGTTCTATGTTAATTCCGCGTTCAATTAATTGGTTCCATATCATCCGATCTAACAAATACGGTCCATTATTTTTCAAATTACTAACCTGATCCCTAGTTAACTTTAAAGAAAAGATCTTCGAACTTACATGAAACACAATCAGACACCCAGATTGTGTTTCCCAATTTACAATTATTTCAGGATTAAAATTTGATTCAATTAATTTTCGTCTCACACAATCTGTTACATGGCTTAGGAATCTTTCCTCATTCATATTTTTAGCCATATAACCTCTCGCCATTCCATTTGCATTCATTAACAAACACTCCCTCTTATTTCTATTGCTTTGAATGAATATAGTTTAAAAGAAGGATATAAAACACAAAAAATCCCTTTGCTTTTAAATGCAAAAGGATTCCCGTTTTCCGTTCCTTATCATTCAAAGCTAAATGCTTTGCTGGTAGAAGCACCTTGTTCAATCAAAAACAGGTTGCTGTGGAGTCTATGAGCCAGTGCTCTCGTCCACTCTAGATAATTATTTAATTACTATATAGTTTAACATAAAATTGTAATATTTGCCATTTATTTTGATTTCATTCAATATCGTTAATCTCAGGAAAAACATAACGATAAGAGACCGGAGATGTTAACACTGTAGAGGTATTTATAGTCCCATAAGGCATCAAGTTATCAATTAGCAATCGCATACTGTTCATACTGGTAACTGCTGCTTTTAAGAAATAACTTACATCACCCGTAACACGGTGACACTCTATGATATCCTGTTTTTGTTTAATTACTTTCTCAAACTCCTGTGGCGAAACCTTTAAACCACTTACTTGAATAATTAGCAGAATTTCTCTTCCAACAGCAGGCAGGGAAATTCTCGCACTAAACTCTTCAATGACTCCCTTATCTTCCAACCGGTGAATTCGCTCTGACACACTTGGACGGCTTAGAGCTAATTGCTTCGAAAGTTCACTAATCGTCATTCGTGCATCCTTTTGTAATATTTTCAGCAATTTCATATCAATTTGATCCATGAATTCACTCTCTTTTCACTTTGTTAATTATTATTTGAAATTACCTTCAATTATACCCTGTTTTTCAGCTAACTTATTCAT
Organism: Aquibacillus saliphilus; assembly: GCF_020404745.1. Taxonomy (GTDB): domain Bacteria; phylum Bacillota; class Bacilli; order Bacillales; family Amphibacillaceae; genus Aquibacillus; species Aquibacillus saliphilus. The sequence continues at coordinate 108,152 of NZ_JAIZAP010000013.1, forward strand.
TATTGCATATATAACACCGTTAGTTACCTCTAAAATAGAAAATAGATATAAAAATAGGGATGTCATACACTTTTTTTTAAAAAAAGACTCTTTCCTAAGTATTTTGGCTTTTAAAGCTTCGTAGTTGATAGAAAATGCGACGCAACTTTTGCTTTCTTCCACTCTAAATAAATTGAGTGCGATACGGTCGCTTCTGCAGAATACTTCGCTTTCCGTGGGCACGGCCTTAGCCTCCTCAGAATCAAAGAACGATTCTTCCGGGGTCTTCGGCCACGTGGGACTGCGATTACTCGTCCCATCGAAAACCTTTCGCTAGTCCCACAGGACAAGAGATACTTCGAAAGCATTGCCTCGCACGAAGAAAATCGATTTTAATTTTCGAGGAGTCTTCGTATTCTGCCTACGCTGAGTAGTGGTTTTCTGATTAATGAGTATCTATATGCCGTAAAATCAACATTTCGTGAGACTCTTGCCATTTGTACAGAAAGCTTTCCTAAGCGGAGGCAATACACGAAGACTCCTGCGGGAGGAAAGGCATAGATGAGACCCCGGAGTGCGCAGCACGAGGAGGCTCATCAGCCACCCGCGGAAAGCGAAGTGTATTGCCGCAGCGCTGACATAGCACTCATCTTATAAAGAATATAAATGGAAATCAACTCAGTAGTTACGTCGGAGTCTATAGATTTTGTGTCAGAAGCAACAACAATTTCGGCGGGACTATTGGACCACATCCCCTATCTTTCAGAAAAAAGCTTTAAAAAAAGTCACGTCTATAGGAGTCTGCCATGAAGAAAATAGTATCCATATTATTTGGAATTATCTTAGTAAGTATCGGAGTAATAATCCTTAATCGCTCGCAAATAGTTACAGGAGGAACAGCAGGACTTGCTCTAAACCTCTCCTACCTTTTCTCATCACCCTTTTCTATTATATTCTTCCTAATAAATATTCCATTTTATATCTTCTCAGTTATCAGAATGGGTTGGAAGTTCACGATTTCGACTACCTGCTCAGTAAGTTTATTATCTGTTTTCACTAGTTTTAACTACCTGATACCAACTTTTTCGATTCCAATTTGGATTGGTACAATCATTAGCGGTTTATTAATTGGTATTGGACTATCTTTTCTTTTTGCAAATGGCTCTTCACTTGGGGGAGCAAATATACTCGCATTATTTCTGCACAAAAGATATAATTTTAATCCTGGTTTAACGACGTTCATCTTTGACTTTTCAGTAGTACTGACAAGCTTATACGCAGTAGGACTAACTAAAGGAATAGCCTCAGTTTTCTCAATTGCAATTACATCGTTGGTGATAAGTTACTTTAAAAACCGCATTGTAGAAAAGAATATTGTAGCCAAACCTGACAAAGAAAAGTATGTTTTAAAACGAGAAGTGACAGCTACCCAATAACCTAAAACCGCCAAGTACCTGTTACGGTAACTTGGCGGTTTTAATTGTTACTTTTTTAATTCCTTTAATTGATTGATAATAATCGGCATTAAAGGATGATCCAAACTCAATCCAGATATTGTTTGCAGTGTTTGTTGATAACCCTTATTCTTAATTGTTTGTTGAAGTGAAACTGCTTCTTCGTCTTCATCAAACCGGTAAAGAAGTGCGGCAGCAATTGCTTTCGCTAAATAAATAGGCTCTTTATCTACTTTTTCTAAATAAAGACTTGCTGGTCGAATTAAGCGATCATTTCCACCAAGTTTGCGGATCGGTCCACGTCCAACTCGTGTTACCTCATCAGAGATATATGGGTTTACAAATCTATTAAGAATCTTAGTTATATAATTCTCGTGATTTTCCCTATCAAAATGATACATCTGAATTAAAGCCTCACCTGATTCACTAAGTGCAGCCTTAGTCCATCCTTTTATTCGGTCAGAATCCATCGCTTCCTTAATTGTTTTGTAACCAAAGTGACGTCCAAGATATGCTACAACTGCATGACCTGTGTTCACGGTAAATAATTTTCGTTCAATATAAGGCGCTAAATCATTTACATAGGTGATTCCATCAATTGGTGGTTTACTTCCTTTTACATCTGTATCTTCTACAACCCACTCATAATATGGTTCAACAGATACAGTTAACGGATCCTCGTTTACTTGGTTTGGAACAATTCGATCGACTGCTGAGTCCGGAAAACCGTATAACTTTACAAATTCTGCTTTCTCTTGATCTGTTACATGTTCTAAAACCTTTTCTTTTAGAAGGGAGCTACCCCCTATCATATTCTCGCAAGCAATAATAGTTAATGGTTGATCTGTGACTGATTTCCTTTGACTTAAACCCTTTGCTATTATCTCAGCTATAATTGGTAAAATATTAGGTCCTACAGCGGTGGTAATAATATCGGCTTTAACAATTGCCTCAATAACTTTTTCAGGATTATCAACACTATTTATTCCAGATACATTTTCAACTAGGAATTCTTCTTTAAACTGATCAGCTAACACGACTTTATATTGTCGTTTTTCGTTCAACTCATCAATAATATTTTTATTTACATCGACAAACTGGGTAGTATATCCTGACTTATATAATAAGGCTCCAATAAAACCTCTGCCAATATTGCCTGCCCCGAAATGAACTGCAAACATTTAATTCACCTCATTAAACATATCTATAATATCTTCCGCTGACTTTGCATTTACTATTTTTTCAATATTATCTTCATCAGCACATACTAGAGCAATTTTAGACAAAATTTCTAAGTGCTCGTCTCCTTTACCAGCAATACCTATTAAAATTTTCACAATATTGCCGTTCCCAAAATCTATCCCCTCTGGAGCCGTCACCACAGATAACCCTGTCTCCTTTACAGCAATTTTCGCATCCTCAGTACCATGAGGAATGGCTACATTATTACCGATAAAAGTAGAGGTCACTTGCTCACGTTCTAACATTTTATCAACATAAGACCGTTCCACATAGCCATTTTTCACAAGGATGTCTCCAGTGTAACGGATAGCTTCCTCTTTATTATCTAACGACACTTCTAAACTAATATTTTCTTTTGTTAAAATTTGTTTTGCCATAACCCTAAAACACTCCTTCTTATAACTTTTGATTAATATATTCATTTAATTGATGTGATAAAAATTGATTAATTCTAGATTCATCTTTTGATTGAAAAACACTTATGCTTTCCTGGCCACTGATAATCAGTCCACTGATATAACTTAGGATATCTAAACTCTCCTCTGTAGCACTACTTGGCGCAAGCATAAGTAGAACACTATCTACATCTATCTTTTTATTATTATCCATTGAACCTACCGTAATTGCGTGATCTAGAGCATAGATAGAAAATATAGGTCTTCTGATTGATTCATTACGCGTGTGGTATAGTGCCAGTGATGTATTAGGAATACCGAGACCTCCTAATTGTTGACGCTTAATAAGATCTTCCACAACAGACTCATTATCCTCAATCACTTGTTCTTCCTTCAGCTTAGCACTAGCGCTTTCCAATACTTGTTCAATTGATTTCTTCCCTTTTAATTGGTATACCCGAAGTCCAAGTAATAAATCTAGTGTTACTTTAGAATAGCGTTGCATCATTTGTAGCCTATTTAAAATATTTTCTCTCGATTTCACTTCGTCTTTTTTAGCTACTGGTTTTTGCCCAGCACCTTTACTAACCTTCAAGCGCCTTACATACCGTTTGATTTTATGAATTTCAGATTGGGTAAGAATAGGAGACGCTAGAATATATTCATTAGTCATATCTCTTAATGGAATCGTTGAAATAATTAGGTTGTAATCAGATAAATCCATTTTTTCTAGTTCAAAAAGTGATTTAGTAGTTACTTGGGTTACTTCAGGTATTTGATGGTTTAAACGTGATGCTAACATTTTTGAAGTCCCTATTCCACTTGAACATACAACTAACGCATTCACCTCTAGATTGTCCTCGACAGTAAGTAGCGCTGATGCAAAATGTAGGACAAGATAACCTATTTCTTCGTCTGGAAAATCTGTATCAGTAAATACTTCTTTTACTCCTAAGTCAATAATAGTAAACAGATCCTGATAATCTTCTTTGATTTCTTTTAACAACGGATTTTTAATATTCATCTGTTTTTTTAACCGATAAATAGTCGGTTTAAGATGAGCAACTAAGTCACTTAACAATCGTGAATTATTCGTTAATTCTTCATCAAATTGATTACTTATAAAACTTATTAACTCTTTCGCCTTATAGGCTATATCTAATGACGATTCTTCCAATAAGTAATCATGATCATATCGTATTTTTGCGCCCATTAAGTGCATGGTGATATAACCAATTTCATCATCTGGGATTTTCATTTGAAAAGCTTTTTCTAAGTCTTTAATCATTTTTTCAGCTATTTCGTATTCGTTTGTATCCTCGATATCATGAAGATAATTCGAATCAAATTGTATATTTTCTCCATGTTGAAGCCTTTCAATTGCAAGAGCTAAATGGACAACAAGACCAATATATCCACTATCAGCTAATTCATATGGTAGTTCTGACCTCAATCTCTCTACACTTTTCTCAATTGTTAACAATTTACTTCGATCAACCAGACCAAGCAGTCGATTAGAAATAGTATCCAACTGTTGATTGGATTTTTTTTCGATATTTTCTCGTAAAAGAGAAATGAAATCAAATTCGTCCATATGCTGTGATATTAGATAGCTTAATGCTGCTCGTTTATTCTCTTCTTTTCCTTCGACCTTAACCCCATAACCTCTTTTACGGATAAGCTCTAATTGGTAATCTGTTAATTTCTCACCAATTTTATCTAAGTCATTACTAATTGTCGCAATTGTCACATGGAGCTCATTTGCAAGTGTAAATAATTTAATTGGTTGATTACTTTCTAATAAAGTTGAAGTAATAATCGCATGTCTTTCTTCTGGGGTGTAGTCTGTGTGTTGAACATTAAATAACGCTCTTTCTAGCAACTCTTTATCTGCCGTGTCACCTGTTATATGAATACCGACACCAGATTTCTTGCTTATCCTTAAATTGTATTGTTTAAGAAGGTCCTCAACACTTTTTAAATCTCGGTGTACCGTTCTAGAACTAACATCTAGATTGTCCGCAAGTTGCCTAATGGTTGCCTCTCCTTGTTGACTTAATAAAAATTCTAGAATCTTTCGTTCCCTACCAGAAATGTACAGATAACCCACCTCCCACAGTGACTCTGATTAATAGATGGTGACAACATCTAATTACTTCTACTTTGATAATAACTGTTAATGACCGATAAAAACAATGTGTATCACTACTAAATTAGTCCAATTACTTGTTGACATTATTTAAGAACAAAAGTGTAGGTGCCGGAGCAGGACGTGGACAATCCTATTATTGATTCCACATGGCAATCATTTTATAATTTCCTACACAGTAAATAAAACCCTCCAGTACATACTAGTCACTGGAGGGTTTGTTTATACTATTTCTTTAATCTTTCTACTAATTCTTGATACCTTGGACTGTTCAAGAAATTTTCAACTGAAATATGATGAGCAGTTGGTACTTTTGCTTTGGCACGATCCGTTAAATCTTTATGTGTGATGATAATATCCGCATCACTTGGAAGCTGATTAATTGCAGTGTTTGTAACATCAATGTTAATACCAGCTTTTTTAAACTTATCTCGTAATAATGATGCGCCCATTGCACTCGAGCCCATTCCTGCATCACATGCAAAGACAACTTTATCTACATTATCCTCAGATACTTCCTCTGGTGTAGCAACTTCAGCGTTGCTTAATGAACCTGAGACAGAGCTTTTCTTTCCTTTTAAGTTTTCCATCTTACCAGTTGCTGCGGATAAACCTTCTTCTTCCTCTTCTACTTTGCTTGTTTTTAAAATGAGCGAAGCAATTAGGAAAGATACTGCTGTTGCAACAATAACCCCTAGTAACATGCCAATATGATTCCCTTTTGGTGTCATCGCGAGTAAAGCAAAGATACTTCCTGGTGATGGTGTAGCAGATAATCCTGTATTAAAGATTGTGAAAGTTAGTACACCACTTGCACCACCACCGATAGCAGCTAAAATTAGTGCTGGCTTCATTAAAATGTATGGGAAGTAAATTTCATGTATCCCGCCGAAAAAGTGAATGATCGATGCACCGTATGCAGAGCTTTTTGACATTCCTTTTCCAAATACCATAAATGCTAGTAAAATACCTAGACCTGGTCCAGGGTTAGTTTCTAATAAGAATAAGATCGACTTTCCTGCCTCAGCGGCCTGTTCTACGCCGAGTGGGCTTAAAATCCCGTGGTTAATTACATTGTTTAAGAATAATACCTTAGCTGGCTCAATAAATATACTTGCTAATGGTAATAATCCAGCATTTACAATAACTTCTACCCCTGCTCCTAAAGCATTATTTAGACCTTGAACAATTGGTCCAATAACTCCGTAAGCAATACCTGCTAGAATTGCTCCTAAAATACCTGCAGAGAAGTTATTATAAAGCATTTCGAATCCAGAACGAATCTTTGGTAACAAAGCATCATCAATCTTTTTAATGAGGTAACCACCAAGGGGTCCCATTAACATTGCACCAAGGAACATTGGGATATCTGCGCCTACGATAACCCCCATTGTGGCTGTAGCACCAACGACACCACCACGAATATCATATACTAACCTACCACCTGTAAAACCAATTAATAATGGCAACAGGTAAATGATCATCGGATCGACCATTTCTGCTAGACCTTCATTAGGATACCAGCCTGTTGGAATAAATAATGCGGTTATAAGTCCCCACGCGATAAATGCAGCAATATTAGGCATAATCATACCACTTAAGTAACTACCAAACTGTTGTACTTTTGCACGAAATCCTTTTTGTGCCATGTAAATCCTCCTTTTTAATTTATGGTACTATTAATAAATATCTTATCTTTAGAATAAAGCGTTTCCAGTTGTTATAGCAAGACTATCTAAAAGTGCTTTTGTCAATAACAATGTTGACATATTTTTTGTACCCGTTAACAGGCATTAAAAAGATTTAATTTCTATTCATGACCTTTTTACAATCAAATTAATTGTTATAGCTTAACGCTTTGAGGAGGAAAAAGTTTGAGTGAAAATTATAGAACGCTTGAAGAAATCAGGCAGGCTCTAGAAAAAGGTGAAGAAACTTCTCTTCATTTGACTAAGAAGTATATGGACAGAATAGCTAAATACGATAAAAATAAGACGAAAATAAATGCAATTATTGAACTTAATCCAGATGCCATACATATTGCAGAAGCATTAGATACTGAAAGAGAACAAACTGGTTCAAGAGGACCGCTTCATGGTATTCCAATTTTACTTAAGGATAATATTGATACCGGGGACAAAATGCATACTAGTGCAGGCTCCATCGCTTTAGCTACCAACTATGCAAAAGCGGACTCGTTTGTTGCCAAAAAACTTAGAGAAGCTGGAGCCTTGATATTAGGCAAAGCGAACTTAACGGAGTGGGCCAACTTTATGACAGAGGGTATGCCCAATGGTTATAGCTCTAGAGGCGGACAAGTGTTAAACCCTTATGGGCCAGGTAGGATTGATGTTGGAGGTTCCAGTTCAGGTCCTGCAGCAGCTGTTGCAGCTGGATTTGCGGCTGCAAGTATTGGAACAGAAACAAGTGGTTCCATACTTAGCCCAGCTAGTAGTAACTCACTAGTCGGCATTAAACCAACAGTCGGATTAATTAGTCGAACTGGTATTATCCCTATCGCCCATAGCCAAGATACAGCAGGACCATTGACACGCACTGTTACAGATTCAGCCATACTACTAGGAGTATTAGCAGGAGTTGATGAGTTGGACCCTGCAACGAGAACTAGTATTAAAAATAAAGAATTCGACTATACGAAACACTTAAATAGCGACGGTTTAAAAGGCGCTAGAATTGGTGTCGATCGAAATTACCTAGCTGAGCTTGATAGCGATGAATTAGGACTTGTTGAAAAAGCAATCGAGGACATGAAGGCGCAAGGTGCCAAAATAATAGATCCTGTTGAAATTGCTACAAATCCATCAAACTACACTGTTTTATTCCATGAGTTTAAAAGCGACTTAAATGCCTACTTAGCTAACCTATCAGCAAATGTTCCTGTTCACTCCCTGGCTGAAGTTATAAAATATAATCTTGATCATGCTGACTCCACCTTGAAGTATGGGCAAAAATTATTGCTAGAATCTGAAGAAAAAAGTGGTACGTTAACAGAGGCCGAATACATTGATGCCCGTTTAGAAGACTTAAAGCTGTCAAAGGAAAAAGGAATTGATGCCGTTATTAAAGAACATCAATTGGATGCACTCTTATTCGCAAACAACTACGGTGCAGATATTGCAGCCAAAGCTGGTTATCCGTCAATAACTGTACCTGCTGGTTACACCACGGGCGAAAGACCAATTGGTATTACACTGACAGGGACTGCATACAATGAGGCTAAACTAATCGAATTAGCCTATGGCTATGAACAAGCGACAAAACATCGTAAAAATCCAAGCTTATAGAGAATTTTCAGACCTGCCCGTATGGTTGGTCTTTTCTTTTGAAATGAGTATAAAATCTACAAACTAACGACATTTGCTCACAATAGATATACATGTGAATTAAATCACATTATAATAGACATGTTTTATACTATAAAGGTAAAGGAGAACGACATGTTGAAAAAATCAATAACTATTGCTACAATCGTGCTCGCACTAGTAATTGTTAGTGGATTTATATTCGTTTCAAACAGCAACAATAATACCACCATAAGAGATTTAAATGACATTAATAAAATAGATTACCAAGAAACCTTTGCTCAAACAGCTAACGATTTTATTGTCTACTTTTGGCAGGACTCTTGCAAATACTGTGAGGAAATTGAAGATGATGTGATTAAGTATGCAAATGACAGCAACACCGCTCTTTATATTGTAGATATGTTGAAAACTAACAATCAACAAGCTTGGTATAATTGGGAAACACACCACCAGAAGTATGACGTTGTAATCGGCAAATTAGTCGATGGCGAAGAAAAAATTAATGATGGAATCGATATAGAAGATTTCCAGAATGAAACCCTAGTTAGTTGGTCATTTAACACCAATCAAAAAAATGACATTATTGCTACCCATAATACTCCTTTTGCCAACCTCGAACCCCAAAACGCGGAGGAAATAGAAATAACCGGCACTCCAACAATGATTAGAGTAATTAATGGACAGTTTGATACTTATGCCGTTGGTGTTGACGGTATTAAAGCCTTATTGTCAGTCGAATAGATTATTGAAACCATCCAATAAGGGTAGTCAGAATTATAATACTACTACCCTTCCCCTCCATTTATCCCTTAGAAATTACCTCTTTTTGCTTAAACAATTCCCTGTCTTGCCATTTTCCATATTTGTAATATAAATAAGCTAGAATACTGCTAATCACGAAGCTTAGCCCCATTCCATAGGCAATACCATCACTACCAAATAACGTTGAACAAAGATATGTTAAAGGATACCTAAGTATCCAGAACGAAATAATATTTAGCACCAAAACTTGATACATTGCTCCAGATGCCCTAACAATTCCGTTGAGAATAAAATTAAGTCCCAAGAATGGGTAAAAGAACGCAATAATTGTTAAGTATCTTGCGCCAAACTCTACTGCCACTGGATCTTGAATAAATAACTCGATTCCATACTGTGCAAACAGAATGATTAATAAAGCGATGAAAAGCATTATCGACAAGTTATAGATGACACCATATTTGGATATTTGACGGACTCGGTCCCACTTGTTCACACCTATATTTTGACCTGCCATACTGTTAACAGCGGTTCCAAGCGCTATTGCTGGAAGCATAACCAAACTATCCAAGCGTTGTGCTGCACTAAACCCTGCTACAACAGCTTCTCCATGAGAAGTTACCACACTCATAATCGCTGCTACACCCGCAGAAATAACCGACATTTGCAGCCCTGAGGGAATACCAAGATTTAAAATTAATTTAACCTCATCCTTACTAGGAAAACTTGGCACCTGAAATGGAACTAATTCATTTCTTATCACATGAATCATCCCATATATGAATGCAGCACCTTGAGCAGTGACAGTTGCATAAGCTGCACCCGTTATTCCAAAATCTAAGACCGCAATAAAGATTGGGTCGAGTATAATGTTTAATATGACTGCTAAAATTACAAATCGTAATGGAGTTCGACTATCTCCTAACGCTCTTAGTACAGTACCAATAAAGTTATAACCTAACAAAAATAAAATTCCAAGCGCATTTATTTGCAAGTAAACTTTGGCGTCAATAAGCATAGCTTCAGGTGTTCCTAATAGTTTTAAAATTGATTCAGAGGCTATAAATCCAATCAAACCTAACACAACCGCCATCATCGTTAACGTAACAACAAATGCATTTAAATACCTTTTTAACCCTTGATGATTATCTTTGCCTTTTTGCTGAGATAAAACAGTCAAGGTTGTATTATTTATTCCAATAATAAAAGATAGGATTGTGAAGATAACTGTACTTGCAATAGCGACCGCCCCTAATGCGTTCGCACCTAGTAAATTACCTACCCATAAACTGTCAGCAAATTGATACGAGACTTGTAGGAGATTCGTAAACATAATTGGCCCTGAAAAGACAAACAATTGCTTTACAATGCTACCACTCGTGAAATCGTGCTGTTTCTGCATACTAATTAACTCCTTATTATAACTTCAAACAAATCTTACCATGCTTGAGGGGAATAATACATTACATCTGCACAAGCATTCCGGGTAGCGTAGACAGTTAATTCTATTTATACTATGTACATAAATCTTAATCAATCTAGCACTATTTAAGATTAACTATTTAATAAATCTGTGATTCTTATAGAAAGAGAGAATATTTATGAATTTTAAGCAGTTCCAAACAAACATTATACGAAACTATATTCTAGGTTCGCTTGTAGCAGTTATTATCGTTGGTAGTACATTTATTAGTCAAACCCTTGAATTACCTGCTGAAGACTTAGGGCTGTTACTAATAGTATTATTAATCTCCATTCTATCCATGTTTGTAAGTGAGTTTCTTGTATTTCGATTGCACATCCAACCAATTAAAGACGGTTTTGATAAAGGAAATAGTTCGTTGGGTAATTTGAGAAGTGCTTATCTTGGGACATTGCAATTTCCATTGTTAACTTTTAAACGAATTATGCTTCCGCATTTCTTAGGATTAGCAATTCCAGCATCTATTTTAACTAGTTTATTTATTTATACTGACCTTCTTGCTATCCCTTATTACTACATTACCTTTGCATGGATGGGCGCATTCCTAATTGCATTTTTACATGCCATTATTGAGTTTTTACTAACTACAACTGCTATCAAACCGATTTTAAAAGTCTTAAAGGATCGTACTTTAACCCACTACCAAGTTGATTTATCATTTGAAGATTATGTTCTTATCAGTATTAAGAAAAAATTCTTTTTTAGCATTTTGTTTATTGGCGTCTTTCCAGTGACACTTTTTAGTTTAGCCACATATATTCGCCTATTACAATTCGACTCACAATTAGTTTTTGACTATTGGCGATGGGCTGGGATTATTATGGTGATTGTAGTACTAATTTCCATTTACTTCTCCAAATTGTTAACCCGCGAAATAGAGCAACCAATAAACCAACTTCAACAAGGATTGAAGAATGTACAAACTGGAAAGATGGAATTAATCAACGGTTATTATTCTGATGAGTTTTCAAGACTTATTGCAGGCTTCAACCATATGACCCATTCAATTATTGAAAAAGAAACATTGAACGAAGACTTAATAGAAAGTTATTTTTCTGTTTTCGCAGCGACATTAGATGCACGAGACCCTTACACGGCTGGCCATTCTACTCGAGTTGCACATTTCGCCTATCAAATAGGGCTAGCGGCAAAATTATCTAACGAGGAGTTAAGTTTGCTAAGAAAGTCAGCACAACTTCACGATATTGGTAAAATAGGTGTTAGGGATGAAGTCTTACTTAAGGATGGGAAGTTAACAGAACAGGAATTTGACGAGATTAAAAAACACCCTACAATTGGCTCTGGTATTCTAGAACAGATCAATCCCAAAGAAGCCATGGTAGCTCTTATCCCAGGGGTAAGGAATCATCACGAACGATATGATGGAAAAGGCTATCCCGATCAATTAGCAGGAACTGATATTCCAATTTTCGGACGAATACTAGCAGTTGCAGATGCATATGATGCGATGACGTCAGACCGTCCTTACCGAAAAGGAATGGCAAAAGAAAAAGCACTGTCAATCATAGCAGGTGGCAAAGGTACACAATGGGATCCTGTTTTCGCACAACTATTTATCGAATTGATGACAGATACACGCCTTAATCACCTCGACTAGATTAAGGCTAGCCTCGGTGCGGAGGTTTTTTGCCAGTGACAGGAATTGACTCAGGGAGACCTCCGTATAGTTATCATCCCCAGCCGGCAGTTAAACCACCCTATTCAATTATTATATAGACCTATTAATCACAGAAACTACTCATTTGTTTTACGTAAGACAAAGATTCAGTTGATTGATTGTTTATTAACTTTGTTCATTTCACTGCGTTTTGACAAACCCTTTCAAAGTCCAATTCGGTAAAACCCTTACCTCCAAGAAGAAAGCTTGACCGTGTTATTCTTAATACCTAATTAAACGGATGATGTTTAATCTTCTGTATCATCAGCAATCTCCCGAACAAACACGATTCGTTTATAAAACGGTATTTCCATTCAATCCATTTTTCATAACCGAACCCATTATGCTTAACTACTAATTGTTGACTATTCTGCCGGTCGGCTAAACGTCCGACCCTACCCCTCTTGTTAAAAACGAACCCTCTAGTTACTTCTATTTTAAGTAATTTCTCATCACTCACTAAAACAAAAAGCATCAACGCTGTCACAAAATTGTTGATAAATTCATATAATAGAACGTTTACATCAAGATTAATTTGGTAAGAATAACATTACTATCACTTAACTATTTTGGTGCAGAAAGAGGCGATTAATTTGGCTTATTTACGAGAAGCTGTACAGCAGCAAAAAGAGTTTTTAATTGCACAATTAATCAATCAAGGCGTTGCCAAGGAAGAAGATAATGATGACTTATCTAACATGACTATATCTGAACTAATAAACGAATATGATCAATTTAAAATCGTTACCAATAAAAGCAACAACAACTCCCTACGATTCACCAGATCGATTAGTTGGAAAAAGAACAGGAAGCCTCACATCTAGAGGCTTCCTGTTCTTTAACATTTAAAGGGAATGCTGTCTCAGTCTGAAACAAACAACCTTTTGTTCTGTCATCGCTTCAATTGTCGACCTTACACCTTCTCTTCCTAATCCAGAGTTTTTCACTCCACCAAATGGCATGGCATCTATTCTGTAATCACTACTATCATTGACCATAACTCCTCCAACATCTAGCTGTTGAATTGCTAAAAATGATTTTTCAATATCAGCAGTAAAGATACCGGCTTGCAGACCATAATCAACAGCATTTGATTGTTCAATAGCTTGATAGACGTCTTCTACTTGGAAGACTAACACAACTGGACCAAAGATCTCTTCTTGAGCTATTTTAGCTGTTTGTGGTACGTCAGTTAGTATTGTCGGATAGTAGAATGCTCCATCTCTATTACCACCAACTTGTATTCTCGCACCGTCTACTAATGCTTCATTCACCCAGGACTCAACCCGTTTTGCTTCTCGTTCGTTAATCATTGGCCCTACATCCGTTAATTCATTCATCTTATCGCCAACTTGCAGCTCTGAAGTACGTTCCCTCATTGATTCTAGAAAGCTACTATAAACGTCTTTTTCTACGTAAATTCGTTGAACACCGATGCAATTTTGACCGACAGCTGAGAATGCACCGGACACACAAGACGCAACGGCATCTTGAATATCTGCATCATTTAGTACAATAACTGGCGAATTTGATCCAAGCTCCATATTTATTTTTTTGACTCCAGCTTGATGAGCTATTGTCTCGCCAGCATTAGTTCCACCAGTAAAGGAAATCATTTTAATTGCTGGGTGAGTAACCATCGTCTCCCCAATTTCCCTGCCTGAACCAGTAATAACAGATAGTAACCCTGCAGGAAGCCCTGCACGTGTGAATGCTTCGGCCAATAACAAGGCGCTAAGTGGGGTAACGGATGCTGGTTTTACTACAATCGCATTGCCTGCCGCTATCGCTGGACCCACTTTATGAGCTACTAAATTAAGTGGATCATTAAATGGAGTAATCGCACCAATCACTCCAATTGGAAAACGGTAAGAATAGCCTACTCTATTTTCACTGCCTTCATTTTGATCAAAATTAATTGTTTGGCCATTGATTCTTCTTGCTTCTTCTGCACTTATTCGAATCGTCTGGATTGCTCGCTTCACCTCTTTACGAGCCTCGTTAATTGTTTTACTACCTTCCGTTGCAATTGTTTCCGCAAATTTTTGTTTATTTTTTTCCATATAGGAAGCAGCCTTATTTAGTACTGCCATTCGTTCATGTGTAGGCCATGAGCGATTACTAAGATATGCTTCTTGTGCCTTTTCAATTGCAAATAACATATCATTTTCTGATGCCTTTGGTACTTTTGCTAGAAGTTGATTATCCTGTGGATTAATCACATCAAATGTCCGGTTTGCCGCTATCCATTGTCCTGCCAACAACATTTTTTCCTGTCTAGCTTGTAGTTGCATGAAGACCACCCTCCTTAAATTTTTGTTAGAGCGTATTGCCTATGATAATGAATAATATCGATTAGTAGTGAATAAGCAGTTTCAACTAAGCCAGCACCTGCCCCGGTTAACATAATAGGTCCTGCTAAATCACACTGATAAACAATGGCATTCGTCGGACCAATAACACCTGCTAATGGGTCATCGTTATCAACTAGCTCCGGTTTAACAGATGCCTTCACCGTTCCATTTTCTTTAGTAAGTCGGGCTAATAAACGCCATTTTTGGTTGTTTTTTGAAGCCTCTTTAACCATATCCAATGTAAAGTCACTTATTCCCTTGCAATAAATATCTTCAGCCACAAGTGGAGTACCCATTAAATAGTTAGATAGAATAGCTGTTTTATATCTGGCATCAAGTCCTTCGACATCACTAGTTGGATCTGCTTCAGCATAACCAAGACTCTGTGCTTTTTCTAAAGACGCTTGATAGGTTTCTCCTTTTTCCATTTCAGTTAGAATATAATTTGTTGTTCCATTTAAAATTCCTTTTATTTCTGTAATTTCATTTCCAGCTAAGGTTGTTACAGGCATCCGGAGCGCCGGCGTACCACTCATGACAGTGCCTTCAAATCCCCAGAACACGCCGTTCTCCTCTGCGAGTGCTGCTAGTTGATTGTAAGCAAGAGCTACCGGTCCTTTATTTGTTGTTACAACACTCTTATTATTTTCAAAAGCTGCCCTACAGTGATCAATTGCTGGTTGACCGGTTCTTACATCTGTAAAAGTAACCTCGACAATGACGTCTGCGTTAGAATGCTTGATTGTCTCTAAACTATCCCAGCCGCGAATTAGCCCTGGTTGATTCGGATAGTCTTCCACATTGCCAGTTTGTTTAATGGTAGCTAATAACGTTTCCACATCTAGTCCTTCAGGATGGTAAATAGAACCTTTCATTACATCAGACACAGCTACGACAACTGGATTTAACAGGTGCGACTTATTCAAGTTTTCCTTTTGCTTTAAAAACAATTCAGCTAGTGACTGACCTACACCTCCAAAACCAATAAACGCCACTTTTGTACTCATTAGCTCACCTCCAAAGTTTTCCGTTATTAGCTAGAAGACGGTGGGTGCTTTCCGTTAAAAGCGCTACACCAATTGGCAACGCATCTTCATTTATCTGAAAATCAGAAGTATGCAGACTACCTGTTGTATCACCGTTTAATGCACATCCAAGAAAAAACATCGCACCAGGTATATCATTTGTAATGTGGCCAAAGTCTTCTCCACCCATGCCAAACGGCCCTTCGTAAATCGGCATGTTCGGATATAACGAACCTGCAACATCTTTAAATAAATCTGTTATTGATGGATGATTATAAAGCGCTGGTTCCCCGCGCTCAATATCAAGGGTGAAGTACCCACCTAATGTTTCTGTAATTTTCGCTATTGACTGTAATTCTTCTATTAATTGCTCACGAATCTCTGTCGTATAGGATCTTATCGTTCCTTTTATTTGTACGCTTTCTGGAATAACATTTGAGGTATGACCCGCGTGAATTTCCCCGATGCTAATTGTTCCAACATCTAATGGATTTATTTTTCTGCTGATCAGACTGTATATACCTTGTAGGATATACGTTGCCATCCAAATCGGATCTGTACCTTGGTGCGGATAACCACCATGTCCCCCGGTTCCATTTATCGTTAAGAAAAAATTATCGATATTAGCCATACTAGGACCTTTGTTAACTAGTATTTCTCCTGTATTTCGCCAAGGACAAACATGTAATGCAATTGCCGCCTCAAGGTCATTGATTGCACCTGAACGGATCATGTAAGGAGCACCCGTTAACCCATATTGGTCAGCTGCTTCTTCAGCTGGTTGAAAAATAAATTTAATTGTTCCATTGATTTTATCTAGTTTATAATCTTCAGCTAATAATCTAGCTGCGCCTAATAGCATCGTCATATGAGCATCATGTCCACAAGCATGCATTACACCCAAGTGTTCAGAACTGTATTCCATTCCAGTCTGCTCCTCAATTGGTAACGCATCCATATCTGCTCGAACGCCAATTATAGGGCCATTCCCAGACGACAACGTAGCAACAATGCCATGACCGGCTATGCCTGTTTGGATATCAAATACTTGTTCAGCTTCAAGGATCTGTTTTATAAAGTCACTGGTTTTTTTCTCCCGAAAGCTTAATTCCGGATAGCGATGCAAATGACGACGCCAATCAATTAACTCTGACTTCAAAAATTCTGAACGCTTTGTTGTATCCCAATTCTCCAATTGCAAGGGACCATACCTCCCTTTAGCTATTGACAAATAGACTTTCTGGCAATGATTGAAATGCTTGCTCTAAGTCATCAATTAAATCCTCAATATCCTCAATACCAGCTGAATATCTTATTAAACCTTCAGGAATTCCCATCGCAGCCCGTTCTTCTGGTGTGCACTCCACATGGCTAGTCGTTCTGGATGGTCCAACTATTGTTTCAACTGATCCAAGGTTTGCTGCTCGGTTGGCATATTTTAATTTAGGAAGTAAATGTCTAACCGTATCGACTCCTCCTCTAACAGAGAAGCTTAGCATGCCACCAAAATCGTTCATTTGTTTCATAGCTATCTCGTGGCCAGGATGATCCTCTAAGCCTGGATAAAAAACGGATTCTACGATATCAACTGATTTTAAATAACGTGCTACCGCCATTGCATTTTCACATTGCTTTTCAATTCGCAACTTCAATGTCTTCATGCCTCGTAACAGCAAATACGCTGACATTGGGTCGAGTGTCGCTCCATTTATTTCACGGTAATGATAAATGGAGTCAACTAATTCCTTTGATCCACAAACGGAACCACCAAGTGCATCCGCATGACCTCCTAAAAACTTGGTTGCACTGTGAATAACTAAATCTGCACCTAATGCTAACGGATTTTGATTGATTGGCGTGGCAAACGTGTTATCAACAATAACAATTGCTCCAGCCTTTTTACCTGCCTCAGCCATCCTTTTGATATCTGTGATTTTTACAGTTGGATTTGTTGGGGTTTCTAGATAAAGCACCTTACAGCCTTTGCTAAGTTCTTTTTCAATTGCCTGGTGATCACCGGTATCACACAAAACAACGTCGATATTTTGCTTTGGTAAGAACTCGGTAAAGATTTTGTTTGTTCCGCCATAGGTATCTTTAATTGAGATCACCCGATCTCCAGGAAAAAGCAAGGTAGCAAGTGTATTACTGATTGCTGCCATCCCGGTCGAAAAGCTTGTGGCAGCTTCAGCACCTTCCAAGTTTTTAATTTTATCTTCAAAGGCTTGAACAGTTGGATTGGTATTACGTCCGTAAATGTGTCCTTCTTTTTTTCCAGTTGCTACATCATACCATTCATCCATATCATCGTAGCCAAAAGACACACTGTGTACTACTGGAACTTGAGTAGCTCCAAATGCCAATTGTTCCTTTTCACCTGCCCAAATTGCTCTTGTTCCCATTTTTGGTTCTCTCATCATCAATTCCTCCTTATAATTTTTTAGTAGCTACTGTTTTATATTAAGCAAGAACGCCACTATCTCTAGTGATGACTAAAACTTTCTGATGGTTAGCTTATTTTTCCCCCATGCTGATTAAGTGGAGGGAAAGGATCTTGAATAATTAGCTCTCTTGGATAATTAGTGAACGTTTCGCATCCACTTTCTGTTATTCGAATTGATTCACTAATTTCAATACCATAATGATCAAACCATAACCCTGGTATTAAATGAAATGTCATATTTGGTTGTAGGACCGTTTGATCTCCCATCCGAATACTGGCTGTGTGTTCCCCCCAATCAGGCGGATAATTTAATCCGACGGAATAGCCTAATCTTGCTTCTTTCTCAATGCCATGTTTCTTAATACTATTTCGCCAAACTGACTCAACCTCACCACACGTCATTCCAGGCCTAGTAGCCTGTAACACCTCATTTATTCCATCAATAACAATTGGAGAAATTCTTTGAAGTTTTTTGGATGGAGTTCCTATTGATACTGTTCTGGCCAGTGGTACATGGTATCTTTTATAACAACCAGCAAGTTCGATAATTACTGCTTCACCTTCCGTGAAACGTCGCTCTGACCAAGTTATGTGTGGTGCACCTGTGTTTTCTCCAGAAGGTAATAAGGGAACGATTGCCGGATAGTCTCCGCCATATTCCTCTGTACCAGAAACCATTTGATAGTAAATCTCTGCTGCAGCATCGCACTCACGATTTCCAGCGCGTATGCTCGATGCCCCTTTATACATCGCTTTCTCTGCGATTTTAGCAGCTCGCTTCATATATTCTATTTCTTGGTCAGACTTGATCATTCGTATATGATTGACAAGTAAATCCGCATCCTTAAACGTTGCATTGGGCAACCCTTTCTTTAACCTTTGATAGGCTTTGGCAGAGAAATAGTAGTTATCCATTTCGACACCGATATACCGATTTGATTGTCCGATCTGTTTCAATATCTCTGAAATAAAATCCATTGGATGATAAATAGCTGATTGAACATAATAGTCTGGATACGGGATCACGTTGTCATCGTAAATCCATGTCGTTGCTTTCGCACCATTTGCATCTTGGTGACGACCGATCCAGATTGGTTGCGGCTCATCAATTACAATCACTAGCATTTGATGAACATAAAATGACCAAGCATCATAGCCAGAAAGATAATTCATATTTGCAGGGTCCGTTACAAGTAAAACTTCAATTCCACTTTCTGCCATTTTTTGCTTTGTCTCACTTATACGGTTTTGATATTCGGTAATATCAAACGGAAGCATCAGCCTCACCCTCCTTAAATTAACTGAATATTTAAATATTTATTACTGTCATCTTATTAAATTTCTGGCTGTCATGTAATGTTCAAATTGTATGAACTTTATTTAACCCTGTTATACAACATGTTTGATTTCAGGTCATTTATGACTGTTTATAAGCAAATAACACAAATGAAGGAGTATAATTAAACCTAGTTTCAAATTACTGCTTATTAGCATTGATTATTTCGTTTTTCATTAATTAAAACTACTGTTTACTAACCTTTTCCCAGGTGAAAGATTGTAGTAAACCAAAATAATTGGGGTTCGGCCGAATTACCATAGGTTTGGGGAGAATCTTCGTCGATTTGAGGCGAATAAATCGATATCTGGGGCGAATCCCACAGATTTTCAGGCGAATCACCGCGAACTCTTTTAAGCCCCCTTATTCCTTTGGACACCTAAATCGATTAAGAGTAGAATGATTTTAATAAAAAATCAATCGATAAAGGTGGTGATAAGATGCCAAGAGAAGCAGAAATCATTGAGGATTTAAAA